>NZ_JAVDTY010000016.1:0-139133 GCF_031456075.1 Allobosea sp. BE125
GCTGCTCACAACCCTCAACGCAATCGTCAGAGACAACACCCCCTGGCGAACACAAAACCCTTGACCAACAACACAGCCGCTCATCCGTCTCGGCTGCGCCGAGCCACCTTCTCCCGCGAGGGGAGAAGGGTTTTCGGAGCCTCTTTCCGAAACGTCCGGGAGCAAGGAGGGACTCAGCGCCTACCGCCCCAGCCGGCCACCCGTCTTCACGTCGAAGACATGCACCCTGTCCGGATTGACCGTGATCCAGAGCCGGCCGGATTGTGCCGAAACCACATCGGTTGCCGCCTGCATCACGAAGGGCAGGCCGGCGAGCTTGCCGTGGAAGAGCTGTGTCGCCCCCAACTCCTCGATGAACTCGACATCGAAGGGCAATGAGCCGGCTTCGCCTTCCCCTGCGATCTCGACATCCTCGGGCCGCAGGCCGACCTCGACGGGAGAACCGGCCGCCAGATCCTCGCGCAGGTCGCGCGCCTCCAAAATCGCCTCGCCGAGCGCCACGATGCCGGGCCCGTCGATCGTTCCAGGCAGGATGTTCATCGGCGGCGAGCCGATGAAGGTCGCGACGAATTTGCTGGCGGGCTTCTTGTAGACCTCGGCTGGCAGGCCGATCTGCTCGACCTGGCCGCCATTCATCACCACGAGCTTGTCCGAGAGCGTCATCGCCTCGACCTGGTCATGGGTGACGTAGATCGCGGTGACGCCGAGCGCGCGCTGCAGCTTCTTGATCTCGACGCGCATCTGCACGCGCAATTTGGCGTCGAGGTTGGAGAGCGGCTCGTCGAACAGGAAGACCTGCGGCTTGCGCACGATGGCGCGGCCCATGGCGACGCGCTGGCGCTGGCCGCCCGAGAGCTGCTTGGGACGCCGCTCGAGCAGCGCCTCGATCGCGAGGATGCGCGCGGCCTCCTTCACGCGGGCGTCGATCTCATCCTTGGGCGTGCCGAGATTGCGCAGGCCATAGGCCATGTTGTCGTAGACGCTCATATGCGGATAGAGCGCGTAGTTCTGGAACACCATGGCGATGTCGCGCTCGGCCGGGCCGATCTGGTTGACGACGCGATTGCCGATGGTGACCTCGCCCGACGAGATCGTCTCCAGCCCCGCGACCATGCGCAGCAATGTGGACTTGCCGCAGCCGGACGGGCCGACGAGCACGCAGAAGCCGCCATCGGGAATGTCGAAGGACACGCCCTTCACGGCTTCGACGCCGCCGAAATAGACTTTTTTGACGTTGGTAAGGGTGACCTGGGCCATTCTTGGGCTACTTCTCGGTTTCGACCAGGCCCTTCACGAAGAGCCTCTGCATCAGGATGACGACGAGCACTGGCGGCAGCATCGCCAGCATGGCGGTGGCCATGGCGAGCTGCCATTCGGTGAGCGCGTCGGAGGTGACGATCATTTTCTTGATGCCGATGACGATGGTTTGCATCGAGTCCTTCGTCGTCACCAGGAGCGGCCAGAGATACTGGTTCCAGCCATAGATGAACTGGATCACGAACAAGGCCGCGATCGTCGTCATCGAGAGCGGGATCACCGTGTCCTTGAAGAAGCGGAACGGCCCGGCATTGTCGATCCGGGAGGCTTCGAGCAATTCGTCGGGGATCGTCATGAAGAACTGGCGGAATAGCAGCGTGCCGGTGGCCGAGGCGATCAGCGGTATGGCGAGGCCCTGATAGCTGTCGAGCATGTTGAGGTCGGAGACGACCTTGAAGGTCGGGAAGATGCGCACCTCGACCGGCAGCATCAGCGTGATGAAGATGATCCAGAACGCCGCCATCCGGAACGGGAAGCGGTAATAGACGATGGCATAGGCCGAGAGCACCGAGATGAAGATCTTCCCGAGCGCGATCGCCATCGCCATGATGAAGGAGTTCAGCATCATCCCGGCGACCGGCTCGCGCGTCGTGCCCGAGGTGCCGACGAACAGGATGCGGTGGTAGTTCTCCAGGAAATGCGGCCCCGGCCAGAGCGGCAGCTTGCCGTTGATGATGGTCGAGGCGTCCCAGGTCGAGGCGACGAAGGTCAGCCAGACCGGGAAGGCGACGATCAGAACCCCAATCGTCAGGATGATATAGGCGATAGCATCGCCCAGGCGGCGGTCTTCGACCATCAGGCCCATACCTCTGTCTTGCGAAGCCATTGCGCCAAGGCTTCGACGCAGGCGTTCGCCATGGCTTCGCCTTTTTCGATGGATCCGATCACGCGCTCAGCTCCGTGGTTTCGTCACGGTGGAAAAGAACCGTTCGAGCAACGGAGGCGCGGCCTCCTCCGTCGCGCGGATCTCCTTGCCCTCGTCCAGGACCGAGAAATGGTCGTAGACATAATGCCATTTCGGTGTCTGCCCGGCCTGCCCCGGCGCGGGCGCCGTGAGTTCATAGGCCTTCGTCGACAGCCGCCATCGTTTCGAACCGTCTCCGACGGGGTGAAACTGCAGGAAGAGCCGCAGCGCCTGCGGCCAGACGAAGGAGGGTGTTGCGCTGTTGGGCCCCTCGGAAAGACCGGCCTCCGCCGCGCTCACAGCGATGAGCTTGATCGAGGCTGCTGCGGCTTGCCGTTCGGCCTCTCGGGAGGCGACGCCGCATGCTGTCGCACCCCATTCCTGGCGCGAGGGCATGCAGAACAGGACGATGCCAGGCCAGGTGTCGATCATGCGGGCAGGCGATGCAGGCGCAGTTTGAAGGGCCTGCGCATGAGCAGCCGCGATCAGGGCTGTCGCTGCCGACACAAGCCCGACGGACAAAAGCCATGCGAGGCGCCGGCGCATCAATAGCTCACCTTGCGCTCGATGAAGCGGAACTGGATCGCCGTCATGCCGATCACCATGATCAGCAGGACGACCGATTGCGCCGCCGAGCCGCCCAGATTCGAACCGCCCTTGCCGTCGGAATAGACCTTGTAGACCAGCGTCTCCGTCGCCCCGGAAGGCCCGCCGCCGGAGATCGTGTCGATGATGCCGAAGGTGTCGAAGAAGACGTAGACGATGTTGACGGTGAGCAGGAAGAAGGTCGTCGGCGAGAGCAGCGGGAAGATGATCGTCCAGAAGCGGCGCATCGGCTTGGCCCCGTCGATCACGGCGGCCTCGATCACGCTTTTGGGGATCGATTGCAGCCCGGCGAGGAAGAACAGGAAATTGTAGCTGATCTGCTTCCAGGTCGCGGCCAGGATCACCAGCGTCATCGCATCATTGCCGTTGAGGCGCGGGTTCCAGGCTATGCCGAGACTGTTGAGGCCCCGCGCCAGCATGCCCAGCGAGGGATCGAACATGAAGATCCAGAGTACGCCGGCGACAGCCGGCGCGACCGCATAGGGCCAGATCAGCAACGTCTTGTAGATCTCGGCGCCCCTGATCTGCCGGTCGGCCATCACGGCGAAGAGCAATGCGATCGACAGCGAGAGCACGCAGACGAAGGAGGAGAAGATCGCGGTGTTGATCAGCGCCTTGTAGTAGCCGGGATCGGCGAACAGATCGCGATAGTTCTCGAACCAGACGAATTCGGTCGAGGTGCCGAAGGCGTCCTGAAGCAGGAAGCTCTGCCAGACCGCCTGGCTCGCCGGCCAGTAGAAGAACAGCACGGTGATCACCAGCTGCGGCGCGAGCAGCAGGACCGGGATCGTCAGGCCGCTGAAATAGGCGTTCTTCTGCATTGCGTCGCTGTCTCGAGAATGTCGTCAGAAACGAGATCAAACTGATCGTATATCCGCGCCGTCATCCTGGCCGTAGCGAAGCGGAGCGCCGGGATCCATCGTAGTGCACTGAGCTTTGCGATGGATCCCGGGACGACCTGCGGTCGCCCAGGATGACGGCGAGGTTGTTAGAACACGACTCAACGCGCCGCGGTGCGCTCGAACTGGCGCAGCATCTGGTTGCCGCGCTCGACGGCTGCGTCCAGCGCCGCCTTCGGCGTCTTCTGCCCGTTCAGCGCCGCTTCGATCTCCTCCGACCAGATGTCGCGGATCTGGACCAGGCTGCCGAAGCGCAGGCCGCGCGAATTCTCGGTCGGCTCCTTGTTGGTCAGCTCCAGGATCGGCGTCTCGAGATAGGGCTTGTCCTTGTAGAAGCCGGACGCCTTGACCTTCTCATAGGCCGCCTTGGTGATCGGCAGATAGCCGGACTCGGTGTGCAGCTTCACCTGGCGGTCGACATCCGACAGGAAGGTGAAGAACTTGGCGACGCCCTTGTATTCGTCGGCCTTCTTGCCGCCCATCACCCATAGCGAAGCGCCGCCGATGATCGAGTTCTGCGGCGCGCCCGTGGCTTCGGGGTAATAGGGCATCGGCGCATTGGCCCAGTCGAACTTGGCGTTCGCCTTGACGTTGCCGAAGAAGCCCGAGGAGGTCAGCATGATCGGGCATTCGCCCGAGGTGAAGCGGCCTTCGCCATTATTGGTGCGGCCGGAATAATCGTAGGTCTTGTCCTTCTGCAGCTCGACCAGATTGGTCAGGTGCTTGACGAAAAGCGGGCTGTTGAAGTTCAGCACGGAGTCGAAGCCGTCGAGCCCATTGGCCTTGGTGGCGATCGGGATGTTGTGCCAGGCGCCGAACTGCTCGATGTTGGCCCAGGTCGCCCAGGCATTGGTGAAGCCGCATTTATCCCAGCCGGCGGCCTTCAGTTTCTTGCCGGCCTCGAACACCTCGGGCCAGGTCTTGGGCGGCGCGTCGGGGTTCAGGCCCGCCTTCTTGAAGGCGTCCTTGTTGTACCACATCACCATCGAGGACGAGTTGAACGGCATCGAGAGCATGTCGCCCTTGGCCGTCGAGTAATAGCCGGTGATCGCAGGCAGATAGGCCTTCGGATCGAATGTTTCGCCGGCTTCCTTCATCAATTCGAAGACGGGCTTGATCGCGCCCTTGGCCGACATCATCGTGCCGGTGCCGACCTCGAAGACCTGCAGGATATGCGGCGCGGTGCCGGCGCGGAAGGCGGCGATGCCGGCATTCAGCGTGTCGGGATAGGAGCCCTTATAGGCGGGGACGACCTTGTAGTCCTTCTGCGAGGCGTTGAAATCCTCGGCGAGCTTCACCACCACGTCGTTATTGGCGCCGGTCAGTGCATGCCACCACTGGATCTCGGTCTGCGCCAGGGCAGGAGCTGCGCCCGCAAGCACGAAAGCGGCGGCCGAGATCAGGATCGTCGATTTCACTGTCATAGATGTCGTCTCCCTTATCCACCCTTGCGCGCGGCATGGCGGCTCTTGTCGTTGGTGCGCAAGCTAGCATGAAGCGCAGGTGACGTTTCAACGACAAAAGGATGACGCTCGCCAAGGGGCTGCTCGGCGGTTTCCCCAGTCTTGACCGCTCGCAATCTTGCTGGCGCGCATCCCTGGGATGAGGGCCCATGCGCAGGGTAGGGCTTGCGCAAATGGCCGGAAGCGGCTGTTCTCCGCACCCCACTCTACCGTGCCGATGGAACATCACGATGACACTCGCTTTGACCCCCGAGAATACGCTGCCGGCCGATGCCGCAACCGCCGCGCTCGTCGGTCGCGCCTGGCTGCCGGCTGTCGCCGGGCCTGCGGTCGTGGTCCTGCGGGAGGGAGAGCTCGTCGATGTCACGCGCGCCTTCCCGACCATGCGCGATCTCTGCGAGGCGCCCGAACCCGCCGCTGCATTGAAGGCCGCGAAGGGGGAGGCGGTCGGCTCGCTTGCCGAGATCCTGGCGAACACGCCGATCGACGGGCGTAACCCGTCAAAGCCCTGGCTGCTCTCGCCGCTCGACCTTCAGGCCGTGAAGGCGGCCGGCGTCACCTTCGCGGTCTCGATGCTGGAGCGTGTGATCGAGGAGAAGGCGCGCGGCAACCCGGCCGCTGCGGTGGCTATCCGCGAGGAGATCGGCAAGCTCATCGGCGACGATCTCTCCAAGCTCAAGCCCGGCTCACCCGAAGCGATGCATCTCAAGGAGGTGCTGATCAAGCAGGGCGCCTGGAGCCAGTATCTCGAGGTCGGCATCGGGCCGGACGCCGAGATCTTCACCAAGGCGCCGCCGATGTCCTCGGTCGGCACCGGCTTCGACGCCGGCCTCCACCCCGCCTCGACCTGGAACAACCCCGAGCCGGAGATCGTGCTGATCGTCGCCTCGACCGGCGCGATCGTCGGCGCGACGCTCGGCAACGACGTCAATCTGCGCGATGTCGAGGGCCGCTCGGCGCTGCTGCTCGGCAAGGCCAAGGACAACAATGCGGCAGCGGCGGTGGGCCCTTTCATCCGCCTCTTCGACGCCGGTTTCTCGCTCGATCATGTCCGCAAGACCACCGTCTCGCTGACGGTCAAGGGCGAGGACGGCTTCACGCTGGAAGGCTCGTCCTCGATCGCGAAAATCAGCCGCGATCCGGCCGACCTCGCCAAGCAGATGCTCGGGCCGCACCATCAATATCCGGACGGGGCTGCGCTCTATCTCGGCACCATGTTCGCGCCGATCAAGGATCGCGACACGGTGGGCGGCGGCTTCACCCATAAATACGGCGACATCGTCACCATCGCCGCGCCCGAGCTAGGCGCGCTGGTCAACCGCATGCGCCGTACCGATGAGTGCGAACCCTGGACCTTCGGCGCCTCGCATCTGATGCGCAGCCTGGCCAAGCGCGGGCTGCTGTGACGCAAGCGACGATCCTCGTCACCGGCGAGGCGATCGGCGACTTCATCCCGCGTGACGGCGAGGGCCGGCATTACGAGGCGGTGCTCGGCGGCTCCGGCTTCAACGCCGCGCTGGCGCTCGCCCGCTTCGGTGCGAGCGTTGCCTATGCCGGAGCGCTCTCGACCGATGCGCTTGGCCGGCGCTTTCGCACGGCCCTTGCCACCGAGGGCATTGATGCCGGCCTGGTTCATGACAGCGCGCGTCCAAGCGCCATCGCTGTCGTTGCTCCGCTCGGACCCGGAGGCGTTCCTGAATTCGGGCTTTATCTCGACGGCACGGCTCATGCGGAGCCGGAAGGGACGCCACGCTCCTGTCCTCCCGGCGTCATCCACCTCCACGCCACCTCCTTTGGCGCGACCGTCGGCCCGTCCGGCGCGGCGACGTTGGCGTTGATCGAGAGCGCGAAGGCGCAGGGCGCGAGCATCAGCTACGACGTCAACATCCGCGCCGCGGTGCTGCCCGAGCGGGCGGTTGCGACGGCGTTGATTGAACAGCGCATCGCGCTCGCAGACATCGTCAAGGTGAGTCTGGACGATCTCGCCTGGCTGCACCCCGACTGGTCGGCCGAGAAGGTCGTGGCGCATTGGCGTGGACTTGGCGCGAGTGGACTTGGTGCGGCATGCGTGCTGGTGACACGCGGCGGGCAGGGCGCGTCCTGCCACAGTGCCGAGGGCCTGATCGAGAGCGCCGCGCCATCCGTTGACGTGGTCGATACGGTCGGAGCCGGTGACACCTTCATCGGCGGCGTCCTGGCCGTCTTGGCAACACGCGGTCTGCTCGGGCAAAATCTTGCGTCGGCGACACGCGGCGATCTCCAGGCCGCTCTGGCTTTCGCCTGCGATGTTGCCGCCGACAGCTGTACGAGACCTGGATGCGATCCGCCTCGCCGCAAGGCGACGTAGGCCAAATTGTCTTTCAACGAAACGCGCCGTCATTCCGAGCGACCGCAGGGAGACCCGGGATCCATGCCGGAACCGTTCCTGATGCGGTTCAGGCATGGATCCCGGGTAGGCGCCGCTTCGCGGCTTGTCCGGGATGACGGCGCGTTCTTATGCCAAATCGATGCGCTTCAACCTAGCGTGAGATCGATCGAAGGAAACATATCCCGATGCGCCTGAGCTATCTCGACTACCACACCTGCGGTGAGCCGGTCCGCATCGTCACTGCTGGCTATCCCGAGCTGACGGGCGCCACCATCCTCGACAAGCGCAGGCAAGCCCGCGAGCAACATGACAACCTGCGGCGCGCAATGATGCTGGAGCCGCGCGGCCATGCCGGCATGTATGGCGTCATCCCGGTCAAGGCGTCGCATCCAGATGCCGCCTTCGGCGTGCTGTTCACGCATCATGAAGGCTATTCGACCATGTGCGGTCACGCGACCATCGCGCTCGGCCGCTATGCGATCGAGCATGGGCTGGTGCCGGCGGTCGAGCCGGTGACGCGCTTCGCCATCGAGGCTCCCTGCGGGCTGGTCAGGCTTGCCTGCGAAGTCAGGAGCGGGAAGGTCGGCACCGTGACCTTCGAGAGCGTGCCGGCCTTCGCCCAGCTTCGGGACCGGGTTGTCGATGTGCCGGGTCTGGGTCCGGTCACCACCGACATTGCCTATGGCGGCGCCTTCTACTGCATCCTGCCGGCCTCTCGGCTTGGGCTCGACCTGTTCGAGACACCCGTCGCGGGGATTGTCGAGGCGGCCGCCGCGCTCACCGACGCTGTCCGCGCGGGGCCGGCGATCGCGCATCCGACCGAGCCCGATCTCGGCTTTCTCTACGGCACGATCGTCACCGACGAGGCGGGGTCGGACGAGACGAGCTTCAATCTCTGCGTCTTCGCGGAGCGCCAGATCGACCGCTCGCCGACGGGCTCGGGCGTTACCGCCCGGATGGCGCTGGACCATGCCAAGGGCCTGATTGGCACTGGCCGGACCCGGCTTTTCCGCAGCATCACCGGCGGCACGTTCTCAGGGCGCGTCCTCGGCCATGCCGATTATCCGGCGCCGGGCGCCGTGACGGTCGCGGTCGGCGGCACCGGCTATTTCGCCGGCGAGGGGGTCTTCACCATCGAGGCCGACGACCCGCTCGGCTGGGGTTTCGAGCTCCCGGCGCGCTTCGGAGAAATTTAGAGCGCTTTCGAGCGACGTGGGTGCCGGTTCGCGTGAAGAAAACGCGTCAGGACAAAAACCAGAGCAATCGAACGATCCGGACGGATCGGAGGTTGCTCTGGCGCAGGGCGATTAAAGGGCGCGGTATTTCGTCTCGCTTCGGTGGAAGGAAGCCTTCGGGTAAGATTTCTCTGGCAGTCTCCCGCAGCTTTGCAGCGGGAGAGGGCGATGACATCGGGCGCGGTGACGGCGGAAGACAGACAGAAAGCCCTGCCGCGTCTGCTTGGTGCGCCGATTTTCTGGCTTGCAGTCTTCCTCCTGCTTGTTCTGTGCGGTCTCGCCTTGCCGCTGCGCCTGCCGCTCGGCCCGAATTACTGGGACACCGACGTCTATCTCGACGCGATCCATCGCATCCGCCTCGGACAGGTGCCGAGCAACGACTTCTTCGCGCCGGTTGGCCCGCTCGGCTATTATCTCGCGGCCGGGCTTGCCGCCCTGTTTCCCCAGGCGCAGCCGATGCTGCTGGTCAACTGGGCGCTGCTGCCGGTTGCGTTGCCTGTGCTTGCCGCCCTCGTCGTCGATGTCCAGCGGCGCTCGCGGAACCAGGCGCTGGCGCTGGTCCTGCCCTTCCTGCTCTTCGCGCTGCTGCCGATCAATCTGCACAGCCTCTATCCGGCGCCGGGCTTCGACGGCTTCGGCCATTACAACCGCCATATCGCCTTGCTGCTCTATCTGCTGGTGGCGACGCTGCTTTTTGTCGGGAATCGCAGGCTCCTGACCGGCCTCGTCGCAGTGCTGATGCTGACGCTGTTCCTGGTCAAGATCACCGGTGCGGTCGCAGGCGCGCTGCTGGTCGGCTACGCGCTTATCGCCGGCCGCCTGCGCCTGCGCGAGGCTCTGCTCGCCGCTGCGGCGGTCTTGGTCGCGCTTGGCCTGCTCGATCTCGCGACGGGGGTCGTGCGGGCCTATCTGCACGACATCCTGATCCTGATTTCGCTCAACACCGGCACTTTGCTGCCGCGTTTCCTCACCGTCGCCTCGGTGAAGTTCAATGTCGTCGGGCCCTGCCTGGCGCTGATCTGTGCGCTTTTCGTCGCGGCCTGGCGTGACGGGACGCGGCCGAGCCTCGCCGGAGCATGCGCGGTCGTCACCTCGCCGCTCGGCTGGTTCATCGCCGTCTTCGCGGCGCTGGCCTTCTTCGAAACGCAGAATACCGGCTCGCTCGAATTCATCGGGCTCTGGCCGGTGCTGCTGCTGGTGCTGGTGCAATGGCGGGCGCGCCAGGGCGATGCGCTCAGGCCGATCGTGCTGCTCCTGGCGCTCGCGGTCACGCTGCCTAGCGTGGTGATCGTGGTCGAGCGCGCCGCCCGTGCGCTGCTGGGGGCGCCCAGCTATGTCGAGCTTGCCTTGCCCGATCTCGGGCCGCTCGGCCGCGTCAGCCTGAAGCCCGAATATCTCGAGCGCGGCACCGACATGCTGGAGCATTATGCGGCGCATCAGCAGACCTATCGCGACCTGACGCTTCGGGGCGTCTTGCCCACCTCGATTCTCTTTTCGGAGATCGACTACCAGGCGACCTGGCTGATGGAGATCCAGCAGGCCGTCGCGGCCATTCGCGCCTGGGAGGCCAGCAATAGCCGCCGGCTCCAAGGCATCTTCACGCTCGATTTCGTCGACCCGGTCAATCACCTGCTCGGCCGCACCGCCCCGCGGCATGTTCCGATCGGCAACGATCCCACCCGCACCAACCCGGGGGTGACGCCTGAGGCACTGGAGGCCTTGCGGGCGACGGATGCGATCCTCGCACCGAAATGCCCGCCTACGCCGGCGCGTGTGGCGATCGCGACGCATTTCGCTGCGGCGCTGGAAGGGCGCAAGCTTGTGGCGCTCGCGCCCTGCTGGGACATGTATCTGAAGCCGTAGCGGCTCAGCCCGCGACGCCCGCCGTCTGCCCGGCTTCCCAGCCCAGTATGGCGCGCTTGCGCGTCAGGCCCCAGTGATAGCCAGTCAACGCGCCGGATTTCCCGATCACGCGATGGCAGGGTACGACGAAGGAGATCGGGTTCTTGCCGACCGCCATGCCGACGGCGCGCGCGGCGCTCGGCTTGCCGATATGGCTTGCGACATCGCCATAGGTGGTGGCGCAGCCGACCGGGATCCTGAGCAAGGTCTCCCAGACCCGGACTTCGAAATCCGTGCCGATCAGCACGACGCGCAGCGGCGTCTCGGCCGACCAGGCGGCGGGGTCGAAGATGCGCCCCGCATAGGGCTTCGTCGCCATCGGATCGTAGTGGTAGTCGGCATGGGGCCAGCGCCGCATCATGTCCGCCAGCGCCTCGGCGCGCCCGCCGACGACCTTGCCGCCATCGACTGACGTCGAGACCCAGCCGAGCCCGGCCAAGCCGCGATCGGTCGCGACGATCAGCGCTTCGCCGAACGGCGAGGCGTGGAAGCCATAGGACAATCGCAGGCCGCCGCCGCCGGCCTTCCATTCGCCCGGCGACATCGCCTCATGGGTGACGAAGAGATCATGCAGCCGCCCCGGCCCGGACAGTCCGACCTCGTAGGCCGTGTCGAGGATGCTGGCGGAGGCGCCGAGCAGGCCCTTGGCATGGTCGAGCGTGATCGCCTGCAGAAAGGCCTTGGGGGTGAGCCCGCACCAGCGCCGGAAGAGATGGTGGACATCGGTCGGCGTCGCGCCGGCGGCCTCGGCGATCGCCTCGATCGTCGGCTGCTCGCGCCATTTCTCGGTGATGAAGGCCAGGATCCGGCGCACCGTGTCGTAATCGGAACCTGGCGCAGTCGAGGGAAAATCGGCCTCGGCCGGCATCGCCTCGGTGGCGCGCGCCAGCACGGCGTTGGTGAAGCGTGTCGGGGTCATCGCACCGAGCTTCTGGATATGAGCGGTCATGGGATCAACCTCGCATCGAATGTCATGATGCGAAACTAGGGATGCAAGGGGACGGACTCCACCCGAAAGCTGGCAAGATGGAGCGGGCCGCACTCTTCAGGCTGCCGAGACCGGCCGCTCGTCGAGCAAGCTCATGTTATCGAGCAGGCTCATGGCGCAATCGATGACGGTCACTGCCGCAGGACGCGGAGAAAAGCCCAGCATCCGCCGCGCCTTCTCGGCGGTCAGCGGGAAGCGGCGTCCGAGCAGGGGAGCGAGGCTTCTCAATTGCGCCATGAACGGCAGCAGCAATCTGACGACGACATTCGGCAGCACCCGGTGTGGCACCTTGATGGCTCGGTCGCCCAACTCCGCGCGCAATGTCTTGGCCATGTCCTCCATCCACATGAAGTCGCTGGCCGCGATGAAGCGCTGGCCCCGGGCCTCGGGCGCGGTCATGGCGCGGATATGGAGATCGGCCAGATCGCGGACATCGACGATCCAGAAGCCGAGCTTGGGAAGCGCCGACGGGCGGCCCGCGAGCAGGCCCTGGATGATCTGGACGGAGCCCGCATTCTCCCGCGCCAGAACGGGACCGAACACCGCACCCGGCAGGATCGTGGTCAGTTCGGTCGGGCCGGCTGTCTGCGCCATGAAATCCCAGGCGGCGCGCTCGGCCAATATCTTGGAGCGGCGATAGGCGTCGAATTGCGGATCAGCCGGATCGGCCCAGATGGTCTCGTCGCTGGTGCGGTTCGCGTTCAGCGGCGGCCTCGCCGTAGCGGCCGCCGACGTCATCACGACGCGTTTGACGCCAGCCTTCGTCGCGGCGCGCAGCACCCGCAATGTGCCCTCGCGGGCCGGTGTGATCAGTGCGTCTGGATTCGTCGGATCGCCTCCGCCGAGAGGAGAAGCGACATGGAGCACGTAGTCGCAGCCTGCCATGGCGGCATCCCAGCCCTCATCCCTGGTCAGGTCGGCAATGAAGACGCTCAATGCATGGTCGCAGACGCCAGCCGGGGTGATTGCCATCCGCAGCGCGGTTTCCTTGTTGGCGTTGCGCAAGGTGGTGCGCACGGCATGACCGCCGCGCAGGAGTTCGGCGATGCACCAGCCGGCGACGAAGCCGGTTCCGCCGGTCACGAGCACCGTCCCGGTCATGGCAGCTCCTGATCAGGCATGGCGACGCCCGGTGAGCGGCGCAGCGTTGCGAGCGGCTGGCGTCGTTTGAAGCTGTATACGGCGGCGGGCGGAAAGTTGCGCACGGTTCCGCCGACGCGTCTGGCCTTGAGACCCAGCCGATCCAGGATGGGGCGTGGCACCGGGCAGCGCGGGCCGTAGGTGAACTGGTAGAAGGAGCCGGTGGGGCGAAGATAGCTGAACGCTCCAGAGAGGATCGCCATCACCTTGCGGGGTGACATTGAAAGCAAAGGCAAGCCGCTGACGACGGCAGCGACATTGGCATGCGGGAACAGCGTGTATTGCGCGAGCTGCGAGGCATCCATCCACAAGACCCTGGCTCGCGGGAAGCGATGCTGCAGGATGCGCGCGAAATCGGATCCATACTCGACGAGAGTGAGGTCGCTCTCGGGCACGCCGCGCTGGAGCAAGGCTCGCGTGAACGCGCCGGTGCCGGGCCCCAGTTCAAGAACGGGGCCTTCGCCTGGGTTGATCTCGCCCGTCATCAGGCGCGAGAGCGAGGGGCTCGACGGCGCGACCGAGGCAACGCGCAACGGGTCGGACGCCCATGATCGGAAGAACTGAAGGTAGTCGGAATATGCGCATGCGGCCGTCACGGCTCGATCCCTGGCTGGAATTGCGGCGCGTGGGTTTGCTCGGCCGCATTGTCACGATGTCTGCATGTGTATACTTATCTTTGAAACAAAAGTCTACAGGCGTAGATAAATGACTCGAAACGAGCTGAAAGCGGCCACCCCCGCGCGCCGCCGCAATGCCGCCGCGACCCGCGAGGCGATCCTCGCCTCGGCACGGCAAGCCTTTGCGCGTGCCGGGTATGACGGTGCGGGCGTCAGGGAGATTGCGGCTGGAGCCGGCGTGACCGCGATGCTGGTCAATCGCTATTTCGGCTCGAAGGAGCAGCTCTTCGCCGAGGTCATCGCCGCGACCATGGCGGCGCCGACCATCCTGACCGCGGAGAACCTGAAATCTCCCAAGCTCGGCGAGACCATCGCCGCGATCCTGGTCGACATCACCAAATCGGGCGACACCCCGCTTGAGGGTTTCCTGATCATGCTGCATTCGGCCTCGAGCCAGCGCGCGGCGGAAATCGGCCGCGAGCAGATCGAGAATGGCCATCAGAAAGTGCTGGCGGCGGCCCTTCGCGGCGCGCTGGCGCCCCAGCGCGCCGCTCTGGTGCTTTCCCTGGTCGCCGGATTTCAGGTCATGCGGCAGATGGTCGGGCTCTCGGCCCTGGCCGAGGCCGACCCGGCGGATCTGGTGAAGATTCTGGCGCCGATCTTCCAGCAGCTCGTCGCTGGTGATCCCGAAGCAGGTGACGGCTGAGGTCGTGTCGGACCCGCTTCGGCTACCGCTCTGCGCCCATTCCGAAAGCCGGTTTCGCTTATTCGGCGTCTATACCTGACGATGCGGCAGGGCCATTATCCCAGTGAGCTGTTTTGAGCGTTCGTTCGGGGCGCAGCCATTGGAAGGAACCGACATGTTTCGCATTCTGGCCGCGATGGCGGGCATCGTTTTGCTGGCAATGCCCGCAACGGCGCAGGTCGCTCCCTTCCCCCCGGCTTTCCGCACCCAGGAGATCGCGAGCAACGGCACGACGATTCATGTCCGCATCGGCGGCAAGGGCCCGGCGGTGGTCCTGTTGCACGGCTATGGCGAGACCGGCGATATGTGGGCGCCCTTGGCGGCCGATCTCGTCCGCGACCACACCGTCATCGTTCCCGACCTGCGTGGCATGGGCCTCTCATCCAAGCCCAAGGGCGGTTTCGACAAGAAGACACAGGGCGGCGACGTTGCCGGTGTCCTCGACGCGCTCAAGATCGGGAAGACGGATCTGGTCACCCACGACATCGGCAATATGGTCGGCTACGCCTTCGCGGCCCTGCACCGCGACCGCGTGACGAAGTTCGTCTTGATCGACGCACCCTTGCCGGGTGTCGGTCCCTGGGAAGAGATCCTCAAGAACCCGCTGCTCTGGCATTTCCGCTTCGGTGGGCCCGATATGGAGCGGCTCGTCGCTGGTCGCGAGCGCATCTATCTCGACCGGTTCTGGAACGAGTTCTCCGCCACGCCGAGCCGCTTCACCGAAGCCTCGCGCCGGCACTACGCCGCGCTTTACGCCAGGCCGGGCGCGATGCATGCCGGTTTCGCGCAGTTCGCCGCCTTCGATCAGGATGCGATCGACAACAAGGCTTTCCTGGCAGCGGGCAAGCTGACCATGCCCGTATTGGCGCTGGGCGGCGAAAAATCCTTCGGGCTGACCATGGCCGAGGTGATGAAATTCGCTGCCAGCGATGTTCAAGGCGCAATCGTCCCCGATTCCGGACACTGGATCATGGAGGAGAACCCGGCTGCGACCACCAAATTGGTCCGGACGTTCCTCGACGCCAAGCCCTGACGGAGCAAGCCCTGACGGAGCTGGTTCAGAGCCGCATCGATTCCAGGAGTCGAGAGCATTGCTTTCGCAAAAAGTCGGGCGAGCCGCTCAGCGCGGCTTTAGCTCGGCGACGAAAACCCGCAACCCCTCCCGCGTCAGGCGCTGGTTGTTGCGATACCATTCATCCTGCGTCGCGAAGACGGCCGAGCTCTCGTCCCAGCCGCTGCAGCTATGGTCCGACTGCGCGGCGAAGAAGCCGACGAACGCCTCCTCGCTTGGCCAGGACGAGATCGCATCGCCGGTATGATGGCCGCCGTCGAAGATATCGCAGAGCTTGACGCCGTCTTGGGTGCGGATCAGGCCCTGCCCGCAGAAATCGCGGTGGAACTCGCGTACCAGCCCTTCGCCGGGCGGGCATGCCATGAGCTTGCGCCAGACCATGCGCGGCAGTTCCGGCCCGAACGGCGTCCGGTCGAGCTGGTCGCGCAGCACGAGCCCGTAGGCGCGCACCCGCTCCTCGCCGCCCCCTGGCGCATCCTCGTCGGCGTTCGGCATCCGCGCTCCCGGCTTCCTGATGAGCAAAGTTGCGATCAATCCGACGATGATCGCCGCCGAAATCAGCGGAATGACGAGGGCGGCCAAGGTTCACACCCGAAGAGCTGACATTTGACAGGCCTGGCGCGGGCCTGTCAGGCCGCTCCGAAATCCGGGCCGCGCCTTGCGCTCGCCAGCGCCGCGCCGAGTGCGTCGGCAAAGCCTTCGCGCTCATGCGGCGAGAGTGCGGCGGCAACCGCGACGCTCTGCCCGCGCGAGACCAGGCTCAGCCGCAGCAAACCATAATCCTCGTCCTGCTGGCGCTCGAGCTTGGTCCAGGCCGGATTGAAGCGCCACACCGCCTCGCGGCCATGATGCGAGACCTTGCGCAGCAGCACTTCGAGCGGCGTCACGATCACCCGCTCGAAGGCGCGCGCATGGCGGAAATTGACATGGAAGGCGATGAACAAGGCCGCGACGTCGAGGCCGAAGAAGCCCGCCACCGGCCAGGCGCCGAGCACGACGAAGGGGATCGAGGAGACCACGCTGGAGAGGCAGACCAGCGTCATCACGGTGCGGAAGCCGTTCTGCCCCAGCGAGCGATGCGGCGTGATCGTCGCGTCGAAGACGGGGCGCTCGGCCGCCATGGCCGAGGCGTCGCCGGTCGCGGCTGAATCGGGCTTGCCGGGGTTCATGGTCCAACTATAACGCCCCGATGATGCAAGAGAACAGGCCCAAACGCCGCGCACCCGCCGCTGCCGGGATCACGAAGCCGCGCGCCCGCAGCGCCGCCGGGATCCGCGAGATCTTCGAGCGTTTCCGCGCCGCCGAGCCTGAGCCCAAGGGCGAGCTCGAACACATCAACGCCTTCACTCTTCTGGTCGCCGTGGTGCTCTCGGCGCAGGCGACCGATGCCGGCGTCAACAAGGCGACGCGTAAGCTCTTCGAGCTTGCCGATACGCCGGAAAAGATGCTGGCGCTGGGCGAGAGCCAAGTGCGCGAGCTGGTCAAGACGATCGGCCTCTTCCGCACCAAGGCGAAAAACGTGATCGCGCTGAGCGAAAAGCTGATCGCCGAGTTCGGCAGCCAGGTGCCGGCCAATCGCGAGGCGCTGGAGACGCTGCCTGGCGTCGGCCGCAAGACGGCCAATGTCGTGCTCAACATGGCCTTCGGCGAGATCACCCACGCCGTCGATACCCATGTCTTCCGCGTCGCCAATCGCTTGCGCATCGCTCCGGGCAAGAACGTGCTGCAGGTCGAGTTGGGGCTGGAGAAGGCCGTGCCGCGGGAGTTTGGCCGGCATGCGCATCACTGGCTGATCCTGCATGGCCGCTACACCTGCAAGGCGCTCAGGCCCGAATGCGGCCGCTGCCTGCTCGTCGATCTCTGCGATTCCGCGGATAAGCGCGTGGCGTGAACTACCAGGCGCGGGGAACCCCTCTCCTGTAAGGAGAGGGGCAGGGGTGAGGTGTAGGCCCCTGGACCAGCTACGTGAAAACCTCACAGCGAGGCAGCGGTGAGGTCACGGCCAAAGCGTCAAACGGCCGACCCCTCACCCTGCCCTCTCCCACCAATCTCGGGCTTGCCCGAGATTGGCATCCATCGTGATCCAAGTCGGAAACGTCCGACTTGGATTGGAGCGGGTTCTGCGTCGAGGTTCCTTGCTTCACTTCGCGTCGAGCAGTTCCTTCACCGAGAGCAGCACGAGTTCGTTGTCGTCGGCCCTCTTCGGATCGCGCGAGGAGGAGAAGGGCAGGTTGTTGTCGTTGCCGACGACGATGATGCCGTTGGCGCGGTCGACCACATCGACGTTCTCGATGGTGAAGAAGGGGAAGGGCAGCACGCCGTCTATGGCGCCTTGCCTGGCCTTCTTGTCCGGGTCGGCAATCTTCAAGAGGTCGATGAAGCCGACCTTGCGCACCGGCTTGCCGACATTGGCGTCGGTCATTTCGATCTTCACGATGCGCTTGAACTTGGCCAGGTCGTGGAAGCAGTCGGGGCCCTTCTGGCCAGCGGCGCAGGCCTTGTCGGCGGTGCCTTCGCCGTTATCTCTTTCGATGATGAGCGCCGTCGTGGCGTCGATCATGTTGAAGTCGCCGATGGCGTTGCCCTTGGCTTCCAGCGGGAAGAGCCAGGAGCGGCCGGTCCATTTCTCGGCAGCCACGTCGAATTCGAGGATGCGCAGCACCTCCTTGCCGTCGACCTCCTCATTGCCCTTGGTCTCGGCGTTCCAGAGCGGGCCTTCCAGCAGCGGATAGAGGAAGCGGCCGTCGGGCGACTGCGCCATGCCCTCAAAGCCCTTGGAGCGGCGGACATTGAACTCGACCGGCAGGTTGGGCGCGTTGGGCGTGGTCACGGCGTAGTGGTCGGGCGAGCGAGCGGGCTTGCCGTCGACGAGCGTCTCGAACACGGCCTCGACCTTGCCGTCGGCGTCGACGCGGATGAGATAGGGGCCGAACTCCTCACCGATCCAGAATTTGCCGCCGATCGGCTGGATCGATTCCGGATCGAAATCCGCGCCGGTCAGATAGCGCTTCTCCGTGCCCTCATGGACGATGCGGAAAGGGATCTTCTTGTCGGGGTCGTGCAGGAAGGTGGTCGCGGTCCGCTCGATCTTGCCGCTGGCGAAATCGGCCTTGAGGCGGTGGAAGAACAGCATCGCGTCCGGCGAGTTCGCCTTGGCGCCGAAGCCATTATCGGTCAGCACCAGGAACTCGCCATTGCCCAGCGAGCGGATGCCGGAGAAGCCCTGCACCGGCTGGCCGGCAAACGGCGTCGACAGGCCGGTCGGGCGCCCGCCCGAAGTGCCCATCACCGTGCCGACAGCCTCGACGCGCTTGCCCGCCGTAACGAACTTGCCGGAGACCTTGAGGTCGGCCGGCGCATCGGCCGGGGCCGCGATGATCGTGTTGGCCGGCAGCAGGGCATGGCCGGCGAGCCTGGCGGGGAATTCCTTCTGCGCATCCTGGGCGCCGGCGAGGATGGTCGATGACAGCAGCAAGACTGCGACGAGGGACAGGCGCATGGAACGCTCCGGGCTGGGGGAATGACCCGGAGGACTTGGCGGGACCGCGTTTCAGCGCCGCGACGATGGGATGACGGAGCGATGACGGCCCACCTTTGTCATTCCGGGTTCGCTGCTCCGCAGCGCCCCGGAATGACGAGGGATCAATATCCCCGCTTCGGATCGACGACATGCTCCAGCGGCTGGCCGGCTTCCAGGCGCCGGATCTGCGCCGAGATCAGGTTTGCCACCGCCTCGGGCTCGGACATCGCGGCGTTGTGCGGCGTCACCGTCACCGCCGGATGGCTCCAGAGCGGGGAGTCTGCCGGCAGCGGCTCGGTCTCGAACACATCGAGCGTCGCGCCCTTGAGTGTGCCGGCCTCCAGAGCCGCGATGATATCGGCCTCGACCTGCAAGCCGCCGCGCCCGGCATTGATCAGGAACGGCCCGCCGAGCCGGCCATCCCTTGCGAGGCCGGCGAGCAGGCCGGCGTTGATCGTGCCCTTCGTCTCCGGCGTCAGCGGCAGCAGGCTGACGAGGATGTCGGTGCGCGCCAGGAATGCGGCCATGCCGTCCTCGCCGGCGAAGGTGGTGAGGCCCTCGACGCTCTTGGGACTGCGGCTCCAGCCTGCCACATCGAAACCCATGACCTGGAGCTTGCGCGCCGCATCGAGTCCGAGCTCGCCGAGCCCCATGATGCCGACGCGCACCGAGCGCGCCGCCGGCTGGTGGCGGTCGTCGTCCCAGCTCTTGGCGGGCTGCTGGCGGTCATAGCGGCGCTGCTGGCGCAGGATCATCAGGCAGTGCAGCACGATGTATTCGCTCATCCGCGTCGTCAGGTCGGGGTCGACGACACGCGCGATCGGCGCCTCGGGCAGGCGCTGGTCGGCGAAGAGGAAATCGACGCCGGCGCCGAGCGAGAAGATCGCGGCGAGGTTCGGCAGTCCGGCAAGACTCCCCTCAGGGTGTTTCCAGCTCGCGACGTAATGCACTGCGCGCCGATCGAAGGGCTCGCCGAGGATCACCACGGGGATGTCGGGCAGCAGCGCCTGGAAGCGGGCGCGCCAATCCTCGACATGCCAACCGGTCATCGCCAAAAGCAGACTCATGCGTGCGAACTCTCCGTGATGCGTTCCGTGACGAGCGGGCCGTGGCCGGCCTTACCCTCGCCGATGCGATAGGCCTGCCGCAAGCGGGTCTCGGCGGCAGCGAAGCCGGCTTCGCTACGTGCATGAACGATGCCGAGAGGACGGTCCGGCCCCGCGATGTCGCCGATGCCGGCGAGATCGACGATGCCGACGCTGTGGTCGATCCGGTCTTCGGCGCGGCTGCGCCCGCCCCCGAGCGCGACGATGGCGAAGCCGACGCCGCGCGTGTCGATGGCCTGGACCGTGCCCGGTGCAACGGGAAAGACGGGCTTCACGACCGGCGCCGGCGCGAGATATGTCTCTGGCCGTTCCAGCAGGTCCGTCGGCCCGCCCAGCGCCGCGACCATCTGCGCGAAGCGCTCTGCCGCCGCGCCCGAGGCGAAAGCGGTCTCGATCTTGGCGCGGGCCTCGGCGAGATCACTCGCGAGCCGGCCCAGCAGCAACATCTCGGCCGCCAGCGCCACCGTCGCTTCATGGAAGCGCGGCTCGCGTCGCCTGCCCGTCAGATGATCGAGGGCATAGGCGACTTCGAGCGCGTTGCCGGCTGCGCTCGCCAGGGGCTCGTCCATGTCGGTCATCAAGGCCGTCGTCGGCAGGCCCGCGCCATTGGCGACGCCGACCAGCGCGTTGGCGAGCGCACGCGCCTGGCCGTAATCGGTCAGGAAGGCGCCCGAGCCGAACTTCACGTCCATGGCCAGGCCATGCAGCCCGGCCGCGAGCTTCTTCGACAGGATCGAGGAGGTCAGAAGCGGGATGGTCTCCACCGTCGCCGTCACGTCGCGGATCGCGTAGAGCCGCTTGTCGGCAGGGGCGAGATCGGCGGTCTGGCCGATGATGGCGCAGCCCTGCTTGCGCACCACCTTGCGGAACAGCGCGATGTCGGGTTGCGTGACATAGCCCGGCACGGCGTCGAGCTTGTCGAGCGTGCCGCCGGTATGGCCAAGCCCGCGCCCCGAGATCATCGGCACGAAGCCGCCGCAGGCCGCGACCGCCGCCGCCAATGGCAGGCTCACAGTGTCGCCGACGCCGCCGGTCGAATGCTTGTCGAGGGCTGGGCCGGGCAGGTCGTCCCAGTTCAGCACCGTGCCGGAATCGCGCATGGCGAGCGTCAGCGCGACGCGCTCCTTCGCCGTCATGTCGCGGAAGAAGATCGCCATCGCGAAGGCGGCGGCCTGGCCCTCGCTGACCGAGCCGTCGGTGATGCCCGCGACGAATTGCCGGATGTCGGCATCCGGCAATTCAGCGCCGTCGCGTTTGGCAGCGATGATCTCCTGGGTCAGCTTCATCTCAATAAGGTCCGTTTGCCTGCCCCGCCGTGCCGCCCGCGATCACGTCGACGAGCACCTGATGCAACCCGCTCGCGCCGAAGCGAAAGGTTTCCGGCGTCGCCCAGTCCGGCCCCATGATCGCGTCGGCAAGTGCAAGATAGCTCGCCGCGTCGGACAAACTCCTGATGCCGCCGGAGGGTTTCAACCCCACGGGGCGCTTGGTCGCCCCGATGACCTGCAGCATCGTCCGCGCGGCGGGAATGCTGGCTGAATGCGCCGTCTTGCCGGTCGAGGTCTTGATGAAGTCGGCCCCTTCCGCGATGGCGAGCTCGGCGGCCGCCTGGACCTGGGCGAGATCGGGATACTCCCCCGTCTCCAGGATGACTTTGAGCCGCTTGTCGCCGCAGCGCGATTTCACCAGCCTGACCATGGCGCGCGGGCTGTCGAGAAAGCCGGCGAGGAAGGCCTGCCAGGGCAGGACGAGATCGATCTCGTCGGCGCCCTCGGTGAGCGCTTGTTCGGTCTCGCGCAGGGCGGGGGCGATGGCCGTACCGCCTCCGGGGAAATTCACCACGGTTGCGATGCGCACGGGCCCGTCGCCCAGCAAGGCGCGCGCCTGGCGGACGAAGCGCGGCCAGATGCAGATGGCCGCGACCGGGCCGGGCACGGCGACGGCGCGTGCGCACAGGCTGCGCAGGCTGGCCTCGCCCGCATCCTCGGCAAGGTCCGTCAGATCGAGCAGGGCAAGCGCGCGCGCCGCGACAGATGCGTCGGACATCGGGTCAAAGCTCCGACAGGAAACCGCGGAAGACGCGTCGCAACCCGGTCGAGGCGGCAGTCGCGACATCGCGCGTCTCGCTATGCTGTGGTGCGCCGCCGAGCAGGCCTGCCCCCATATTGGTGATGACCGAGATGGCGGCGACGCGGATGCCGAAGCGCCGGGCGAGGATCACCTCGGGCACGGTCGACATGCCGACGAGATCGGCGCCGAGTGTCTTCGCCATCCTGATCTCGGCAGGTGTCTCGAAGCTCGGGCCGGTGAACCACATATAGACGCCTTCGCCGAGATTGGCGCCGGAGCTCGCCGCGGCCTTCTTCAGGCGCAGGCGCAGATGCGGGTCATAGGCATCGACCATCGGCACGAACCGGCCATCGCCGACATCCCCGACCAGCGGATTGGGGCCGTTGAGGTTGATGTGGTCGGTGATCAGCGCGAGGCCGCCGGGCCGGAGATCGGGCTTCAGCGAGCCCGCCGCATTGGTGAGGATCAGGGGCGGCGAGCCGAAGGCGGTCAGCATGCCGAGCGGCACGCGCATCGCTGCCGGGTCTCCGGTCTCGTAATAATGCGCCCGGCCCTGGAAGATCAGCACCTTCTTGCCGAACAACGTGCCGTAGCAGAGCTGCCGGGCATGGCCCGAGACCTCGCCCAGGGGAAAGCCGGGGATCGCCGAGAACGGAATCGTGACCATGTCGGTCATGTCGTCGGCGATGCGGCCGAGCCCGGTTCCGAGCACGAGGGCGCAATCGATGGGGCCATCGACTCCGCGGTCGATCAGCGTTCCCGCCGCCTCGTCGAAGATTGCATCAACAGCCATTCGTCCGCCCCCCGGCCTTCGGATTCCCGCATGCGGACGAATGCTCGCCGACGGTGCAAATCACGAGTGGTTTGATTCCGACATTTGCTCCCCATTCTATATCGGGCTCGGAGCAAATGTCGGAAGCATCAAAACCACTAGAACCTCTTTGATTTTCTAGCGGAACTTATGAATTTGACATTTGCCTCGCGGCCGATATCGGGCGGGCGCAAATGTCAAATTCGTTCCACTAGCGCAAATTGTCTGGTCCGAAGGAGGCTGGCAACAGCTCGGCCAGCGAAAAGCGGGCGCGAACGCCGTTTGGGCCGGCGATCGCGATTTGGGTCTCGGGCGCGGCGAATTCGCGGATGCGCTGGCGGCAGCCGCCGCAGGGCGTGACCAGCGCATCTCCGTCGCCGAGCACGAGCAAAGCGCGGATGGTGCGCCCGCCGCCGGCGATCATCGCCGAGATCGCGCCGGCCTCGGCGCAGACCCCGACCGGATAGGATGCATTCTCGACATTGCAGCCAAAATAGACCGCGCCGTCATCGGCGAGCAGCGCCGCGCCGACCTTGAAGTGGGAATAGGGGGCGTAGGCCCTGGCCTGGACAGGCTGGGCTATCGCGAAAAGGGCGTCGAAATCGGGTTCGTCGGTCATCTCGGCTCAGCGTTCCTTGACATAGGGCAGGCCCGAGGCCTTTGGCGGCGTCGATTTGCCGATGAAGCCGGCAAGCAGGATCACCGTCATCAGATAGGGCAGGGCCTGGATCGCCTGCACCGGCACCTGGCCGATGCCGGGCAATACGACGCCTTGCAGCCTGATCGCAACCGCGTCGAGCAGGCCGAAGAGCAGGCAGGCGCCCAGCGCCGGCCAGGGGCGCCAATTGGCGAAGATCACGGCAGCGAGCGCGATGAAGCCCTTGCCTGCGGTCATATGCGGCAGGAAGCCCGCCGATTGCGAGACGGCGAGATAGGTTCCGCCCAGCCCGCAGAGCGCGCCGCAGATGATCACCGCGCCATAGCGCAGCCCCGCCACCGAGATACCGGCGGTGTCGACTGCCGCCGGATTTTCGCCGACGGCCCGCAGCCGCAAGCCGAACCGCGTCCGCTTCAGCACAAGGGCGGTCAGAAGCAGGCAGCCAAAGGCGAGGTAGACCGGCGCGGCATGGCCGGAGACGACCTCATCATAGAACGTCCCCACGACCGGCACATGCTCGCGCGCCCAGGCGCCCAGGGGCAGCGTCAGGTCGGGGAAGCGTGCCGGCCCTTCGAGCGAGGGGGTGCGCCCGCCCTGGCCGTACCAGGCATTGCCGAGGATCACGGTCAGCCCCGCCGCCAGCATGTTGATGGCGACGCCGGAGACGATCTGGTTGCCGCGCCAGGTGATCGCGGCGAAGCCATGCACCAGCGCGAGCATGATGGAGGCGAGGATGCCGGCGCCAAGCCCCGCCCAGGCCGAGCCTGTCGCGAAGGCGGCGACGGCCGAGGCGAAGGCGGCGATCAGCATCTTGCCCTCGAGCCCGATATCGACGATGCCGGCCCGCTCCGACCACAGCCCCGCCAAGGCGGCGCAGAGCAGCGGGACCGACAGCCGCACAGCCGAGTCGAGCACGACGGCGATGGTCTGGACCCATTCCATGGTCAGCGCACGCTTCCAAATCTGAGCCCGCTCGCGACGATGCGTCGGAACAGCCCGTCCAGCGCTCCGGCGAACAGGATGATGACGCCGCCGATGACCACGACCATGTCGCGGGTGATGCTCGGCTTGTCGAAGGAAAGCTCCGCTCCGCCCTGATAGAGCACGCCGAACAGCAGCGCCGCGAGCCCGACGCCGACCGGATGGCCGCGCCCCATCAGCGCGACCGCGATGCCGACGAAGCCATAGCCGGCGGTGAAATCGAGCAGCAGTCGGTGCTGCACGCCCATGACCTCGTTGACGGCAAGGCCGCCGGCGAGCGCACCCGAGATCGCCATCGCGACCATGATGATCCGCGCCGGCGAAATGCCGGCATAGGCGGCCGCGCGCGGATTGGCCCCGACCGTGCGGATCGCGTAACCTAGCCGCGAGCGATAGATCAGCGCCCAGACCGCGACGAGCGCGGCCAGCGCCAGCAGGAAGGCGCTGTTCAGCGGCGTCGCCGGCAGCTTGAGGCCGAGCGGCGCGAGCAGTTCATGCATCGGCGTCAGGATAGCGTGGCGGGCGAACTCCGGTGTCTCGGCTTGCATCGAGCCGGGCTTTCCGATGACCTCGACCAGCAGGTAGACGCTGAGCGTCGCGGCGATGAAATTGAACATGATCGTGGTGATGACGACATGGCTGCCGCGCGTTGCCTGGAGCCAGCCGGGAATGAAGCCATAGAGCGCGCCGCCCGCCGCCGCCGCGAGGATCGCCAGCGGCACGAGCAGGATGCCGGGCAGGGGCGCAAGCCAGAGGCAGGCGAGCGCGACGAAAATACCGGCGATCGTCGCCTGTCCCTCGCCGCCGATATTGAACAGCCCGGCATGGAAGGCGACCGCGACGGCAAGCCCGGTGAAGATGAAGTTCGTGGTGTAGTAGAGCGTGAAGCTGACGCCCTCGGCGCTGCCCAGCGCGCCGCGCAGCAGCAATGTCGTCGCCTCCAGCGGGCTCTCGCCGATGCCGATCACGACGAGGCCTGCAACGACGAGGGCTGCCGCGACGGAAACGAGCGGAACCAGGCCGGCGTCGGCCCAGCGCGGGAGGTCGATGGGGGTGGCGCTCATGCTGCCTCGCTCACGCCGGCCATCAGCAGCCCGAGATCGCGCTCGTCGGCTGTCTCCGCCGCCCGTTCGCCCGTGATCCGTCCACCGCACATGGCGAGGATCCGGTCGGACAGCGCCATCACCTCCTCCAGCTCCACCGAGACCAGCAGGATCGCGACGCCGGCATCGCGCAGCGCGATCAATCGGCGATGGATGAACTCGATGGCGCCGATATCGACGCCGCGCGTCGGCTGGCCGACGAGCAACACCTTTGGCGCGTGCTCGATCTCGCGGGCGAGCACGATCTTTTGCTGGTTGCCGCCGGAGAACTTCGCCGTCTTCAACGCTGGGTCGGGCGGGCGCACGTCATAGGCCGCAAAGGCCGCGCGCGCATGGGCTTCGATTGCCGCGGGCGACAGGAAGGGGCCGGGTCCGAAGGCGGGCTCGTCATGATAGCCGAGGATCGCGTTCTCGGCGGCCGAGAAGGCGGTGACGAGCCCGGCCCTCTGCCGGTCCTCGGGGATATGCATCACTCCGAGCTTGCGCAGGCGGGCGGGGCTGCGCTCGGTCGCGTTGAGGATCTGCCCGTTCAACCGGATCACGCCGCGCGAGGGCTGGATCAGCCCGGCCAGTACCTCGAGCAATTCGCTCTGGCCGTTGCCGGCGACACCGGCGATGCCGACGATCTCGCCGGCATGCAGCGTCAGGCTTGCGTCCTTGAGTGTCTCGCAGTTGCGCTCATCGACATAGGACAGCCCGGCGATCTCCAGCACGGCCGGGCCAGGCTGGCGCGGCTGCTTCTCGACCCGCAGCAGCACGCGCCGGCCGACCATCGCCTCGGCCAGGGCGGCCGGCGAAGTCTCGGCCGTTGCGACATGCGCGACCATCTCACCGCGCCGCATCACCGAGACCCTGTCGGTCACGTCCATGATCTCGCGCAGCTTGTGCGTGATCAGGATCACGGTCTTGCCCTGGGTCTTCAACGCCTTGAGCAGGGAAAAGAGCTGGTCGGCTTCCGGCGGCGTCAGCACGGCGGTGGGTTCGTCGAGGATCAGGATATCGGCACCGCGATAGAGCGCCTTCAGGATCTCGACGCGTTGCTGCAGGCCGACGGAGAGATCGCCGACGATGGCGTCCGGGTCGATGACGAGGCCGTATTCCTGCGAGAGCCGCGCGAGCTCGGCCCGCGCCTTGGCGAGCCCGCCTTTCAGCCAGGCGCCGCCCTCGGCTCCGAGCACGATGTTCTCGATGACGGAGAGCGTCTCGACCAGCATGAAATGCTGGTGGACCATGCCGATGCCGGCCGCGATCGCCTCACCCGGGGAGCGGATCTTGCGCGGTGCGCCCGAAACCCTGATTTCGCCGGAATCGGCCTCGTAGAAGCCGTAGAGGATCGACATCAAGGTCGATTTGCCGGCCCCGTTCTCCCCGACGATGCCGTGGATCGAGCCCGCAGTGACCTTGAGCGATACGTCCTTATTGGCCTGGACCGATCCGAAGCGCTTCGAGATGCCGATCAGCTCGATGGCGGCGGCCGGTTTCACGGCAGAAGGCGGGGGCTCCGTCACAGCGCGATCACCAAGCCGTCATACGCCCGCTCCTCGGGCAAGGGCTCGCGATGCGCGAGCATCGAGACGCCCATATGCGTCAGCACGATTCGTGCCGTCTTGAGCTCTGCGCGGTGTGAGGTCAGCGTTTCGTAGTCGAGATGGTTGGCGAGCTTGATGTCCCATGTGTAGCACTCGACCAGCAGCATATCGGCCCCGGCTGCGAGCGGGATCAGCGCCTCGGTCCAGGCCGTGTCGCCGGAAAAGGCGAAGACCTTGCCGCCATGGGCCAGCCGGTAGCCCTGGCAGGGGCCGGCGCGCTCGTCATGCACCATCGGGAAGGCGGTGACGTCGATCCCGGCGAGCGGTGCGGGGCTCTCGGGCGTGATTTCGACGTAACGGATCGGGAAGCGCCAGGCATTGGTCGCGGCGCCCGGGAAATCAGCGTCGAGCGCATGCAACGCCCGGTGCTCGACACCGAGCGGCCCCGCGATCACCAGCGGCTCCTTGCGGCGCGAGACGAATTGCGCGTCGAGCAGGAAGGCCGGCAGGCCGCCGAAATGGTCGCCATGGAAATGCGTGAACAGCAGCGTCGAAATACCGTTGCGCTCGATGCCGGCCTTGTTCAGCGCGACCAGGCTGGACGCGCCGCAATCGAGCAGCATGCGCTCTCCGCCCGCCTCGACATGCAGGCAGCTGTTGAAGCGCCCGCCGGAGCCGAAGGCGTCGCCCGAGCCGAGGATGGTGATGTTCATGGGATGTATGCTTCGGTACGCGATCCCGGATCGCGCCGCGATTCCCGCGTCGCGTCCGGGATGACCTTCGCTGTCGCGAAGATCACATCGTGCACTTCGAATCCGACATGTAGTCGTGCACCTTCACGGCCCCGCTGATGATGTCGGCCTTGGCCTTGTCGGCCGCGGCCTTCATCTCGGGCGTGATCAGCGCCTTGTTGGCGTCGTCGAGCGCCCAGCCGACGCCGTCCTCCTTCAGCCCCAGCACCGAGATGCCGGGCTTCCAGGTGCCGTCGCGCGCCGCTTTGAAGGAGGCATAGGCCGCCACATCGACACGCTTCAGCATCGAGGTCAGCACCTTGCCGGGCTGCAGGCCGTTCTGGTTGGAATCGACGCCGATGCCGAGCTTGCCGGCGTCGGCGGCGGCGCGCAGCACGCCGATGCCGGTGCCGCCCGCCGCGTGGTAGATCACGTCGGCGCCGCGGTCGATCTGCGACTTGGCGAGTTCGCCGCCCTTGACCGGGTCGTTCCAGGCCGAGGGCGTCGAGCCGGTCATGTTTTGGAAGATCTCGGCGTCCTTCTTGGCCGCCTTGACGCCCTGGACATAGCCGCAGGCGAATTTGCGGATCAGCGGAATATCCATGCCGCCGACGAAGCCGACCTTGTTGGTCTTCGAGGCCATGCCGGCCAGGAGCCCGACGAGATAGGAGCCCTCATGCTCCTTGAACACGACCGACTGCACATTCGGCAGTTCGACGACCATGTCGATGATGGTGAATTTCAGGTCCGGGAATTCGGACGCGACCTTCTGCAGGGCGGTTGCCTGCGAGAAGCCGACGGCGATGATCGGCGAATTGCCGTCGCGGGCGAAGCGGCGCAGCGCCTGCTCGATCTGGGCCTCGTTGGTCGGCTCGAAATCGCGGAACTCGACGCCGGTCTCGGCCTTGAACTTCTCCGCACCGATATAGGCGGCCTCGTTGAAGGATTTGTCGAACTTGCCGCCCTTGTCATAGACGACCGCCGGCTTGATCGCTTGCTGAGCCATCGCGGCCACGGCCGAAAGGGCGACGCCGGCAAGCGCGAGCGCGAGAGATTTCAACCGCATGGATCATTCCCCTGTTCGATCATTGGGGCGGTTTTCCCACCCTGTCTGGGCTCACGATGGCATGGCTTGGCGACGCGGCCAAGCCGGGACCGCGCCATGATCCTGCGGCCGTCCTTCGCGGCGATTGCAGGAGCAGCAGGATCGGCTTAACCCTAGGGGATGAGCCTGAACGATGCTGAGATCGAGCGCTATGCCCGCCATCTGGTGCTGCCGGAGATCGGCGGGCCGGGCCAGAATCGGCTGAAGAATGCCCGGGTCCTGGTCATTGGTGCGGGCGGCCTGGGTGCGCCGTTGCTGCAATATCTGGCGGCGGCGGGCATCGGCAAGATCGGCATCGTCGACGACGACATCGTCTCGCTCTCCAATCTGCAACGCCAGACCATTTTCAGCACCGCCGACATCGGCGAGCACAAGGCCGTTGTCGCGGCCGAGTTCATCCGCGGGCTCAATCCCAACGTTGTGGTCGAGGAGCATGTCGTCCGCATCGATCCGCACAATGCCCGCGCGCTGATCGCCTTCTACGACATCATCGCCGAAGGCTCGGACAATTTCGCCACGCGCTATGCCGTCTCGGATGCCTGCTTCCATGAGCGGCGACCGCTGGTTACCGCCGCGCTTGGCCGTTTCGACGGTTCGCTGACGACGATCCGGGCGCATGAGGCCGGCCCCGACGGCAAGCCCAACCCGACCTATCGCTGCCTCTTTCCGCAGGAACCGCCGCCCGGCACGGTCGCGCCCTGCGCCGAGGCCGGCGTGCTGGGCGCGCTCGCAGGCGTGATGGGCTCGCTGATGGCGCTGGAGGTGGTGCGCGCCGTCACCGGCTTCGGCGAATCGCTGGTCGGCAAGCTCCTGCTCGTCGACGCGCTGACGATGCGCTTCGAGACGATGCGCTATGGCTGGGATGCGGGGAATCCGCTGAATGGCACAACGCGGTAGCGTTGGGGCCAGCGGGAGGACAGGAGCAAGCGGATGGCGGGTGGCTTGAACGGAGGATGCCGCTGCGGCGCGGTGCGCTATCGCCTCGCCGTCGAGCGTCTGCCGTCCAGCTATGCCTGCCATTGCCGCGATTGCCAGACATGGACGGGCAGTGCGTTCAGCCAGCAGGTCGTCGTGGCGGACGATCTGCTGAGCCTGGCTGGGCCCGTCGACCTCTATGAGCTGACCTCGCCGAGCGGCCGCGTCTCACGCCAGCGCGCCTGCGGAACTTGCCATACCCGAATCTACAACACCAACAGTGCCCGGCCGGGTCTCGCGATTATACGGGCGGGCACGCTCGATGAGAGCGACGCGCTGGATGTCGTGGCCCATATCTGGGTGAAGCGGAAACAGCGCTGGATATCGATACCCGACACTGTGCCGAGCTGGCCGGAAGCCGCTCCGCTCGCCGAACTCACCGAGGCTTTGACGCAAGCCTGAGGGATGGCGGTTGAATGCCATCCGCGCAGGCGCTGGTTTTACCGCTTCGCCTCGATCACATCCCACAGCTGCGCCGCCAGATCCGGTCCGCCGAGCTTCTTGATCGCGCGCACACCGGTCGGCGCCGTCACATTGATCTCGGTCAGGTTGCCGCCGATCACGTCGATGCCGACGAGCAGCAGGCCGCGCTCGCGCAGCGTCGGGCCGATGGCCTCGCAGATCTCGAGTTCGCGCTTCGACAGATCGGTCGGCCTGGCCGCGCCGCCGCGCACCATATTGGCGCGCAGATCACCCACCGCGGGCACCCGGTTGACCGCGCCCGCCGCCTTGCCGTCGATCAGGATGATGCGCTTGTCGCCCTCCGAGACCTCCTTCATGAAGCGCTGCACGACCCAGGGCTCGCGGAAGATGCCGGCGAAAAGGTCGTAGAGCGAACCGAAATTCGGGTCGTCCTTGCCGGTCTTGAACACGGTCGCGCCGCCATGGCCGTAAAGCGGCTTCATCACGATCTCGCCGAATTCGTCGCGGAACGCCTCGATCTCGGCCTTGTCGCGGGTGATCAGCGTCTGCGGCATCAATTCGGGAAAATGCGTGACCAGGATCTTTTCGGGTGCGTTGCGCACCTCGGTCGGGTTGTTGACCACAAGCGTCTTGGGGTGGATGCGCTCGAGCAGATGCGTCGTCGTGACATAGGCCATGTCGAAGGGCGGATCCTGGCGCAGCAGCACGACGTCGAGCGTCGAGAGATCGATGCGCTCCTCGGTGCCCGCCGTGAAATGGTCGCCCTCGACATCGCGCACAGTGACCGGCCTGATCCGGGCCGTGACCTTGCCATCGCGCAGCGAGAGCTTATCCGGTGTGTAGGTGTAGAGCGTATGCCCGCGGCCTTGAGCCTCCAGCATCAGCGCGAAGCCGGTATCGCCGGCGATGCGGACGCGCTCGATCGGGTCCATCTGGATGGCGACGTTCAGGGTCATGGAAGAGCGCTCCGATTGTGTAGCGCGCCCTTATCGACCGGCGCGCACCGCATCGGCAAGTGGGATGCCTTGCGTTACAAGACAAGCTCGAAGACGGCTGGCACATGGCGCGGCCAGCGCCGGGGCGCGAGAAAGACCGCGTCGGCCCGCAAATGATGCTCCATCGCCCAGGGGTTTTGTGCGAGCCATTGCCGGATTCGCGCCTCGACGAGCCGGCGCTTCTGCGGCGTGATGGCACCGAGCGCATCCTCCAGCGCGCCGCGCGCCTTGACCTCGACGAAGGCGATGGTGCGGCCGCGCTTGACGATGAGGTCGATCTCGCCGCCCTTGCCGCCGAAGCGCCGCGCCAGCAGCCGGTAGCCCTTCATGGAGAGCCAGAGGATCGCCAGCCATTCCGAGCGTCTGCCGGTCGCGCCCGAGCGCTTTGCGCGAGTGCTGCGGCGAGCGCTGCGGGCTGCGTCTCTCAAGGCTCCTCGCGGGTCAACTCGAGCGCGCGGGCGTAGATCTTGCGGCGCGGCTGACCGGTCTGCGCCGCGACCTGCGCCACCGCCTCCTTCAGCGAGACATCGGCCAGCGCGGCGCGCAGCCTTTCGTCGATGACGTCGCCGGCCGGCGTCAGCTCCTCAGCCCCGGGCGGGCCGATGATGACGACGATCTCGCCGCGCGCCTCCTCCTCGCTGTCATAATGGCTGGCGAGTTCGGCGAGCGGGCCGCGCCGGACATTCTCGTAATATTTGGTCAGTTCGCGCGCCACGGCGGCGGGCCTCGCGCCGAGCACGGCAGCGGCGTCGCCCAGCATCTCGGCGAGGCGGCGTGGCGATTCGAAGAAGACCAGCGTGCCGGGAATCGCGGCGAGCTCGGTCAGGCGCCCGCGCCGCGCCGCGGCCTTGGGCGGCAGGAAGCCCTCGAAGAAGAAGCGGTCGGTCGGCAGCCCCGCCAGCACCAGCGCCGCCAGTACGGCGGAGGGGCCGGGGATACCGGTCACCGGCAGGCCCTCCGCCACGACATCGGCGACGAGCTTGTAGCCGGGGTCGGAGACCAGCGGCGTGCCGGCATCCGAGATCAAGGCGAGCCGGCCGCCCTCGCGCAGTTTCGCCAGCACTTTCGGGCGCATCAGCGCGGCGTTGTGCTCGTGATAGGGCAGGAGCGGCGTCGAGATGCCGTAATGCGCCAGCAGCGTCTTTGAAGTCCGGGTGTCCTCGGCGAGCACCGCATCGGCGGCCGCCAATGTCGCCAGGGCGCGGAAGGAGATGTCGCGCAGATTGCCGATCGGCGTCGCGACGATGTGCAGCCCGGGCGCGAGCGGCTCGGCCTCGGCCTTGAGCCCGAAAGCTGTGTAGCGGGGAGAGCGGGGTGTGGAGGGTTGGGTCGACATGGGTTGCACGCTGCCACAAGCGCTCGGCTTTCGCCACGGCCGCAGCCCGCGGAAGAGCTGATCGGGGAGGCGCAACTCAGAGTTAACAACTTGAAAATACCATGGCGGACTGGCAGGAAAGCCCGACGGTCGGGGGACTGCGTCATCGGGTGGCTTCTCGCCGCACCGGTTCATAAGTTTTAGGTCCAGAGTTCGGCTCATGACTGGAGATCGCCCCGTGTTGCGCCCCTGGCACCTCGCTCCGATCTTGTCTCTGCGCACCCCGGCGCTGGCGGTCTTCGCCTCGCTTGCGCTCGCCGCCTGCAGCGGTGGTCCCTCGGGCATGCCGGGCTTCGACACGGGCTCCCCGGGAGCAGCCCAGGGCCAGCCGGCGAGCTCCGGCCAGACGATCGGCAATGGCAAGGTCAAGGTCGGCCTCATCCTGCCGCTGACGGCGGAAGGGCAGGGCGCCGTGGTCGGCAATTCGCTGCGCAACGCGGCCGAGATGGCGCTCGCCGAATTCCCCGGCGCCGACCTGACCTTGCTGGTCAAGGATGATCGCGGTACGCCGGAGGGCGCGCAGGCGGGAACCCAGGAGGCTCTGCGCGAGGGCGCGGAGCTGATCATCGGCCCGCTCTTCGCGCCTTCCGTCCAGGCTGCGGCGCAGGTTGCGCGCTCCGCCAATCGCCCGGTCATGGCCTTCTCCAGCGACAGCAATGTCGCGACGCGCGGCGTCTACCTGCTCTCCTTCCCGCCCGAGAACGACGTCAACCGCGTCATCGCTTACGCCTCGGCGCAAGGTAAGAAATCCTTCGCCGCGCTGGTGCCGGACACCGCCTATGGCAAGGTCGTCGAGGCCGCCTTCCAGCAGGCCGTCGCCGATCGCGGCGCCCGCACCGTGGCGATCGAGCGCTTCAGTGGCGACGCCAACAGCATGCGCGCCGCGGTCGGCAGGCTTGCTCCGTCGCTGCCGCAGGCCGACGCGCTGTTCGTGCCGGCCGCCGCCGACACCATGCCGGCGCTCGGCCTCGCCTTGCAGCAGGGCGGGTTCGACCCGGCCAAGGTCAAGCCGCTGGGCACTGGCGTCTGGAACGACGGTGCCGTTGCGCGCGTTGCGGCGATCCAGGGTGGCTGGTTCGCCTCGCCCGACACGGCCGGCTTCAACGCCTTCGCCGGGCGCTACCAGCAGCGCTTCAACAGCGCCCCGACCCGCACCGCGACCCTGGCCTATGACGCCGTCTCATTGGCCGCTGCGCTTGCCCGTACGCAAGGGTCACAGCGCTTCTCGGAAGCCGTGCTGACCAACGCCTCGGGCTTTGCGGGCGCCGACGGCGTCTTCCGCTTCCGCCCTGATGGCCAGAACGAGCGCGGGTTGGCGGTGCTGGAGCTGCGCAATGGCCAGATCGTCACGGTCAACGCCGCCCCGCGCGATCTCGGGCCGAGGACGCAGTAAGCCTTCGCGTCATGCTCGGGCTTGACCCGAGCATCTCGTGACAGAGATTCTCGGGTCAAGCCCGAGAATGACGGCGCTTCACGCCGCCAGATCAGCCACCAGCGCGTTGAGCAGCAATGCGCCGTCGGGTGTCGACGCAAGCTTGCCGCCGGGCTTTCGGGTCAGCAGCCCATCCAGGATCAGGCTCGTGACGCGGGGTTCGCGCAAACTCCGCCCGGACAGGGCCTTGAACACGGCCGGATCGATGCCCTCGACCAGCCTCAGCCCCATCAGCAGGTACTCGTCGCCCTGGGCCTCGGCGTTCAGCAGCTCGTCCTCGACCAGCGCATGCCCTTCCGCCTCGACGCGGGTCAGCCAGGCCTCCGGGCTCTTTTCGGTCGAATGCGCCATGCGGCCCTGCGCCGTCACCAGCCGGCCATGCGCGCCGGGCCCGATGCCGGCATATTCGCCATAGCGCCAATAGACCAGATTGTGCCGGCATTCGGCGCCGGGCTTGGCGTGGTTCGAGATTTCGTAGACCGGCATGCCGTGCTTGGCCGTGATCTCCTGCGTGACTTCGTAGAGCGCTGCTCCCGCCTCGTGATCGGGGATCGCGAGCTTGCCGGCCTTGAATAGCCGTTCGAACGCCGTGTCGGGCTCGATGGTGAGCTGGTAGAGCGAGAGATGCTCGGCTGCATGGCTGATCGCGAGTTCGAGCTCGGCGCGCCACAAGGCCGGTGTCTGCCCGACCGAACGGGCATAGATCAGGTCGAAGGAATAGCGCTCGAAATATTTGCGCGCGATCGCGACAGCATCCAACGCTTCCTGCGTCGAATGCATCCGGCCGAGCGCCTTGAGGTCGGCGTCGTTCAGCGCCTGCACGCCGAGCGAAACGCGGTTGACGCCGGCTGCGCGGAAATCCTGGAAGCGCCCCGCCTCGACGCTGGTCGGGTTTGCCTCCAGCGAGACCTCGCAATGGGGATCGATGGCCCAATGCTCGCCGATCGCATCGAGGATCGCACCGACCGTACGGCCCTCCATCAGGGACGGCGTGCCGCCGCCAAAGAAGATCGAGGAGACTGTGCGGCCGGGCGTGAGCTCTGCACGATGGGCGATCTCGCGCCGGAAGGCCGCGAAATAGCGCGCCTGGTCGGGCGGCGCATGCCGGACATGGGAGTTGAAGTCGCAATAGGGGCATTTGGCCAGGCAGAACGGCCAATGCACATAGACCGCGAAACCGGCATCCGCGGTGGGGTGCAGGATCGCGCCTGGCCGCTCGGTGAAGGCGGCCGCGTTGGTCATGAGGGCTTCCTCAGGCAGGCGGCGGCGAGCTCGTGGAAGGCGCGCGCGCGATGCGAGAGCCCGGCCGAACCATCCTCGGGAATGCCGTGCTTTTCGTGCGTGGCCATCTCGCCGAAGGTTTTGGCGTGGCCGTCCGGTCGGAAGATCGGGTCATAGCCGAAGCCGCCGAGCCCGCGCGGTGCATCGACGATCTCGCCGAAAACCCGGCCCTCGAACAGTTCCTGATGCCCGTCGGGCCAGGCGATCACCAGCGCCGAGACGAAATGCGCCCGGCGCTTGTCGGGCGTGGTCGCGCCGCGCTTGGACAGCTCGACTTGTACGCGGGCGAGCGCCGGGGCGAAGTCCTTGCCCGGACCGGCCCAATTGGCCGAGAACAGGCCTGGGGCGCCGTCGAGCGCGTCGATGCAGATGCCGGAATCGTCGGAGAGCGCCGGCAGGCCCGACGCCTTGGTCGCGGCGACGGCCTTGATCGCGGCGTTCTCGGAAAACATCATGCCGTCCTCGACCGGCTCGGGCAGGCCGAGCTCGCCGGCCGAGACCAGTTCGATGCCGTAGGGCCCGAGCAAATCGCGCATCTCGCGCAGCTTGCCCTGGTTATGGGTCGCGATCACGACCTTGCCGGTGAGGAGGCGGTGGCTGGTCACGGTCTTTGCCTCTTCATCTCTAGGGACTGCCGCTGTCCGGTGGTGTTCCGACACTCGCGGCGTGGTCTGTAGTGCCGGATGGGGCAGCCAATCGGGACGGCTTTCGGCGTGGTTTGATCTCAGCTCGAAAGGCCAGAACAATGACAGCTCCGACGATGACAAGGCCGACCACAACTCCTGAAAGCGTCGTCAGCCAATCCATCGTCGCCTCCTGCCCTTAAGCCACCGCCGCCTTCTGCAACGCCACGAGCTTGCTCACGCCGCCCTTGGCGAGCTTGAGCAGGGCCAGGAGTTCCTCCTCCGAGAAGGGCGCGCCTTCGGCCGTTCCCTGCACTTCGACAAGGCCACCGCCGCCGGTGATGACGAAGTTCGCGTCGGTCTGCGCGCCGGAATCCTCGATATAGTCGAGATCGAGCACCGGATTGCCGGCGACGATGCCGCAGGAGATCGCCGCGACATGGTCCTTGAGCGGGTTGGAGCCCTTCAGCATCCCGCGCCCTTCCATCCATTTCAGCGCGTCATGCAGCGCGACCCACGCCCCGGTGATCGAGGCCGTGCGGGTGCCGCCATCGGCCTGGAGCACGTCGCAATCGACCACGATCTGGCGCTCGCCGATCGCGGTCAGGTCGACCACGGCGCGAAGTGAGCGCCCAACCAGCCGCTGGATTTCCTGTGTGCGGCCGGAGGGCTTGCCGGAGGTGACCTCACGGCGATTGCGCTCATGCGTCGCGCGCGGCAGCATCGCATATTCGGCTGTGACCCAGCCCTTGCCGGTGCCGCGCAGCCAGGGCGGACCCTTTTCTTCCACCGTCGCGGCGCAGAGCACCCGCGTCTCGCCGAAGGTGACCATGCAGGAGCCCTCGGCATAGCGCACCACGCCGCGTTCGAGCGTGACCTTGCGCATTTCGTCGGCCGCGCGTTTGGAGGGTCGCATGGGAGCATCCTGATTGTTCGAAGTTGGCGGCTTGTAAGCGGTTGAGCCGGGGGCGGCAAGGCAAGAGCGCTTGCGCCTTGGACTTGTAGGGCTGTCCGCTCCGTCATTGCCCCCGCTGCGTGCTCTTGATCCTGCGCGTCTCATCGAGAAATCTCGTCTTGAGCAAAAAAGAGGTATGCTGCCTCCATGACGTCCCATACGCCGCGCCCTGAATCCCCCGGCGGCCTGATCGAGACCGATCAGCGCTCGCGCGAGATTTTCCGCCAGATCATCGACGGCTACCTCACCACCGGGGAGCCGGTCGGCTCGCGCAACATCGCCCGCCTGCTGCCGATGACGCTTTCGCCCGCGACCGTGCGTAACGTCATGACCGATCTCGAACTGGCCGGGTTGATCTACGCGCCGCACACCTCCGCGGGGCGCCTGCCGACGGAACGAGGCCTGCGCTTCTTCGTCGATGCGATGATGGAGGTCGGCAATCTCACCTCCGACGAGCGCACCCGCATCGAGGCGCAGATGAGGGCCGCCGCCACGAACCGTACGCTGGATGCGACGCTGACAGAGGCCTCGGCCCTGCTCTCGGGCCTCTCGCGCGGTGCCGGCGTCGTCGTCACCACCAAGGCCAATGCCCGCCTCAAGCATATCGAATTCGTCCGGCTCGATCCTGCTCGTGCGCTCGTCGTGCTGGTGGCCGATGACGGCACGGTCGAGAATCGGCTGCTCGCCTTGCCGCCCGGCCTGCCGGCCTCGGCGCTGACGGAGGCCGCGAATTTCCTCAACGCCCGCATCATGGGCAAGACGCTGGGCGATCTGCGCCGCGAGATCGCCGAGCACCGCGCAGAGATGGAAGGCGAGCTCGATGCGCTGACCGCCAAGCTCGTCGAGAGCGGGATCGCGACCTCGTCGGGCCCCTCGACCGACCGCCATCTGATCGTGCGCGGCCAGGCCAATCTGCTGGAGGATCTGAAGGCGCAGGAGGATCTCGAGCGCATCCGCCTGCTCTTCGGCGATCTCGAGACGCAGACCGATGTCATCGATCTGCTCTCCCGGGCCGAGGCCGGCGACGGCGTGCGCATCTTCATCGGCTCCGAGAACAAGTTGTTCTCGATGTCGGGCTCTTCGATGGTGGCCGCGCCCTTCCGCGACGCTGAGCAGCGCATCGTCGGCGTCGTCGGCATCATCGGCCCGACAAGGCTGAACTACGCCCGCATCGTGCCGATGGTCGACTACACCGCCAAGGTGGTCGGGCGGCTGCTCGACGGCGGGCGGTGATGCGTGCCGGCTGCCTGCGTGCAGCGCTTTTGGGTTTGATGCTGATGACGAGCGCTGCCGCTGCAGGGCCTGCATTGATCGATGCCGCAGCCGCAGGACGCGCCGACGAGGTGGCCAGGCTCGTCGCGGACGGGGCTCCGCTCGACGCACAGGATTCGCAGGGCCGTTCCGCCCTTCTGCTGGCCGTCGCCGGAAACCATGTCGCGACCGCCAAGGCCCTGCTTGATGCCGGTGCGAGCCCGAATACGCCGGCCGCAAATCGCGACACGCCCTGGCTCCTGGCCGGAGCGTTGGGGCGTGCCGAGATCATAGCAGTGATGCTGCTGCGCAAGCCCGACCTGACCATCCGCAACCGCTATGGCGGCAACGCCTTGATTCCAGCCTGCGAGCGCGCTCATGTCGAGGCCGTGAAGCTGCTGCTGACCAGCGGCATCGACCTCGATCACGTCAATGATCTCGGCTGGACCTGCCTGCTGGAAATCGTGATCCTCGGTGATGGCGGCCCGCGCCATCAGCAGGTGGCAAAGCTCGTGCTCGATGCCGGCGCCAATCCCAGCCTCGCCGACAAGGATGGCGTGTCGCCGCTCGCCCATGCCCGCCAGAGGGGCCAGCGCGCCGTGGCGGCGCTTATCGAGCAGGCCGGCGGCGGCTGAACCCGCTCGATTTGGCATCGTCGCCGGTTCGCGCTACCTCTGCCGCCAACGCGGCCTTCCTGCCGCCCGAAATCTGCACGTCAAGGCTTTATCAGATGACCGACACGCTCCCCGACCGTCTCTCCTCGAACCCCAACAGCCCGCATTACAATGAGGAGCTGCTCGCCCGCGATATCGGCGTGCGCTTCAAGGGCGTCGATAAGACCAATGTCGAGGAGTATTGCGTCAGCGAGGGCTGGGTGCGCCTCACCGCCGGCAACGCCAAGGACCGCTTCGGCAATCCGATGACGGTGAAGCTCAAGGGCGAGGTCGAGCCCTATTTCCGCCAGGCCGCGCCCGAGGCCTGAGAAGCTCAGCCGATCGTCTTGTAGAAGAAGGTCGAGCCGCAATCGCGGCCGTCCGGCATCAGGGCGAAGCGGGGAATCGTGCCGAGTTCGGTCCAGCCGAGGCGGCCATAGAGCCGCCGGGCAGCGCCGGCCTCGTCGGTGTCGAGCACCAGAAGCGTGCGTCCCGCCTGCCGCGCGGCCTCCTCGGCCGCAAGCATCAGCTTCTCGCCCAGGCCCTGACGCCGCGCGCAGGAATGCACCAGCACCTTGGCGATCTCGGCGCGGTGCGGCTGGTTGGGCTTGCCGATCAGCTGAAGCTGCGCCGTGCCGACGATCTCCCCGGCCAACCTTGCGATCAGCAGCACCGTGCGGCCAGCGCCGACCTCGTCGATGACCCCGGTCCAGAAGCCGCGGTAATCCTCCGGCGTATTCCACACCATGAAGCCGACAGAGGCCCCGTTCGCGACGCTGTCGCGCAGGATCTCGACCAGCGCCGGGATGGCGTTGCTGGCGGCCTCCGGGGCGAGCGTTTCGATCACGATGGCATCAACCGGCATCAGTTTCATCCTTTGGGCGGCGTTCAGCCGGAGGTGGTCAGCACGACGGCATAGCGGGCGGGCGCGCTGCCGGGGTTGTGGTAGGCGATCGGCCCGTCGAGCAGCATCTGCAGGCAATCTCCCGCCGCCAGCCGGTGCTCGACGCCACCAAGCGTGACCACCATCTCGCCGGCCAGAACCCAGACCTGCTGGTCGAGCCGATGGGCGCTGCGCGGTGCGTCGAGCAGGACGCGCCCGCCCGCCGGCATCTCGACATCGACGATCTCGATCCCCGAGCCTGTTCCTGCGGGAGAGACGTTGCGCCGGACATAGCCGCTGGCCGGATCGGTCCAGACCGGCTGATCGGCGCGCCGCGCGAGCGGGCCGGCATGGCCCTCGTCGCGAAACAGGACCGAGAGAACAATGCCGAGGCCGGCGCAGATCCGGTCCAGCAGCGCGGCCGTCGGGCTCGATTCGCCCCGCTCCACCCGCGAGATCATCGCGCGGCTGACGCCCGAGCGTTCGGCCAGCATGTCGAGCGTCAGGCTGCGGCTCTGGCGCAGCGCCTTGATGCGCGCGCCGAGCCGCTGATCGAGTTCGAGGTCATCCATCATTTCCATGATACGGAGAATTATTCTACTATATGAGAACGTCAAGCCCAAACACGGGCCTTCGTCGTCGCTTGCTTCTGACGCAGCGTGAACTCGGCTTTCACCACATTTCCAAGTCTGGTCGCCGCGACAGGCCGCGTTTTCGGAAAGATTCAGGAATCCGCGCTTTGATGAGCCTCAAACGACGCTCTTGAAGGGCGCGGGTCGCGAAAGAAGCGACACGGGGGAAGCGGCCATGAATCGCGGTCTTGAACTTCTCGGGCGTTCCGTCGTCGGGTTCATCACCCGCGGCAAGCCGGAAGCCCGCCCGGTCGACGCCAAGGCGCTGGCCCGGTTGCAATCGGCGTTGCGGCCGGGCGATGTCCTGTTGGTCGAAGGCAGCATGAAGGTCTCGGCCGCGATCAAGTATCTGACGCAATCGACCTGGTCGCATGCGGCTCTTTACGTCGGGGAGACCGGGCAGTTCAGCGAGCAGGGCGAGCCGCTGGTGCTGGCCGAGGTCGAGATGGATGTCGGCTGCGTGCTCTCGCCGCTGTCGAAATATGGCGCTTTCGGCACCCGCATCTGCCGTCCCCAGGCGCTTGACCGCGAGGGCCGCGCCATTGTCGTCGATTATGTGCTGGAGCGGCTCGGCACCCAGTACGACCTCAAGAACATCCTCGATCTGATGCGCTGGCTGATCCCGATCCCCTGGGCCCCGCCATCATGGCGCCGGCGCATGATCGCGCTGGGCTCGGGCGATCCGACGCGGGCGATCTGTTCCACCCTGATCGCACAGGCTTTTGAGGCGGCGCGTTATCCCGTGCTGCCGACCGTCGAATATGCGCAGGCGATGGACGAGGAGGATTTCGAGGAGATCCTGCATATCCGGCACCATTCGCTCTACATGCCGCGCGATTTCGACATCTCGCCCTATTTTGCAGTCGTGAAGCCGACGCTGGAGAGTGGCTTCGACTATCGCGCCCTGACCTGGGCGCGGGAGCCCTGCCCGGCCCAGCAGCAACTTGCCGCGGCGGAATAGTCGCAAACGCCGCAAACCCTTGGCGGCAAACCCTTGGCGCAATGCGGCATCGCTGCTATTGCGCGCCCATGAGCACCCGCAGTTTCGACAACATCCGCAATTTCTCGATCGTGGCGCATATCGACCACGGCAAATCGACGCTGGCCGACCGGCTGATCCAGACCACCGGCACGGTGGCGGCGCGCGACATGAGCGAGCAGATGCTCGACTCGATGGATATCGAGAAAGAGCGCGGCATCACCATCAAGGCCCAGACGGTGCGGCTCGACTACCGCGCCCAGGATGGCAAGGATTACATCCTGAACCTGATGGACACGCCCGGCCATGTCGACTTCGCCTATGAGGTCTCGCGCTCGCTGGCGGCCTGCGAAGGTTCGCTCCTGGTCGTCGACGCCTCGCAGGGCGTCGAGGCGCAGACGCTCGCCAATGTCTATCAGGCGCTCGATGCGGGCCATGAGATCGTCACGGTCTTGAACAAGATCGACCTGCCTGCCGCCGAGCCCGAGCGCATCAAGCAGCAGATCGAGGACGTGATCGGGCTCGACGCCTCCGAGGCCGTGCCGATCTCGGCCAAGACCGGCATCAATATCGAGGGTGTTCTGGAGGCGATCGTCACCAGGCTGCCGGCGCCCAAGGGTGACATCGATGCGCCGCTGAAATGCCTGCTGGTCGATTCATGGTACGACGCCTATCTCGGCGTCGTCGTGCTGGTGCGCGTCATCGACGGCGTGCTGAAGAAGAACATGACGATCCGCATGATCCGGGCCAATGCCGCCTATGGCGTCGACCGCGTCGGCGTGTTCAAGCCCAAGATGCAGGAGGTCAAGGAACTCGGCCCCGGCGAGGTCGGCTTCTTCACCGCCTCGATCAAGGAGGTCGCCGACACCGCGGTCGGCGACACCATCACCGACGACAAGCGCCAGACGCCGAACCCGTTGCCCGGCTTCAAGCCGGTGCAGCCGGTGGTGTTCTGCGGCATCTTCCCCGTCGATGCGGCCGATTTCGAGGTGCTGCGCGCTGCCATGAGCCGGCTGCGCCTGAACGATGCCAGCTTCTCCTATGAGATGGAGACCTCGGCGGCGCTCGGCTTCGGCTTCCGCTGCGGCTTCCTGGGGTTGTTGCATCTGGAAATCATCCAGGAGCGGCTGGAGCGCGAGTTCAACCTCAACCTGATCTCGACCGCGCCGTCTGTGGTCTACCATCTCAATCTGCGCGACGGCTCGGTGCTGGAACTGCACAATCCGGCCGATATGCCCGATGTGATGAAGATCGAGACGATCGAGGAACCCTGGATCAAGGCGACGATCTTCACGCCGGACGAATATCTCGGCTCGGTCTTGAAGCTCTGCCAGGACCGTCGCGGCGTCCAGACCGATCTCAGCTATGTCGGCTCGCGCGCCAAGGTGGTCTACGATCTGCCGCTGAACGAGGTCGTGTTCGATTTCTACGACCGGCTGAAGTCGATCTCGAAGGGCTACGCCTCCTTCGACTACGCCATCACCGACTATCGCGAGGGCGACCTCGTGCGCATGTCGATCCTGGTCAATGCCGAGCCGGTCGATGCGCTCTCGATGCTGGTGCATCGCTCGCGCGCCGACGCGCGCGGCCGCGCCATGTGCGAGAAGCTCAAGGAGCTGATCCCGCCGCACATGTTCCAGATCCCGGTGCAGGCGGCGATCGGCGGCAAGATCATCGCCCGCGAGACCATCCGCGCCCTGCGCAAGGACGTCACCGCCAAATGCTATGGCGGCGACGCCACCCGCAAGCGCAAGCTTCTGGAGAAGCAGAAGGAAGGCAAGAAGAAGATGCGGCAATTCGGCAAGGTCGAAATCCCGCAGGAAGCCTTCATCGCCGCGCTGAAGATGGACAGCTGAGGCGCTACGGCAACCGTATGCGGCCTCTGGGACAATCTGCCCTCAAGTGAAGAAGTCCTTGGGGATGCTGAGGAACCAAGTGCTGTCATAGCGCTTGAGCGTCGATGTGTCGTCGCGAAACGCCTGCTTAAGGCGGGCATTGACCTCCGGGTTGAAGAGCGGGCCCGAAATCTTCGGTAGCGCTAGCGCCTCGTCCGTATTGAGGCTTGGTCCGGACACGATCGTATCGAAGGACCGGCTCGATGCATTCTGAACGATCGTTGGTTTTCCCTGACGGTATTTGAGGCTGAAGTTCCAGGTCGTCGCCCAGCGCAAGCCGGCGATCGGTTCGAGGTCGTGCCCCGTCTTCTTCCTCTCGCAAAGCAGCGCGTGGAACGAGAGCACGTATTTGACCGAGTGCAGGTAGTTCTTGATCGCGTTGCTGCCCTTGAAGTCGGGGTTCTTGTTGATCATCGTCAGTGGGAAGACGAGGTTGGGATGGTCCTGCTGCGGACAGGTGATCGTGCCATCCGCCGCGCGTTTTTCCCGGGCCAAGGCATCGGGCGCGCTCCAGGGACGATGGGTCGTGCTGCCGTCTGGCAAGGTGGTGGCGTCGAGGCCAAGCTCGACGCTGATTGAACCCAGCGCCGGCTTCTCACCGGCATAGGTCGCGAAAAAGGTCCCGAAGAGCGCGGTTTGCGAGTAGCCGTATTCGAAATCGTCGGCCTTGGCGCCGGCCTTGAGCTTGAAACTACTTGCCCCACTCCAGGCGGCGCCCGTGATGATGTCCTCGATTTTCCTCCCAGCCTCCAACCCGGCAAGTTCAGACCGTTTGCAGCCTTGCGTGAGATGCAGCACCGCGAAGTTCGGCGTGAAGTCCAGTGCTGGTTTGGCAAGGTTAGTGGTGAAGTTGTGCTTCAGCGTGGAAAGCTCGACACTGCTAGCGACCATGGCTGGATCTTCCGCGGGTGTGGCGAGAGAGGTGACCGTCAAACTGCCCAATGCTTCAGCCGGCCCGCGCTGGCGCGGCTGAACGGCACGATGCCATTGGCCCGTTCCAACGCGAAGATTTCGGCGTCGAGCACCGTGATGGTCATGATCCCGACGATGTCATCGGGTTTTGTCTGGTAGCTGCGATTGATGACCTGCCGTTTCGTCTTGTAGTTCAACACCGCCGCGGCGGTTGTTTTGCCGTAGGCCTCGGCATCGATCTCGGCCTGTGCGATTGCTGCCTTTTCCAGCACGAGCAGCGCGTATTGGAGCAGGGCGACGAATTCGCCCTTCTGGCCTGCCGTGACATGGCTTGAGTTGCTCGTCGAGCATGCATTCAGCCGCGCATTGCCGGAGAACAGTCGGCTTCTCAGCATGACGGCCTCATTCCGACGGTTCCGTTACGGAAATCTAACATCGCGAGCAGCTCGCACGCGGTCAAGCGGCGAGTTCGGCTTCACCGACTTCGTTGCTGAAGCCTTTTGAGCGAAGTGGGCACTTTCGCGTAAAGAAAACGCGTTGAGGCAAAGAGCATCTAGAGTATGGCGCCCAAACCCCGCAGCTCGGCGCGCAGGTCCATCGGCTCGACGAAGTGCACGGCCTTCATGCCGACGGCACGCGCCGCTTCGATATTCTTGCGGCTGTCGTCGATGAAGATGCAGTCGGGCGCGCTCAGGGCATAGCGTTCCAGCAGCGTGCGGTAGATCGCGATATCCGGCTTGATCAGGCCTTCATGCGCCGAGACGATGGCGCCGTCGAAGCTTTGCAGGAAGGGGAAGCGGATCAGGCATTCCGCCCATTTCTCGCGCGAGAAATTGGTGATGGCGTAGACCTTTTCGCCCTTTGCCTTGAGTTCGGCGAGCAACGCGACATTGTCCTCGATCACGCCGGGCACGGTCTCGTGCCAGCGTTCGTCGAAGGCCTTGATCTCGCGCGTCCATTCGGGATGGGCCGCGATCAGGAGCGCCACGGCCTCTTCCCAGGAGCGGCCGCGATCCTGCTCGATGTTCCAGGCGGCAGTGCAGACATTCTGCATGAACCAGTCGAGCTTGGCGGGATCGGGAATCAACTCGCGATAGAGCAGCCGCGGATCCCAGCGGAGCAGGACGTTGCCGACATCGAAGACGACGGTGGGATTCTTGGCAGGCGGATTCTTGGCAGGCGGATTCTCGGCGGGCATGGTTCGGTCCATCGACAGGTATTGCGGAATGGGCGAAGCGTTCACGCCCTTGTGTGCAGACGTGCAAGACAGAGGCAAGGGCAGTCGCGTATCTGCAAGGGGCGAACGGCAAGCGGGAGAATGGCGTGGACGGATGGCTGCCATGGCTGGATCGGCAGGGGCGGTTCTCGGCCTTGCGTGCGCTTGCTTTCGCGCTGGTGCTCGTGCCGGCCTTGATCCTGGCCTATGAGGCCTGGACCGGCCAGCTCGGCTCGAAACCCTGGACGCGGGCGGTGCACGATACCGGCACCTGGGCGATCCGATTGCTCCTGGTCACGCTCGCAGTCTCGCCGCTCCGGAAGATTCTCGACTGGGGCAAGCTGATCGGCATCCGCCGGATGCTCGGCCTCTCCGTGCTGGCCTACGCGGCAGGGCATCTGACGCTCTATTGCATCGACCTCGCCTTCGACTGGGGCCTGATCGTCTCCGAGATCGTCAAGCGCTTCTATCTGACGATCGGCTTCACCGCGCTGCTGGGCCTGACCGCGCTAGGCGTCACCTCGACCGACGGCATGATTCGCCGGATGGGGGCGAAGAACTGGCAGCGCCTGCACAACCTCGTCTACCTGATCACCGGCCTCGGGCTGCTGCATTTCGCCCTGCAGTCGAAGATCGACGTCACCCAGCCGGCGCTGCTGAACGGGCTCTTCGCCCTGCTCTTGCTCTATCGCGGGCTGAATCGATTGAAGATCGCGATGACCACCCCGGTCTTGATCGCGGCAGCGCTTCTGACCGGGCTCGCCACGGCGCTCTGCGAGACGGCCTGGTATGCCTTGACGAGCGGTGTCTCGGCTTGGGACGTCTTCCAGGCCAATGCCGATGTGGTGGTCTATCAGGATCTCGGCTTCCTGCGGCCGGGGCATTGGGTGGCGCTGGTCGGGCTTGCCGTTGCGGCCGTTCATGCCTGGCGGGCTCCAGTGGCCAAGCCGCGCCGGGCGCGCCGCAGCGATGGTGTTCCGGCTCAGACGGGTGCTTGAAGGCGGAGCCGAGCTTTCATGGTTGGCAGCCCGCGCCGCAGGCTCTAACCCTGTGGCATGCCTGTCGATCCGCACGCCCAGCCTGTCGAAGATGTCGCCGCCGCCGATCTCGCCTCGGAGGGCATCGAGCTGTCCTCCCAGCGCACCTCGCCCTTCGTGCCGCTGCAGCAGCCGATCTTCCGCAAGGTCTGGTTCGCCAGCCTCGCCTCGAATTTCGGCGGGCTGATCCAGGCTGTCGGCGCCTCCTGGATGATGACCTCGATCGCGGCATCGCCCGACATGGTCGCGCTGGTGCAGGCCTCGACGACGCTGCCGGTGATGCTGTTCTCGCTGGCCGCGGGGGCAATCTCCGACAATTACGACCGCCGCAAGATCATGTTGACCGCGCAGGGCTTCATGTTCGTGGTCTCGATCGCGCTCGCGGTCTTCTCCTGGTCCGGGCTGATCACGCCGTGGTGGCTGCTGACCTTCACCTTCCTGATCGGCTGCGGCACGGCCTTGAACAACCCGGCCTGGCAGTCTTCGGTCGGCGATATGGTGCCGCGCCGGGACGTGCCCGCCGCGGTGACGCTGAACAGCGTCGCCTTCAACATCGCCCGCAGCGTCGGGCCCGCGATCGGCGGCGCCATCGTCGCTGCGGCGGGAGCCTTCGCTGCCTTCGCCATCAATGCGCTGAGCTATATCGCTTTGATCACGGTGCTGGCGCGTTGGCAGCCGCCCAAGGTCGAGCGCCTGCTGCCGCGCGAGACGCTCTGGATCGCAATGGGGGCGGGGCTGCGCTATGTCGCGATGTCGCCCAACATCCGCAGCGTCATCCTGCGCGCCTTCGCCTTCGGCTTCGGCGGCATCGTCGCGCTCGCCCTGTTGCCGTTGATCGCGCGCGATCTCATCCAGGGCGGCCCGCTGATCTTCGGCGTGCTGCTCGGGGCCTTCGGGGTCGGTGCGGTCGGCGGCGCCTTCATGAGCGCAAGGCTGCGCCGGTTGCTCACCACGGAGGCGCTGGTGCGGGCGACTTTCGTCGCCTTTGCCGTCTCCGTTGCGCTGATCGCCGTCAGCACGAGCCTGTGGCTGACCATGCCGGCGCTCAGCGTCGGCGGCGCCTGCTGGGTTTTGACGCTCTCGACCTTCAACGCCACGGTGCAGCTCTCGGCGCCGCGCTGGGTCGTCGGCCGGTCATTGGCGCTCTATCAGATGGGCGCCTTCGGCGGCATGGCGATTGGCAGCTGGGCCTGGGGCCGGGCGGTCCTGCATTACGGCACCGAGCAGGCGTTGCTGATGGCGGCCGTCATCCTCCTGGCCGGCGCGGCGCTCGGCCTGCGCTACGCCCTGCCACCGCTGGAGGCGCTCAACCTCGATCCGCTGAGCCGCTGGCGCGAACCCAAGGTCGCAGTCGATATCGAGCCGCGCAGCGGGCCGGTCATCGTCACCATCGAATACCTGATCCGCGAGGAGGACGTCGTCGTCTTCCTCAACGCGATGGCCGAGCGCCGCCGCATTCGCCGCCGCGACGGTGCGCGCCACTGGACCTTGCTGCGCGACCTGACCAATGCGGAACTCTGGGTCGAGCGCTATGACAGCCCGACCTGGGTCGAATACATCCGCCAGAACCAGCGCGTCACCCAGGCCGATGCCGAGATCGGCGATCGCGTCCGCGCCTTGCACAAGGGCGAGAACCCGCCAGTCGTCCACCGCATGATCGAGCGCCAGACCGGCTCGCTGCCGCGCGTGGCGGCGGTGCAGGCTCAGATGATCACGGAGTCGCTGAGCGATCCGCGCTCTTAGAGCATTTCCGCGTTTCTCCGAATCGCGGAAATGCTCTAGTTCCTTGTTTTAACGCGTTTTCTTCACGCGAACCGGTGTCCACTTCGCTTGAAAACGCTCTCGCGAGCGATCGGGCTCAGCCGACGATCCACAAGCCCGCCAGGCCGAACAGCCCGACGATGATCCGCCACCAGGCGAAGATCGCGAAACCGCGCTTGGAGACGTAGTCGAGTAAGCTGCGCACCACGATCAGGGCCGAGAAGAAGGCTGCCACGAAGCCGATGACGATCAGCAGGGAATCGTCGAAGGTCAGGGTTTTGTAGCTCTTGAGCAGGTCGTAGGCGAAGGCGCCCGCCATGGTCGGCATGGCCAGGAAGAAGGAGAATTCGGCGGCCGCGCGCTTGCTGGCGCCCAGCAACATCGCGCCGACGATGGTCGAGCCCGAGCGCGAGACGCCGGGGATCATCGCCAGGCACTGGATGAAGCCGATCTTGAGATACATCGGCAGGGGGAAGGTGGTGGCGTCGGTGTGCTTCACCTCGAGTTCGAGCTCGTCGACGACCAGCAGCACGAGCCCGCCTGCGATGAGCGCGCAGCAGACCAGGAACGGGTTGAACAGCACGCTCTTGATGAAGCCGTGCAGCACGGCCCCGATCAGGGCTGCCGGCAGGAAGGCAATGAGCACGCCGATGACGAAGCGCCGGGCGGCGGGGTCGCTGCCCAGGCGCAGCGCGATATCGAGCAGGCGCCGGAAATAGACCAGCGTGATCGCCAGGATCGCGCCGAGCTGGACCAGCACCTCGAAACTCTTGCCGTTGGATTCGAAGCCGAGGAAATGCCCGAGCAGCAGGAGGTGGCCTGTTGACGAGACCGGCAGGAACTCGGTCAGGCCCTCGACGATGCCGAGCACGACCGCTTCGATCAGGTTTTGCATGAGAGGCTGTCCTTTGAAGCGAATCGCGCGCCGCGGCGCTTGGTAAACCGCACCCTTCCATGGGCCAAGCTCTTTGCAATTCGGTTACCAATTCGCCAATGCGGCCGCCGCAAATCGAGGCACTGCGCAGCCCCCGGGTTGTGACCTTCGTGGCCTGGGACTATAGCAAGCGCCTGGCGCATGGCTGCGTCCCGCCTTTCCGCTGGCCCTGCTTCGGCCGCATCTCGCTGTTTCATGAGTGCCATGGCGACCCTTTTTCATTATCCGCTGTGCCCGCATTCGCGCTTCATCCGGCTGGTTCTCGGCGAGTTCGGCATGGAAGCCGACCTGGTCGAGGAGCGCGTCTGGGAGCGGCGGCGCGAATTCCTTGAACTGAACACCGCCGGCACCACCCCGGTCTTCCGCGAGGAGAACGGGCTTGCCGTTCCCGGCGCCGGCGTCATTGCCGAATATCTCGACGAGACGCGCGGTTTGGCGCTGGCCGAACGCCGCCTCTTGCCGGAAGGGCCGGGCGGGCGTGTGGAGGTGCGCCGGCTGCTCGACTGGTTCAATCTGAAGTTCGATGCCGAGATCACCGCCCCGCTCGTGCTGGAAAAGGTGATGAAGCGTTTCATGAGCCGCGATGAGGGCGGCGGGCCGCCCGAGATGAGCGCGATCCGCGCGGCACGCGCCAATGTGCGCTATCATCTGCGCTACATCGCCTGGCTCACCGCCAAGCGGAACTGGCTTGCCGGGGCCGAACTGAGCTATGCCGATCTTGCCGCGGCGGCGCATCTCTCCTGCGTCGACTATCTCGGCGACGTGCCCTGGGACGAGGATGAGGCCGCGCGCGCATGGTATGCGAGGATCAAGTCCCGCCCGAGCTTCCGGCCGCTGCTGGCCGACCGGATTCCGGGCATGGCTCCGAGCGCGCATTACGACAATCTGGATTTTTGAAGGGCGAGCGCCTGAAGCGTGCGGTCGTCGAGCGCGCCCGGGCCGAGGGCTTCGCCGTCATCCGCATCGCCTCGACGGAGGCCGTCCCGCAGGTTCCCGCGCGCCTCCAGGCCTGGCTCGATGCCGGCCATCATGGCGAGATGAGCTGGATGGCGGAGCGAGTGGCTGAGCGCGCCGCACCGCGAAAGCTCTGGAGCGAGGCGCGTCGCGTCGTCATGCTCGGCATGAGCTACGCGCCCGATAGCGACCCGCTCGCCATCCTCGGCCAACCCGACAAGGCGGCAATCTCGCTCTATGCGCGGCGGCGCGACTATCACGACGTCATCAAGGGCAAGCTGAAAAGCGTCGCCAGCCTGCTCGCGGCGAAGGGCGGGGCGGACGTCAAGGTCTTCGTCGACACCGCCCCTGTGATGGAAAAGCCGCTTGCCGAGGCCGCCGGCCTCGGCTGGCAGGGCAAGCACACCGTGCTGGTCTCGCGCGAGCACGGCTCCTGGCTCTTTCTCGGGGCGATCTACACCACGGCCGAATTGCCGGTGGACGCGCCCGAGAGCGACCATTGCGGCTCCTGCCGGCGCTGCCTCGACATCTGCCCGACCGACGCCTTTCCCGCGCCTTATCAGCTCGATGCGCGCCGCTGCATCGCCTATCTCACCATTGAGCATCAAGGCCATATCGATGCGGCGCTGCGCCCCGGCATCGGCAACCGCGTCTTCGGCTGCGATGATTGCCTGGCCGTCTGCCCCTGGAACAAATTCGCCGCCGCCGCGCAGGAAACCCGGCTCGCGCTCAAGGATGGCCTCGACGCGCCGTCCTTGGCCGATCTCGCGGCGTTGGACGATGCCGCCTTCCGCGCGCTCTTCGCCGGCACGCCTGTGAAGCGCACCGGCCGCGACCGCTTCATCCGCAACGTTCTGATCGCGATCGGCAACAGCAACCGGCCCGAGCTTGCCGCCAGCGCCGAGGCCCTGGTCGCGGATGCCTCGCCTTTGGTGCGCGCCATGGCCGCCTGGGCGCTGATCAGGCTCGCGCCAGTGCGGGCCGGCCACCTCGCCGCTCAGGCCCTCGCAGGCGAAGCCGATGCGGATGTCCGCAAGGAATGGCTCGCCCTCCCATCCCAGCCGGAATGCATCGCATGAAGCTCGTCATCATCGGCCTCGGCTATACCGCCGGTTTTTTCGCGCGCGCTGCTCTGGCCAAAGGCTTCGAGGTCACCGGCACGGTGCGCTCGGCCGACAAGGCGGGAGCGCTCAGCCGCGCCGGCATTCCGACCCTGGTCTTCGACGGTTTCGCAGTGTCGTCGCGGCTGGCCAAAGCCGTGGTGGAGGCCGATGCCGTGCTGGTCTCGGCGCAGCCCGGCGAGGATGGCGATCCGGCGCTCGCCTGCCTCTCCAGCCAGCTTGCGGCCGCGCCCGATCTGCGCTGGATCGGCTATCTCTCGACCATCGGCGTCTACGGCAATCATGACGGCGCCTGGATCGACGAAGCAGCCGAATGCCGGCCGACCAATGCGCGCTCGACGCTGCGGCTGACGATCGACGAGGCCTGGCTCGCCTTCGGGGAGAAGACCGGAAAGCCCGTGCAGATTTTCCGCCTCGCCGGCATTTACGGCCCCGGCCGCAACGGCATCGTCAATCTGCGCGCGGGCACGGCGCGGCGCCTGGTCAAGCCCGGCCAGGTCTTCAACCGCATCCATGTGCAGGATATCGCCGGCGTGCTGCTGGCCTCGCTCGAAAAACCGCGCAACGGGGCAGTCTACAACGTCACCGATGACGAGCCCGCCCCGCCGCAGGTTGTGGTGAGCTTCGCCGCCGAGCTGATCGGCATCGAGCCGCCGCCCGAGACCCCGTTCGATCCGGCGCGGCTGACGCCCATGGCGGCGAGCTTCTATGGCGAGAACAAGCGCGTCTCGAACGCATTGATGAAGCGGGAGCTCGGCTACGCGCTGCGCTATCCCACCTATCGCGAGGCCCTGCGGGCGCTGGCGGAGGCAGGGGAATAACCCCGCAAACCTCCGCCGTCATTCCAGGGCCCGTGGCCGGCCCGGAATGACGCAGCGGTTAATTCGCGATCCTGAAGCCCTCAAGCCGCGTAGCGCTGGCCCTCGTCGCCGTAATAATCGAGATAGCGCTGGTCGATCGCGGCCACGGGCAGGATCACCAGCACGTCGGTGGTGCCGAATTGCCGGTCGACCACCGCGCCCGTGCCGAAACGGGCGCCCAGCCGGAGATAGGCCTTGATCAGTGGCGGCATCTGTTTCAGCGCCTGCTTGGCGTCGAGTACCTCTAGCGGGAGCCGGTTCATCGCCACGCTGCGGTCGGGCCGGGCAGCGGCGCCCCATTCGCCTTCGGAGCGGGCATGGTGGTGCAAGAAGCTCAGCGGCAGCGCCAATGCGTCGGGATCGGTGCTGTCGAAGCTGGCGCAACCGAACATCGCATCGATCCGGTGGTGGCGGACATAGGCCCAGATGCCGTGCCAGAGCAGTTCGACCGTCTTCTTGGTGCGATAGGGCTTGAGCACACAGGAGCGGCCGAGTTCGAGGAAGCGCGCGGATGGGTGGCGCGCAAGCAGCGGCTGCAGGTCGAACTCCCCTTGCGTGTAGAAGCCGCCGAAGCGCGTCGCCGTGCCTTGCCGCATCAAGCGATAGGTACCGACGACCTTGGGCTTGGTGCCACCGAAGCGCCCGCGCGCGGCATGGTCGATGACCAGGAGATGGTCGCAAGCTCCATCGAAACGGTCGGCGTCGCGGCGGAACATCCGTGATACGACATCGGGCTTGGCCGACATTTCCTGATAGAACACGCGGTAGCGCAGCCGTTGTGCCAGCCAGATCTCGCGCGGGCCTCGCGCCAGCCTGACCTCGAGCGAGCCGGAGCGGCCGAGCGTGCCTGAAAGCGGGTCGAACTCGCCGGGGCGGCCGCTGAGCTTGCGCAGCCGGGCCAGGAACGGATGTCCGGCCGGCAATTGATTTGCCGGCTGAACGTGGCCGCGAAAGACCTCAAATGCCATGGCTTGTCTTGCCCCTGCGCCGCCGATGCTGGCGATGGGAACGCTAGCGCTGGCGATTTAACAGGATCGCGACAGAACTGCGTCAGCGTTATGACGCCGTCTCAAGCGCTCAAAGTCAACATCGGGCGGCCTTCGACATGGTCGAGCCAGCGTTTGAGTGCGGCGCGGTCAAGAGGCTTAGCCAGGCAATCATCCATCCCGGCGGCTAGCGCTGCGCTGCGATCTGCGGCGGAGACATTGGCGGAGACGGCGATCAGCGGCAGTCTTGCATCGGTTTTTGCCTCCGCCTCCATGGTGCGGATGATGCGCGCGGCCGAGAGCCCGTCGAGCTCCGGCATACGGATATCCAGCAGGACGAGGTCGAGCGCTGCCGCCTCGCCCTTCAGGCTGGCCGCGACATGGCCGACGGCCTCGCGCCCGTTGCGGGCCCAGATCGCGGCGCAGCCGAGCCGCTCCAGCGTCCGTGTCGCCAGCAAGGCGTTGATCTCGTTGTCCTCGGCGACGAGCACGGTAAGCCGCGGCGCGGCCGGGAGCATGGGAGCAGGCGCGTCCTGACGCGAATCGGGCAGGGGCAGGGTGGCTTCCGGCCGCGGCGAGAGGCGTTCATAGAGCGAGCGCGCCCGCACAGGCTTCATCAGGAAACCGGTGAACCCCTGCTCGCGCGGCACGCCGAATTGCCGCCGCTCGGTCGGGGAGAGCATGATCAGCCGTTCGCCCGGCCCGGCCTCGCGCGCTGCTTCCGCCAATGCGCGCGCTGCGTCCGGACCGATCGACTGATCGATAAGAATGGCGTCGTAAGCCAGGTCTTGCCGCAGCAGGGCGAGCGCTCCGTCTGGCCCGGTTGCCAGCATGGCCGTGGCGCCCGTGGTCGCGATCGTGTCCGCCAGGAAGCGCCCGGCGAAGGGGGCGGCCGAAACGACGAGCACGCGCCGTCCTTGCCAGTCCGGCGGGGCCATGATCGTGCCGGCCTCGGCTATCCCGAGCGGCAGGCGGACGCGGAAGAGCGCGCCTTGGCCAGGCCGGCTCTCGACGCCGACCTCGCCGCCCATCAAAGCGACCAGACGGCGCACGATCGCAAGACCCAGCCCCGTGCCTTCATGGCTGCGCGTGGAGGTGTTGTCCGCCTGCTCGAACTCGTCGAAAATCGCCTGCAGCCGGTCTTCCGGAATACCCGGCCCGGTGTCGGAGACGGTGATCTCGATCATCTCCCCGGCGCGCTCGAGGCGGATGCCGACGCCGCCGCATTCGGTGAACTTGATTGCGTTGCCGACGAGGTTGAGCAGGATCTGGCGCAGCCGATCGCGGTCGCCGACCAGGCAGCTGGGCAGATCGGGTGCGAGATAGGTCGCGATGTCGAGGCCTTTCGCCTGGGCGCGCGGCGCCATCAATTCGCCGACGGTCTCGACCAGCGGGCCGAGATCGAAGGGCGCCACGGATAATTCGAGCTTGCCGGCCTCGACCTTGGCGACGTCGAGGATGTCGTCGACGAGCGAGAGCAGCGCCTCGCCCGAGGTCCGCAACGCACCGACATAGGTGGACTGCTCAGGGTCGAGGCGCGTGTCGCCGAGCAGATCGGCCATGCCGAGAATGCCGTTGAGCGGCGTGCGGAATTCGTGGCTGACGGTGGCGAGGAAGCGCGATTTCGCCTCGCTGGCGCTCTCGGCCCGGGCGCGGGCCTCGACCAGTTCCTGCTCTCCGGCGATGCGGGCGGTGATGTCGCGGCCGACGCGCTGCAGCACGGTCTTGCCGAGCGCGACCGGCACGACGGTCTCGACCCAGGAGATCCAGCGCTCGCCTTCGAGCGTCGCCAGGCTCTCATCGAAGACACGGGCGCCGTCGCCCAGCGCCAGCGCCGGCCGGCAGGCGATGCGCTGCGGCTGCGCCTGGCTGCCGATGACCTCGGCCTCGCTCAAGCCGAGCAGGGAGGCATAGCCGGCATTGGCGTAGACGATCCGCTCGCCGTCGCGGCGCACGATCAGGTCGCCCTGCGCCTCGATCAGGCTGCGATAGCGCTCCTCGCTATCGGCCAGTGCCCAGAGCCGGTCGTTCAGTGTCTCGATGTCATGGGCGAGTTCGGTGGCCTGGCGCACGACGCGGTCGCGCTGCCGCGCCAGCTTGAGCGCGAACAGGATTGCGAGGATCGCCGTTGCGACCGCCATCCAGAATGCCAGCGCTGATGACAGGAAAACCATGTTCCCTGTGTATCATCGCCCTATTGAGAAAGAGTTGGTTGGACCGTCGAAGTTTAGCGATTGAACCGCATGAAACGTTCACCCTGCGGGTGTTCCGGAGACCGCACAACCCGCAGCCTCGCAAGTGAGCGCTGTCCGTAGCAGGCCAAGGTTTACGAGAAGGCCAAAGCTCGCGAGAAGGCCAAGGCCTACGAGAAGGCCAAGGCTCACGCCGCCTGCGCAACCTGGTCGATGCGCGAGCGGTAGGACAGGGCCTCCGCCAGATGGATACGCCCGACCTTGGGTTCGCTGTCGAGATCGGCCAGCGTGCGCGCGACCTTGAGGACACGGTGATAGGCCCGCGCCGTCAGGCGCATCGCGTCGGCGGCGTCCCTGAGCAGCTTGAGGCCGGCATTGTCGGGCCGCGCGATCTCGTCCAGCACCGTCGCCGGGCAGGCGGCGTTGGTCGAGATGCCGCCGAGACCGAGCGCCTCGAACCGCGCCGTCTGGAGCCGCCTTGCCGCGGCGACGCGGGCCGCGACCTCGGCCGAGCCCTCGCTCGGGCTCGGCAGGATCAGGTCGGACGCCGTGACCGCCGGCACGTCGATGGTGATGTCGATACGGTCGAGCATCGGCCCGGAGATGCGGCTCTGATACTGCGCCATGCAGCGCTCGTTCTGTTGGCGGCGACAGGCGAAGCCCGGCTCCGTCGCCTTGCCGCAGCGGCATGGATTCATCGCTGCGACGAGCTGGAAGCGGGCCGGGTAGACGGCGCGATGATTGGCCCGCGAGATCAGCACGTCGCCGGTCTCCATCGGCTGACGCAATGCGTCGAGCGCCTGCGCCTGGAACTCCGGCAATTCGTCGAGGAAGAGCACGCCGTGATGGGCGAGCGAGACCTCGCCGGGCTTGGCCTGCAATCCGCCGCCGACGAGCGCTGCCATCGAGGCCGAGTGATGCGGCGCGCGGAAGGGCCGCCGGTCGGTCAGGGCGCCGTCGGCGAGATGGCCTGCGACCGAGAGCACCATCGAGACTTCCAGCAATTCGCGCGGGTTCAGCGGCGGCAGGATCGAGGGCAACCGGCTAGCCAGCATCGATTTGCCGGCGCCGGGCGGTCCGTTCATCAGGAGATTATGACCTCCGGCCGCCGCGATTTCGAGAACCCGCTTGGCGCTCTCCTGGCCCTTGATGTCGGCGAGGTCGGGCAGGGAGCCCGATTGCCGCGCCACGGCGGGCTCGGGCCGCGCCATCACCTGCGTGCCCTTGAAATGATTGGCGAGCTGGATCAGCGAGCGCGGGCTGAGGATGTCGATATCGGCGGCGGCCCAGGCCGCTTCGGGGCCGGACGCCGCCGGGCAGATCAGCCCCTGGCCCCTGCCATAGGCGGCGATTGCGGCCGGCAGCACGCCGGCTACCGCCGTGATCGAGCCATCGAGCGCGAGCTCACCCAGGACCGTGTAGCCCGCCAGCGCATCTGCCGGGATCGCGCCGATCGCCGCCATCACGCCGAGCGCGATCGGCAGGTCGTAATGGCTGCCCTCCTTTGGCAGGTCGGCCGGCGCGAGATTGACGGTGATGCGCTTGGCCGGCAGCGCCAGCCCCGAGGCGATCAGCGCGGCGCGCACCCGCTCGCGGCTCTCGGCCACGGCCTTGTCGGGCAGGCCGACCAGGATGAAGGCGACGCCGCCTGGCGTCACCTGCACCTGCACATCGACGGCGCGCGCCTCGATGCCCTCGAATGCTACCGTCGTGACCCGCGTCACCATCTGCGCTGCCCCTTGCCCTTGCGTGAGGCTAATCGAGCTTCAAGTCTCACGCAAGAACATATCAGGAACTTATGCTCGCCGATTCATGCCGTGGCGGAATGCGGGCTGTCGCGCCGATGCGTCGGGCGCGCAACCAGGAGCGCGTATCCGCGCCATTGGCGGGGCGCATTGAAAGTGGTTCAAGTGCATCATGATCGAGACCGAACGCCTGCTGCTCCGCCCGCCCGTCCTGGACGATTTCGAGGCTTGCTATGCGCTGCTCTCCGACCCCGCGGTCATGAGCTTTATCGGCGGGCCGCTGTCGCGGGAGGAGAGTTGGCACCGTCTGCTGCGCTATGCCGGGCACTGGTCGCTGCTGGGTTATGGGCTTTTTGTCATCATCGAGAAGGAGAGCGGCCGCTTGCTTGGCCAGACCGGGCTCGCGGACTTCCATCGCGGCCTCGGCGAGATGTTCGATCCCTATCCGGAAGCCGCCTGGATCACCGCGACAGCGGCGCATGGCCGTGGCATCGCGGCGGAGGCCGTGGGCGCAGCCCATGCCTGGTTCGACGCCAATCGACCGCAGACCCGCACCGTCTGCATCATCAATCCCAACAATACGGCCTCAGTCCGGCTGGCCGGAAAGCTGGGCTATGCGCCTTTCGGGCAGGCGTCCTACAAAAGCGCTGAAGTCACCATGTTCGAGCGTATCCGGCCTTGAGCGGGCGGGCGGCAGGCTTGCCTGAAAAAGTGGGCACCGGTTTTTCGCATTGATCCGGCTCTAATGCCCGCCTTTGCCGCCATGCCCCTCGCCGGAGATCCTGTCGGTCCAGGCCATCACCAGCCCCGACACCACGAAGACGACATGGATCGCGACGAGCCACATCAGGTCGCGGTCGGAGGAGGCCTTCACATTCATGAAGGCCTTCAGCACCTGGATCGCCGAGATCGCGACGATCGAGGAGATCAGCTTCAGCTTGAGGCCGGAGAAGTCGATCTGCGACATCCATTCCGGCCAGTCGCGATGCGCCTTCGGGTCGATCTTCGAGACGAAGTTCTCATAGCCGGAGAAGATCACGATGACGATCAGCGAGCCCGTGAAGGTCAGGTCGACCAGCGAGAGCACACCGAGGATCACGTCGGATTCGGTCGCGGAGAAGACATGGCTGATGAAGTGCCAGGCCTCCTGCAGCGCCTTCACCAGCAGGCCGCCAAGCGCGACGACGAGCAGTACATAAAACGGCGCCAGCAGCCAGCGGCTGGCCGAGAGGAAGGTCTCCAGGACGCGCTCAGGGACTGATGGCGTGAAATCGGGCGCGGTCTCCGCTTCGGTCTGATGCTGTGCCATCCTGTGCCCTCTGATGTCCTCTCTCCTCCTGCCATGACGTGAAGAGGCCCCGCAGGCAAGCCTGCGGGGCCTCGTTCCGGTTGCGTCAGGCGGCTGCCGGAGCAGCGTTTTCGTCAGGCTTCGACACTGAGGCCGATCTGGCAGGCGACGCCGGTGCCACCCAATCCGCAATAACCGGCCGGGTTCTTGGCGAGATATTGCTGGTGGTAGTCCTCGGCGAAGTAGAATTCCGGCGCGTCGAGGATCTCGGTGGTGATAGGGCCATAGCCACGCTGGCTGAGCGCCTGCTGATAATCGGCCTTCGAGCGTTCGGCGGCCTCGCTCTGCGCGGGCGTGGTGACATAGATGCCGGAGCGATATTGCGTGCCGACATCGTTGCCCTGGCGCATGCCCTGGGTCGGGTCGTGATTCTCCCAGAAGGTCTTGAGCAGCATCTCATAGGGCAGCTTGCTGGGGTCGTAGACCACGCGCACGACCTCGTTATGCCCGGTCATGCCCGAGCAGACCTCCTCATAGCTTGGGTTCGGGGTCAGGCCGCCGGTATAGCCCACCGCCGTGACCCAGATGCCGTCCTCGATCTGCCAGAACTTGCGCTCCGCCCCCCAGAAGCAACCGATGCCGAAAACAGCGGTCTCCAGCCCCTCGGGATAGGGGCCCTGCAGCGGGCGCTTGCTGAGAAAATGCCGCTCAGCGGTCGTGATCGCCTGCTGCCGGCCGGGCAGGGCCTCATCGGCCTGGGGCAGAACGGTCTTTTTGCGCTGGAAGAACATCTTGGGCTCCCTATCTTGCTGTCGGCCACCAAGATAGGCATGCGGGTGCGGTTTCGACAGGCGTGAATCCGCGCCCACGGCTTCACCGTCGCGTGACGATGCCGATCGTCGGTTCCGGCCGCGCGCCGAGCCTGAGCAGCAGGAACCCCAGCAGGAGCGCTGCCAGCGCGGTCGGCGAACGCATCAGGTTGAGCAGGACAGGGTCCCAGAGCAGCGGGTGGAGATTGCGCTCGATCGCCGGCTGCAGCGATTGGTAGCGCTCGCCAAGCAGGGCCGAGAGTGTGGCGCCGAGTGGGGTGAACTGCAGCGCCGAATTGGCGATCGAGCGTGCGCCGTCGATGACCAGCGAAACGAAGCCGGCCGCGATCAGGACATAGCCCAGCAGCCGCAGCAGAAACCGCACCATCGCTCCCTCGCGCAACCGAGCCCGCATGCCGGGATCGGGGCCGGCCCCAGCCTCGATGTGCCCATTCGGGCGCGCATTTGCAACGAGCCGGAGCACCTCATTCACGCGAACTGTGAAAAGCCTTGCGATCGGCCCTTGAAAGAAGCCGGCTCGGCGGTCATAAGCAGCGCGCCGGACAGGTGGCCGAGTGGTTGAAGGCGCACGCCTGGAAAGTGTGTATACGGGAAACCGTATCGCGGGTTCGAATCCCGCCCTGTCCGCCAGTTAAATCTCAACCTCCCATATTTGCAGCAGGCTGCGCCGAAATCGGCGGAGCCTGCGGGCGGTGGCGTCGGTCTCTCTCGCCGAGCGGAAACTCAAAAGAACTCCGGGGGAGGGGCCTTATTCACAAGGCCTAGCCATCATGCCAGGAGCGATCGATAGAGCTCCCAATATCGATCCGCCATGCGGTCCACCGTGAAGCGCGCCGCGACCGATGCCCGGCAAGCGGCGCGATCGATCTCACCAATGCGGCCAATTGCCTCGACGGCTTCATCGACGCTGTCGACCAGGAAGCCGGTCACGCCATGCTCGATCAGCTCCGGCATCGAGCCGCGCCTGGTGGCGATGACCGGCGTGCCGCAGGCGAGCGCCTCCACGACCGACAACCCGAACGGCTCCTCGAAATTGATCAGGTGGAGCAGTGCCCGCGCCGAGCCCAGGGTTTTGGTGCGGAGGTCTCCGCCGACCGGGCCGAGATAATCGACGCGGCGGCCGTCGAGTGCCGGCACAACATGGTCGGCGTGGTAGTCCTGGTCCTGGACGATGCCCGCCATGACGAGCCGCCGACCCGCCTGGTGTGCGGCGGCGATCGCCTCGGCTGCGCCCTTGTCGGGGTGGATGCGGCCGAAGAAGAGCAGGTCTTCGCCGCCCTCCGGATCGAACGGAAAGTCCTCCAGCCTGATGCCGTGATGGATCGTCGCCGCATAGCGTAGATCCGGGTGCCGGTCGGCAGCGCTGATCGCGACATAGTGGACGCGGTCCTCATAGGCCTTGAAGGCCGGCAGGATGCGCTCCGAGGAGAAGCCGTGAATCGTCGTCACCACCGGTGTCTCGACCAGTCGCGAGAAGGCCAGGGGGACGAAATCGGCCTGGTTGTGGATCAGGTCGAACTCACCGGCGCGCTCGAAGACATGGGCGACATGGAGCATCTCCCAGACCTTGGCGTCGATGCTGGGGTCTTCGGAATAGGGAGCTGGGCAGACGCCAGCCAGAGTACCAGCCGTCCAGCTATCCCTAGTGGCAAACAGCGTGACGTCGACGCCGCGCGCCAGCAGCGCCTCGGTCAACAGGCTCGTCACCAGCTCCCATGGACCGTAATGGCGCGGCGGGGTGCGCCAGGAGATCGGCGCCAGCATGGCGATACGCACATCGTCGTCCTTCTCGAAAACGCTCTAAAAACCGCGATCAGGTCGCGAGGATCACGCCCTCATCCGCGCGCAGCAGCAGCACATTGCTTTCGACGAGCGGCGCCTCGCCGCGCGTCGACAGGATCAGCCGGTGCTGACTTGCCCAAATCGGCAATTCCAGCCGCTGTGCGCTTGTCCCGAGATTGAGCGCCACGATCAGCGCTTGCGCCGCGTCGCGGCGCTCATAGGCGAGCACATCGCCCTCGGAGTCCAGCAAACTGAAATCACCGATCGCCAATGCCGGATGCGCACGCCTGGCGGCCAGCAACTGGCGATAGAGCGTCAGAATGGAGGTCGGCTCCTCCGCCATCCCCGCGACATTGCGCGTCGGCCAGTCGGCATTGAGCGGCAGCCAGGGCGAGACCGTGCTGAAGCCGGCATGCGCGCCGGCGTCCCAGGGCATCGGCGTCCGGACCGGATCGCGGCCCAGGCCGAGCCCGGGCTCGCGCAATTCGCGGGGGTCCTGGAGCTGCTCGGGCGGAATCGGAACATCGCTCAGGCCGAGCTCGTCACCGTAATAGAGGGTGGGCGTGCCGCGCAGCGTCAGCAGCAGCATCGCTGCGATGCGGGCTTGGGCCTCGCCGCGCTTGCTGGCGATGCGCGACCGATCATGATTGCCGAGCACCCAGTTCGGCCAGCCGCCCGGCGGTAGAGCGGCCTCATAAGTGGCGATCAGGGTCGCGAGCGCGCGCGCCTGCCAAGGCGCATCGATAAGCTGGAAGTTGAAAGGCAATTGCACGCCCGCCCGCGCCCCGCCGTAATAGGTCATCAGACGATCGACCGGCAGATAGATCTCGCCGATCAGCAGCCGCTCGCCTTGCTCTGTAGCGCGGTAACCGTCGGCGATGGCGCGCATCTCGGCGGCGATCGTATGGATCTCGGGCTGATCGGCCGAGTGGAGCTGGAGCACGCGGTGCATCTCGCCCATGGCGGGCTGATAGGCCGGGTTTGGTGGATTGTCGGGGAAATCCGCCGCCTTGATCAGGTGCCAGAGCACGTCGATGCGGAAACCATCGACGCCGCGATCGAACCAGAAGCGCATCACCTCATGCATCGCCGCCCGCACGGCCGGATTGCGCCAGTTGAGGTCCGGCTGCTGCTTCAGGAAGGCGTGGTAATAATACTGGCCGGTAGCCTCGTCCCACTCCCAGGCCGAGCCGCCGAAATCGCTGACCCAGTTATTGGGCGGCCCGCCATCGGGCGCAGGGTCACGCCAGAGATACCAGTCCCGTTTCGGATCCAGGCGCGAGGAGCGGCTCTCGACGAACCAGGGGTGCCGGTCGGAGCTGTGGTTCGGCACGAAGTCGAGCACGAGCTTGAGCCCACGCTCATGGGCCTGGGCCAGCAAATCGTCGAAATCGGCAAGCGTGCCGAAACGCGGATCGACCCCGCAATAATCGGCGACGTCATAGCCGAAATCGGCCATCGGCGAGGGATAGATCGGCGAGATCCAGATCGCGTCGACGCCGAGCCCGGCGAGATAGTCGAGCCGCCGCGCGATGCCCTTGAGATCGCCGATGCCGTCGCCATCCGTATCCTGGAAGGAGCGCGGATAGATCTGGTAGATCACGCCCGCCTGCCACCATGGCGCGGTCATGCGAACAGGCCTCTGGGCGTGCCGATAAGCATGGTTGAGGCCTTCTGAAACCCGGAACCCGCGAGGCCGAGGGCTTGATCGGGGCGCCGGCCGGGCGCTGGTCGCGGCTCGCCCGCGAACGGCCATCGCCTGCCCGTAATCTTAGCAGTTCTTGTCTCTGGTCTGGCATCAATTCGACGAGGCCAGAGATTTCGGCAAAAAGCGGAACAAAACGGCGTGCTGATCATTGAATCCAAATGACCAATTCTAGCGCCACCAAGATAACCCACCCTGCTCACGTTCATCAGGCCGCGGAGCCGGACACCCCGACCATCGCCCACGACATGGATCTGTCGCAGCCGGCGGATGCGCCCGGCAATGTCACCCGCAAGCGCCAGCAGTTGAAGGCGCGGGCCGTCGCAGGCCGCCATATCGACAAGGCGCTGTCCACAATGCCGGTATCTGACGAGGCAAAGGCCTCGCGAAAGGCAAAGCTCATCAATCTGCCGGCCGGCACTCCGGCCAAGCGACGCCCGGCTTAGCGCGTTTTCGAGCGAAGTGGATGCCGGTTCGCGTGAAGAAAACGCGTTAAAACAAAGAGCTAGAGCTATTGAACGATCCAACCGGATAGGAAAACGCTTTAGGAGGCCACGTCTGCCTCTGCCGGCGGATCGCCGCCCAACACCCGCCTGCAGGTGCCCCGGGTAAAGAGTTCGATCTCGGCCAAGGCATCATCAAGTGTTCTGAAGGGGCCACATTTCATCGCCTCCATCGTCAGCAGCGCCTGGCCTGCGGGATGGATCCTGAATTCGCCGGCAGGCTCCTCCGCGACATGACCCATGGGCCGGCCGAGCAGGTCAGTCAGCAGCCAGGCTGCTTCGTCGGATTTTGGCGTAACGTCGATGTCCAAAGGCGGAATCCCATCAGTCGAAGCGGTGCCCGGTTCGCGTGAAGACGATGCATGGCAACAAAACGCCTTAGCGCCGGCGGCAAAGGCTAAGAAAAAAGGCCAGGCGTGAACCTGGCCTTTTCGTGTTCTTCATCCTCGTCGCGATGCCATTCCATCCGTGGTCGCCGGCGAGGTTGAATGGCGGTCAGGCTGCCTGCAGCTGCTCGGCGGACATCTTGCCGGATTTATTGTCCTTGACCATCTCGTAGCCGAGCTTCTGGCCTTCGACGATCTCGCGCATTCCAGCGCGTTCGACGGCAGAGATATGGACGAAGACGTCCTGGCTGCCGTCATCAGGCTGAATGAAGCCGAAGCCCTTGGTGGAATTGAACCATTTCACTGTGCCAGTGGCCATAGCGAACTCTCCTTTTGATAATATTCGTCGACCATCACGCGAATGCGCGACGGAATCAGCACGATTTCGAAAGGGAGTTCGTCAGAGACGCGCCGAAGCACGAGAAAAAACAGTCAACCAGACAAATATCGGCAAGGGCAAGCTAGGCGAATAAGTTCAGTAAGTCAAATTTCAACGCTACCGGAAATCGAATTAGCGCCGAAACTAGCTATCGAGATCAAGATAAATCATATCGAAATCAATGCAAATCGATGCTTTTATCGAGAGTAGAGGCGAGTTGTCCGGATCGCCCTGCTGGAAGCGGTTCGTCTCCGTCATATGCCCATTCCCGCATCATGGCGTTCCATGGCTTGCAGGAGTGTGGCGATCCTGACCGTCGCGAAATTACAGAAGGTGTCGGAGACGGCATAAGGCAGGATGATCTGGTCGTTATGGCGTATCGCACCGCAGGTATAGACGACGTTGGGAACATAGCCTTCGCGCTCGGAGGGTTCGGGCCGGACGAAGGGCTCGCGCGTGCGCGCCAACACCTTCGACGGGTCCGCCTTGTCGAGCAGGACCGCGCCGATGGAGTATTTCCGGACCGGTCCAACGCCATGGGTCAGGAGCAGCCAGCCCTCGTCGAGCTCGATCGGTGAGCCGCAGGTGCCGATCTGGATGAATTCCCAGGGGAATTGCGGCTTCAGCAGCGCGACGCCCCCGGCCTCCCAGGTGAGGAGATCGTCGGAATAGATCAGATAGAGGTTCTCGCTGTCCTGCCGCGCGATCATGGCGTAGCGGCCGTTGATCTTGCGCGGAAACAGCGCCATGCCCTTGTTGACGGCCGCCGAGCCGCGCAGCGGCGACATCCGGAACGACAGGAAGTCGCTGGTCTCGACCAATTCGGAGCGGATACCCCGGCCGTTATAGGCCGTGTAGGTCGCGCGGAACACAATCTTCCCGTCCTCCTCGAAGGCGACGAAGCGCGCATCCTCGATGCCGTTCGACTGGGCGGCGGTCACGGGGAAGATCACCCGCTCGCTGATGTCGCCATCGGTGGAGAAGGTGACCTCGACATCCTCGCCGTCGAGGCGCGCCATCCGGTTCCGCAAGGTCGCGATCGAAGCCAGGCGCGAGGTCGGGTCGATGCTGACGCTGCCATCGGCTGCGATCGAGCCGGAGCGGAAGGTCAGGGATGAGATATGCCCTTCGCCGACGGCGCGCAGGCTCAGGATGAAGCGGCGCCCGCCCGGGGGCGCGCCGGACTGGTCGGGATGCGAAACGATGCTCGGGTTGAACAGCGCTGCCGCCTCGAAGGAATATTCATGCAGGAAGTAGGACCCGACCAGCCGGCGCTGGACCTGAGTGAAGTCGCCATGCGTCGCGAAGGCCTCCTCCATCTCGTCGGCGCGAGCCTCGAACCGTTCCAGCAGGTTGCGGTGCCGGCCCTTGAAATTCTCGAGGACCTCGGCGAGCAGGCTCTCCGCCGTCGCGGCATCGAGCGACAGGACCCGCCCGACGATATGGTTCGCCCGGATCCTGTCGGTGTGGTTGAGATCCCTGGGCTCCGCCTGGGGGCCGAACCGGCGCACCACGACCCTGGCGGGGTCGGGGCGCAGATACAGGGCCTGCCGGTTCAGGAAGCTGGATTGGGACAAGGCGACCCCAGTCTGTTTGTGCGTGTTCGCCGGAGGCTCAGGCGTGCAAGGCCCGAAGCGGCGCCAGTTTCGGGCGGTCCCCGCTGATGCGGGCTAGCTGGCGAATCTCGGCGAGGCTGATGAGATAGGATACCACGGATTCGCCGCCGCGGTTCTCATTCGGTCGGTCGCGATGCAGGCCGTCGCGACAGGCCCCCGTGTCGAGATCGACCAAGGGCGACGAGAGGTCGTTGTGGCCCAAGAACCAGGCGAAGGCCCGCCCGGCCTCGGCCCGCCATTGCGGATCGCCGTCCGCGCGCCATGCGGCTAGGGAGGCAGAGACCGTCGCGGTCGCCTCCAGCGGCTGCTGGTCGAACGCCTTGGGCGCACAGCGCTTGTCGCCGAAGCTGTCCGAGCCGACCGGCCTGAACAAGCCCGCCGGCGTGGTCTGCAGCGCCGTGAGCCAGCGCAGCGAACGCAGGCCGGCTTCGACATAGGCCGTAACCTTCATCGAAACCCCGGTGGCGATCAGGGCCTGGGGCAGGCGCGCATTGTCATAGGACAACCCGTCCTCGAACCAGACCCAGTCCGGCGTCTCGACCGCCGACATCAGGCCAAGCAGCCGGTCGGCCAGCAGCGGGCGCAGCCAGATCGCCGCCGCCGGGGCGCCGGCAATGGCGCAATAAGCGTCCAGACCGAGCAAGGCGAAGCCCCAGGCGCGGGGCGAGGTGAATTCCTCGACCACGGGCAAGGCTTCCGCGAACAGGGCGGCGGCCCATTGCCGGCGCGACGGGCTGATATCGCTGCGCGCGCATTCGCCAAGCGCCCAGAGTGTCCGCCCGTGGCTGTCTTCCGAACCGGTATCCTCAAGCCAGCGCCGGTCGAAGCTCATGAAATTGCGGAAGCGCCGCGTATCGGGGTTCCAGGCATGCTGGACGAACGAGGCGAAACGCGCCGTCAGTGCGTCCGGCAGGCGCGGCTCACTGGTGCTGTTCAGCACGCAGGCGAGGAGCAGCGCCCGGGCATTGTCGTCGACGCAGTAGCCATGCGTGCGATCGGGCACGGAATGGACGGCGTGCTGGAACAGGCCGGTATCGTCGCACATGCTCAGGAAATGGCCCGTCCGCATCTCGGGAGGCGCGGCGATCTGGGGCAGAGGCTTCACCTGGGCTGTGCCTGCGACCACGCTCAGCATGCGGCCCCGGCGCGCCGTCTCGAACGCCGTGAGATAGCGCTTGGCGGTTCGCTCCCATGTCATCGAGCGGCTGCTCGCATAGGCGCGCAGCCGCATCGCCTGCCGTCTGGCGTCATCGGTCAGCAAGCCGGCGATCTCGTCGCCGATCGCAACCGCATCGCCGAACGGCACCAGGATACCGCGCCCGTCGGCGAGCAGTTCCTGCGCATGCCAGTACGGCGTCGAGACCACCGCCTTGCCCAGCCCGAAGCTGTAGGCCAGCGTCCCGGACGTCATCTGCGCCTCGTTGAGATAGGGCGTGACATAGACGTCGCACATCGAGATGAAGCCGAGCAGCGTCGCCTGGTCGACGAACTGGTCGAGGAAAACCACGTGCTCCTCGACGCCGAGTTCGCGCACGCGGTTCATCAGGCTGGCGCGATAGGCCTCGCCCTGTTCGCGAACCAGATTGGGATGCGTTGCGCCCAAAACCACATAGACCGCGTCGGGGCGGCGGCGCAGGATCGAGGGCATCGCGTCGATCATCACCTCGATGCCCTTGTTGGGCGAGAGCAGCCCGAAGGTCAGGATGACGGAGCGGCCGCTGAAGCCGAGCCTGGCCTTGGCCTCGTCAGGCTCGAGAAAGGCGAATGCGGGAATGCCGTGCGGGATGACCTCGATCTTGTCGGCGGGGAGCCGGTAGACGCTCCGCAGCAAGTCGCGCGCCTTCTCGGCCATGACCACGACCCGCGCCGAGGCGTCGATGATCCGCTCCATGACGTCGCGCTGCACGGCAGTCGGCGCGGACAGGACGGTATGCAGGCTGGTGACGACCGGCGCCGTCAGACGCGACAGCAACGCCATGATGTGGCTCCCGGCTTCACCGCCGAATATCCCGAACTCGTGCTGGAGCGAGACGACGTCGAAGCGGCCGTCATTGAGAAAGTCGGCGGCGCGCGCGTAATCCTCCAGCCGCTGGTCGCCCACCTGGCAATGGACGGAAGGCGGGTAGTCATAGCTATGACCATGGTCGTTCATGGCTATGATGGAAGTCTCCACGCCCGACGCCGCGACCGCCTGCTGCAGATCGGTGGTGAAGGTCGCGATGCCGCAGCGGCGCGGGAGCGAATTGCCGATGAAAGCGATCCGGTGGAGCGGGCTCATGGTCGTGCCTCCGTGAGGGGGATTGGCGAACCCGCGAGCGCGGGGAGGGGCAGGGGCGGCTGGAAAGCGGCGCCGCCCGATGCAGGCGCTGCGCTTGCCTCAAGCGCGCGCAGAAGGTCGTGGCTCGGCTTGGCGGCCTCATAGGCCAGGAGGCAGGTCAGGCCATCGCGGCCTGCCCTGATGGGCATCGTCTCTGCCTCGATGAAGCAGCCCTCGCCGATGCCTGCCTGGGATGGTCCGAGTTGAGCATCACCGGCGATGACGACCAGCCAGGTCTCGTGTGTGGCGTCCAGCTCCCAGGTCGAGCCAGCCGCCAGATCAAGCCGTTCGAGGACGAAATAGAGGCTCGCGACGAGCAGGGTCCTGGTATCGCTCAGGCGCTCAGGCGGCGTCTGGATCTCGACAGGCCCGGCATGGGCGGCGGCGACGCCCTGCTCGATATGGAGCTCGCGCGCTCGGCCATGGTCGAACAGGCGAAACGTCGTGTCGCTGCGCTGCTGGATCTCCGCGAGCACAAGGCCCGCGCCGATCGCGTGGATCGTTCCCGCCGGCACGGAGATGACGTCGTCCTTGACGGCTTTGCGCCATTGCAGGTGCTCGGTGATCGAGCCGTCCGCGATGGCGAAGCGCAACTGCTCGCTTGTGAGGACGGATGTCAGCCCGACGCCGACCGTGGCCTCCGGTGTAGCGGAGAGGATGTACCAGGCCTCTGTCTTGCCATGTGCCTGTCCCATCGCCTGCGCCAGCGCATCATCGGGATGCACCTGGATCGACAGGGCCTCCTGCGTGAACAGCAATTTGAGCAGCAAGGCAGGTTCGGGTGCCTTGGGGTCGCGCCGCTGGAACCAGAGCTCGCCGATCGCGACGCCGTCATGCCCTGCCTCGCTCCACGGCAAGAGATCGGTCGCCCCCCAAGGCTTGGGCACGATCTGCACACGGGTCTGCTCGAGCGCCATGTCGGTCTCCTCTTTCACATTGCCGGCGATCGCTCGACAGGGCTGTCGAGCGGTGCGGCAATGGTCGGCGACGGCTTGTAGTGGCGCTCAGATGCCGGGCGCAGATGTCGAGGGGCAAAGCCCGGCACGAGCGGCATCGTTGCGCGAACGAGAGCGCTTTCTAGCGAAGCGGATACCGGTTCGCGTGAAGAAAGCGCGTTAAAACAAGGATCTAGAGCAATTGAGCGAACCGACTGGATCGGAAATTGCTCTAGCGCGCATCGAACGGGCCAAGGCCCACCCCATCGCTGGAGCAGGCCTGTGACCCTGATAGAGGAGAGGCTGCGCGTGAGGGCGCGATCACTCCTGTCTCAGGCAGATCCCGGGTCGGGCGATCCGGCTTACTGGATGACCTGCACGACGCGGTGCGTCCTGGGGTCGACCAGTACGGTGCGGTTGTTGATCACCGTGTAGCGATAGCTGGTCTCGCCATATTCACGCGGCACCTCATAATAGGTGACGCCTTCATTCGGCAGTGTCGCGCCGACGACGAGCGGCTCGGCATAGGTGTAGGACGGACGGCGCTGTTCCACGACATAGGTCTGGAACCGCGGCGTCTGATCACCGATGATCGCGCCGACCACCGCTCCGCCGACACCGCCGACGACGGCGCCAACCGGACCGCCGACGATCGCGCCGCCAATCGCTCCGGTCGCCGCGCCACCAACAGCGCCACCGGCTGCCGGGGCATTCTGGGCAAAAGCCGTCGCAGGAATGATGGCGATGGCAGAAATCAGGGCGAATGTCTTCAGCATGGAAGTAATCCTTCGCATGAACCAGTGGGAAAGGATATCCCGCGAATTGGTCAGGTGACTTTAAAACACGCAGATTACAGAAATGTTCCGCTCTTTTATTTTGCAATTGCGTCAACAGATCGGGCAAATTCTGAAAAATTTTAGGACAAAAACCAGATCGATTGGATCAGTTCAGAGATTTTGCCTTCCACATCATGCTTCGATGCAACCCTTCACACCGAATGCATAAATGCCTCCCAGGCCGCAACGTGCCTCACATGGCAGATTGGGGGAGAACCTGGATGACAGGCGCTTTTGCGAACGAGATCGAACGGCGATCCGGTTCGCGATTGCATCTGCTTCTGCGGTTCGCGTCAGCCTTTTGAAGCGACAGGATCAAACCTGCGGGATCAGCCCGATCAGCATGTCCACGAGCCGCTCGGACATGACGGGCTTGGCGTAGACGAGAAGGCCGGGATAGCGCGCCTTCAATGAGGCGGGCAGTCCGACGCCGGTCTGGAAGATCAGCGGAACGCCACGCGCGACCAGTATATCGACGACCGGTGTCACGTCGCCGTCGCTCAAATTCACGTCGAGGATGGCGGCCGTCACGCGGCTCGATGCGAGCAGGCTAAGAGCTTCGCGCACGCTTCCGGCTGGTCCGACGACAATACAGCCCGCATCCTCGACCGCCAAGGCAAGGTCGAGGGCGATGAACGGCTCGTCATCGACAATCAGGATCGCCGGCAGCAAGGGCAGGGTTTGGAGCAAGGCAGGACTCCTGCTCCAATCGTGAGCACTTGCAGATTGAAACGATTTTACTGAAGCAATCGTTCCATTGGCGTCGACAGGCGCACGATCAGCCCTTCCGCCTTCCAGTCATAGGCGAGCACGCCGGCGAGTTGGCCCTCGATGCTGCGGCGTACGAGCAGGCTGCCAAACCCTTGCCCGAGCGGCGGACCGGCGACCGTCGGCCCCCCGCGCTCCTCCCAGATCAGCGCCAGGGCGCCCTCACTGATAGTCCAGGAGATGGCGATATGGCCCTTGGAGGACGACAGGGCCCCATATTTGGTGGCGTTCGTCGCCAGCTCGTGCAGAACCAGCGCCAGGCTGGTAACCGCCTGCCCGCCAAGCGGTACGCTTGGACCATCGATGGTAACGCGCTCCCGATCGCCCTCCTGTTCCCGATAGGGCGAGGCGATCGCCATCACCAGCGCATCGAGCGTCGTACCCCGCTTGAAGGCCTCGCCGCTCCCGCCCAGCGCCGGGATGATCAGCTCATGCGCGCGCGCCAGGGCCTCGAGTCTGCCCCGGATCGCCCTGGCCATCTCCTGCGGCGTGCCGGCCGAGCGCGCGCTGAGCGAAACCACGCCGTTGGTGACCGCAAACAGGTTCTTGATCCGGTGGTTCAGTTCGCGGACCAGGAGGTCCTGCGTCTCTTCCGCCTTCTTGCGTTCATTGATGTCCATGAAGGTGATCACGACGCCATCGACGACATTGTCCATGGTGCGGTAGGGCCGCATCCGCATCAGGAAGCTCATGCCGTGGTGCTTGATCTGCACCTCGCGTTCGACGACCGAGAGCTCGCGCAGGACCTGGCGCGCATCGTCCTCGATCTCGTCATAGCCGAGCATGGAGGTGATGTCGGTGATCGGGCGCCCGCGATCGCTGTCGCGCAGATGGAAGATATCGGTCATCTTAGGCGTGAAGCTTTTGATGCGCAGATTGCTGTCCAGGAAGCTGGTGGCGATCTCGGTGCTGTCGAGCAGGTTCTTCAGGTCGCTGTTCAGGTGCGTCAGGGCCTCGTTCTTGCTGACCACCTCGGCATTGACCGTCTGAAGCTCCTCATTGATCGACTGCATCTCTTCCTTCGAGGTTTCCAGCTCCTCATTCGACGATTGCAGCTCCTCATTGGCCGATTGATATTCCTCCGCCGCGGCCCGCCTTTCCTCGTTGGTCGTTTCCAGCTCGTCGACCGTCGCCTGCAACTGCATCCTCGCCGTCAGCAGCTCGTGCTCCATGGCGGCCGTCGCGGCGGCTTCGTTGGCGATGCTCGCCTTCCTGCTGCGGCTGACGACGCGGATGCCGTCATCGCGAAAGGCGACGACGCATAATCCCCCCTCAGTGAGCGGCTCGACGATGACGGTGACAGCGCGAATCTGCCCATCGATCCGGACCGGCACGGCCTCGTGGACAGCCGCGGCTTTCTTGGAGAGTGCCTGCTGCAGCGTGCTGCGCACGATCGGCCGCAAGGCCTTTCGCAGGATGCCGAAGAGGTTGAGACTCGCCACTCCCGATGAAGGTTCGAGATAGTGCCCAGCCTCGCCGCCGGAAAAGCGCAGGATGTCGTTGTGCTTGTCGATGACGACAAAAGCGGGGGAGTATTTCTCGAGCAGCCGGCGCGCGGTCTTGTCGATCCGGTCTTCTCCGGGACCGGCGGCAAGTCCGGCCGGCGGCAGATCCGGAGTTGCGAAGGAGGCCGCACGGAGCGTGACGTCAGGCAAGGTGGCAACCGTATCCTCGCGCCGGAAGATGCGGTGCTTCTTGTCGCTGTCGGCAAAGAGCCTGCTCTGGCGCGTCATGCTTTCCGACGGCCCGAGAAACAGCATGCCATCCGGCTTGAGCGCGTAATGAAAGGTTTTCATCACGCGATCCTGCAGAGCCGCGTTCATATAGATCAGGAGGTTGCGGCAGGAGATCAAATCGAGCTTGGAGAAGGGCGGATCCTTGGTGACGCTGTGGGTCGAGAACACGCACATCTCGCGGATCACCTTCACCGGGCAATACGCGTCGCCGTCGGGAGAAAACCATTTCGCGAGCCGCTCGGGCGTCAAGCCGATGGTCTTGCGGTAGCGCGCCTGGCGAGCGAAGGCGATCGCGGGGGTGTCGATATCGGTGCCGAAGATCTGAACTCTCACCGCGCTCGGTCGCTGCGCAATGATCTCCCTCACGAGAATGGCGAGCGAATAGACCTCCTCCCCCGTGGCGCAGCCCGGCACCCAGATCCGGATCGTGTCATCGTCGTGCTGGTCGCCGGCAAATTTGGGCGCCAAGGCAGCCTGCAGCGCCTGGAAAGCCTCCGGGTCGCGGAAGAACTGGGTCACCCCGATCAGGAGTTCGCGGAAGAGCAGGTCGATCTGGCCCGGATCGTCGCGCAGGCGGGCGATATAGGCCGGGACTTCATCGATCTGCAGCACCTGCATGCGGCGCTGGACGCGACGAACCAGGGTCTTTTCCTTGTAATGGACGAAGTCATGGCCGATCTGGGCGCGCAGCAGGGCGCTGATCGTGACCAGATGTCCGGCTGCATCGCGCCGCGTGCCATCATCGTCCTTGCGCGGCGCGACCAGGGAGAGATGGCGTTGATGGTCGAGCAGCCGCGCCGGCATCTGCTCGACTGGCATGACCTCGTCAACGAAGCCGGTCGCGGTGGCGCTTTGCGGCATGCCGCTCATCGCAATGTGGTCGAACTCCGCCTGAGCCAGGGTCAGGCCGCCGTTTTCCTTGACCGCCGACAGGCCAAGCGCGCCGTCATTGCCGGTGCCCGCAAGCACGATGCAGACGGCATTTTCACCCTGATCCTCGGCAAGCGAGGTGAAGAACGTATCGATAGGCCGGCGCAAGGCGCGTGGCGGCGCGGGTTTGGTGACCCGCAAGCGACGATCCCGGAGGATCAGGGTCGCGTCCGGCGGAATGACATAGACCGTGTCTGCAGCCGCCATCACGCCGTCTTCGGCTTCCAGCACGCGCATGCCGGTTGCTTGTCCCAAAAGGTCGGTCAGCATGCTCTTATGGTCGGGCGCCAGATGCTGGACCAGCACGAAGCTCATGCCGCTCTCCGCCGGCATGCTTTTTAGGAAGGCCTTGAACGCATTGAGCCCGCCGGCCGATGCGCCGATGCCGACGACCAGGCCGAGGCCGCCCGGCAATGCCCGAGAATCGTCGGGCTCCGAAGGGCGCTCGCTCGCAGCCTTTCGGGCGGCTTCGAGCGTGTCGCTGCGGCTCTGCTGAGTCATGAGATCCGCCTGGGGGTACGCAATACGTGGCGATGCTATCGCGCGAGGCAGGAGGCCGCTTGCCGAAAGGCGCTCCCTTGCAAAATCCTCGCGATATTGGAAAGGCCAGGCCGCTTCGTCCCCCGACTGGAGACACCGTAGACACAAGTTTCACCGGGGTCCATCGCCGGGCCTCATCGAGCCGGCGCGCGAAAGAACGTGGCGCTCATTCCACGAGAGATGCAAGGCCTCGAAGGGGGCGGGATGGGCCGGTCCCCAATCCGAGACGCTGGAGCGGTTTCCGATCCGACTGGATCATTCAGCTACCCGAGCTTGTTGCTCTTAACGCGTTTTCTTCACGTGAACCGGCAGTCGGTTCAGCATGTGAAGCTGCGGAGCGTTTTCGATGATCCGACCGCTGCTCAAATCGAGGCCCGGCTCGCGCTGCGCGCGTTTTCGGCGATCGCCCGAGCCACCCTGTTGTAAAGCGCCGCGGGCAGGTCGTGACCCATGCCGTCGATGATCATGAGGCGGGCGCCGGTGATCGAGGCTGCGATGTCCGCGCCGGCTGCCTTTGGAACCAGGGGATCATCCGCGCCATGCACCGCCAGGGTCGGCGCGGTGATTTGGCTCAGGCGCGGGCGCAAATCGCCGGTTGCGGCGATGGCGGCGATCTGGCGGCTCGTGCCGGCTGGATCATATGCCCGTTCCAGTTCGCTCATGACGAGTGCGCGATGGGCCGTCTCGTAGAAGGGATGGCCTGGACCGGCGATGCGACGCGCGAAGGCGAGGCTGTGGGCGAGATATCCCGCGAGGTCCTCCGAAGGGGCCGGTGCCGGTCGCATCAGCATCGTCATGACCTCCGGCGCTGCCTTGGGAAGCTCGGGATTGCCGGTCGCGGACATGATCGCGGCGAGTGACAGGATGCGGTGCGGATACGTGCTCGCAGCGAGCTGCGCGATCATCCCGCCCATCGAGCGGCCGACCAGATGGGCCTGCTTTATTCCGAGCCCATCGAGCAGGCCGAGCGCATCGCCGGCCATGTCCTCGAGCGTATAGGGAACTGCGAACGGCCGTCCGCTGGCGGCGGCGGCCGACAGGGCGGCGAAATCCGGGGCGGGCTGGTCGTGCAGATGCGTCGACAGGCCGGCATCGCGATTGTCGAACCGTATCACGCGAAAGCCCTGCACTGTCAGCCCGTCGCAAAACTCCTGGCTCCATCGCAGCATCTGTGTGCCCAGGCCCGCTATCAGCAGGATCACGTCGCCATCAACCGGGCCGAAGCTTTCATAGGCGATCGTGACGCGGTTGGTTTCCACATAGGGCATGGCCTGACGCTCCTCTCCTCACGCCTCTGTCGACGGGACGTGATCGCCCCAGGCCAGGCGCAGCGTGTGGTCGCGGATGTCCTGCGGCCAGGTCGCGATATGCGCTTCCATGCGGGGCCGGTCGTCGGCAAACAAGGCGCGCGTCGCTTCCTCGAAGCCGGCGAGGTTGCCGGCCATCGCCGAGATGAAGCGATAGGCCGTTTCCCGGGCCATCCGCCGCTGTTGGCTCGCACTGCCGGCGCGCCGGGCTTGCTCGACCAGACGTCGCAATGTCGCTGAAGCGCCGCCTTGCTGCACGGCGAGCCAGTCCCAATGCCGTGGCAACAAGGTCACCTCGCGAGCGATCACGCCGAGCTTGGGGCGCCCCTTGCCGCGCGGTCCGGCTGCCGTCTCTTCCTCAGTCTGCGGTGGGGCCAGTTGCGCGGCGAGCGCGGGCAAGCGCGCGATGACATTGGCCTTGGTGCCGCGGAGATCGAAATCGATCGCCTGTCCCGAGGCGTCGTCGAAGACGAGCAGGGGCTGGAGCGAGCCGCGATCGACCGCCGCCTTCACCGCAAGGGCGACCTCGCTCAGGGAGCCCGAAGCCAGCCGTCGGGGCCCTTCGAAGGCGGTGCAGGATGTGGCGAATGGGTCGGGCATGGCGGGGTCTCTGCGATTTCTCGCTTTATATCCGGGTAAAAATATCTTATGTCAATATCGCCCGGGTAATATTGAGCGCGGGTCTTTGATTGACAAAGGAGAGAGCGGCATGCGCGCCGAGGACAGGAAGGCGGCCGTTTCCGCTTACAAGGAACGCAAGATCATCAGCGGAATCTATCTGATCCGTTGCGCCGCGTCGGGAGAGGCCTGGATCGGTCAATGCGCCGAGCTGAGCACGATCCAGAACCGGATATGGTTCACGCTGCGCTTCGGGAACCATCCGAACAAAGTCTTGCAGCAATGCTGGGCCGAGCACGGAGCCGAGGCGTTCTCGTTCGAGGTGCTCGAGCGGCTGGAAGAGGACGATCCCTATATCCGGACCGCAAGGCTCAAGGAGCGGGCTGCGCATTGGTGCGAATGGCACAAGGCGGGGCGGCTCTAAGAGCCCGTTTGGAAACGCCAGCCCTCATCCTGAGGAGCCGCGCACCGGCGTCTCGAAGGATGCTCCAGATGGTTCGGGAGCCTCCTGAAGCATCCTTCGAGACGCCATTCCCAACGGAATGGCTCCTCAGGATGAGGGCTCGCGGAGTTTCCAGACGGGATCTAGGCCACCGGGACGGCAAGGCCCGCCTTGACGCGGTCCATGGCGACGAAGGTGCGAAATTTGCGGATATTGGCGTTGTCGAAGAAGAGCCGGCGCGTCAGCGCCTCATAGGCCGCCATGCTCGGCACCAGCACGACGAGCATGAAGTCGACATCGCCCGTCACATAATAGCATTGCTGCACCTCGGGCGCCGCCAGGAAGCGGCGCTTGGCCTCGTCGATATCCCCCGCGGTTTCGCTGACGAGCTCGACCTCGACGAAGATCGTGATGGGATGGCCGAGTGCGGCGGGGTCGACGATCGCGACATTGGCCTGGATGACGCCGGACCGCTCCATCCGCCGGATCCGGCGCTGCACGGCCGGCGCCGACAGGTTCACGTGCTCGCCGATGACCCGCTGCGGGGTGGTGTTGTCCTGTTGCAGGATCGCGAGAATGGCCCGGTCGAAGGCATCGAGCGGATGGAGCGGATTCTCGGGCACGGTGATCTCATGAAACACTTGCGACGAAACAAATTTGCATTGAGGCCCCTCGATTGCAGCGCCTTTTTCGCACCGCTTGCAATATTCCTTCGAGACCGCATTCAAGCGAGGTCGCGATGTTCCTGCTCAACCAGCATGCCGATTACCGCAGCGGGCTTGCGCCCGTCGATGCCGAGACGCTCGGCGGCACGGGAGCCGACGCGATCGGGCGCCATCTCGCTGAGCGCAGCGACCATGCGGTGACGCCGCTCCATGGTTTGCCGGGGCTTGCGGCCGAATTGGGCATCGCGGCCTTGCATGTGAAGGATGAGGGCCATCGTCTCGGACTCGGCAGCTTCAAGGCGCTGGGCGGGGGCTATGCCGTGATCAGGCTGGTGCTGGAGGCCGCCGAAGCGCGGCTTGGCCGGAGCCTGGGCGAGGATGCGTTTCGCGAGCCGGAGGTTCGCGCTGTCGCCGCGAGCATGACCTTCGCCTGTGCCACGGACGGCAATCACGGCCGCTCGGTCGCGCAGGGCGCGCAGCTCGCGGGGGCAAAGGCGGTGATCGTCGTCCACGCCGGCGTCAGCGAGGAGCGGATTGCGGCGATCGCCCGCTTTGGCGCTGAGATCATGCGCGTCGCCGGAACCTATGACGATTCCGTCGTCGAGGCCGCCCGCATCGCCGGCGAGAAGGGCTGGGTTGTCGTCTCCGACACCTCCTGGGACGGCTATGAGCGCATCCCCGGCCTTGTGATGCAGGGCTATACCGCGCTCGTGCGCGAGGCCTTGCAGCAGCTTCCCTCCAGGCCGAGCCATGTCTTCGTCCAGGCCGGTGTTGGCGGAATCGCGGCAGCGGTGGCCGCGCATCTTGCGCTCGTGCTGGGCGAGGCGCGGCCGGTCTTCACCGTGGTCGACCCCGCCCGCGCCGCCTGCATCGTCGAGGCCGCCCGTGCGGGCCGGCCGGTCAAGGTGGCCCATGGCGAGCCAACGGTCATGGCGATGCTGGAGTGCTACGAGCCGTCCCCGATCGCCTGGCGCGTGCTGTCGCGGGTCGCAGATGCCTTCATGACGGTTGAGGATGCGGATGCTGTCACGGCGATGAACCGCCTGGCCCGGCCCAAAGCAGGCGACCCCGCGATCGTTGCCGGCGAGAGCGGCTGCGCCGGCGTAGCCGGGCTGATGCGCGCCGTGGCGGACCCGGCCATCCGGCAGGCGCTTGGCCTCGACACCTCTTCGCGCGTGCTGGTGATCAACACCGAGGGCGCGACCGATCCCGAGCGCTATGCCGACCTCGTCGGACTGACGCCGGCCGAGGTCGTGGGCCGGGTGGCGTGATGCCCGACGGCCTGACGCTGCTCTACCAGAGCCATTCCCCTTATGCCCGCAAGGTGCTGGTCAGCGCCCATGAGCTCGGACTCGCCGACAGCGTCGATGTCGTCCACCACGAGACCAGCCCGACCAACCGCAACGCTGCCGTCTTCGCAGCCAATCCGCTTGGGAAAGTGCCGGTGCTGCTGACGCCGGATGTCGGCGCGCTCTTCGATTCGGTCGTCATCTGCGACTATCTCGACCGGCTCGGCGGCGCAGGCCGGCTGATCCCGCGCGAGGGGCCGGCGCGCTATCAGGCGCTGCGTCTGCAAGCACTGGCTCAGGGCCTTTGCGATGCCGGCATCGCGCTGCGCTGGGAGACGCTGCGGCGCCCGGAAGCCCTGCGCTATCCGCCTTTGGCGCAGGGACAGGAAATGAAGCTGCTCGAAGCCTATGAGCATCTGGAAACGCAAGTCGAGTTCGGGGCGCTAGTGAGCATCGGTCAGATCGCACTGGCGACGGCGCTGGCCTGGCTCGAATTCCGCGACCTGCCAGGGTTTCGGCAGCGCGCGCCGCGGCTCACCGCCTGGTATGATGATTTCTGCCAGCGGCCCTCGATGCGCGCCACACCCTATGACGGCGAAACGCAGGATGGAGGACCGCAATGACGACGCTCGATCATGACGCGCTGGTAGCCGAGATGACCGCCTGGCGGCGCGATCTCCATGCCCATCCCGAGCACGGTTTCGAAGAGAACCGCACAGCCGCCTTCGTCGCGGCCAAGCTGCGCGAGTTCGGCCTGAGCGAGGTCGCGGAAGGCGTCGGCGGTACCGGCGTCGTCGGCACGCTGACATGCGGGACGGGCAACCGAGCGATCGCATTGCGGGCCGATATGGACGCACTGCGCATCGCCGAGCAGGGCGACCATGCTCACCGCTCCCGGACGCCGGGCGTCATGCATGCCTGCGGCCATGACGGGCACACCGTGATGCTGCTCGGCGCCGCTAAAATGCTGGCGCAGCAAGGCGGCTTCGACGGCACCGTGCGCTTCGTCTTCCAGCCCGCAGAGGAATGGGGCAGGGGCGCGCTCGCCATGCTCGCCGACGGGCTGCTGGAACGGTTCCCTTTCGAGGAGATCTTCGGGCTGCACAACATGCCCGGCCTCGCCATCGGGCAGTTCCAGACCAAGGCGGGGCCGATCATGTCGGCCGAGGATAATTTCGAGATCGTGCTCAAGGGCGTCGGCGGCCATGCGGCACGCCCGCAGATCGGCAATGAGGTGCTCGTCGCCGCCTGCGCGCTCGTCACCAATCTCCAGACCATCGTCTCGCGCCGCCTGAGCCCGACCGATATCGGCGTCGTCTCCGTCACCGAATTGCTGACCGACGGCACCCGCAACGCCCTGCCGGGTCTCGCCCGCATCCTCGGCGATGCGCGCAGCTTCCGGCCCGAGATCAGCGCCAGGATCGAAGAGCAGATGGGCATCATCGCCCAGGGCACCGCGCTTGCGTACAATGTCACCGCCGAGATGACCTATACCCGCGAGTTCGTGCCGCTGCTGAACGACGAGGCCCTGGTCGAGGAAGCCTTCACCGCTGCGCGTGACGTCTTCGGCAATGCGGCGGTGACGACGGCTCGCGAGCCGATGACCGGCTCGGAGGATTTTGCCCGCTTCCTGGAGCATGTGCCGGGTTGCTTCGCCTTCGTCGGCAATGGCGAAGCGTCCTCCCCGCTGCACAACCCGACCTACGACTTCAACGATGAGGGCCTGATCTTCGGCGCGCGCTTCCATGCCGCGATCGCACGCCAGCGTCTGCCTGCCGCATAGGCTTTCACCCGAGCAGGCGATCTCTCTTTGGCGCTTTCGCCAGAGGCTGTAGCTTTCACCCGGAGCCGCGCCCTGGCTGCACGGCTGGAATGGAATGCGCGGCCTGGATGTGTTTGCCTACGGGAGGACAACAATGCTCGGGAGAAGAACGGCCTTTGCTGCGCTGCTGGCTGTCACGTGCGCTGCTACGGCCCACGCGCAATCGGCGCCCAAGCGCGACGAATTCTACTGGCTGGGCGAGATCAACAAGGCGAGCGCCGTCATCAACACGGATGAGGGCCTGCTTGACCCTGCGCTCGCGCCACGGATCGCGGCAGGCCTCGACAGCATGCTCAAGGCGGCGGAGAAGCCCGGCGCCAAGCGGCCGACGCTCGTCATCACTTTCGAGCCGCTGCTGATCGAAGCCGCCGGCGTCGAGGCGACCCTGCTGCATGCCGGCCGCTCGAGCCAGGACATGCTTGCCACCGTGCGTGCGGCGATCATGCGCGACGAATTGCTGAGACTGGACGAGCGGCTGCGCAAGCTTACGGCCACCATGGTTAGGCTCGCCGAGAAGCATGTCGACACCATCGTGCCGAACTACACCAATGGCGTTGCCGCCCAGCCCAACAGCTATGGGCACTATCTGCTGGGCCATGTCGCGGGGCTTGATCGTGATGCGCAGCGCCTGCGCGAGGCCTTCGCCCGGCTCGATCGCTCGCCGATGGGCACGACCGTGCTGAACGGCACCAGCTGGCCGCTGAACCGCAACCGCATGGCGAGCTATCTCGGCTTCGCGGACACGGTCGACAATGCCTATGACGCGGCCCAGATCGCAGCAACCGAAATGCCGGTCGAGGTCGGCGCGCTCGCCACCAGCATCGCCTTGCATGCCGGCGCCTTCATCGAAGACGTCATGACCCAGTATGCGCAGCCGCGCCCCTGGATCCTTTTGGCGGAAGGCGACGGCAACACCTATGTCTCCAGCGCCATGCCGCAGAAGCGCAATCCCGGCCTGCTCAACAGCACCCGCAGCCAGGCCTCGAGCGTGATCACCTCAGGCATCGGGCGCGTCATCCAGGCTCACAATATTCCGCCCGGCATGAGCGACGCGAAGAGCGTGCGCGATAATGCGGCGGTGATCACCGGCACGATTGCGATGCTCGATGGCTGGGACCGGATCCTGAACGGGCTGGTCATCGATCCCGCCCGGGCGCTGGAAGAGCTCAACAGCGACTGGACAGCCTCCCAGGAGGTCGCCGATGTGCTGATGCGCACGTACAAGCTGCCCTTCCGCGTCGGCCACCACTTCGCCTCCGAAGTCGTCGACTACGCCAAGGCGAACAATATCCGGCCCACGGATTTCCCCTATGCGGAAGCCCAGCGGATCTACAAGGCCACGCTGAAGGAGATGAACGTGACGGGTGCGGAGCTGCCGCTGAGCGAAGCGGAGTTTCGTGCCACGCTCGATCCGGTCGCCATTGTCCGCAACCGCGCCACCGCCGGCGGGCCGCAACCTGCCGAGATGGCGCGCATGCTGGGCTTAGCCAAGCAGAAGCTGGCGCAGCAGGAACAATGGAGCAAGGAGCGACGCGGCAGGATCGATAGCGCGCTTGCCGCGCTCGACCGCGATTTCGGAAAGGTTCTGGAGCGCGCCAAATGACGGCACGGTTCTGAGCAGAAACAGCAAGCTCCAGACAATCGCCGACGCCCTCTGCGCGGCCTCCGGCGTTCCACATCTCCAAACCTCGAATCGTGACTTCGGCTTCGGTGGCCTCGACGACGTTCCTGTCGTCGAAGGCCGCCGGGGAACGCCGTGATGCGGCTTGACCTGATCGGAGGTGCGAATTACGATCCATATACAATAACAATCGATCCAACATATGGATCAACAGGAGGTTAGGTCGTGTTGCAGGGCATCCTTCCGGTGCTGCCGACGCCGTTCGCGGCGCAAGGCGGCATCGATGCCGCCGCCATGGCGCGGGTCACCGATTTCGCGCTTGGCGCTGGCGTGGACGGCGTCGTCTTCCCCGGCTTCGCCAGCGAGGTCGACGATCTCACCGCAGTGGAACGGGCGACCTTGCTGAAGGTCGTGGTCGAGCGCGTCGCCGGCAGGGTCCCGATCGTCGCGGGCGCCAGTGCCGCCAGCGTCGCGGAGGCGGTCGGCCATGCCCAGGAGGCCATGGGTTTCGGCGTCTCGACAGTGATGATCCAGGCGCCCAAGAGCGTCGGCGCCGGCTTCGAGGCGGTCGCCGCCTTCTACAGGGACATCGCCGATGCGGTGCCCGGCCTCGAGATCGTCCTGCAGAACGCGCCGGCGCCGCGCGGCTCGGATCTGAAGCCCGAGACGATCCTCGACATCGTCCGGGGCAACCCGGCCATCACCTATGTCAAGGAGGAAACGCTGCCCTCGGGGCTGGCGATCTCGGCGCTGATCGCCGGCAAGCCCGCCCATCTCAAGGGCGTGATCGGCGGTGGCGGGGCGCGCTATTTCATCGACGAGTATCAGCGCGGTGTCTGCGGGGCGATGCCGGCGGTCGAGCTTTCCGATGTCCATGTCGCGATGGACCGCGCCTTCCGCGCCGGCGAGATCGGTCGCGCCCGCGAACTCTATATGCGCACGCTGCCACTGCTGGTGATCCAGGCGAATTTCCGCATGGCCTTCACCAAGCATGTGCTGTCGCGGCGTGGGGTTCTCGACAATCGGGTCGTGCGCGCGAAGGTGCCTGACATGGACGCCCATGACTTCGCCGAGATCGACGCCTGGCTCGATGCGGCGGGCGATCTGATGCAGGCGGCGGCTTCGCCTGGCATGCGTGTCGCCGGAGCGCGGGGATGAGCGAACGGGTCGCCAAGGTCGAGGTCTTCTCGATCACCATTCCGCGCGACACGCCCTATCTCGGTGCGCTGCGTCAGGGTGAGACCGTCAACGAGCGCGGCTATGTCGTGCGCAAGGGCAACCGCACGGTCTATCCCGTGGTCGACCGCACCGTGGTCGTGCGCGTGGAGACGACGGGCGGCGCGGTCGGCTGGGGCGAGACCTATGGCATCGTCGCGCCCGGTGCCGCGATGGCGATCATCGACGATCTGCTTGGACCCTTCGTCGTCGGCCGCGATCCGCGCGATGTCTGCGTGATCCATGACGACCTCTACGATCTGATGCGCGTGCGCGGCTATACCGGCGGCTTCTATTGTGACGCGCTGGCGGCGATCGACATCGCGCTCTGGGACATCTGCGGCAAGCTTGCGAACCTGCCATTGGTCAAGCTGCTGGGCGGGCAGCGCCATGAGCGCCTGCCGGCCTATATCTCCGGCCTGCCCAAGCCGACGCGCGGCGAGCGCGCCGATTTCGCGGCGCAGTGGCAGGCGCAGGGCTTCGACAGCTTCAAATTCGCCGCGCCTGTCGCCGATGATGGTGTGGTCGCTGAAATGGAGACCCTGCGCGCGCGGCTTGGGCCCTCCGTGCGCATCGCCTGCGACATGCATTGGGTCCACACAGGCGAGGAGGCGGTCGCGCTGATCAAGGCGATGGAGCCGCATGGCCTCTGGTTCGCCGAGGCGCCGGTCAAGCCCGAGGATCTCGACGGGCTCAGCCTCGTCGCGTCTCGTGTCGCAACGCCGATTGCGGCGGGCGAGGAGTGGCGCACGGTCTATGATCTCGTGCCGCGCGTGGCGCGCCGCGCCTGCGCGATCATCCAGCCCGAGATGGGGCATAAGGGCGTCACCGAGTTCATGCGCATCGGCCTCTATGCCCAGGCGCATCATCTCAAGCTCATTCCGCATGCCACGATCGGCATCGGGCTGTTCCTGGCCGCGAGCCTGCACGCGAGCTCCGCCCTGGCCGCGGTCGAGTGCCACGAATACCAGCACTCGATCTTCGAGCCCAATCGCCGGCTGCTGGTCGGCGACATGGATTGCCGCCAAGGCCTTTACAGCCTGCCGACGGGCGCGGGGCTGGGCGTCGAGCCGTCGAAAGCGGCGCTGGAGCTTCTGCGCAGACACTAAAAACAAAACACGCACTAAAAACAAAACACGACCGGGGAGGTCACGTCATGCCGAGGACCAGAGCGTTTTCAAGCGAAGTGGAAACCGGTTCGCGTGAAGGAAACGCGTTAAAGCGAGGGACTAGAGCTATTGAACGATCCCGTTGGATCGGAAATTGCTCTAGGTTGTTTCTATCCGCCGCCGCGGTCGCCCTGGCGCTGACGGCGGGGTTCGCATCGAGCGCCGCTCTCGCCCAGGGCAAGGTTCTCAAATTCGTCTCCTGGCAGAAGGATGAGCGCGGCGTCGGCGATTGGTGGGGCTCGGTCATCAAGGAGTTCGAGGCGACCCATCCGGGCGTCAGGATCGAATGGACCAAGGTCGAGCGCGGCGCCTATGCCGATACGATGACGACGCTGTTCGCCGGCGGCAAGCCGCCCGACATCGTCCATCTCGCCTCCTTCGAGTTCCAGAAATTCGCGGATAACGGCTGGCTGGAGCCGCTCGACGGCTACATCAAGGATGCCAAGCTCGACATGAAGGGTTGGGCCGGCCAGGACACCTGCGTCTTCAACAAGCAGACCGTCTGCACGATGATGCTCTATTTTGGCTATTTCCTCGCCTATAACGAGGAGATGCTCAGGAAAGAGGGGCTGGGCGTCCCGAAGAATTACACCGAGTTCCTGGCGGCGGCGCGCAAGCTGACCAAGGACCTGAACGGCGACGGCATCATCGACCAGTTCGGCACCGGCCACGAGACCAAGGGCGGCGGCGGCCAGTATATGAGCGAGATGATGAACTACACGCTCGATGCCGGCGGGCGCTGGACCAATGACGCAGGCAAGGTGACGATCGACACGCCTGAGATGGTCGAGGGGCTCTCGCGCTGGAAGACCATCGTCAAGGACAGCCTGACGCCGCGTGATCTCGCCGCCGGCGAGGTCCGCCAGATGTTCGCCGATGGCAAGATCGCCTTGAAGACGGACGGGCCCTGGCTCTGGCCGATCATCCAGAAGGGCAAGGCCAAGGACCAGATCAAGCTCGCCATGTCGCCGTTCAGCCCGCCTGTCGGCGGTTCCTCGAATGTGCTCGGCATCGCCAGCGACATCCCGAAGGACAACAAGAAGCTGGTCTGGGATTTCATCCAGATCGCAACCTCCGACAAGTTCCAGAGCAGCTATGCGACGCTGGGCGCCTCGCCGCCGCCGAGCCCGCGCGCCGACGTTTCGGCCGCGTCGAAGGAGACGCCGCATTTCGACCTGCTGGTGCAGGCGACCAAGGCAGCCGCCGACGCCAAGGTCGACCGCATCCCCAAGGGCCTGGAGCTCGTCTTCAACGAGTTCGCCAAGATGGTCATGGAGGAATCGCAGCGCATGATCATCCAGGACCTCGATCCGAAAACCGTCGCCGCGACGATGCAGCGGAAGGCCGAGGCGCTGCAGAAGCAGTGAACTTTCCTTCTCCCCTTGCGGGAGAAGGTGCCCCGAAGGGGCGGATGAGGGGTGGCCGTGCGCTGTCTGGTTGGCTCTGCGATCCGCCAACCCGCAAGGGCGGCGCGACCCCTCACCCCAACCCTCTCCCGCAAGGGGAGAGGGGGTATGTCGCGCCACACGCTTCGACAGGGAGAAGCCCCGACCATGCCCAGAGCCGCGTTCCTGGATCTTGCGCGCCCGAGCCGCCGGCACTGGCTCGGCTATCTCCTGCTCGCGCCGGCGGTGCTGCTGATCGGGCTGATCATCGTCTACCCGCTCTTCGTCTCGGTCGATCTGTCGTTCCAGAACGTCAACATCGCCAGGCTCGACCAGGCGCGCCGGCCCTTCACCACGGCCAATTACGAGCGCCTCTTCGCCTCCGAGGATTTCTGGAACGCCTGCTGGGTCACCTTCAAGCTCGTCGTCATCGTCAGCACCGGCTGTTTCCTGCTCGGCATGGCGACCGCGCTCCTAGTCAACAACCGCTTCAAGGGCCAGGCCCTGGCTCGCCTCCTCGTCGCCTTGCCCTGGGCCGTGCCCGAGGTCATCGCCGTCGTGATCTTCGCCTGGTTGTTCGATTCCTCCTTCGGCCTGATGAACTGGATCTTCATCAAGCTCGGGCTGGTCGACACCACGATCAACTGGTTCTCCTCGCCCAGTGCCTCCTTCGCCGTCGTCTGCGTCGTCATGATCTGGAAGGGCTATCCCTTCGTCTCGATCATGCTGCTGGCCGGGCTCCAGTCGATCCCGGAGGATTTCTACAACGCTGCCCGCGTCGACGGCGCCAGCGCCTGGCAGCGCCTGCTCAACATCACCATCCCCTCGCTGATGCCGGTGCTCGGCGTCACGCTCGTCCTGGTGATGCTCTGGGTCTTCCGCGACTTCTCGATCATCTATGTGCTGACCGGCGGCGGCCCGCTGAAGGCGACGCAGAGCCTCTCGATCATGACCTATGAGCAGGCCTTCGGCTTCTTCAAGATGGGCTACGCCTCGGCCATCGGCGTCATCACGCTGATCGTCTGCATCATCGCGAGCCGGCTGATGATCGCGCGCGCACCGGACACGATGTGAGGACGCGGCCATGAAACGAAACTGCCTCGACAGCGTCCTGCTCTACGCCACGGCGATCCTGACCTGCGCGCTGTTGGTCTTCCCGATCTACTGGCTCGTCGTCACCGCGCTCTCCGAACCTGACCAATTGCGCCAGCTGCCGCCGAAATTCTGGCCCGACCAGCCGCGCTGGGGCGTCTTCGCCCAGATCCTGGCGGAGCGGCCGATCCTGCAATGGCTCGGCAATTCGGCGCTGGCGGCGATCGGCGCCGTCACCTTGTCGATGACGGTGTCGGTGCTGGCGGGCTACAGCCTGTCGCGCTTCAAGGTCCGCGGCGGCCAATCGCTGGGCCTGTTCATCCTGACCGCGAAGATGCTGCCGGCGACGCTGCTGGTCATCCCGCTTTTCGGCATCTTCAGGCAGCTGGAGCTGATCGGCAGCCTGTGGTCGATCATCCTGGCGCATGCGACGCTGATCATTCCCTTCACCACCTGGATGCTGAAGGGTTATTTCGACACGATCCCGCGCGAGCTCGAGCAGGCCGCCATGGTCGATGGCTGCTCGCCGCTCGGCGCCATGGTCCGGGTGATCCTGCCGGTCTCGGCGCCGGGCCTGGCTGCGACTGCGCTCTACGGCTTCGTGCTGTCCTGGTCGGACTACGCCTATGCGCGCACCTTCCTGACCAACGCCCAGACCAACTGGACCGCCAATCTCGGCATCACCACGATGAAGGGCGAATATGTCAGCAACTGGAGCGACATATCGGCCGCCTCGATCCTCGTCGCCCTGCCGATCCTGCTGATCTACCTCTTCCTCGAACGCTATCTCGTCGGCGGCCTCACGGCCGGCTCGGACAAGTAAGGACCAGGACCGACCATGGCCGGCATACGCATCGAGCACGTCACCAAATCCTATGGCGGGCTCACCGTTCTCAAGGACTTTTCCCTCGACATCACTGACGGCGAGTTCGTCGTCCTGGTCGGCCCCTCCGGCTGCGGCAAGTCGACCATGCTGAAGATCCTGGCCGGGCTCGAGGAGGCCTCTTCCGGCAAGGTCTCGATCGGCGAGCGCGACGTCACCGACCTCGCGCCGGGCGACCGCGACATCGCCATGGTGTTCCAGAACTACGCGCTCTATCCGCATCTGACCGTGCGCAAAAACATGGGCTTCGGCCTGAAGATGCGCGGCACGGAAGCCGGAGAGATCGACAGGCGCGTCACCGAGGCCGCAAAGATCCTCGGCATCGACCATCTGCTCGATCGGCGACCGCGTGCCTTGTCGGGCGGCCAGCGCCAGCGCGTCGCGCTCGGGCGCGCCATCGTGCGCGAGCCGCTCGCCTTCCTGATGGACGAGCCGCTCTCCAATCTCGACGCCAAATTGCGCGTCCATACCCGCGCCGAGATCAGCGCCCTGCACAAGCGCCTCGGCGTCACCACCATCTATGTCACCCATGACCAGACCGAAGCCATGACGATGGCCGACCGCATCGTCATCATGAAGGATGGCGAGATCCAGCAGATCGCCCATCCCGACACGATGTTCCGCGAGCCGGCCAACCTCTTCGTCGCCGGCTTCATCGGCTCGCCGGGGATGAATTTCCTGCAATCTCCGGTGACCTCGGCTGGGAATGGCGCCCAGGCCCGCCTCTTCGGCCAGGAGGTGCCATTGCTGGTGGCGAATGCCTCGACGCTTGCGGGCCGGGATGCCGTCTTCGGCCTGCGGCCGGAACATATCTCGGCTGGGCCGGGCCCGGTCAGCTTCGAGGTCCAGCCGCGGCTGATCGAAAGCCTCGGCAGCGAGCAATATGTCTATGTCGACCTGCCGCCGGAAAACCGGGTCGGGCAGACGCCGCATGCGACCGCCGAGGAGGATGGCCGCGGCAATGCGCTGATCGCGCGCTTGATCAATCCCGATGGCGCGCCGCTCGCCGAACGCTTGACGCTCTCCTTCGATCCGGCCCGATTGCACGTCTTCGACGCGGTGACGCAGGAGGCGATCCGGTGACCGCCCCGGCGCGCATCCTCGTCACCGGCAGCGCCGGCCGCGTCGGCTCGAAAGTGGTGCGGCGCCTGCTCGATGCCGGCCGCGAGGTCACGGGCTTCGATCTGCGCCCGGCCGGCATCGAGCACTCCGCCTATCGCGAAGTGCTCGGCGGCTTCGACGAGCGGGCCGCGGCCATGGACGCGGTGAGCGGCGCTGACGCCATCCTCCATCTCGGCGCCTTCATGTCCTGGCTGCCGACTGACGGCGACAGGCTGTTCCGCGCCAATGTCGAGGGCACGCGCGTGCTGCTGGAGGAGGCCGCGCGCGTGAAGCCGCATCGCCTCGTCTTCGCCAGCTCCGGCGAGGTCTACCCCGAGAACGTTCCCGACTATCTGCCGCTCGATGAAGATCACCCGCTGAAGCCGCGCTCGCCCTATGGTTTGAGCAAGCTCCTGGGCGAGGAGCTCGTCCGCTTCTTCGAGCGCGCCAGCGGCATGCCCGCGACGATCCTGCGCTTTTCGCATACGCAGGACGCGGCCGAACTGCTCGATCCCGAAAGCGTCTTCTCCGGCCCGCGTTTCTTCCTGCATCCGAAGATCCGGCAGCAGGAGGGGCTCGGTAACATGCCCGCCATCGCCGTGTTGAAGCAGGCCGATGATGGCCGCGAGGCGCTCGTGCTGTCGCGCAATGAGGTGGGCCGCCCCTTCCAGATGCACATCACCGACACCCGCGACATGGTGGACGGCATCCTGCTCGCGCTCGACCACGAGGCGGCGGCCGGCCGGACCTATAATCTCGGCGCGACCGAGCCCGCCGACTTTGCCGCAGCTTTGCCGGGGATGGCGGAGTTGACGGGGCTTCCCCTGAAGACCATCGACCTGCCGGGCAACGGCGTCTTCTATCGGACGTCGAACGCCAGGATTCGGGCTGAACTGGGATATGAACCGCGATGGACGTTCGACCGCATGATCGAAGAGGCGGCGCAGGCCTGGGCGAAGCGCAGGTCCTGAAACCGGACGAGCGCGACGTTCCCACCGGCGCAGCCGCCCTCGCCAAGGGCCTCTACCTGCTCGACGTGATCGGGGAGGCGCCTTCGCCGCCGCGTTTCAAGGACCTTCAGGCCGCGACCGGCCTGCCCAAGGGCACGCTTGCGCGCCTGCTCAACACGCTGGTGCTGTTCCGGCTCATCCGCCAGGAGGACAGCGACAACACCTATCGGCTCGGGCACCGGCTGTTCGAGCTGGCGCACCGTGTCTGGGAATCCTTCGATCTGCGCGGCGCGGCTGCTCCCGTGCTCGAACGCCTCGCCGACGAGACCCGCGAGACGGCGGCGCTCTGCGCGATCGACAATGACGAGGCGCTCTATATCGACCAGCGCAGCCGCGGCGGCGCCTATGGCTTCCGCATCGAGATCGGCCGGCGCGCACCGCTGCATTGCACGGCCGGCGGCAAGGCCCTGCTTGCCTTCGCCCAGCCGCATGAGCAGCGCGCCATCTTCGACCGGATCAGGCTCGAGCGCTTCACCGACGCCAGCTTCACGCAGGAGGACGCATTGCTCGCCGATCTCGCTCTGGCCCGGGCGCGCGGCTATGCGGTTTCGCTCGAGGAGCACGTCGCGGGCGTCTCCTCGGTCGCCGCGCCGATCTTCGACCATACCGGCCGTGCGGTCGCCGCGATCGGCGTGTTCGGGCCGAGTTCGCGCCTGACCAGCGAGCGCCTCCACGTCACCGGGCGTGACCTGATGGCCGCCGGCCGGCAGATCTCCGGCAATGTCGGCGCCACGCCGATGAACATCACGCCGAGCACGCGGTCTAGCCGCGCCACCGATCCGCAGGTCGAATGCGTGCTGCCCTGGGGCGCGCATCTGGCGGAAGGCCCGGTCTGGTCGGCGCGGGAGAAGCGGCTCTACTGGGTCGATATCCTCGCCCCCTCGGTCAACCGCTTTGACCCCGCGACGCGGACCAATGAGGAGGTCATGCTGCCGCGCCTGGTCAGCGCGGTGGTCGAGCGCCGAGGCGGCGGCCTGGCCGCCTTGACGCAGGACGGGCTCGAGGCTTTCGATTTCGCCAGCGGCGCGCTGAGCCCGCTGGTCGATCCGGAGGCCGAGATTCCCGACAACCGTTTCAATGACGGCAAATGCGACCGGCGGGGCCGTCTCTGGGCCGGAACGATGCGGCTCGACGCCAGCCGCACCAGCGGCTCGCTTTATGCGATAGCGCCCGATCTCACCTGGGAGCGCCGGGAAAGCGGCCTGACCGTCGCCAACGGCCTCGACTGGAGCCCGGACGGGCGGACCTTCTATTTCGCGGATTCCGCGCCGGGCCGCATCTATGCCTATGATTTCGAGATGGAGACGGGCCGGCTCGCGCGACGCCGCGTCTTCGCCGAGATCGATGCCACCATCGGCCGCCCCGATGGGCTTGCCGTCGACAGCGAAGGCTTCGTCTGGTGCGCGGTCTGGGACGGCTGGTGCCTGCACCGCTACGCGCCGAATGGTGCGCTGGCGCGCGAGGTCCGCCTGCCCATACCGCGCCCGACCAGCATCGCCTTTGGCGGCGAGGATCTGAAGACGCTGTTCATCACCAGCGCCCGCGTCCGCTTGCCGTCGCGCATCCTGGCGGAGGCGCCCTTCTCCGGCGGCTTGTTCACGTTGCCGGTCGATGTTGCCGGCCTGCCGGCCTCGGAATTCGCAGCATGAGCGCGCAGGCGATCTATCCCGATCTCGCCGGCCGCGCCGCGCTCGTCACCGGCGGGGCAGACGGGATCGGCCGGGCGATCGTCGCGGCGCTTATTCGCCAGAAGGCCAGGGTCGCCTTTCTCGATCTGGATCGCGAGCGCGGCGAAGCCCTGGCGGCGGAATTGGCTGAGGCTGGCGGAATGGTCTCCTTCCAGCCCGTCGACCTGCGCGACATTGCCGCGACGCAAGCCGCTATCATGGCGGCACGCGAGGCCTGCGGCCCGTTCTCGATCGGCGTCAACAACGCCGGCCATGACGAGCGTCACGCCTTCGAGACCGTGACATCAGACTATTGGGATGACCGTTTCGCGGTGAATCTGCGCCCGATGATGTTCGTCGCCCAGGCGCTTGCTCCCGATATGCGCGCGCTTGGCGGCGGTGCGCTGATCAATCTGAGCTCGACCTCGTGGATGAAGGGATCTCCCCACATGATCGCTTACACGACCGCGAAATCAGCGGTACTCGGCTTCACCCGCTCGCTGGCGCGGGCGCTGGGGCCTGATGGCATTCGGGTCAACTGCGTCACGCCCGGCTGGGTGATGACCGAGCGCCAGCGCCGGCATTGGGTCACGCCGGACAAATGGGAGGCTGCTCAGCAGGCCCAGGCGATCAAGGGCGAGATCCTGCCGGAGGATATCGCGGCGATGGTTCTCTTCCTCGCATCGGACGCGGCGCGCATGTGCACCGGCCAGAACTTCATCGTCGATGCCGGCACGGTCTGACGCGATGTCCCCGCTCTCTGAGCTCGCCGGGAGCCTCGACCCGTCCTGCGTGCTGGCTGCGTCCGAGGAGATGGCGCCGTTCCTCGGCGACTGGCGCGGACGCAGGCATGGTCGTGCCCTGGCCGTGCTGCGCCCGCGCTCCGTCGCGGATGTCTCGACGATCCTGCGTTGGGCGACAGTGACGCGCACGCCGATCGTGCCGCAAGGTGGCAACACCGGCCTGTCCGGCGGCGCCACGCCCGATGAGAGCGGCTGTTGCGCCGTGCTCTCGCTGGCTCGGCTCAATCGCATCCGCTCGGTCGATACGGAGGGCGATAGCGTGACCGCGGAGGCGGGCTGCGTGCTGGCGCAGCTTCAGCAGGAGGTGGCCAAGGCCGATCGGCTGTTTCCGCTGAGCCTGGGCAGCGAGGGCTCCTGCCAGGTCGGCGGCATCGTTGCGACCAATGCCGGCGGCATCAATGTGATCCGCTACGGCACGGTGCGCGACCTCGTGCTCGGTCTCGAATATGTGCGCGCCGATGGCGCCGTGATCCATGGCCTGAAGCCGCTGCGCAAGGACAATGCCGGCTATGCGCTGCGCGATCTGCTGATCGGTTCGGAAGGCACCCTGGCCGTCATCACTGCGGCGTCGTTCAGGCTCTTTGCCCGACCGAAGGCGAGCGCGACCGCGCTCTGCGGAATCCCGGATCCGACGGCCGCGATCCGGCTGCTGACCATGCTGCGCGAGGTTGCCGGTGAGCGAATCTCGAGTTTCGAATTGATGTGCGACGCCGAAATGGGCCTGACGCTCGATCTCCTCGGCGGGGCGGCGCTCCCGTTCCACGACCGCCACCCCTGGTATGTCTTCATCGAGATCGCCGACAGCGCGCCCGATGCCGCCATGGAGCAGGTCCTGACGCGCGCGCTGGCGCTCGCTTTCGATGCCGGTGTGCTGAGCGATGCGGTCGTCGCGCAGAGCGGTGCCCAGGCCAAGGCGCTCTGGCATCTGCGTTTCGCCGTCTCGGAAGCCAACAAGCGCGCCGGCCCGGGCGTCTCGCACGACACCAGCGTCGCGACTGCGGATGTTCCCCGCTTCATCGCAGCGGTGCAGGGCGCAGCAGTGGAGCGCTTCCCATCCGCGCAGCCTCTCTTCGTCGGACATGTCGGCGACGGCAACATCCACGTCATTCTGCTATTCCGGAAGGGCGGGTTCCTGGATGAGGCCGCCTTCGCAGCGCTGGCCGCGAGCGTGAACGCCTGCATCTTCGAGATCGTCAGCCAGTTCGGCGGCAGCATCACGGCCGAGCATGGCGTCGGCCGCTCCCTTGTCGGCGCATTGCGCCGAGCGACCCAACCCGAGACGCTCGAACTCATGGCGGGGATCAAGAACGCCTTCGATCCGCTCGGCATCCTGAACCCGGGTGCGGTCCTAACCACGCCGCCATCCTGATGCCATCATGCGAAAACCCGCTGCGGATCTCGCAGCGGGTTTCGCGTCACATCAACTTCGCATCACATCAATCTGGCCGCACGTCCGTTCAGAGAGGCGACTTCGCCTCTCAGGATCATCTTGCTGGCAAGCAGCTCCCCCTTCGCCAAGCCCAGCAGGGCGGTTGCGACCGCGCTCACCTTGACGGCTTCCTCTATGAGATATTCGGTCATCCCGATCATCGCATCGATGTCGGCTTCGGAGATCGCTGTCGGCTGCGTGATGTCAGTCGGCGGCATCGTTCACTCCTTGTAATCGTCCGTAGATCAGAGGTGGCCAGGAATCCTTCCCGCAGGTCGGGGACTCCCCGTAGAAAGGGTTGACGCAGCCGGGGATGTCCTTGTCGGGATAGAGCGTGGCCGGGCTCACACCCGGGATCCACTCGCCGGAGCCTAGGGACTTGTCAGGGAGATCTTGTGTCTCCGCATTGGCTTCCAGCGGGCCGGGACGGTCCCATTGGCCTTCCGGCCGGACGAGCACCGCGGCGCCCGAATCGGGCGTAAGCCGCCAATCTGACGGCTCGGTGACGAGGTCCATCTCGTAATAGACCTCGTCGGTCAGATAGGAGAGACCGGCGCCAGGCCGGCGCTTGAAACCGAAGCGCTCCCAGATCTTCGAGACCGGGAAGGCGGCCTGCCCGTAGAAGCGCCGATAGCCCTTGTCCTGGCCGAAGGCGAGCGCTGCCCGCACGAGATCGAGCGCCAGGCCGCCCCGGCAGCGCGGCAGCACCGCAAGCCGCTCGATCTTGATGAAGTCGGCCCAGTAGCGCAGCCGGATGCAGCCGGCGGGCTCGTCGCCGACATAGCCGAGCAGATGCGTCGCGGTGTAGTCGTTGCCGTCGACATCCTCGGCATAGGGAATGCTCCGGTCCTCGACATAGGCGGCCCCGCGAATCGCGATGCATTTGAGGAGGTCGTCGGCCGAGTGCACGACGGTGACGGAGGTCTTCTTCGTGCCGGCGTTCAGGCCAGGCATGAAGTTGTCATAGGGCTTGCGGCCGGCGACCGGGTCGGGCAGGGCGCAGCTCATCAGCTGGTAGGATTTCAGCCCGTCATAGGCCGCGCCCATGACGAAGCCCATCTTCTCGAAGAAAGTCTGCGCCTTCTTGTTCGCCGGCTTGCAGAAGATCGGCAGGCCCCGGTTCTTGTCGCTGGTCATGCGCTCCATCACGAGCGAGATGCCGCCGCCCTGGCCCTCCGGCAGGTAGATGAACCAGAAGTAGAGCACGGCGGCGCGTTCGCTGGGCCGGCAGATGAACTTCAGATCGGGGTTGGCGGTGTCCAGTGCGCCGGTAAAGAGCGCACGCGCCCCAGCCTGATTCAGCGGCAGATGCGCCAGGATGCCGATCGGCGTGGCCTTGGGGTCGTCAGACCAACCGCGCGAGAAAGCCGAAATTGTATCGGGATTATGCTGAAACACGTTCATAACCCGCTCGAGCGTTGACAGGCCGGGTATATCGGCGCTTGCCATTCTCATCGAATAGTCGATGATTCCTTTTGTCGGGCTGAACGTTGTGTATCCGCGCCCGTATTTCGTGTAGTCGAGCGTGCGGAAATTGCGCTGAGTTTGCGCAATATTGAAGTGCTCCTTCAGCGAATAGTGGAATCCCATGACGCAAATCCTTCTGGGTACGAGAAACTAGGTACGCAACAAGGTTAGGTTAACCTTAATCTCTGGGGTCGGGGATAAGTCGAAAATGAGGCACGTGGTCTCCAAAAGTTCTCACCCCACGGGTGGGAACGAGGTGAATTTCAATTGGGACGACATTCGAATCTTTCTAACGCTCGCGCGGCTTGGCAGCATTCGCGCCGTTGCTGCCGCGACCGGGCACTCCGCGAAGGCGCTCCGCAGCCGAATCATGGACCTCGAAGCGCAGACCGGCGCGGTCCTGTTTCACCGCTCGGCCGCCGGCGTGTCGCTGACCAAGACCGGTGAGCGCCTGATTGCTGCGGCGGAGGAAATCCAGAAGCAGGCCAAGGTCTTCGGCGCGCTCTCGATGCGGGGCAGGCGGGACCTGAAGCCGACGGCGCGTGTCGGTATCACCGAGGGCCTCGGCGCCTTCTGGCTGACGCCGATGTTCGGCAATCTGCGTCGGGCCCATCCAGACATCCAGTTCGACATGAAATGCTCGATGACGGCGCCGAACATCTCGGATCTGGAGGTCGACCTGGCGATCCAGCTGGACAAGCCGACCGATCCCAATCTGATCGTCCGGCGTATCGGCTATCTCCACGTCGTTCTCTATGCCGCGCAGAGCTATGTCGACGAATACGGGGCGCCAGCCAGCAAGGCTGACGTTGCCGACTACCACTTTGTCGAGATCGAGGCTCCGCAGATCAGGAGCGAGAGGGTCGAGGAGGAAATGACCCGCGAGGACAAGCGCCGCTTCGTCAATATGCGGGTCAATATCAGCTCCGCCCAGTTCGTGGCGGCGCTGAGCGGCTGGGGCGTGACGGCCCTGCCGACCTATGCGCCCATCGTCTCGAGCGGGCTCGTCCATGTCGCCAAGGACTTCGTCCTCCGGCGGGACATCTGGCTGGCCTACCACCCGCAGGCGGCCGAGCTGCGCCACATCAGGCAGACGATAGACTGGGTCGTGCAGTCCTTCGACGCCTCGTTATATCCCTGGTTCCGCGAGGAATTCGTCAGTCCCACCGAGATAGAACACTACATGGAGCGCAAAAAAATGATGAGTTTCTTCACTCCGGGAGCCGTGGCGAGGCTGGCATCATAGATTTATCCGGGTTGCCTCGCTAAGTTCCGCCGCTGTTTGCGTTCGAGGCGGGCTTATGACGAAGGCTAAGGACAAGGCCAAGGCTGAAGCGCTGACGATCCTGGCGAAGGATATTCCGAAACTGGCGGCGGCAGCGAATATCCTCGGAAGCCCCTTGCTCTGCAGCATTCTGGAGCATGCCCAAAAAGAGGTCGAGATCGAGCTCGCGAAGCTGGAGCGCGCGCAGACTTCGCTGGGCGCCGGCGGGGTTCAAGGCCAGAGTTCGCACGACCGGTGACGGCCTGCGCGGCCATGGCGCTTTCGAGCGAAGTGGCCCCCGGTTCGCGTTCGAGCGCTCAGGCGTCCCTGTCGTCTTCCTCGGCCATTGCCTCGACCAGCTCGACGACGCGCCGCCTGACGCGGTCGCTCTTGATCCGCATCAGGGCCTTGGTCAGCTGCACGCCTTCGCTGGTCGTCAGGAAGTCGGAGACATAAGCGGTTGAGGCGGCGGCCGAGAAGCGGCCATCAGGCATATCGCCGGAGGGGGCGCCTTCGAAGAAGAAGGACACCTGTACGTCGAGCACCTTGGCGATTTGCTGCAGGCGGCTGGCGCTGATGCGGTTGGTGCCTTTTTCGTATTTCTGGATCTGCTGGAAGGTCAGGCCGAGCGCATCGCCGAGCCGCTCCTGGCTGACCTTCAAAAGCATCCTGCGCATGCGGACACGGCTTCCGACATGCTTGTCGATCGGATTTGGCGTCTTTCTTTCGACCGGCGCGCCGAGTGCGGAGTTCTGGACGTTCACGCGGCACCTCCCCCGAAAGTTAGCCCTACGCGACAGCTAGCACTCTGATGGCCAATGGGACAGCCTATAAGGTTGATAAAACTTGTTATTGTATAAAGTAGCTGCGTTCTCGCGCCGGGCTCAGCCGGGGATCGAGGCGTATGCGTCACCGAGGCTGATCCAGATCGTCTTCGTCTGGAGATACTGGGCCATCGCCTCCGTGCCCTTGTCGCGGGCGAGCGAGCCGGAGCGCTTATAGCCGCCGAACGGCGTCTTCAGGTCGCCCTCGGTGAAGCCGTTGACAGCGACGGTGCCGCAGGCCAAGCGCCGCGCCATGAACAGGGCTCGGTCGATATCCCTGGTGTAAACAGTCGCATGCAGCCCGTATTCGCTGCCATTGGCGATCGTGAGCGCATGCTCGATGCCATCGACCGGCATCACCCCGAGCACCGGCCCGAAAATCTCTTCCCGCGCGATCGTCATCCCCGGGACAAGATCGGCGAAGACCGTCGGTCCCAGGAAGCTGCCGGGTGCGTTGCTGTCGAAAGCCGCGCCCGAGAGTGCCGCCCGCGCACCCTCCCGGCTGCCGCTCTCGACATAGTCGAGCACGCGACGGCGATGCTCCCGCGTGATCAGCGGGCCGAGCTCGGTCGCCGGGTCGAGCGGCGCGCCGATGACGAGGGCCTTGGCGCGTTCGACGACACGATCGAGGAACTCCTCCTGCCGCGACCGGTCGACGATCTGGCGCATATTCGCCGAGCAGTTCTGGCCGCCATTCCAGAAAGCGGCCATGACGGCGTTGTCGATCATCTCGGGCGAGAGCTCGGCGTCGTCGAGGACGATGAAGGGGCTTTTGCCGCCCATTTCGAGCCCGATCGACTTCAGGTTGCTGTCGGCGGCATAGCGCAGGAACAGGCGCCCAACCTCGGTCGAACCGGTGAAGGAGACGGCGTCGATATCGCCATGGCGGCCGATCGCTTGGCCGGCGGTCTCGCCCAGGCCCGGCAGGATGTTGAGCACGCCGGCGGGTATCCCGGCCTCGGCAGCGAGTTCGGCCAGCCGCAGGATCGACATCGAGGTCTGCTCGGCCGGCTTGACGAGAACGGAGCAGCCGCTGGCCAAGGCCGGCGCCAGCTTCCAGGCGGCCATCAGCAGCGGGAAATTCCAGGGCAGCACCGCCGCCACGACGCCGATCGGCTCGCGCAGGATCATCGCGCAGGCCTGCTCGCCGGTCGGCGCGACCTTGCCGAAGCTCTTGTCGATCAGCTCGGCATACCATTGGAAGGTGTCGGGCACCTCGATTGCGATCTCTTTCAGGCAGTCTCTGATCGGCTTGCCGCTGTCGAGGCTTTCGAGCACGGCGAGCTCGGTGCTGTTGGCGCGGATCAGCTCGGCGAAGCGCAGCAGGACGGCCTTGCGCGCCTCCGGCGCGACGCGCGACCAGACGCCGCTCCTGAAGGCGCGCCGTGCGGCGGCGACGGCATGCTCGACATCCTCAGTCTGGCAATGGGCGACAGCCGCGAGAACCTGTCCCGTCGCCGGGTTGACGGTCTCGATCACCGCGCCCGACTTCGCCGCGACGAAGCTGCCATCGATGAAGGCTTTGCTCGGAAGCGGCAGCCTGTCGGCGATGGCTTGGTAGAAGGCCGGGCTTTCATGGATCATGGCGATCTCTGTGCGATGGGGCGGGAGCGAAAGCGTTTTCGAGCGGGGTGGGCCCCGGTTCGCGTGAAGAAAACGCGTTAAACAAAGGGCTGGGCGAGGCTGGGTCGGGTCAAAGCGGCGCGTGCGGGCGCGAATAGGAGCCCTTGACGAAGCGATCGAGCTGGAACGGCCGGATCGCCTCACCAGCCTGTTCGCCGGCGGCGAGCCGGGCGACATGGCGGCCGACGGCGGGGCCGAGGCCGAAGCCATGGCCCGAGAAGCCGGTCGCCACGATCAGGCCGGGAATCGACGGCGGCGCGTCGATGACGGGCAGCGCGTCCGGCAGCACATCGATCTGTCCGGCCCAGGATTTCACGATCCGGGCCAGGCCTGCGCCCTCGAACAAGCGCGCGAACAGCCCGGCCGTGTCGGCGGCTTTTTGCGCATTGGCCGGGATCCGCGGGCGGCGCGGCGTGACCAGGCGCTCATGCTCCGGCAGCGCGATGCGGGCATGGACATCGTCGATGAAGGGACGGCCGAGCCGCAGGGCGAAGCCTTTGCGGTGCCTGAGCAGTTCGGGCAGGAAATAGCCGGCGGCGCGCATCGAATCGAGCGTCACATCGATATCGGAGCTGGAATCGGCGGCGAGGATGCAGGAGCCGTCCGCCCTCTGGCGCAGGCCGAGCCCGAAGCCGCAGAAGCAGGGCGCGCTCAGCTCCACCATGGGCGCGGTCAGCGAGACCGTGCTGCGGACGATCTGCTGCGGCAAGGCGAGGCCGAGCGGTTTCAGGAAGCGATGCGCCTGCGCGCCCGCCGCGCAGACCACCGTCGTGCAGCCGATCAGCCCGTGCTCGGTCAGCACGCCGGTGACGCGCCCGCCCGCAGTCTCGATGGCAAGTGCGCCGCAATCCTCCAGGATGAGGGCGCCCTTGTCCTCGGCGGCGCGTGCAAGCGCCAGCGTCGCCAGGGCCGGCTCGGCCTGCCCATCGGATGCCGTGAAGAGCGCGCCGGGAACCTTGCTCGCCAGCGCCGGCAGCAAGTCGCTGGTCTCGTCGCGATTCAGCATTCGCGCATCCCTGGCGATATCCCGGGTCGCCGCCTGCCACTGCGCGAAGGTCTCGTACTCAGCCTCGTTTTCGGCCACGAAGACGCAGCCGCTGCGGCGCCAGCCGATCTCGCGGCCAAGCTCCCGTTCCAGCATCGGCCAGATCGAGAGCGCCTCGACCGCCAGCGGCAATTCGGCCGGGTCGCGATACTGTGTGCGCACAAAACCCCAGTTGCGGCCCGATTGCTGCGAGGCGATCTTGTCGCGCTCGACCAGCGCGACGCTCAGGCCCTTCAACGACAATTCATAGGCGCAGGACGCGCCGACGATGCCGCCGCCGATGACGACGGTATCGACCCGGCTGGGAAAGGCGCAGGGCCGTGGCCCGAGCCGCGCGATCACGTCATCGGGCACATGCGAATACAGACTAAGCGCCGGCATCGCTGACGGCGTCCATATCCATCTCGACGACAATCGCCGGGTCGAACAACCCGGCCTCGATCGTGGTGCAGGCCGGGTCGATGCCGCGGAAGGTCTCGGCGAAGACCGCCATCACGGTCTCGTAGTGTTCCGCACCGGCGATATACATCCGCACGCGCACGACGTCAGCGAGGCTCGCGCCGGCCTGGGCGAAGGCGGCCGCCGCATTGGTGAAAAGCTGCAGCGTCTGCTCTCGCGCGCCTGCCGGCAGCGTGCTCGTCGCATAGTCGTAGCCGGTCGTGCCCGAGAGCATGATATGCGGCCCGACCACGACCGCGCGGCTGTAGCTATAGGTCCGCTCGAATTCGCTGCCGGACGAGATCCGGCGGCGGCCACTTGGGGCGGTCTTCAAATCTTGGGCGGTCTTCAAATCGGGCATGGTCGCTATCGCCTATCCCTAAGGGTCGTATGGCCTCAGGGATCACGCCGGATGCCGGCCGTGTCGATTTCAATAATTGGAGGCGGGGGCCGAGGAATCTGGGGTCTGGCCCCGGTTTTTGCGCGGTCGGCTTCGATTAATTGTCATCGACAACGAGTGGGGGCGGTGACCTCCTTGCGGCACGGCGAGCCGGCTGGGTCGACAGGCCGCACCGCCGGAGAAGCAGGCCGCGCCACGAGAAAAGGTTGAGACACGAGATGCAGGCGGATGTCATCATCATCGGAGGAGGGATCGCCGGCGCGTCCGCCGCCTATTTCCTGTCCGGTCAAGGCTCGGTCGTCCTGATCGAGCGTGAGGCGCATTTCGGCTATCACAGCTCCGGCCGCACCGCGGCGCAGTTCACCGTCGGCATCGGCGCGGGCACGATGCGGCGCCTGGCCCAGGCGAGCCGCGCCTTCCTGGAAAGCCCGTCGCCCGGCTTCGCCGAGGAGCGCATCCTGACGCCGCGCGGTTGCCTGACCGTCGCCCGCGCCGGGCAGGAGCAATCCCTCTCGCGCCTGCACGACAATCTGGTCTCGGTCGGAGCCCGGGCGCAGCATCTCGACCGGGCCGGGGCGCTGGCCCTGTTTCCGGCCCTGGTCGCCGAACATGTCGATGCTGGCGTCTACGAGCCCGACGCGATGGATATCGACGTCAACACGCTGCTCCAGGGCTATCTGCGCGGCGCCAAGGCCAGGGGCGCGCAATTGCTCGCCGGCGCCAATATCGCCGCGATCGAGCGTAGGGGAGGCCAGTGGCTGGTTTCGCTCGACGGCCAGCAGATCCGCGCGCCCCTGCTGCTCAACGCGGCGGGCGCCTGGGTCGATCAGGTCGCAGGGCTCGCCGGGGTGGCGCCGCTCGGTGTCGTCCCGCATCGCCGCACGGCCTTCACCTTCGCCTCGCCCGCAGGGCTCGGCACGGCGGCATGGCCTCATGTCAGCAATGTCGACTATCGCTGGTATGTGAAGCCCGAGACCGGCTGCCTGATGGGCAGCCTCGCCGATGCGGTCGCGACCGAGCCGGGCGACGTCCATCCCGAGGATATCGACGTCGCACAGGCGATCCACAATATCGAGCAGGACACCAGCTTCAGGGTCGGGCGTCCGCTCAGCCAATGGGCGGGCCTGCGCAATTTCACCGCCGACAAGAACCCCGTCGCGGGGGCTCGGGCCGCCGACACCGAGGGCTTCTTCTGGCTCGCCGGGCAGGGCGGTTGCGGCATCCTGACCTCGCCGGCCATGGGGCAGGCGATCGCGGCGATCATGTTCGATCGGGATTTGCCGGAGGGGTTGCGCGCGCTCGGCTTGTCCAGCGCCGACCTGTCGCCGCAGCGGGAGACGCTGCGCCCAGCCGCTTGAAGCCGGGGCCTGCGCATCACTGTCGAGGCTGAACACAGCCCGTTCAACACCAGGGGATAAAGACCATGGCCAGCAGGAATTCGGACTTCGCAAGCCCGACGCGGCGGGGATTGATCGCGCTTGGCGCGGGAGTCGCACTCGGGCTCGGACGCGCCACATCGGGTTTCGCGCAGGCGCGTCCGCCCGCCAGCCCGCGCGGCCAGGTCGTCGCCGGCATCTCGCAGGAGCCGACCGTCTTCAACCCGCTGATGCCCGGCAGCGAGGTCGATCAGGGCGTCTGGTGGCAGGTCTTCAGCCCGCTCTGGTACATCGACCCCCAGGGCAAGCTGGTCGCCGATCTCGCCCGCGAGGTGCCGTCGCTCGAGAATGGCGGCCTGTCAGCCGACGGGCTGGTCTGGAAGGTCAAGCTGCGCAGCGACGCGAAATGGCATGACGGCACGCCGTTTACGGCCGAGGACGTCAAATACACGCTCGACCTGATCAACAATCCCGGCTTCCGGGTCCGCAACCGTGTCGGCCACGGCCTCGTCCGGGACATCCGCGTCGTCGCGCCCGACGAGATCCATTGGCGCATGGAAAGCGCCTATTCGCCCTATCTCTCGATCCTGGCGCTGACCTTCATCGTGCCCAGGCATATCCTTGAGAAGGCGAGCGATCCCAACACCGCGCCCTTCAACAGCGCGCCTGTCGGCACCGGCCCCTTCCGCTGGGGCGAGCGGGTGGCGGGCGACCATATCCTGCTGCAGGCGAACCCCGCCTATCATGGGCAGGGGCCGCATCTCGAACGCGTCGTCTTCAAATACATCCCCGATCTGACGATGCTCTACACGCAGTTCCGCACCGGGCAGGTCGATTATCTCGGGCTGTCCGGCATCTCGGCGCATTTCGTGAGGGAGGCGCAGGGCCTGCGCGGCCGCAAGGTCTCGCTCTCGCCCACGGCCTTCGTCGAGCATATCGCGCTCAATCTCGAATACGGCCCCTTCACCGAGAAGGCGGTGCGCGAGGCGCTCTATCTCGCGATGAACAAGCAGGCGCGCATCGACGCGCTCTATTACGGCCTGCCGGTGCCGACGGAATCCTTCCTGCCGCAGCAATCCTGGGCCTATGCCGACACGCTTCCGGTCCACCGTCACGACCCCGCCAAGGCGAATGCGCTGCTCGACGCAGCGGGCTGGGCGCGCGGCCCGGACGGCATCCGCGCCAAGGGCGGGGTCAGGCTCGAATTCACCAATTCGACCACCGTCGGCAATCCCGGTCGCGAACAGTCCCAGCAATTGCTGGCGCAGGATTGGCAGGCCGTCGGCGCGGCCATGCGCATCAGCAACATGCCCGCCGCGGTGATCTGGGGCGAGTTCTGGCAGAAGTCGAAATTCCAGTCGGTGATGGTCGGCTCGAACTTCATGCAGGGCAGCGACCCCGACGTGACGCCGCGCTTCAGCAGCACGGCCATTCCCGCCAAGGGCGGCAGCGGCCTCAACACCTGCCAGTACCAGAATACCGAGGTCGACACACTCCTGGCGCAGGGCGCGACGCAGTTCGACCAGGCGGCGCGCAAGGCCACCTATGGCCGCATCCAGCAGATCATCCGCGACGATCTCGCTCTGCTGCCGATCTACCAGACCGTGATGGCGGAGGGGCTCAAGGACGGTCTGCAGGGCTTCGCTGCCAACATCAACTGCTCGTCGAATTGCTGGAACATGCGGTCCTGGTACTGGGCCTCGTGATGTTCCGGGCGCACTGAGATGGGGCGTTATCTCCTGCAGCGCCTGGGGCAGTGCCTGCTGCTCCTGGCGCTGGTCTCGATGATCGGCTTCGCGATCCTGCATCTGGCGCCGGGCGGGCCCCTGTCGCAATTCGCGCTCTCCTCGCAGATGTCGCAGGAGGATCTCGACCGGATCACCCGTCAGCTCGGGCTCGACCGGCCGCTACTGGCGCAATATCTCGACTGGCTCTGGCGCATGCTGCGCGGCGATTGGGGTTTGTCCTTTCGCGACGGCGCTCCCGTCTCCGCCGTCATCGGTTCGCATCTGCGCGCGACCTTCGAGCTCATGGCCGTCTCGACCGTGATCGCGATCGGGCTCGGCTGCTGGATCGGCATCCTCGGCGCGATCAGGCGCTATTCCCTGTTCGACACGCTGGCGACGATCGGCGCCATGGTCGCGCTGTCGATCCCGACCTTCTGGTTCGGGCTGATCGCGATCTATCTGTTCTCGGTCCAGCTCGGCTGGCTGCCGGCCGGCAATCGCCAGACGATCGGGGACGGCTCGCCGCTCGATCTCCTGCACCATCTCATCGCGCCGGCCCTGGTGCTGGCGCTGGTCGAGACCGCGATCTGGGCGCGCTTCATGCGCTCGGCCATGCTGGAGGTGATCGGCCAGGATTATATCCGCACGGCGCGCGCCAAGGGCCTGCCGGAGCGCCAGGTGCTGCGCGGCCATGCGACGCGCAACGCGCTTTTGCCGATGATCACGTTGGCGGGGCTGCAGTTCCCGACTTTGCTCGGCGGCGCGCTGGTGACCGAGACCGTCTTCACCTGGCCGGGCATGGGCCGGCTCTTCCTCGATTCCATCGAGTACCGCGATTACCCGGTGGTGATGGGCATCCTGATGTTTTCCGCTGTCATGGTGCTGCTCGGCTCGCTCTTGGCCGACATGCTCTATGCCGTCGCCGACCCGCGTATTCGGATGGGCTGAATCATGGCAAATCTGCAAACGCTGCTCGACGACACCGCCCTAGTGCCGCCACCTGCCGAGAACGCCGCCTGGCGCCGCTTCCGCCGGCACAAGCTCGCCATGGCCGGGGCAGTGACGATCACCGTGCTGTTCCTGGGCTCCTTCTTCGGCCCCTATCTCCTGCCCTTCGACGACACCCGTATCGACGTGATGCATCGTTTCGCCTGGCCGCTCTCGGGCGCGCATTGGCTGGGCACCGATGAGCTCGGCCGCGACATCCTCGCGCGCCTGATGATGGGCGGGCGCATCTCACTCTCCATCGGCTTCATGGCGATGGTGATCGCCGTGGTCGTCGGCACCACGATCGGAACGGTCGCCGGATACTACGGCGGCATCATCGGTTCGCTCCTGATGCGCTTCGTCGACGCTGTGCTGTGCTTCCCGACGATCTTCCTGCTGCTGGCGCTGGCGGCGCTGGTCGAGCCCAGCCTGGTCTCGATGACGCTGCTCGTCGCCGCGACCGCCTGGATGAGCGTCGCCCGTATCGTCGAGGGCCAGATCCGCTCGCTGCGCGAGCAGGATTACGCGGTCGCGGCCAAGGCCATGGGCGCCTCCGATTGGCGTGTCATGGTCCGCTCGCTACTGCCCAATGCGATGGCGGCGATCGTGGTTGCGGCCACGCTCAACGTCGCCAAGGCGATCCTGCTCGAATCCTATGTCAGCTTCCTCGGCTATGGCATCCAGCCGCCGGTGGCGAGCTGGGGCAACATGCTCAACAACGCCCAGATCTACCTGACCAGCGCGCCCTGGCTCGCGATCCTGCCGGGGCTGGCGATCACGCTCGCCGTCACCAGTTTCAACTTCATCGGCGACGGCCTGCGCGATGCGCTCGACCCGCGCATGGACATCCGATGAGCGGGCTGGCCACTGCGACGCGTCGATGGCGAGACAAAAGCCGGCTCGTCATGCGATATTGCGGCGCCTGAAAGGCCGGAAACCGTCATGACACGCCGTCTGCCATCACTGAACGCCCTGCGCTGCTTCGAGGTCGTCGCGGCCCAGCTCAGCATCAAGAAGGCGGCCTTGTCCCTGCATGTCAGCGAAAGCGCGGTCAGCCGGCAGGTACGCATCCTGGAAGAGCAGCTCGGCACGCCGCTCTTCTTGCGCACCCATAACGGCCTCGAGATCACCGATGCCGGCCAGCGCCTCGCCATGGGCGTGAAAGAGGCCTTCGACCACATCGCCCGCGCCGTCGATCCCTTCCAGAGCGATCGCGACGCGGTGACGATCAAGGTGCTGCCGACCTTTGCCCTGCGCTGGCTCTTCCCGCGCCTGCGCGCCTTCCAGGCCCAACACCCGCTGATCAAGGTCAATGTCCAGACCCGCCTCAACGACATGACGCTGAACGACACCGACGCCGATCTCGGCATCCGCTACGGCATCGGCAACTGGCCCCAGGACTGCGCCACGGAGCTCTATCCGGAATGGATTCTGCCAGTCTGCGCGCCTGGCTATCTGTCGGGCAGCGATTGTCCCGATGGCGATCTCGACCGGGCGACGCTGCTGCACCCGCTGCCCGACAGGCAGGACTGGCTGACCTGGTCGGAGAAGGCCGGATACCCGCTCGACACGCGCAAGGGGCTGGATTTCGACGCCCTCGACATGGCCCTCAGCGCAGCCGAGGCGGGGCTTGGCGTCGCGATGACGGATGTCGTGCTCGCCCATGAGGCGCTCGAGGCCGGCCGGCTCGTCGCGCCCATGCGCAAGGCGGTGCCGACGGGGGCGTCCTATTATCTGGTCCGCCCGCCGGATATGCGCCGGCGGCGGCAGGTCAAGCTGCTCGACGAGTGGATCTGCGACGAGATCGGCGCGGCGCGCGACACCGTTCGCCTCTACACGCACTGAGCCTGGCGCCGCCCATGCCGGCCCGCCTGAGTTTTTCCGCTGCGGGGCTGCGATTATTGACATCGACAGTGCAGCTTCCTTCCGGTCTCTGTGACGCCGACGATGCCCGGGCGCGCCTGCCGCGCTCTCGGGCCATTTCATCATGCTGGATGGTCCGATGACCCCTATCGATCCCCAAATGGCGGCCAGGACGACGGCGCTGGAGACGGCGACGCTCGCGAACTGGCGGACCGCGCCCTTCTGCCAATGGAGCTTCCAGAACCTTGACGCGCTGGTGCCGACAGCGGCGATCAGCGAGCGCGGCCTGTCCGAGCCCGACGCCGGAAGCGCGCTCTTCGACGGGATCGAGGTCGACTATCCCGACGGCCAGCGGCTCACCTTGCGCGAGCACCTGACGCGCTCCAGCACTGACGCGCTCGTCGCCATGCGCGATGGCGAGGTCATCGCCGAATGGTATGCGCCGCATCTCGACCGCGACAGGCCGCACACCATCTTCTCGATCTCGAAATCGCTCACCGGCATGCTCGCCGGCATCGCGGTCGGCGAGGGCAAGCTCGATCCTGACGCGCCGGTCTCGCAGTATGTCGCCGCGCCCGCTGGTAGCGCCTATGCGAGCGCCACCGTGCGCGACCTTCTCGACATGACCGTCGCACTGGATTTCGAGGAGAGCTATCTCGACACCACCGGCCTGTTCGATCGCTATCGCCGCGCCATGCTGTGGAATCCGGCGCGTCCCGGCGAAACGCCGGAGACGCTGGAGCAGGTCTTGACCTCGCTTGACCGCAGCGCCGCCGAGCACGGCCAGGCCTTCTACTACGCCTCGCCTAATGCCGACATGCTCGGCCTGGTCATCGAGCGCGCCACCGGCACGCCCTATCACGCCTATCTGGCGCAGCGCCTGTGGCGGCCCATGGGCGCGAGCGGGGCGGCCTATGTCACGGTCGATCGCGCCGGCACGGCCCGCGCCAGTGGCGGCATCTGCGCGACGGCGCGCGATCTGGCGCGGTTCGGCCAGCTCGTCCTCGATGGCGGGCGCGCCCGCGACGGCAGGCAGGTCGTTCCCGCCGAATGGGTCGCCGACATGCGCACTAAGGGCAATCGCCGGGCCTGGGAGACGGGCAATTTCTGGGACATGTTCCTGGACGGGCGCTATCGCTCCTGCTGGTACCTCACCGGCAATCCGCGCGGCGCCTTCTGCGGCGTCGGTATCCATGGGCAATGGCTCTGGGTCGACCCTGAAAGCCGCCTGGTCCTGGTCAGGTTCTGCTCGCGCCCGGAGCCGAGCGAGGACGCCTTGTCCGAGCGCGAGATCGGGGTTCTGAACCGGGTCGGCGAGGCGCTGCAGCGGCTCGTCTAGGGGCTGCTGCTTATGCAGGGAAACACGCCACCCGGATATCAGGCATAGCCAATATCTATTTGCCAGAGGCCGGGCGCTCGCCAACTATCCTTGGCCGGACGGTGACCTAACCTGTCCGGCGAGCGGTGCCCCGCCGAAACGCTTATCCGAGAGCAGATTGCCATGCCTGTGCCGAGCGACGCCCGCATCGACATCGAACGTTTCTGGACGACGATCGAGCGCTCCGCTGAGATCGGCCCGGGCCGCCCGGGCGGCCTGTCGCGCCTGGCGGCGTCGGATTCCGACAAGGAGGTGCGCGACCAGTTCGTCGCCTGGTGCCGCGAGGCCGGCTTGAGCGTCCGCGTCGATGGCATCGGCAACATCTTCGCCCGCCGGAGCGGAACCGAGGACAGCCTGCCGCCGGTGGTGATGGGCAGCCATCTCGACACCCAGTTCAATGGCGGCCGCTTCGACGGCATCGCCGGCGTGCTGGCGGGGCTGGAGGTCTGCCGCACGCTGGATGCGCTGGGCAAGCGCACGCGCCGGCCGATCGAGGTGGTCAACTGGACCAATGAGGAGGGCGCGCGCTTCTCGCCGCCCATGGTCGGCTCCGGCGCCTTCACCGGCGCCTATGCGCTGGACTGGGCGCGCGGGCGCACGGACGAGGACGGCAAGACGATCGGCGCGGAGCTTAAGCGCATCGGCTATCTCGGCGAGATGGAGGACAAGCCCCACGCCTTCGACGCCTATTTCGAATTCCATATCGAGCAGGGTCCGATCCTCGATCGCAAGGGCATGCAGCTCGGCGTCGTCACCGGCGGCTTCCCCTCGACCGGCATGCTGGTCGAGTTCAAGGGTGAGACCGCCCATACCGGTCCCTGGCCGATGGAGCGGCGCAAGAATGCGCTGCTTGCCGGGGCGCGCTTCCTCGTTGCGGTCGACGATCTCGGCTGGGATCATGCCGGCAGCGGCGGCAAGGCCACCGCCGCGCGGCTCGTCGCCTGGCCCAACAAGCCGGGCATCCTCTCCGACTGGGCCCAGGCCGTCGGCGATGTCCGCCATCCCGACCCGGTGACCTCGGAGGTGATGGCCGAGCGCATGCGCCGCGCCGCTTTCGAGGCGGCCGCGAAGGCCGATTGCGGCGTCGAGATCCTCGATATCTGGAAATGGGGCGGGCGCATCTTCGCGCAGGAACTGATCGACCAGGTCCGCGCCTCGGCTGCAGCCCTCGGCTATCGCCACATGGATATTCTGAGCCAGGCCGGGCACGACGCCTATTACATCGCCCGCCATGCACCGACGACGATGATCTTCGCCCCCTGCCAGGGCGGCATCACCCACAATAATGGCGAGCTCTGCACGCGCGAGGATCTGGAGCCGGGGCTGAACGTGCTGCTGCAATGCGTTCTGGAGCGGGCGGACCGGTAGGCCGGCCGCGTTTGCAGGAAAGCGCAACGCTTCAGGCCAGCGGCAGCGTCAGCCCTGCGATCAGCGGGTTGTCGATGATTTCGGGCGGCGCGCTTTCGGCCTCCAGCATGTCCTCGAACAGGCGCTGGAAGGCGAGTTCGGCCGCGCTGAGCCCCATGGCTGGGCTGCTGACAAAATAGAGATCGGCGCCGAGCTCCTGGCCCGCGCCCGACAGGTTCCAGAGCGTGCCGGTGTCGATCGCATCCTGCACCGAGGCGAGCGGCAGGATGCCGATGCCCATGCCGGCGGCGATCATGCGCGCGACCTCCTCCAGATTGGGGCTCGCGCCGACGGTGCGGCTGCCCAGCCCGGCGCCTTCGCGCAGCGAGACCATGGGCTCGAGCGCGCCGTCCTGGCCGCAGGCGAGTGCGATGAAAGGCTCGTCGGCGAGCTCGTGGAGCGGCACGCCGGCCCGGCCATGGAGCGCATGGTCGCGCCCGCACAGGATGCCGAACTCCTCGCGCAGCAAATGGCGGCAATTCAGCCCGGCGAGCGGGTTTGGCAACAGGCAGAAGCCGAAGGGGCTCAGCCTTTGCGAGACGGAGCGGACGATGTCCTGGCTGCTCGCAACCTCGACCCGCACGGTGACGCCGGGATGGCGGCGGCTCATCAATGACAGCGCCCGGTCGAAGGCCGGCAGCACCATATGCGTGATCAGCTGGACGCGCACGAGCCCGGTCAGCTCGTCATGTTCTTCCGAGAGTTTTTCGCCGATGCGGGCGACGCTGCGATAGATGTCGACGCATTCCTTGTGCAAGAGCTCGCCGCGCTTGGTCAGGACGAAGCGGCGGCTGTCGCGCTGCACGAGCTGGCCGCCAAGCGTCTCCTCCAGCCGCTGCAGGGCGGCGCTGACCGAGGGCTGGCGCACCAAGAGCCGATCGGCGGCGCGCGTGATGCTGCGCTCCTCGACGATCACCAGGAAGGTGTGGAGGAGATTCCAGTTCAGGTGATGCAGTTTCGGGCGCTTCGCCGTCACGAACTCTCCCTTCGGCCTGGCCTGCACGCTAACACGCGCAGCCGCGCCGCCACCACGAAACGGGATGGCAACGCAGCTTGAGCCGCGCGTCAAGCTCGGGCTGCCCATGCAGGGCGCGTGCCGCTCGCTCTCGGGAGCGGCCGGGGCGGGTTCAGGAGCTCGTGGCATCGAGCGCGTCGCGCACGCCGTCGCCTAGCAGATTGACGGCGAGGATGAGCAGGCAGAGTGCAGAACCCGGCAAGGCGATCAGCCAGGGATCGAACAGGATGTGCTCGCGTCCCTCGGCGATCATCAGCCCCCAGGACGGCGTCGGCGGTCGTGCGCCCAACCCCAGGAACGACAAAGCCGCCTCCAGCAGGATGACATTGGCGACCTCCAGCGTCGCCACCACGATCAGCGTGTTGCGCAGGTTCGGCAGGATGCCGCGCAGCATGACATGCAGGCTGGAAGCCCCGAACGAGACGGTGGCCTGGACGAATTCGCGGTTGCGCAACCCTTGCGTCGCCGAGCGCACCACCACGGCGAAACGGTCCCAGAGCAGGAGGCTGAGCACGATGGCAAGCGTCTGCAGCGAGGCGCCGCCGAGCGCGACGGCGGCGAGCGCGACCAGCACGATCGGCAGCGACAGCCGCGTCGTGATGATGAAGCTGATCAGCATATCGATCTTGCCGCCGAAATAGCCGGCGAGCAGCCCGAGCATCGTGCCGATCAGCCCGGCGCAGAGCGTCACGCCGAGCCCGATCCCGAGCGAGACCCGTGCGCCGAAGATCAGTCGCGAGAGATAGTCGCGCCCGAGATGGTCGGTGCCGAGCCGATGCGCCGGGTCGGAGCCGGCCTGCCAGAAGGGCGGCAGCAGCCGGCGCGTCAGGTCCTGCGCGATCGGATCATGCGGCGCGAGCAGCGGGGCGAGGAGCGCGATGGCGGCGATCAGCACCAGCAACCCGCCGCCGAGATGGATGCCGGTGCTGCGGCTGACGCGCCGCCAGAGCTTGCGCCGCTGCAGGATGCGATTGTCGAGATCGAGCACCGTCATCGGGCGCTCCTCAGGCGAGGATCGAGCCAGGCATTGACCAGATCGGCGGCGGTCGTCAGCGTCACATAGATCAGCGACAGGATCAGGATGATCGCCTGCACCACCGGCAGGTCGCTGCGCAGCAGCGATTCCCAGGCGAGGCGGCCGAGCCCGTTGATGGCGAAGACGCTCTCGATCACGATCGAGCCCGAGAGCATCATGCCGAATTGCACAGCCGCCAGCGAAACCAGGGGCAGCACGGCGTTGCGCAGCGCATGCACCATGAGGATGCGCAGCCGCGCCAGCCCCTTGGCGCGGGCGGTGCGGATATAGTCGGCCCCGAGCACCTCGATCATGCCCGCCCGGGTCAGGCGCATCAGCGCCGGCATGGCGTAATAGCTCAACACGACGACCGGGAGGATATAGCCCTGCCAGCTCTCGGTTCCCGAAATCGGGACCAGGCCCCACCAGACGCCGAAGACGACGATCAGGATCAGCCCGAGCCAGAAGCTCGGAATCGCCTGTCCGAGCACGGCGAGCAGCAGGGCTGCGCGGTCGAGCAGGCCGCCGGGCTTGAGCGAGGCGGCGATGCCGAGCGGCACCGAAACCAGCATGGCGAGCAGGAAGGCGGCGCTGCCGAGCATAAGCGTCACCGGCAAGCGCTCGCCGATGATCGTGGCGACCGGCAGGTTGAAATACAGGCTCGTGCCGAAATTGCCCGTCAGCGCCCGGCCGATCCAGCCGAGGAACTGCACCGGCAGCGGTCGGTCGAGCCCATAGGCGTGCCGGATCATCTCGACATCCTGGGCCCGTCCGGCCTGGCCGGCGAGCACGACCGCGGGGTCGCCGGCGACGAACATCAGCCCGAACGCGACCATCGACACCGCGAGCGCGACGAGGGCGGCGACGATCAGGCGGCGCGCGAGAAAGGGCAGCATGGCGGTTCCATCCAGAGGCTGTGTGAGCGCGTGACGTCCAACCCGAACACGCTGTCATCCCGGACAAGCCGCGAAAGCTGCGCCGATCCGGAATCCATCCTATGGCGACGCACTCTACGATGGATTCCGGGTCTCCCTTCGGTCGCCCGGAATGACGGTTCTGCGTGGAGCGCTACTTCCAGCTCGACAGCCACCAGCGGGCGAACTCGTCGGGATGCGGCTTGAAGTTGAGCGCCGTCGACAGGCCGTAATTGATGTTGAAGTCGTACATCGGCAGCCAATAGGCCTGGTCGGCGATCTTCTTCAGCGCCTTGGCGTAGTTCTCCTGGCGCAAGGCCCGGTCCTGCGCCGTGTCGGCTGCAGTGACGAGATCGATCACCTCCTTGTCCTGGACGAGGTCGTCGGCGCCGCCGCCGAAGAAGTTCGAGATGACGAAGGCGACGTCGCCGGTGCCGTAGCTGCCCCAATTGGTGAAGAAGGCCGGCAATTCGCCCGCGCGCCATTTCTGCACGCCGGCGGCATATTGCTGCTCGTTCAGCGTCACCCGGATGCCGACCTTGGCGAGATCGGAAGCGACCGCCTCGGCGACCGGGCGCGGCATCGCGGCAAAGACCATCTCGATATCGACGCCGTTGGGCAAGCCGGCCTCGCTCAGCAGCGCCTTGGCCTTGGCCGGGTCATAGGCATAGGTCGCGACATCCTGGGCGCAGCCGAACTGCTTGGGGTTGCAGGCTGCGTTCAGCACCTGCGAGGCGCCGCCGGCGAAGGCTTTGACGATTGCCTCGCGGTTGACGGCATGGTTGATGGCGCGGCGCACCAGCAGGTTCTTGGTCGGGTAGTCCTTGCCCTTGGCGGTCACGTTGAGGCCGACATAGGCGATGCGCATGATCGGGCCGTTGACGATCTGGATGCGGCTGGCGAGCCGCGCCGCCTGGTCGGGCGGGATGCGCCAGCTCCAGTCGAGCTTGCCGGCCAGAAGCTCGGCGAACTGGGTGTTGAGCTCGGGGATGGTGCGCACGACGATCTTGCCGATCGCCGGCTTACCCTTGGGGCTGCCGGCATAGTGAGCCTCAAAACGCTCGAAGGCGTAGCGGATGCCCGGCGTCATCTCCACGAGCCTGTAGGGGCCGGTGCCGATGGGCTTGGCCGCCATGCCGGCCGAGCCGACCTCCTTGAAATAGGCGGCGGGATAGATCGGCAGCGCATCGGCCAGCATCTCGACCGCGCCGGCGAAGGGTTTCGCCATCTTGATGCGAACCTGGAATTCCGAGACCTTTTCGACGGCCTGGATCCAGTCGATGGCGATGCGGAAGCGCGTGCCGTAATTCGGGTCGAGCACGGTGTTGAGCGTGTAGACCACGTCGTCGGCCGTGAACTTCGCGCCGTTGTGGAAGGTCACGCCCTCGCGGAGATCGAACTCCATCGTCATCGGGTCGGTAAAGCGCCAGGCCTTGGCCAGCGCCGGCTTGATCTCGCCGGTGTCGAGATCCTTGTAGAGCAGGCCGTCATAGATGTGCCGGGCCAGGATCAGCCCCTCGCGGCCGGCGATCTTGTAGGTGTCGAGCGCCTCGGGCTCGAGCGCGAAGGCGACGTTGAGCGTGTCGTCGGCCTTGCCGGCGAGTGCTGGCGGGGCGGAGAGCCCCAGCAGCGTCAGGGCGATGCCGCCCATGAATGATGCCAATCCCAACCGTGCCATCGATCTGTCCCCTGTTTTGGTGGTGCCGGCCCGTTCGGCGCGCCGCTTCATCTCTGGCGGTTTGGCCGTGGATTTTTTCAGTGCTGCCATCGCCCTGCCGAGCGATGCGGATGCTGCAGAGCCAACCATAGGTCAGGACATATTCGCCGGGCTAATAGACTGTTCCTATGCCAGGAATAGCTGCCAAGGGGCCGGCTGATTGTGGCGCCGCTCATGAAGACGCCACAATCGCAATGCCGATTGTGAGGATGAAGCAGCCGATCGTCGTCCATACCGAAGAAGATTATCAGCGGGCTCAGGAACGCGCCCAGGAGCTTAGCGCCTCGCCCGAGAGCCCGGAGCGCGATGCCGAACTCGCGGCGCTCGCTGACGCGATGCTGGCCTTCGAGATGCGCCTGGACGAGGCGGAGGAGTAGCGCACTTCAGCGCATCTCCGTTCAGGCAGTCTCCGTCCGCAGGCGGTGACGCGCGACGAAGGCGGCCGCCTCCGGCTGAAAATACCGCCAGGCGGGCAGGGGAGAAGCGTCCGCTTCGGCCTGGGCAAACCGTATCCCGTCGCCGGCGGCCTGGATCGCAAGCGGCTTGTCCGGGTCCATGCGCGCGGCGCGGCACATGGCCCTGGCGATCCGGACGATGCGATCCTGATCCACGGCGAGAACTCCGGGAGAGAGAGCGGCGGCATTTGCAACGTCGTGGCGCGCTCCGGGTTCCGGTGATCTTGCAAAAAATTTCGCGTGGCTCCGGCTCTCCTCTCACAGTGAGGGCAGGATCAATGCGAAAAACCGGTGCCCACTTTTTCGCATCCTGCTCTTACGCCGCGGCGAGCCGCACTCGTCCCACGGCCATCGCAGTCGCGGCCTGGGTCGGCTCGACCACCGGCACGCCGAGTGCCTCCTCCAGGGGGCGACGGAAGCGCGCCATGCCGGCGCAGCCCATCACGATGACGTCGGCATGATGGGTGTCGCGCAGCGTCTTGCCGGTCGCGGTCATGCGCTCCAGCGTCTTCTCCGCATTGCTGAGCTCGGTCACACCCATCCCGATCGAGAGATCGCCGGCAAAACGCCCCATCACGCCCATGGCGCCGAAATAGCGCAGATGCCGCTGGATCGAACTTGGCAGAATCGCGATCACGCCGAAGCGCTGGCCGAGCGTCAGGGCCTGGAACACGCCCGATTCCGCGATGCCGAGCACCGGGTGGCGGCTCTGCTCGCGCAACGCATGCATGCCGGGGTCGCTGAAGCAGGCGACGACGAAGGCTGCCGCCTCGTTCTCCAGCCCGGCGGCCCTCTTCAGCAGCGGCCCGACGACGCCGTCGGCGTCGCGCTGCGACTGGATGCCCGCAGGCCCCTCGGTCAGCGTCAGGCAGGCGATCTTGGGGCCCTCCGCCGAGCGCAGCGGCTCGACTGCCTTGTCGATGCCCGCGGTGACGGCCTCGGTCGAGTTCGGGTTGATGACGAAGATCGTACCGGTCATGGGGGCTCCTTCAGAATACGAATATTTGCCTGAACCACACCGTCATCCTGGACAACCCGCGTAGCGGCGCAGATCCGTGATCCATCATAGAGCGCCGTGCTCTACGATGGATCCCGGCGCTCCGCTACGCTTCGGCCAGGATGACGGGCGAGGTTGGCGCGCATCAATACAGCTTGGCGCCAAAATTCCGCGCCGGGTCGAATTCGGGCGAGAGCGTCCCGGTCGGTCGCGTCGCCTCGCCGCCCTCGCGCAGCATCAACCGGCCCGAGCCGGGCTGCGCCTTCAGCGCACCCTGCGTGACGACGACTTCGCCGCGCCTGAGCACCGTCTCCGGCCAGCCGGTGATGGTGCGGCCGGCAAAGGGGTTGTAGCCGGTGTTGTCGTGCAGGTTGTCGGCGAGCACGACCTTGCGGTCGGCGTCCCAGATCGCGATGTCGGCGTCCATGCCGATGGCGAGCGAACCCTTGCCCGGCAGGTCGTAGATCTGGGCCGGCGCGGTTGAGGTCAGTTCGACGAATTTTTTCAGCCCGAGCCGGCCCTTGCTCACCATGGCGTCGAACAATACGGGCAGCCGCATCTCCAGCCCCGGCATGCCGTTGGCGATCTGCTTGAAGCCGGGATTGGGGCCGTATTTCAGCTTGCCGGTCTCGTCGAAGCGATAGGGCGCGTGGTCGGAGGAGAGGATCTGCAGGTCGCCGAGCGCCAGCGCCTGCCACAGGGCCTCCTGGTCGTTCGAGCCCCGCTGCGGTGGCGAGCAGACCCATTTCGCGCCCTCGATGCCGGGCTTGTCGAGCTCGGCGGCCGTCATCAAGAGATAGTGCGGGCAGGTCTCGGCATAGATCTTGACGCCGCGCCCGCGCGCCTCGCGGATCACCCTGGCGCCCTCGGCCGTCGAGACGTGGAAGATGCAGATCGGCTGGTCGAGCAGTTCGGAGAAGGCGATCAGGCGGTGAAAGGCCTCGACCTCCGCTGCCTGGGGGTGGCTGACGGAATGGTATTTCGGCGCGGTGTAGCCGCGCTTCATCAAGCGCTCGCCCATCCATTTCAGCAGGCCGTGGTTCTCGGCATGGACGCAGACCAGCGCTCCGGCCGAGCGCGCCGCCATCAGGACGTCGAGCAATTGCCCGTCATCGACCTGCACGGCGTCATAGGTCATGAAGACCTTGACCGAGCGGTGCCCGGCGCGGATCAGCGCCGGCAGATCCTGCGTGACGGTCTGCTCGTCGGGGTTCGCCACCATCAGGTGGAAGGCGTAGTCGATGAGCGCGCCCTTCTTGGCCAGGGCCGCGTAGTCCTCGACGACGCTGGCGAGGTTGGCGCCGCGATGCTGGGCGGCGAAGGAAATCACCGAGGTGGTGCCGCCGAAAGCGGCCGAGCGCGTCGCGGTCTCGAAATTGTCGGCGCTCATCAGCCCGCTGCCCGAGAGCTGTTCGATATGGCAATGGGTATCGACGCCGCCGGGCAAGACGAGCCTGCCCTTCGCGTCGATCTCCTGCGCTCCGGTGGGCAGGTCGAGCCCGATTGCGGCGATGCGCCCCGCCTGGATGCCGAGATCGGCCTCGAACACATCTGTTGCCGTCGCAAGCGTGCCGCCGCGGATGACGATGTCGTAGGCAGGGGTCGGCATGGGCTGGTTCCTTGAACAGGCAGATGATTGGTCGCCAGGCGCAGTATGCCCGGCATCGGCGCCAGCGCCACGGGCTTCCCCGTATGGCGGGCCTGCGCGCATGCAAGGCGTCGGCCAGGATAGGCTCTGCAACAAGGCGGGCGCTACGAGATGCGCCGGCTCATGGTGCTTGCCGCATCCCGCAGCGGCGTGTGAGATACCGGGCCTGATTGTCTGGATGCGCCATGCCCTCGACGAAGCGCCACAAGGCCGTTGCCGGCCCTGAGCGGGATGTTCTCGATCTCGGCGGCTACGTTCCCTATTTCCTGACCGCGATTTCCAACACCTGGTCGCGCAGCTCGTCGCGGCTCTATCTTGAGCGTTTCGGCGTCGGTGTCACCGAATGGCGCGTCATCTCGCAGCTCGCCATCGAGCCGGCGATCGCGGCGCAGCGTATCTGCGAGGTGATCGGGCTCGACAAGGGCGCGGTCAGCCGCAGCGTCGCGGCCCTGGTCGCCGCCCGCCACGTCACCGAGCGCCCCGATGATCGCGACGCCCGCCGGCAGGTGCTGGAGCTGACGCCGAGTGGCTATGCCCTGCATGACGAATTGATCGCGCTCGCCACCGCCCGCGAGCGCCTGCTGCTCGAGGGTTTCACGGCGGAGGAGCAGGCGCAGCTGACCGGCTTCCTGCACCGGCTGCACGCCAAGCTGCCGCAACTGCGCGATTTCAGGCTGGAGCGCGACGGCCCGCCCGCGAGCTAGGGCGTTTTCGAGCGAAGTGGATACCGGTTCGCTCGCGACAAACGCGAAGCGTTTGCTCGGAGAAAACGCGTCAAAACAAAGACCCGGGGTGGGCTGTCACCAGCGTCGGAAACCGTAGCCGAAGCCGTAGCCGTAATAGGGGCCATAGTAGTCGCGCTCGACCCAGACCCTGCGGCTGGCCGAGCGGTCGAGCTCGATATGGAGCAGGCAATTCGCATAGCCGTCGGTGCCAGGGCGGAAGCCGTAGGACCGGCAGCGCTCCTCATCGAGCGCTCGTCGCTCGGCGATCGTGACGCAGCCGCTGCCGAGAAGAGCCAACCCCAATGCTGCGATCAAACCGATCTTCATGGCGCCTGACTCCCTTGGCCGTGATCTGCCACGAATCAAGCCGAGAAATGCGTCAAGATTCTGGGCAATCCGTCTCTCAGGCGTAACGTTTTGCCGCCGCTCCATGCGAGCGCCGCAGCGCCGCCAGATCGAGCCCTGGCACGGCCCCGTCGATCACGCGCCAGGCGCCGGAGACCATCACCCGGTCGGCCCGGTTCGCGCCGCACAGCACCAGCGCCGCGACCGGGTCATGCGCGCCGGAGAAGCGCAATTCGTCGAGGCAAAACAGCGCCAGATCCGCCTGCAGGCCGGGCGCGATCCGCCCGATATCGGAGCGCCCGAGGCAGCGCGCCGAGCCCTCCGTCGCCCAGCGGATCACGTCGCGCGCGGTCACGGCCGTGGCGCTCTCATAGCGCAGGCGGTTGATCAGCAAAGCGTGGCGCAATTCCTCCATCAGGTTCGAGCCGTCATTGGAGGCCGAGCCGTCGACGCCCAAGCCCAGCGGCGCCCCGGCCGCCTCCAATTCGCGCGTCCGGCAGAAGCCGGAAGCCAGCACCCCGTTCGAGGTCGGGCAATGGCAGACGCCGACGCCGGCGGCTCCCAGCCGTTCGCACTCCTCGCAGCTAAAATGCACGCCATGCGCCAGCCAGGTCTTTGGCCGCATCCAGCCGGTCTCCTCCAGCAGGTCGAGCGGGCGTTTGCCATAGACTTCGAGGCAATAGGCGTCCTCGTCCCTGGTCTCGGCGAGATGGGTATGCAGTGGCGCATCGAAGCGCGCTGCCAGCTCCGCGCTCTTTTTCATCAGCGCTGGCGTCACCGAAAAAGGCGAGCAGGGTGCAAGCGCGATCTGGACCATGCTGCCCGGCGCGGGATCGTGGAACAGGGAAAGCACCCGTTCGCTATCGGTCAGGATCGTCTCCTCGTCCTGGACGACGCTGTCGGGCGGCAGGCCGCCATCCTTCTGCGACAGGTTCATCGAGCCGCGCGAGATCGTGGCGCGGATGCCCAGGGCCCGCGCCTCCGCGACGGCGATGTCGACGGCGTTCTCCAACCCCTTCGGATAGAGGTAATGATGGTCTGCCGCCGTGGTGCAGCCTGAGAGCAGAAGCTCCGTCAGCGCGACGCGGACGGCCAACCGCAGGTCATCGGGCGTCAACCTCGCCCAGAGCGGGTAGAGTGCGGTCAGCCAGGGAAACAGCTCGCGATCGATCGCGGCCGGATGGGCTCGCGTCAGCGTCTGGTAGAAATGGTGATGCGTGTTGATCAGGCCGGGCAGCACGACATGATGCGAGGCGTCGAAGACCGCATCGACCGGCAGGGCAGGGGATCCGCCTGCCGGCACGAGTTCGGCGATGATCGAGCCATCGACGACGATCCCGCCGCCGGCATTGTCCGCGACGATGCCGAGCGGGTTCTTGATCCAGAGGCGCATGGTTGCTCCTTATATGCAGCACGACATGTGATCGCAGGGGCTCTGTCCGCAAACAAGAAACTTGACGTTCAAATTAAACGTAACCACATTAAATCGTGGCAATCGAATTCGACCCGCCCAAACGCGATTGGACACTCGCAAATCGCGGATTGGATTTTGCGCGTTGCGACGAGGTTTTTGCAGGCCGCCATGTCACGGCGGAGGATCTGCGAGAAGACTACGGCGAACACCGTTTCATCAGCGCCGGTCATCTCGATGGCAGACTCGTTGTCGTGGTCTGGACGCCTTGCGAGGGTGGGCGGCGCATCATCAGCATGAGGAAGGCCAATGACCGCGAAAAAACGCGTTACTCAAGAGAGCTCTGACGCGCACGATCCCGATGACGCTCCCGAACTGGATGATGCGTTCTTTGCGCGCGCAGACCTCTATGAGGGTGATCGCTTGGTTCGACGCGGACGCCCGCCGCTTGCGGAACCTAAGGTCTCCACGACCATTCGGTTGTCGCGTAATGTCTTGTCGCATTTCAAGGCCGGAGGCCCCGGCTGGCAAACCCGGATCGATGAAGCCTTGGCCGAGCTGATCAAGAAGCAGGCCTGAGTAGCCCGGCCTTGTGCCTTGACGCCGCCGCCCTCATCCGCCATCGCTCCGGCCGTCATGCTCGGGCTTGTCTCGAGCATCCACGCCTTCGATCAATCGTCCACGCCGCCAGACGTGGATGGTCGGCGCAGGGCCGACCATGATGAGAAAGAGCTGAGCCATGACGTCCTTCACCGATCTCGCCGCCACCATCGACGCTGCCTGGGAGGCTCGCTCCGAGATCGGCATCAACACCAAAGGCGCGGTCCGCGAGGCGGTCGAACGGGCGATCGAATTGCTCGATGCCGGCGAGGCCCGCGTCGCCGAGAAGATCGGCACTGACTGGGTCGTGCATCAGTGGCTGAAGAAGGCGGTGCTGCTCTCCTTCCGCCTGACCGACAACATGATCATCGCCAACGGTCCCGGCGAAGGCGTGTTCTGGGACAAGGTGCCCTCGAAGTTCGAGGGCTGGGGCGAGAACCGCTTCCGCGCTGCAGGCTTCCGCGTCGTGCCGCCGGCCGCCGCGCGCAAGGGCTCCTTCCTTGCTCCGAACGTCGTGCTGATGCCGTCCTTCGTCAACATCGGCGCCTATGTCGACAGCGGCACCATGGTCGACACCTGGGCGACGGTCGGCTCCTGCGCCCAGATCGGCAAGAACGTCCATCTCTCCGGCGGCGTCGGCATCGGCGGCGTGCTCGAGCCGCTGCAGGCCAACCCGACGATCATCGAGGACAACTGCTTCATCGGCGCCCGCTCCGAGGTGGTCGAGGGCGTGATCGTCGGCGAGGGCTCGGTGCTTTCGATGGGCGTGTTCATCTCGGCCTCGACCAAGATCGTCGACCGCGCCACCGGCCAGATCCATATCGGCAAGGTGCCGCCCTATTCGGTGGTGGTCCCGGGCTCGCTGCCCGGCAAGCCCTTCCCGGACGGTACGCCCGGCCCCTCGCTCTCCTGCGCCGTCATCGTCAAGACGGTCGACGCCCAGACGCGCTCCAAGACCGGCATCAACGAATTGCTGCGCGACTGAACTCAGGCTCCGCGTCATTCCCGGGTGACCTCGGGTCGCCCGAGAATGATGTGAGAGGTTGGGTGCCTCACCCCACCGGCGAAGGTGCGCCCGCGCCTTCCGGAGCCGGGACAGGGGCGGCCGCCGGCGTCCTCGGGGTTCCCGCCAGCGCATCGCGCAATTGCTGCTCGCGGCTATGGTCGAGCGAGGTCTTCAGCACCACGCCGCCCGTGCCCTTGACGGCGTCGAGCACCTTGTCTGCGGTCATCTTGTTGATCAGCAGGAAGAGCGCGGCATTGCCCGGCTGGAGGTTGGCGGCGAGCTCCTTCATGAAGCCGTCATTGACACCGTAATCGGTCAGCGCCCCGCCGAGCGCGCCTGATGCTGCGCCCAGCGCCGCGCCAAACACCGGCATCAGGAAGATCGCGCCGATCAGCAGACCCCAGAAGGAGCCGGAGACGGCGCCGAGCGCGGTGGTGTTGAGCAGCTGGTTCAACTTGATCTTGCCGCCCTCATGCATCACCGCGATGGCGGCGTCGCCGAGTTCGATCAGATACTCCTTCTGCAGCGAGACGACCTTCTGGCGCATTTCCTCGGCGCGGGCCTCGGTCGGATAGACGATGACGACGAGATCGGACATGGGATGCTCCTGCGTGAAGGCGTGACGAAACCCCACCGCGGCGATGCGGCGGGCTAGAGCCGGATGATTTCAGATCGGGTCACTTCGTGATCGCGTGTGAAATCTGAATCCGTCTCTCATCCTGCTCTGGTGGCGAACGCGTGGGGGCGGCGACTGTTCCGGCTATTCGCCGCCGGCCGCCTTTGCCGCTTCCACCGCGCTGCCGCGCAGGGGCAGTTCCTTCATCCGCACCATCAGCAGCAGCGCCATGGCGAAGCCGAAGCAGGTCGCCGCGAAGACATAGCGGAACAGCTCGATCATCGCTGTGCGATCGACCGTCCCCAGCTTCAGCGCCTCGGGCGAGAGCCCGACGCCGGCCCCGCCGACGCCGCCGAGCACGATCGCGCCGAACACCGCCACGATCAACGCTCCGCCGATCTGGCGGAAGAAGTTTGCGATCGCGGTAGCCGTACCGAGCTGGTGCGGCAGCACCGCGTTCTGGATCGAGACGGTCGCCACGGGCAGCATGGTGCCGAGCCCCAGGCTGATCACGGCAAGCGTCAGCGAGAAGGGCAGGAGCGGCATCTGCCCGGCATAGATCGTCAGCAGCGCTGCCCCCAATGTCGCGACGCTCAGCCCCGCTACCGGCACGCGCTTGTAATGCGTCAATCGTGTCAGCGAGCGGCCCGATAAGGTCGCGCCCATCACGGTGCCGCAGGTCAGCGGCAAGAGGCCGAGGCCCGAGGCTGACGCGCTCATCCCCACCACCGTCTCGAAATAGAGCGGCAGGTAGATCGTCAGGCCGATGAAGGTGCCCATGCCGAAGCCTGCGGCGGTCGTGCCCATCCGCACCACCGGATTGGCAAGGAGGTCGAGCGGGATCAGTGGCTCGGCTGCCGTCCGCAGCCGCCAGGCGAAGACGGCCCACAACACGATGGACAAGGCCACGAGTCCGATGATCCGGGCCGAAGCCCAAGGGTAATAGGTGCCACCCCAGGAAAGCGCGAGCAGCAGCGTCATCGTCGCGCTGGTCATCAGCAGGGCGCCGGCGACGTCGAGCTTGTGCGGTCGCTCATGGCGCGGCAGCCGCTTCAAGGCCGAGCTCGTCATCCAATAGGCGGCAAGCCCTAGTGGCAGGTTGATCCAGAAGATCACCGACCAGTGCAGCGCTTCGGCGATGACACCGCCGAGAACCGGGCCGAGCACGGAGGAGGCCATGAAGACTGCGGCGAAATAGACCTGATATTTGCCACGCTCCTTGGGCGGCACCATGTCGGCGATGATGGTCTGCGCCAGCGCGATCAGCCCGCCGCCGCCCAGCCCCTGGACGAAACGCGCTATCACCAGGAGCCAGAGGTTCGGAGCAAGCGCACAGGCCACGGAGCCGACGACGAAGACGACGATGCCCGAGAGCAGCGTCACCCGCCGGCCATGGATATCGGCGAGCTTGCCATAGAGCGGCGTCACCGCGGTCGAGGCGAGCAGATAGGCCGTCACCACCCAGGGCAGATGCGTGACGTCGTTGAGCTCGCGCCCGATCGTCGGCATCGCGGTCGCGACGATGGTCTGGTCCAGCGCCGCCAGCAACATGGCGAGCATGATGCCGAACAGGATGCTGCGAATATCCTCATGGGTAAGGGGCGCTGGATGCGCCGCCGTCTCGACCCGTTTGTCCATGGTCACTCGGCCTGCCCGTGCGTTGGGAGAATGGCAGACTTGTAAGGCCGGGGCATGCCATGCGCCAGAGGCGGGGCGTGCCGCCGCTGCATAGCGGCCTGGCCAGTCCTGCGAGGCCCAAATCTTGTCCGCGAGATCAAAGCCTTATTATTGCGCGGCCCTTACAATGCGCGGCAGCCTTCCCCATGTCCGAAAGACGGTCGTCGAGAACAAGCCGCCTTGCGGTTGATCTGTTTTGGCCTGACCGCCCTTGAGAAAACGATCAGCTTGCTTGAGCCCCTCGGGAGCCGACGGCGCAGATACACAGTGGAGCGGGCGCTCGCTGCGTTCGGCGCACGCTTGCGCCGGTCATTGGCGGCCGGTGTGCTCTGGCTCAATCGTGCTTCCGGGCCGTGGACCAGCAGGTTGCGGCGCTGGCGTCCTGAAGCTGCTCGTGACAGGCAACCGCAAGAAAGCAGGCCGACCATGGCGCTGAATTTTCCCAACCCGGTCCGTAGTTTCGACGCAGGGCGTTCCTGCGTCAGCTTCTGGGGCTCGGATGCCTCGCTGGAGATCACCTTCCAGATCGAGATGGACGCCCTGCGCAAGCTGGGTTCCGGCATCGATGACAGTCAGGCGCAGGTGCTCGATGTCTTCGATCGGAACCGGGACACGATCCTGAAGGCGGCCTCGAACGCCTATGCGCGGCACCGGGCCAGCTATCACCGCCTGACGCCCGCCGATTTCTAGCCGTCGACAACCTGCTCAAACGCCTCGATCCGTCTCACGGAGGATGATGACATGGCCAGTCAGCCATATAAGCCGGGTGATCTGGTCAATCTCGAACCGGGTTTCGCCAATCAAGCCAGGCTCGGCCTCTACGAGATCCTGCGCGTGATGCCGCTGCGCGACAATAAGGAAGAGCAGTATCGCGTGCGTGGGCCCGACGGTCTCGAACGCGCCATCGGCCATCACGAGATCGCCGAGACAGCTATCAAGCGCGGCTGAGCGCGACCTAATCCATCCGCGCCGTCTCTGGCTCAACGGATGCGGACGACGACAAACACGCGCCTCGCGCCGCTCCGTCAGCCCCTCTCCGCAGCGGAAACGCCGGCGGGGATTTTCGCGCGTTTCCCTTCTCCCGCGAGGGGAGAAGGGAAGGACCTCCCCCGCCTCCCTTGCCTCATCGCGTGTTCGGCGCGATCCTTCGATCAAGGGAGGATCGCCCGGCGGCAAGCCGTGGCGGCGACAACGAAGGTGCAACCATCATGACCATCGCAAGCTGGCCGCGCCGCGCGGCCGCGGCCTTCATCCTGTCCATCGTCGCGATGGCGGCCTCGGCGGCCGACTATCCCGCACCCAAGCGCGGCGTCTGGGTGGCCAAGGATTTCCGCTTCCAGAGCGGCGAGACATTGGCGGAATTGAAGCTCGGCTACGCCACTATCGGCGATCCCGCGGGCGAGCCGGTGGTGATCCTGCACGGCACGGCGGGCTCGGCGGCGAGCCTGCTGACGCCGGCCTTCGCGGGCGAATTATTCGGTCCGGGCCAGCCGCTCGATGCGGCGAAATACTTCATCATCCTGCCGGATGCGATCGGAGCCGGTGCCTCCTCCAAGCCCTCGGACGGGCTGAAGGCGAAGTTCCCCCGCTATAATTACGAGGACATGGTCTCAGCCCAGCACAAACTGGTCAGCGAGGGGCTGGGGCTGCGCCATGTCCGGCTCGTGCTCGGCAATTCGATGGGCGGCATGCATGTCTGGCTCTGGGGCGTCAGGCATCCCGATTTCATGGACGCGCTGGTGCCGATGGCTTCGCAGCCGACGCCGATGTCGAGCCGCAACTGGATGATGCGGCGCATGATCATCGATGCCGTCCGCAACGATCCGGAGTGGAAGGGCGGTGACTACACGACGCAGCCGCCGGCTTTCCGCACGGCCAATGTGTTCTTCGGTATCGCCACCAGCGGCGGCACGCTCGCCTATCAGAAGCTGGCGCCGACGCGCGAGGCGGCCGACGCGCTGCTCGACGAGCGCCTGAAGGCCGCCTTCAGCGCCGATGCCAACGACTTCCTCTACCAGTGGGATTCCTCGCGCGACTACGACGCTTCCCAGGGCCTGGGCGCGATCAAGGCGCCACTGCTGGCGATCAACTCCGCCGATGACGAGCGCAACCCGCCCGAGACCGGCATCATGGAGCGTGAGTTGAAGCGCCTCGCCAATGGCAGGCTGCTGCTGATTCCGGCGAGCGAGGATACCCGTGGCCACGGCACGACGGGGCTCGCGAAGTTCTGGGCCAAAGAGATGGGCGTCTGGCTCGCCGCCGTGCCGAAGCGCGCCGCGGGCGGGAACTGACGAAGGACGTCATTCCCGGGCCGTGCAGAGCGCGGACCCGGGAAGCTCGTGAAGGAAGAGGCTGGTCCCGAGATGCTCGGGTCAAGCCCGAGCATGACGAGGGTGTCAGACTTCACCCCTGCACGGCGGCGGGGTCCATCCACATCAACTCCCAGACATGGCCGTCGAGGTCCTGGAAGCCGTGGCCATACATGAAGCCGTAATCCTGCGGCTCCTTATAGGTCGTGCCGCCGGCCGCCAGGGCTGCCTTGACCATGGCGTCGACATCAGCCCGACTGTCGCGGGAGAGGCAGGTCAGCACCTCGACCGCCTGGCGCGTATCGGCGATTGGCCTGGGCGAGAAGCTGAGGAATTTCTCATGGGTCAGCAGCATCGCGAAGATGGTGTCGCTGATCACCATGCAGGTCGCGGTCTCATCGGTGAATTGCGGATTGAACGAGAAACCGAGCGCCGTGAAGAAGGCGACCGAGGCGTCGAGATCCTTCACGGGCAGGTTGACGAAGATCATCTGGGGCATGGCGTTTCCTTCCTTTTCTGGTTTCCGGCCCGGCGTGAGGTTAGCATGGTGGCGCCGAGCGGTTCTTCGGTGCGCTCTTATACGAAACCGCTGTAGAAAGACGCAGTCATGACCCTGCTTTCTGCCACCGACGCCATCCTCGTCGTCATCGATTTCCAGGCGCGCCTGATGCCGGCGATCCATGACGGCGCGTGCTTGGTCGCGAATGCCAGGCGCCTGGTCGACGCTGCCGGGCTCCTTGCGGTGCCGGTGCTGATGACCGAGCAGAATCCGGCCGGGCTCGGCGGCACGGTGCCGGAGCTGGCGGGCGCCGGCCCCGTGATCGCCAAGATGAGCTTCGATTCCTGCGCCGAGCCTGCCTTCCTCGAGGCGCTTGCCGGCGACATGCAGCTCGTCATTTGCGGCTGCGAGGCACATGTCTGCGTCGGCCAGACCGTTTTGAGCCTGCTCGAGCATCGCCGCCGCGTCGCCGTGGTGCAGGATGCGATCGGTTCGCGCGCGCCTGAATCCAAGGAGGTCGCCATCGCGCGCATGGCGCGCCATGGCGCCGAGATCGTCACCACCGAAATGGTGGTGTTCGAATGGCTCAGGACCGCGGCCCATCCGCGTTTTCGCGCGGCGGCGAAGCTGATCCGCTGAAGCGGAGGCGCGCTGGGCATTGTCCCGGTTTCACCATCTTGTCAGTTTACTCAAGGAGCCAAGCGCGATCCCAGAGCGTTTTCGAGCGAAGTGGATACGGTTCGCGTGAAGAAAACGCGTAAAAATAAGAGATTGGAGCAATTGAACGATCCAACGGGATCGGGCGTTGTTCCAGCTTCTGCCTGACGAAGGAGACGCCCCATGTTGCGCCGTTCCTTTCTCCAGCTCGGCCTCGCCGGGTTTGCCGCCCCTGCCTTGATCGGCCGGACGGCCGCGATCGCAGCCGAGACAACCGAGACGAAATTCGCCGTCACCTATTTCGATATTCCCGCGATCAAGGGCTCCCGCGACGTCACCGATGCCGGCGACGGCACGATCTGGGTCTGCGGCCAGCGCAATGGCACACTCGGGCGTTTCGATCCGCGCTCCGGCCAGCTCAAGGTGGTCGAACTCGGCCGGGGCGCAGCGCCCCATGGCGTCATCCGCGGGCCCGATGGTGCGGCCTGGGTGACGGAGGGCGGCCAGAACGCCATCGCCCGGGTCGACGACAAGACCCACGAGGTCGAGCTTTTCAAGTTGCCGGAAGGCAAGGCGCGGGCAAACCTCAATACCGGCGTCTTCGACAAGAGCGGCATCCTCTGGTTCACCGGCCAGAACGGCATCATCGGCCGCTTCGATCCGAAGACGCGCAAGATGGAGGTCTGGGACGCGCCGCGCGGGCCGGGCGCCTACGGCATCACCCTGACGCCCTCGGGCGAGGTCTGGTACGCCTCGCTCGCCGGCAACCACATCGCCAGGATCGACACCGGCACGGCCCAGGTCACGGTGGTCGAACCGCCGACACCCGGACAGGGCGCGCGCCGCGTCTGGTCGGATTCGAAGAACCGGGTCTGGGTCAGCGAATGGAATTCCGGCAATGTCTCGGCCTATGACACGCTGAGCAAGAGCTGGAAGACCTGGAAACTGCCGGGCGACAAGCCGCGCACCTATTCGGTCTATGTCGACGACGCCGACAAGGTCTGGCTGACCGATTTCAGCGCCAACGCCATCGTGCATTTCGATCCGGTTACCGAGGCTTTCAACAGCTTCCCGAGCGACAAGGCCGGCGCCAATGTCCGCCAGATGGACGGCCGCTCCGGTGAGGCCTGGGGCGGCGAGAGCGGCAATGACCGCCTCGTGCGCATCCAGACGGTGAAGCAGGCGTGAGATCCGCCTCTGCCATCGTGGCGGCCGTGGCGCTCGCACTCTCGGGCGGCGTCGCGGCGGCGCAGGATCTGGCGCGCGGCGAGGCGCTGTTCGAGCCCTGCAAATCCTGCCACAGCCTCGATCCCGCCAAGCAGGGCATGGCCGGGCCGCATCTGGCCGGGCTGAAGGGGCGCGTCGTCGGCTCGGCCGAGGGCTTCGATTATTCGCCCGCCTTCAAGGCGGCGCGCGCCAAGCGCGTCATTTGGGACGAGGCTCGCCTGAACGCCTATCTCGCCGACCCCGACGCGATGTTCAAGGGCGGCTGGATGAGCCCGCAGGGTCTCGACGACGAGACCGACCGGGCAGCCGTCACGGCCTTCCTGATGCGCGGGCGGTGACGGCCGGCAAGGTCGATCAAATCCGCACCGTCATCCTGGACAAGCGGCGAAGCCGCGCACCTCCGGGATCCATCCTAGAGCGCCGAGCCCTCCGATGGATCCCGGGACGACCTTCGGTCGCCCAGGATGACACGGTTGGGAGGGGCATGCCTCGCCAAAATGGTCCCGGCGCCTACAGCGGCCGCCCGATCTTCTTCGCGATCACGCCCACGATGCCCTCGCGGAAGAGCAGCACGCAGACCACGAAGATCACGCCCTGCACCACCGTGACCCAGGCGCCGAGGCTCGCCAGATAGTTCTGCATGGAGACGATGACGAGCGCTCCGACGATCGGCCCGAAGACGGTACCGAGCCCGCCGACCAGCGTCATCAGCACGACCTCGCCCGACATCGACCAGTGCACGTCGGTGAGCGAGGCGAGCTGGAAGACGATCGCCTTGGTCGCACCGGCGAGCCCGGCGAGGGAGGCCGAGAGCACGAAGACGGCGAGCTTGTACTGGTTGGCGCGGTAGCCGAGCGAAATCGCGCGTGGCTCGTTATCGCGGATCGCCTTGCAGACCTGGCCGAAGGGCGAATGGATGATGCGGTAGATCAACAGCAGCCCGGCCATGAAGATGACCGCGACGACGTAGTACAGCGCCCTGTCGCCGGTCAGATCGATCAGACCGAACAGCTTGCCGCGAGGCACCGCCTGGATGCCGTCCTCGCCGCCGGTGAACTTCGGTGCCTGCAGCGAGAAGAAGAACACCATCTGGGCAAGCGCCAGCGTGATCATGGCGAAATAGATGCCTTGCCGGCGGATCGCGAGCGCCCCGAAGGCCAGGCCCAGCACGGCCGAGACCAGCACGCCCGAGATGATGGCGAGTTCCGGCGTCAGGCCCCAGTTCTTGGCGACATAGGCGCAGACATAGCTCGACATGCCGAAATAGGCGGCGTGGCCGAAAGAGAGCAGGCCGCCATAGCCGAGCAGCAGATTGAAGGCGAGCGCAAACAGCGCAAAGCACATGACCTTCATCACGAAGACGGGGTAGGCGAGGTAGGGCGCGACCAGCAGCACCGCGGCAAGGCCGATGAAGATTGCCCGGTGCAACCGCTCGGTGCCCCGGCTTGTCTCGGCCAGTGCAATTGCGCCGGCCGGCGCCTCGACGGAAAGAACGTCAGCCATGGTCACATCCTCGCAGAGTTTGGGAGCGCGGCCATCACGCCGCCCGCCCGAACAGGCCGGCGGGCTTCACCAGCAGCACCAGCACCATGATGATGAAGATGACCGTGGCCGAAGCTTCCGGGTAGAACACCTTGGTCAGGCCCTCGACCAATCCGAGTCCGAAGCCGGTGACGATCGCGCCCATGATCGAACCCATGCCGCCGATCACGACGACGGCGAAGACGACGATGATCAAATCGGCGCCCATATTCGGATTGACCGAATAGATCGGTGCGGCGAGCACGCCGGCAAAGGCTGCGAGCGCGACGCCGAAGCCATAGGTCAGCGTCACCAGGAGCGGCACGTTGATGCCGAAGGCCTGGGTCAGGGTCGGGTTCTCGGTGGCGGCGCGCAGATAGGCGCCGAGCCTGGTCTTCTCGATCATGAACCAGGTCACGAGGCAGACCACGAGCGAGGCGCCCACGACCCAGCCGCGATAGTTGGGCAGGAACATGAAGCCGAGATTCTGCCCGCCCTTGAGCGCGTCGGGGATCTGGTAGGGCAGGCCCGACGAGCCGTAGTTGTTGCGGAACAGGCCCTGGATGATCAGCGCCAGCCCAAAGGTCAGCAAGAGCCCGTAGAGATGGTCTAGATTGGCGAGCCTGGCGATCAGGAAGCGCTCGATCAGCACGCCGAAGACGCCGACGATCAGGGGCGCCAGCAGGAGCGCCGCCCAGTAATTGATGCCGAGATAGTTCAGGCACATCCAGGCGACGAAGGCGCCCATCATGTACTGCGCGCCATGGGCGAAGTTGATGATGTTGAGCAATCCGAAGATCACCGCCAGCCCGAGGCTGAGGATGGCGTAGAACGAGCCGTTGATCAGGCCGAGCAGGACCTGGCCGAACAGCGCTTGTGGCGGGATTCCGAGAAGCTCGAACATTCAGTGGCTCGATCGTTTGGACATCGAAGGTCTTGTCGAGACCTCAGCCGTCATTCCGGGCGGAGCGAAGCAGAGACCCGGAATCCATCGAAGGGAGCGAGAGCTCTAGGATGGATTCCGGATCGGCGCCGTGGAGCTTGTCCTTGGGCCGGCCGAAGGCCGGACCCGAGGGCGGCTTGTCCGGGATGACGCCGAGGGAGCGGAAACCCGGCGGAGCCGGGTTTCCGGAGGCTCACTTCTTCACGAGCGGGCACTCGCTTTCGGAGAGCGGGCGGAAGGCCTTGTCGGCCGGCAGCACGGCAAGCTGCTTGTAGTAGTCCCACGGCCCCTTCGATTCCGACGGCTTCTTGACCTCGAAGAGATACATGTCGTGCATCTTGCGCCCGTCGACGCGCACCGTGCCCTTGCCGAAGAGCGGATCGTCGGTGGGCATCTCCTTCATCTTCGCCATGACGGTGGCGGTGTCCTTGCTTTTGGCTGCCTCGACCGCCTTGAGGTAATGCAGCAGGCCGGAATAGACGCCAGCCTGCACCATGGTCGGCTTCTTGCCGTTGTTGAGCTTGGCGAAGCGCTCCGACCAGGCCCGGGTCTGGTCGTTGGTGTCCCAGTAGAAGGCCTCGGTCAGGACCAGGCCCTGCGCCGTCTGCAGGCCGAGCGCATTCACGTCGGAGGCGAAGACGAGCAGGCCCGCGAGCTTCTGGCCGCCGGCGACGATGCCGAATTCGCCGGCCTGCTTGATCGAGTTGATGGTGTCGCCGCCGGCATTGGCGAGCCCGATGACCTTGGCCTTCGAGGCCTGCGCCTGCAGCAGGAATGAGGAGAAATCCGTGCCCGGGAACGGCGTGCGCACCGCGCCTACCACCTTGCCGCCATTCTTGGTGATGACCTCGCTGGCGTCGCGCTCCAGCGCATGGCCGAAGGCATAATCGGCTGTCAGGAAGAACCAGCTGTCACCGCCGGCCTTGACCATCGCGCCGCCGGTGCCCTGGGCCAGGGCATAGGTGTCGTAGGTCCAGTGGATCGTGTTGGGCGTGCAGGCCTTGCCGGTGAGGTCGGAAGCCGCAGCGCCCGAATTGATGTGGATCTTGTTCTTCTCCTTGGTGATCTGGCTGACAGCCAGCGCCACCGAGGAGGTCGGCACGTCGAGGATCAGGTCGACGCCGTCCTGATCATACCATTGCCTGGCGATGGTCGAGCCGACATCGGGCTTGTTCTGGTGGTCTGCCGAGACGATCTCGACCTTGATGCCCTTCTCGGCGGCCTTGAAATCCTCGACCGCGAGGCGCGCGGCGATGACCGAGCCCTCGCCGGAGAGATCGGCATAGAGGCCGGAACGGTCGTTCAGCACGCCGGCCTTGACGGAGATCTGCTGGGCAAGCGCCGGGCTCGCCATCAGCGTCGCCAGCGCCGTCGTCGCCAGAATGGTCTTGAGTTTCATCATGGTTCTCTCCCTGGAGTGAATGTCGTTTTCGACGTTGTTTTTGTGGTTGAAGTGCCTGGTCTTGGAGGTCCCGGTCCTGGAGTGTGGCTTCAGACTCCGAGATAGCCGTGGAGCTTGTCGATATTGGCGTCGAGCTCGTCATTGGGGATCATGTCGACGACCTTGCCCTGTTCGACGACATAGTGCCGGTCGGCGACGGTGGCGGCGAAACGGAAGTTCTGCTCGACCAGGATGATGGTGAACCCGTCCTGCTTCAGTTTTGCGATGGTGCGCCCGATCTGCTCGATGATGACCGGGGCCAGACCCTCGGTCGGCTCGTCGAGCAGGAGCAGATGGGCGCCGGTGCGCAGGATGCGGCCGATCGCCAGCATCTGCTGCTCGCCGCCCGAGAGCTTCGTGCCCTGGCTCTTCAAGCGCTCCTTGATGTTGGGGAAGAGCGCGAAGATCTGATCGAGCGAGAGCCCGCCCGGCCTGACCTGCGGCGGCAGCATCAGGTTCTCCTCGACGGATAGGCTGGCATAGATGCCGCGCTCCTCCGGCACATAGCCGATGCCGAGCCGGGCGATGGCGCGCGAGGGCAGGGCGATCGTCTCCGTGCCCTCCAGCACGACCGAGCCGCGGCGCTTGCCCATCACGCCCATGATCGATTTCAGCGTCGTCGTCTTGCCGGCGCCGTTGCGGCCGAGCAGCGTCACCACCTCGCCCGGCGCGACGTCGAAATCGATGCCGTGCAGCACATGGCTCTCGCCATACCAGGCTTCGAGCCCGCGCACTTTCAGCAGCGGGGCGGTCTCGGCCGCGGGTTGCCCCGCCACTGTTGCCCTAGTGAGCATGGTCGCCCCCCGAGCCGATATAGGCCTCGATCACGCGCGGATCCTTCGAGACCGCGGCGTAGTCGCCCTCTGCCAGCACCTGCCCGCGCGCCAAAACCGTGATGCGGTCCGAGAGCGAGGCGACGACCGAGAGATTGTGCTCGACCATCAGAATGGTGCGGTTGACCGAGACCTTGCGGATCAGGGCCTCGATGCGCTCGACATCCTCGCGGCCCATGCCGGCCATCGGCTCGTCGAGCAGCAGCATTTCGGGATCGAGCGCCAGCGTCGTGGCGATCTCCAGCGCGCGCTTGCGGCCGTAGCTGAGTTCGGCCGCCGTCAGGCTGGCGAAGGAGCCGAGCCCGACCGCATCGACGAGGCGCATCGCCTCCTCGTCGAGCCCGCGCAGCACCTTCTCCGAGCGCCAGAAATCGAACGAGTCGCCGCGCTTGCGCTGCAGCGCGATGCGCACATTGGTCAGCACGCTGAGCTGCGGGAACACCGCCGAGATCTGGAATGAGCGCACGAGGCCGAGCCGGGCGATCTCGGCCGGCTTTTCGCGCGTGATGTCGCGGCCGTTATAGACGATCGCGCCCTCGGTCGGGCTGAGGAATTTGGTCAGCAGATTGAAGCATGTCGTCTTGCCGGCGCCGTTGGGGCCGATCAGCGCATGAATATGGCCGCGCCGGACCTTGAGGTCGACGCCGCTGACGGCCTTGAAGCCGCCGAAGTCCTTGGTCAGTCCCGCCGTCGACAGAATGATGTCGTCAGCCATGGCGATTGCCAGAGCGTAGCATCGTGTTCTTTCTTCTTGTTACGTTTCCCCTTGCAGTCATGCTGCACTGCGCCGTGAGCGAGTGTCAACGGCGGCTCCTGCCCGTAATTGCGGCGGTTTCGGCGTGAATTACGACGTTTGGCTAAGGCGGGAGATGAAAACCCTCAATCCCGGCCCGTCGGCGCCAGGGCGGCGGCGAAGACCGATGCGAGATCGCGCAGGCGGGCCCCGTAAGTTTCGCACGAGAGTCTGGCGCCGGCCTTCGCGCCGGCCGCGGCTTGCATCAATGTCGCCACGAAGGTGGCCGTCGAAAGCCCGCTGCGCGACAGGCTGATCTCGCCCGCCGCTTCCGCCTTTTCCAGGAGCTCGGTGGCGTGGCGCGTGAAGATGTTCTCGAAAACCTGTACCTCGGCGCTGGCGACGCTCGTCATCACGGCCTTGAGCTCGAGGAGGTGCTCACCCGCGCCGAAACAGGCGTAGCCGGTGCCGAAATGCGCGTCGAGCAGCGCCGCGAGCCGCTCTGGAAATGGAGCCGCCATCGTCATCACGCGCTGACAGCGGGCGTCGACCCGCTGCCCGGTCCGCAGCATCATCGCCCTGAAGACATCGTCCTTGCCCTTGAAATGCAGATAGAGCGTCGCCTTGGCGAGGCCGGCCTCCTTTGCGATGTCGTCCATCGAGGTGCGCTTGAAACCGTATCGCGCGAAACGGCGCAGGGCCGCGTCCGCGATCTGGTCGATACGGGTGGTCGCATCCTCGGCACAAGAATTCGCTCCGGTGCCGGAACTTTCGGTGCTGTCGGCCATTTGCAGTCTTGACAAGATCCAAACTGAGCGCGACTATCCTAACTAGACTGAAAACGTCTAATTAGTCCAGTCGCGCGACCCAGGACTACGGATTGATAGCCCGCTTCTGATATGTCAGATCGGGCCGGCGAGGGCGAGCCTCGATCCGCACCATGGTGCCGCGCTGCGTCATATCAGCATCGGAGGCAGTCATGGCCCATACCTTCAAGGTCAACGGAACGACGCATAGCGTCGATATCGACGACGACACGCCCCTGCTCTGGGCGCTGCGCGACAATCTCGGCCTCACCGGCACCAAATTCGGCTGCGGCGTCGCGCAATGCGGCGCCTGCACCGTCTATCTCGACGGCAAGCCGCTGCGTTCCTGCGTGACGCCGGTCTCCGCCGTGGCCGGCGCCGAAATCACGACGATCGAGGCAATTTCCGGCCGCGAGGCCGAAGCCGTCCAGGCGGCCTGGACCGCCGGCGACGTGCCGCAATGCGGCTATTGCCAGTCGGGCCAGGTGATGAGCGCGGTCGCCCTGCTCAAGGAAAACAAGAAGCCGACCGACCAGGACATCGATCTCGCCATGAACGGCAATATCTGCCGCTGCGCGACCTATGCCCGCATCCGCGCCGCGATCCATAGCGCCGCCCGCTCGCTGGAGGCCTGATCATGACCGCTCACGACATCACTCTCTCGCGCCGCGCGCTCCTGGCCGGGGCCGGCGCTCTCGTCATCGGGCTGCATCTGCCAGAGGTCGCCAGGGCGCAGTCCGCTCGCCCGGCGGGTGGCGCAGCCGTCTTCGCGCCCAACGCCTTCGTCCGCGTCGCCGCCGACGACACGGTCACCGTCCTGATCAAGCATATCGAGTTCGGCCAGGGGCCGTTCACCGGCCTCACCACGCTCGTCGCCGAGGAGATGGACGCCGATTGGGGCCAGATGCGTGCCGAGCATGCGCCGGCCGACGTCAAGCTCTACGCCAACCTCCTCTTCGGCGTGCAGGGCACCGGCGGCTCCTCGGCCATCGCCAATTCCTTCGAGCAGATGCGCAAGGCCGGTGCGACGGCGCGCGCCATGCTGGTGCAGGCGGCGGCGGAGGCCTGGAAGGTCCCGGCTGGCGAGATCGCCGTCGAGGCGGGCGTGCTCAAGCATCCCACCGGCAAGCAGGGCCGCTTCGGTGAATTCGCCGACGCCGCTTCCAAGCTGCCCGTGCCCGAGACCGTGGCGCTGAAGCAGCCGGCGAATTTCCGCCTGATCGGCAGGGAAGGCGCGGTCAAGCGCCTCGACAGCGCCGACAAGGCGCGCGGCAAGGCCCAGTTCACCATCGACATCCATACGCCGGGCATGCTGACGGTCGTCGTCGCCCGCCCGCCGCGCTTCGGCGGCAAGATGGCGAGCTTCGACGCCGCCGAGACGCTGAAGGTCAAGGGTGTGGTCGACGTCAAGCCGATCGGCTCCGGCGTCGCGGTCTATGCCACCGGCATGTGGCCCGCGATCAAGGGACGCGAGGCGCTGAAGGTCACCTGGGACGAGAGCGCCGCCGAAAAGCGCGGCAGCCGCGAGCTCATTGCCGAATACCGGGCGCTCGCGCGCACGCCGGGCACCGTCGTCGGCAAGCATGGCGATGCCGAGGCCGTGCTCGCCAAGGCCGACACGGTGGTCGAGGCCGAGTTCGTCTTCCCCTATCTGGCGCATGCGCCGATGGAGCCGCTCGACGGCTATCTCGAATGGGACGGAACCCAGGCGCTCGCCCGCTTCGGCAGCCAGTTCCAGACGACCGAGCACGCCACCATCGCGGCTGTGCTGGGCTTGCCCCAGGACAAGGTCCGGCTCGAGACCATGCTGGCGGGCGGCTCCTTCGGCCGCCGCGCCCAGGTCAGCCAGCATCTGGCGGCCGAGCTCGCCATGGTCGCCAAGGCGATCGGCCCCAACCGCCCGGTCAAGCTGGTCTGGACGCGCGAGGACGATCTCACCGGCGGCTATTACCGCCCGCTTTTCCTGCACAAGCTGCGCGGCGCGGTGAAGGACGGCAAGATCGCGGCCTGGACCGACAGCATCGTCGGCCAGTCCTTCTTCCTCGGCACGCCCTTCGAGGCGATGGTGGTGAAGAACGGCATCGATTCGACCATGATCGAGGGCGCCAACGAGCTGCCTTACGAGATCGCCGATTTCGCCTGCGAGGTTCACACCGCCAAGGTCGGCGTGCCGACCTTGTGGTGGCGCTCGGTCGGCCACACCCACACCGCCTATGCGGTCGAGTGCTTCGTCGACGAATTGCTGCAGGCGGCGGGGCTGGACCCGGTCGCCGGCCGGCTTGCCATGATGGGCAAGGAGCCGCGCGCGATGGGCGTGCTCAAGGCCGTGGCCGAGCTCGCCAAATGGAATGGGCCCAACACTGTCGAGGGCAGGGCGCGCGGTGTCGCGGTGGTCGAGAGCTTCGGCTCTTTCGTCGCCCAGATCGCCGAGGTCTCGCTCGGGAGCGATGGCGAGCCCAAGGTCCATAAGGTCTGGTGTGCGGTCGATTGCGGCGTTGCGGTCAATCCCGACGTCATCCGCGCTCAGATGGAGGGCGGCATCGGCTTCGGCATCGGTCATGCACTCTATGGCGAGATCACGCTCGACGCCGGCAAGCCGGTGCAGACGAATTTCGACAGCTACCGCTCGCTGCGCATCCACGAGATGCCGGCGGTCGAGGTCATGATCATCGCCTCGACGGAGAAGCCGACCGGCGTCGGCGAGCCCAGCGTACCGCCGATCGGGCCGGCGGTGGCCAATGCCTTGGCGCGATTGGGGCAGGTCCGGCCACGGCAATTGCCGATGGTAGGAGGAACGGTCTGATGCGGCCTCTCCTCCTTGCGAGCGCCGCGGCGCTGGCGCTCGGCCTCGGCGGCACGGCGCTGACCTTCGCACAATCCGCACCGCAGCGTGGCGGCCCGCCCCTGCGGGATGCCGCGAGCTTCTCGAGCATCCCCAACCAGCAGGCGCGCTCGGCTGCGCTGTTCGGCGAGATCGGCAAGGTGCTGACGCATCCGCGCTGCATGAACTGCCATCCGGCGACCGAGCGCCCGCGCCAGACCGATGCGCGCCGCCTGCACCAGCCCGTGGTGGTGCGCGGCAAGGACGGCCATGGCGCGCCGGGCTTGGAATGCACCACTTGCCACGGCAAGCAGAACTACGATCCCGCCCGCGTGCCCGGCGACGGGCACTGGGCGCTCGCTCCGGCTTCGATGGCCTGGGAGGGCAAGACGCTGGGCCAGATCTGCCTGCAGCTCAAGGACCAGAGCCGCAATGGCGGCCGCGACCTGGCGGCGATCGTCAAGCACGTCACCACCGACACGCTGGTGCTCTGGGGCTGGAATCCAGGCCCCGGCCGTGAGCCGGCGCCTGGCACCAACGCCCAGTTCGGCGCGCTGATGCAGGCCTGGGCGGATAGCGGCGCGGCCTGCCCGGCGTCGTAAGGCTGGCAACGCGACGCAGACCCCCCTCGCTTTTGGGTGGGGGGTCTGCGCGCCTTTAGTCTACCTCATGTTGCAACCGCCCCTTGCGCTCGGCTAGTGCTTTAGCAAGCCCTCCGGCCAGTCATTCCAGCGGCAAAGGCAACGCGATGTCGAAGAAGGTTTTTCCTGACGCCAAGGCGGCTCTCGCCGGCGCCATCAAGGACGGCATGACCCTCATGGCCGGCGGCTTCGGCCTTTGCGGCATTCCCGATCTCCTGATCGAGGCGGTGCGCGAGAGCGGCGCCAAGGACCTGACCTTCATCTCCAACAATGCCGGCATCGACGGCGCAGGCCTCGGCATCCTGCTCGAGACCCGGCAGATCAAGAAAATGATCTCGTCTTATGTCGGCGAGAACAAGCTCTTCGCCCAGCAGTTCCTCGCCGGCGAACTCGAGCTCGAATTCACCCCGCAGGGCACGCTGGCCGAGCGCATCCGCGCCGGCGGGGCGGGCATTCCGGCCTTCTTCACCAAGACCGGCGTCGGCACCTTGGTCGCGGAAGGCAAGGAGGAGCGGATTTTCGACGGCGAGCGCTACATCATGGAGCGCGGCCTCTTCGCCGATATCTCGCTGGTCCATGCCTGGAAGGGCGATACCGAAGGCAATCTCGTCTACCGAAAGACGGCCCGCAACTTCAATCCGATGATGGCCTCGGCCTCGCGGCTGACCATCGCACAGGTCGAGCACCTCGTGCCGGCGGGCGAGATCGATCCCGATCACATGCATACGCCGGGCATCTTCGTGAAGCGGATCGTCCACGTCACCAATGCGGCCAAGCGCATCGAGCAGCGCACCACCCGCAAGCGCGCGGCTTAAGGAGTTCGAGACATGCCCTGGACCCGTGAACAGATCGCAGCCCGCGCCGCCAAGGAACTCAAGGACGGCTATTACGTCAATCTCGGCATCGGCATTCCGACGCTGGTCTCGAACTACATCCCCGAGGGGGTTTCGGTTCAGCTCCAGTCCGAGAACGGCATGCTCGGGATGGGCCCCTTCCCCTATGAGGGCGACGAGGATCCCGACCTGATCAACGCCGGCAAGCAGACCATCACCGAACTGCCGACGACGAGCTATTTCTCGTCTGCCGACTCCTTCGGCATGATCCGCGGCGGCCATATCGACCTCTCGATCCTGGGGGCCATGCAGGTCGCCCAGAATGGCGACCTCGCCAATTGGATGATCCCCGGCAAGGTGGTGAAGGGCATGGGCGGCGCCATGGACCTCGTCGCCGGCGTCAAGAAGGTCGTCGTGGTGATGGAGCATGTCGCCAAGAACAAGGACGGCTCGGAATCGGCCAAGCTGCTCAAGGCCTGCGACCTGCCGCTGACCGGGGCTGGCGTGGTCGACATGGTGATCACCGATCTCGGCGTCTTCTCGATCGACGAGAATGGCGGCGGCATGAGCCTGATCGAACTGGCCGAGGGCGTCACGTTGGAGGAGATCACCAGCAAGACGGAAGCGGCGTTCAAGGTGGCGCTGTAGCGTTGAAAATCTGCACCGGCTGTCAGTCGGAGGCGCGGGGAACCCCTCTCCTGTAAGGAGAGGGGCAGGGGTGAGGTGTAGGCCCCTGGACCAGTGGAATGCCAACCTTGCGGCGGAATGCGGTTGGGTTCCGGCCAAAGCGTCAAACGGCCGACCCCTCACCCTGCCCTCTCCCTACGGAGACCTTTGCATAACCGGCAGTGTCGTGATTCCCTTTGGATAAAGGGGATTGATCGCGATGCACCGGGTTTCAGGGCAGCCGAGTTTTCTGG
>NZ_JAVDTY010000017.1:0-98841 GCF_031456075.1 Allobosea sp. BE125
CCATTACAACTGGCATCGACCGCACGGCGGTATCCAGGCCAAAACCCCAATCAGCAGACTCGCTCTCGACGAGGACAACCTGTTGAGGCTCCACAGCTAGAGCAGGATCAATGCGAAAAACCGGTACCCGGTTTTTCGCAGCTAGGCTCTGTCAGCCGCCGATCTTGAACGAATAGGTCGCGCCCAGGCCGAAGGTCACCTGGTCGCGCTGCCCGAGCACGCGCACGATCGGAGAGGTGTCGGCGGAATCGAGAAGCCGCTCATATTTGACGAAGGTCGTCGTCGTCCAGGCCGGGGACCATTCATAGTCGAGCGCGGCGCCGACGCCGGCTGATTTGAGGCCACCTTGGGCGCGGTATGCCGTCAGCCAGCCATTCGCTGCCGCTTCTCCCGCGCTGACGCCGAAATTCTTGCGCATGAAGGCCTTGTCGCCCAGCGAAAGCCGCGGCCCGCCCGAAAGCGTGAAGGCGCCGAACTTCTCGACCCAATCCGCCGAGAGATCGGCGACGATGCCGTGATGGCCGTGGAAGCCCTGGCGGATCTCGATGCGCGTGCGCAGGCGGTCCTGGATCGGCCAGAACTCGGCGAAGGCGCCGGCCTCGATCGTCCAGGGCAGGTCCCTCAGGCCGGTGAGCTTGACGTCGGTGCCGCTGTAGCGGCCGGAGCGGAAGCTGGCGACAGGGCCGAAGCTGAAGGTCTTGGTCTCGTAAAGCGCGTAGTCGAGCCCGTCATCGGGACTGCTGAAGCCGGCGTCCTCGCCGACGCGGCGCCAGCTGATCGATGGCATGCCGGACAAGCCGGCCTTGCTCGCGCCATCATATTTCGGGCCGAGCTGGGCGGTGCCGCCGAGCGAGATGATCCAGCCGGAGGCGGGCTCGGGATTGAGGACCGGGGCCACGGGATCGGCCGCTTGCGCGCTGCTGATCGCGACGCAAAGGCCGGCCAGCAGGGCCATGGGCAAGGTTGAACGAGCCAAGCGGAAAACTCCCGAAACATTTCGCTAGGGGCATGACACATCGACGCCCTCAGGCCAACGCCTTCCTCTGCATGGACCTCATTCGGCGACGCGGCGATTGACCTTGATGTCGAGCTTCTTGATGCGGTGCCAGAGGCTGCGTTCGGCAATCCCCAGCAGCTGCGCCGCCAGGACCTGCTTGCCGTCGGTGCGGCGCAAGGCCTCGATGATGAAGCGCCGTTCGATGTGCTCGAGCTCGGCGTCGAGATCATGGGGCGGATCGTCGGGCTCGCGCTGGCGCACTGGGGCGTCGAACAGGTCGCGCGGCAGATCGGGTGCATCGATCGTCGGCGATTTCGCGACGATGACGGCGCGCTCGACGCAGTTCTGCAACTCCCGGATATTGCCGGGCCAGGAATAGCCACTCATCGCCGAGAGCGCGCCGGGCGTGAAGCCGATGACGCGCTTGCCGACGCTCTCGGCGAGCAGGCGCAGGAAATGCGCGGCCAGGATCGCGATGTCCTCGCGCCGCTCGCGCAGGGCCGGCAGCTGGATCGGGAAGACGTTGAGGCGATAATACAGATCCTCGCGAAACTGGTTTGCCGCCACCGCCTGGCGCAGATCCTTATGGGTCGCGGCGATGATGCGGACATCGACAGCCTGGCTCTGATTGCCGCCGACGGGCTCGAAGCTGCGCTCCTGGATGACGCGCAGCAATTTGGCCTGGATCGCGATCGGCATATCGCCGATCTCGTCGAGGAACAGCGTGCCGCCATCGGCGGCGGCAAAACGCCCGACCCGGTTGGCGAGCGCGCCGGTGAAGGCGCCCTTGACGTGGCCAAACAGCTCGCTTTCCAGCAACGCCTCGGGGATCGCGGCGCAATTGACCGCGATGAAAGGGCGCTTGCGCCTGGGGCTGTTGAAGTGGATGGCGCGCGCCACGACCTCCTTGCCGGTTCCGCTCTCGCCATTGAGCATCACCGTGGCGCGCGTCTCGCAGACCTCGGTGACCTGCTCGATCACCCTGCGAAAGGGCGGGCTGTTGCCGATCAGGTTCTCGAAGCTGTAGCGGCCCTCGAGCTCGGTGCGCAGGCGCTCATTGTCGCGCACGACCTCGCTCAGGCGCAGCGCCCGGCCGATCGTCGCCGCGACATCGTCGATCTCGAAGGGCTTTGCGATGTAGTCGAAAGCGCCTTCCTTGACGAGCTCGACCGCGTCGCGCACGGCGGCGAAAGCCGTGATCATCACCACCGGAATGTCGGGCCAGCGCCGGCGTACCTCTCGCATCAGGGTCCGGCCGTCCATGCCTGGCAGGCGCAGATCGGTGAGAACGAGGTCGATCCGCTCCCGGTCGAGGATCGCGAGCGCCTCCGTGGCGCTTTCGGCCGCGATGGCGCGATAGCCGAAATCCTCCAGCGCGGCGGTCAGCACGTCGGCGAGGCGGGTCTCGTCATCGACGACCAGGATCGTATGCGTCATGAGGGCGCCCTCGCATCGGCCTTCGTCGCATCAGTCTTGAGCGGGCCGCCGGGCAGGGCATCGGGCGGGGCGACGGGCAAGGCGATGGTGAAGGAGGCTCCTTGCCCTTCCTTGCTCGTGCAATGCGCCGTGCCGCCATGGGCGGCGGCGACGGATTGCACCTTGGCGAGGCCCAGGCCCGTGCCCTTGGCCTTGGTGGTGAAGAACGGATTGAAGATCTGGCCGATGATGGCGGGGGGAATGCCTGGCCCGCTGTCGGAAATCGTCAGCGCTGCCTGCGCGTCGTCGACGGTGAGGCTTGCGGTGATCGTCCCGCCCGAGGACATCGCATCCATGGCGTTGAGCACGAGATTGAGACAGGCCTGGTGGAGCTGGTCGGGGTCGCCCGAGATCAGCACGCCGTTGCTCTCATCCTGGATATCGAGGGCGATATGGCGCTTTGCCAGCTCCGGCGCGGCGAAGGATGCGACCCGGTCGACCACGGAGCGCAGCAGGAACACCGATTTGCTCGGTTCCTTGGGCTGGGCGAAATCGAGGAAATCGCGCACCAGCGTCTCGATGCGGCGGACCTCGTCGATGATGTAGCCGAGCATGCGATCCTCGGAGGGGCCGAGCTTGGCGCGGTTGCGCACGACCTCGGTCGAGGTCTTGATGATGCCGAGCGGATTGCGCACCTCATGCGCGATCACCATCGCCGCCTGTCCCAGCGCCGAGAAGCGGTCGCGCCGGCGCAGTTCGGCCTCCAGGGCCTGAACCTTGCCGAGCTGCTCGGCCATGATGTTGAAGCCGGTCGCCAGTTCGGCGATCTCGCGCCCCCCCTGGGCCGGCACGCGCTGCCTGTAGTCGCCCGCGGTGATCGACCTGACGCCGCGCGTCAGCGCCCGCAGCGGCTTGACCAGGATGCCCGACATCGCGACGCCGACGATGATGGAGAGCGCGGAGCCGAACAGGAAGATGCCGACGAAAAGCCGCCAGCGGCCGATCTGCTCGAAGAAGCCGGCCCGGCTGGTCAGCCCGATGAAGGCGACGGCGACGAGCTTGCCGTCGATGCCGTTGAAACCGGTATAGACCGCGCGATAGGCGCCTTCATCGGCCTGGTTGTCGAAGATCGTCCTGGTCCCGGATTCGAGCTTGTCGCGGATCGCCTGGGGAATAGGCCGGGCCGCGGCGGCCGGATGGGTCAGCAGGATCGGCTCGAAGCCAGCGCCCGTATCGGCGAAGAGCCTGACATCGAGCGAGGTCACGACCTTGATGCCGCCGAGATACTGGTCGTCGAGCCAGGTACCGACGATGACATGCGCCGTCTTGCCGAGCAGCTTCACGGTCTGGACGGCGCCGGCCATGATGTAGTGCTTGCCGTCGGTTTCGATCTTGAAGATGCCCTGCACGGTCTGCCTCGGCAACGTGTCCGCGCCCGTGATGTTGCGCGAGGCGTAGAGCATCTCATGCTCGTCGGTGTAGATCGCGATCAGGTCGTAACCGACCGAGCCCAGGACGGCGAGGTCGTTTTCGATGATGGTGGGATGCCGCAACTCGTTTTCGGTCACGGTTTCCAAGCGCATCGCGATCACGCTTGCGACGCGCTGCGCCTCAAGCGTCGCCTCGCGCACCTCCAGCTTGAAATAGCGGGAGGTTTCACCCAGCCATTGCTCGACATTGCTTTCGAACGCGTTCGAGATCAGCCGTGCGGCGACATAGGCCGAAGCCAGCATCGCCGGCACGCTGACCAGCAGAAAGCCGATCACGAGCCGCAGTCTCAGTGTCGTCATGCGGCCCGGTATCATGAGGCGATCATCCCGCGTTAGAGCAATTGAACGATCCGACCGGATCGTTCAATTGCTCTAACATTTTGTTTTAACGCGTTTTCTTCACGCGAACCGGTGCCCACTTCGCTCGAAAACGCCCCAGCTGCGCTGGCCGCACGCTGGAAAAGCGGCAGGGCGCGCGGCCTCACGGACGCCTCGTCCAGATGTCGCCGTCGCAAATGAGCCCGCCCATCACGCAGCCTTTGACCGAGAGCGTCGTCTTCGATTTCAGCTCCAGCGTGGTCTTGTAGCTGCGGCCGTCCTCGGGGTTATAGCCGTCTCCGCTGAATGTGGCAGAAGCTGGGTCGGGCTTGAAGCCGCTGAGCACGCGCAGTCCGAGAAGCGAGCGCCCCCGGTTTGCGGGGTCGGGGTTGGCTGAGTCGATGCGCGGCTGCTTGAGCCAGACGATCGTGCCGCACAAGGCGGCGCCGCAGCGGGCGATCTCGATCTCTGATTCACCATCGGAATCGCGCCAGCGGCCGATGACGTCGGTCAGCGAGTCCGCCATGGCGATCTGTGCGAAGAGCAAGGTGGCGACGATGCCCAAGGCGGCGGACAGGGTTCTACGCATGGCCCTCATCCGTTTCTCCCGATCCCAGGAGAAGAACTCCCGCGATGATCGTGGCGATTCCGCCAGCCTGCACGAGGCTGATGCGCTCGCCGAGCACCGCCCAGGCGAGCAGCGGCACGGTGACATAGGCCAGCCCGGTCATCGGGAAGGCCCGGCTCAGTGGCGTGGTTCGCAGGATGATCATCCAGACGACGAAGGTGCCGCCATAACCGAGCGCCGCCAGCCAGACGCCCGGCAGGGTCAGGGCCCGCGAGATCATCGCCAGCCCGAAATCGAGATCGGCGAGCCCGTCCGCACCCCATTTGAAGGCGAGCTGCGTGCCCGTATCGAGCGCGATGAACAAGGTCCAGATCACGATCATGCGCCAAGGCGCGCCGGTCGACGGCATTTCGGTCGCGCTCATGGTGACACCTGCGCGTGCTGTTGGAGGCGATGGGCCTTCAGATCAGGGTCGAGCCTGTCGAAGGCGATATAGGGGCTGATCGAGCGCAGGGCCCAGTTGAGCACGCCTTGCCGGTGCCGAAAGAAGATCACCGACGGCACGAGCCGGCTGCCGAAGCGCAGTTTCGAGGCATAGGCGGTCTGCCCGCTCTGGAGCCGACTGATGCCATGGCCGAGGCAGTATCGGACATTCGTCATCCAGCTCAGGGCGTAGAGGTTGTGCTGGCGCGCCAGCGGGTAGCGCATGCCGAGAAACTTATCGATGACGCGCTCGCGCTCGATCAGCAGCAGGTTGAAGGCCGCGAGCGTCGTCCCGACCCAGTAGAGGACGAACAGTGCCCGTTCGCCCAGCGCCGCCGCGATCTCGGAAAAATAGCCCGGCGGCAGCTTTTCGAGATCGCCATAGTCGAGGCCGCTTCGCGCCCGGGTCGATTCGTAGAGCGCGACGATCTCGGCTTCGATGTCGGCGATCGAGTGGCGCATCTCGATCCTGACATCGCCGGCCTTGGCGAGCTTGCGGCGGATATCCTTGCGCGTCGCGGCCGAGAGCGTGGCGAGATAATCGGCCTCGCTTTGGAAAGGCAGATCGAGCACCGCGACCGGCAGGCTGCCGAGGCGGATGAAGCCCTCCTCCTTCAGCATGTCCTGGAAGGCCTCGGCATCGTCCGGGGCTAGATCCTTCCAGGCGATGACGTGGACGCCCTCGTCGCGGCCATGGGCGTCGATCGCTTCCCGCAATGCGAGCCGGGCCTGGCGCCGGGCCTGTTCATCCAACTGCGGGGAGAGGCCGGCATGGCAGCGCTCCGCATAGGGCGAGCCGATGCACAGAACCCGCAGCGAAACGAGCTTCCGCGCATGCCGGAACAGATAATCGCCGAGCGCGCGCAGAGGCCCCTGCAGCGGCGTGTCCAATCGGTAGTCGATCAGGAAGAACGGCGCGACGGCGATCGTCTCGCCATCGCGCTCGACAGAGGCCGCGGAGGTGACGAGTTCCGCGCCGCTCGCCAGGGCGGCGGTTTCGCATGCGGTGTAATAGGCATGGTTTTCCGCCTCGCCCGGGAAGCAGGCGTCCCAGGCGTCCGCGTCGATCTCGGCGACGCGGCTGGCGATATGTGCGCGCAGCGCGGTCATTCGGCGGCAACAGCGCAGGCGCCTGCGCTGTCCCTGGCGGCGAAGGCGGCCGTGAGACGCTGCGCGAGGCCCAGGCTCCGCTCGATGACGACGTCGTTCTGTCGGTCGATCGTGACGAGATGGTAGCAGTCGTCGAGCACCACCGTGTCGACGATCCCGCCGAGATGGCGCTGGATATGGACTGCGTTGGCCAGGCTTGCGACATCGTCCTCGCGCGCATGCACGATGAGAGCCGGCTGCTTGATCGTGCTCATGCTGCGGCGGGTTTCCTTGATCAGCCCCCACATCTGCTTGACTGCGCCCGAGGGCGTCCCGAGCAGGCCGGCGACGGCGCTGTCGCCGCGCCCCATCGCATGCACGATCATGGCGCGGATGCGCGGATCCTTGATGCCGTAGGGCTCGCGCTCGACGAAGCGGAAGCGGCGGCCCATCGGGGTGTCGATCAGCAGCTTGAGCAGGAAGCTGTACCAGGGGATCGACCAGCCATCATACCAGAGCGTCGGCGCATAGAGCGCCAGGCCGTCGATATCCTGCGGGCGCTTGGCGGCGAGGTACATCGCCATCACCGCGCCCATCGACAGGCCGCCGATGATGATCGTGTCGCATTGCGTCTTCATGCGGTCGAGCTCGGTCTCGACGCTGGCGATCCAGTCCTGCCAGTTCGTCGCGAGCAGATCGGCCTCGCTGCCGCAATGGCCGGCGAGCTGCGGACAATGCACGGTATGGCCGCCGATCCGGTGCAGGGCTCGGGCGACGAGGCGCAGTTCCACCGGCGTCCCGCCCAGGCCGTGGATGAGCAGGAAACCGGTGCGGTTGCCGGAGAAGCGGAGGCTGTGATCGGCGAGAGGCACGGTCGTTCCGTCAGGCTGTGCGGGCGACGACGACGACGCCCAGGGTGATCAGGATTGCGCCGAGCCATTGCAGGCGGCCGACGGATTCCTTGAGGAAGACATGGCTGGCGAGCGTCACGCCGAGGAAATTCAGGCTGGCTATGGGGAAGGCGATGGAGAGCGGGACCTCTGCCAGGATGCGCAGCCAGACGAAGATCTCGATGATGTAGATCAGGACGCCGCCCGCGACCCAGGCCGAGCAGAGCAGTGCCATGGCCAGTTCACGGCCCTGGACCTCGGGCAGGTTGTCGGCGCCGCGCTTGAGGCAAAGCTGCCCGGCGACGTCGCAGATCACGGAGACGGCGAACCAGAGGATCAGCGACAGGCTCATGACAGCACCCGCTCGAAACAATCCAGCAGGGTGGCGTTGACCTGCGCATTGATCGCCAGATCATCCGCTGAGGGCGAAAAGCGCGGCGGATGGTCGAAATAGGCCAGCGTCGCCCGCAGCGGATCGGAAAAGACCGCGGTGGAATAGTCGCCGCAGACGTCGATCCCGAGCACCTCGCAACGCGCCGCCAGCCGCTCGACAGCCTGGAGCAGTTGGCTAAGCGGCATGTCGCCCTGGTCCCAGTTGGTCACGGCGTCGCTGCGGCCAAGCACATCCTTGTCGATGGTGATCCAGATGGCTTTCGTCGGCAGCCCGTCGATCATCTCGTCGAGAAAGCCGTCCCAGCGCTCATCGGCGAGATTGCGCCAATGCAGATGGCCGCGATCCTGGCGATGGGACGGCCCGTCGCGATAGCGGCCCCAGATGCGGGACGGTGCATGGCGCCAGGGGTAGAGCTCGATGCGCCCCTGCGACAGGGCCGGCAGGTTGGCGAACTGCAATTCGGGGCGGACGAGGTCGCCGCTGCAAGGGCCCAGCGTCACCACGCGCCTGACCTGAGGCAGCTCCAGCGCGCGGTTGACCCAGGCGCCGCAATTGAAGGTCGGCGGAAACCGCACCCAGTCGGGGTGGTTGTCGAAATGGATCACGCTGACATCGTGCCGGACATCGGCAAGCAGGCCTGCCGTCAGGTGGTGGAAATCGCCGGAGCCGTAAAAGGTCACGGAAGGCTCGTCACCGGGCGCCGCGCTGTCGCGCAGGCGCCCAGTGAATCTGTCCATCGCGGCGCGGGTGGCGAGAATCCGCAGCGAGGAGGCAAGATCGGCGGCATCGATGCGGGTGGCGGCTCCCGCATCGATGCGCCGGCGCAGCGGCTCCTGAGCCGCCACGCTGCCGTCGAGATCGATCACGCGCAATCGCAAGGCCGCCTCCAGGGATGTCAGGCGTTTGCGACGCGGGCGAACAGCTGGTCGAGCAGCTTGATCGCCAGATCGATCTCGGCGTGGCTCATGGTGAGGGCGGGAGCCAGCGTAATGACGTTCTTGTGGTAGCCGCCGATGTCGAGAACGAGGCCGTAGCGTTTCCCATCCGTCTCCAGATCGGCCTTCATGCCCTCGTCGCACATCAGGTCGACCAGCCGCTTCGACGGCGTGTAGCTGTCATGCGGCTCGCAGATCTCGATGCGCAGCGCCATGCCGAGGCCATCGACGTCGCCGACGATCTTGTGGCGGCGCTTGAGCTCTTCCAGGCCCCGGAGGAAATAGGCCCCCTTCTCCATGACCATGGTCTCGTAATCGTCCTCGGCCATCATCTTCATGGCCTCGAGCGCGACCGCGGTGCCCAGCGGATTGGCGTTGAAGGTCGAATGCGTCGAGCCCGGCGGGAAGATCGTCGGGTTGATCAGCTTTTCCTTGGCCCAGACGCCCGAGAGCGGGTTCAGTCCGTTGGTCACGGCCTTGCCGAAGACGATCACGTCCGGCGTCACGCCGAAATGCTCGATCGACCACAGTTTTCCGGTCCGGTAGAAGCCCATCTGGATCTCATCGACGACCATCAGGATGCCGTGGTCGTCGAGCACCTTCTTCAGCCCGATGAAGAAGTTCTTTGGCGGGATGACGTAGCCGCCGGTGCCCTGCAGCGGCTCGACATAGAAGGCGGCGTATTCGGCCTGGCCGGTCTTGGGGTCCCAGACGCCATTATATTCGCTCTCGAAGAGACGAGCGAACTGCTGCACGCAGTGCTCGCCATACTCCTCCTTGCTCATGCCCTTGGGTCCCCGGAAATGGTAGGGGAACGGGATGAAATGCGCGCGCTCGCCGAAATGGCCGAAGCGGCGGCGATAGCGGTAGGACGAGGTGATGGCGGAGGCGCCGAGCGTGCGGCCGTGATAGCCGCCCTCGAAGGCGAACATCAGGCTCTTGCCGTTCGAGGCATTGCGCACGAGCTTGAGCGAATCCTCGACAGCCTGGGCGCCGCCGACATTGAAGTGGACGCGGCCCTTCTCGCCGAACTTGGCTTCCGCATCCTGCGCGATCAGCGCGGCGAGCTCGATCTTCTCGCGATGCAGATACTGGCTGGCGACCTGCGGCAGCGTATCGATCTGGCGCTTCAGCGCGTTGTTCAGGCGGGGATTGGCGTAGCCGAAATTGACGGCCGAATACCACATCTGCAGGTCGAGGAAGCGGTTGCCCTCATCGTCGAACATGAAGGAGCCGTCGCAGCCCGAGAAGATCTTGGGGAACTGCGTGTAATGAACCGTGTCGCCATGGGAGCAGTATTGCGCCTCGAGCGCGAGCAGCCGGGCCTGCTCATCCTTGTGCGAGAGGGGTGCGGGCGCCGCCTGGGGAGCGGGCGTATCGAGCAGAGCGTAGCCGTCAGCCATCGATCGTATCCTTCGTCAATTCGCGCGTCCGGCCGCTCGCGGCGGTGGCGCATAGCAGCTCCTCCAGCAGGCCGACGGCCTCGGAGAAGTCGGTGAACGGGTGATGGGGAAGCCCCTGGTCGCGGCAATGGGCGATCAGGCCCTTCTTCGCGAAAACGAGATCGGCCTGGCCGGCGACGCAGTGGTCGGACTTGCCGTCGCCGACGAGCAGGGTCAGCGGCCGGTGCAGGCTATCAGCGACGGCGCATTTGCAGGTGCCGCTGTCGCAGCCGCCGGTCGTGGAGGCGTAAGGCGAGGTCAGCTGCCAGCGGCCTTCGCCGGCATAGCCGAGATGGTTGGCGACGATCGGCAGGAAGCCCAGCCCGGCGCGGTTCAGCACCGCCCTGATCGTCCGGTCGAGTCCGTCGGAGACGACGGTGACGGGAATGTCATGGCGCATGCAGAGCCGCACGAAGGCGGGGAAATCCCAGTCGATCTCGATATCCGCGATGAAGCTGTCGAGCAGTCCCGGCGAAACCCGCAGCATCTCGACCTGCCGCTTCATGCATTCGCGCGACCCGATCTTGCCGTCGATCCAGTCCTGCTCGACCTCCTGCCAGCTTGGCGCGGCGAAGCGTTCGAGAATCTGATCCGTCGTGTCCTGACACGAGATCGTACCGTCGAAATCGACGATGGCCTGCCATTCCATTGCTGACGCCCGATCCAAATTGTTGACGGGGGCGTTAGCGCAAGCGATGTGCCAGCAATCAGTATGTTGATTTGATTAGATATTTTCCGATTTTCGGAAGGATTCGATCTCCCTGTCTTGGAGTTGGCATCAAAAAATGGAGCTTCTTCCCGCCCGCTCCTATGTCCCGAACGCTCCGGATCAGCGGGCGCGGCAGTGCAGCTTTCTCCGCGGTTTCGGGCCGGAAAGCGCTATATCCGGCCCTTGAATGCGGGATATGGCGGAAATTTCCGGTGCTGGCGCGGCAAAAGCCTCCCGGCGGTCGAGCCGCGGGCCCGTCAGGGATCGTCTGGCACGTTTCCTGCGGTCAGGATGGGCTCACGCGCCAAGTTTCACCCGTGCGAGAGCTGCTCCACGGGCCCAAGGGATCGCCGATGCTCCGAATTCTCCAGGCGGTCCTGTCGCGGCTCGTCATCCACGGCACGCTGCATGTCGTGCTGCCCGACGGGCGCGGGTTCAGCTGCGGCGACGGCTCCGGCGCGCCGGTGCAGATCCGCTTTGCCGACAGGATGGCCTTGTGGGCCTTCCTGCTCGATCCCGAGATGAAGCTCGGCGAACTGTTCATGGATCGGCGGCTCCTGGTCGAGCAGGGCTCGATCCACGGTTTCCTGGCCCTGATTCTGTCGGGCGCGCGCGGACAGCCTTCCAGCCTGCTGGAGCGGATGCTCGATCATGGCCGCTTCCTGCTGCGCCACCTTACCACGCGCAATACGCGGGGTCGCTCGCGCGCGAACGTCGCGCATCACTATGATCTCGACGACCGGCTCTATGCGCTCTTCCTCGACGCGGACTGGCAATATTCCTGCGCCTATTTCGAGAGCCCGGAGCAGAGCCTCGACGACGCCCAATTGGCGAAGAAGCGGCATATCGCGGCCAAGCTCCTGGTCGAGCCGGAGCACCGCGTCCTCGATATCGGCTGCGGCTGGGGCGGCATGTGCCTGTATCTGACGGAAACCGCTGGCGCCCGCGAAGCCTTGGGCGTGACGCTGTCGCGCGAGCAGCTCGAGGTCGCCAACCAGCGGGCTCAGCGTTCCGGGGCCGGCGAGCGGGCGCGCTTTGCCCTGCAGGATTATCGCGATGTCGTCGGTGTCTTCGAGCGCATCGTTTCGGTCGGCATGTTCGAGCATATCGGCCCGCGCTTCTACCCGGCCTTCTTCGAGACCTGCCGGCGCCTGCTGAGCGAGGACGGCGTGATGCTGCTCCACACGATCGGCTGCTCGGACGGGCCCAACCATCCCAATCCCTGGCTGAACCGCTACATCTTCCCCGGCGGCTATCTGCCGGCCCTGTCGGAGATCCTGCCCGCCGCTGAGAAGGCGGGGCTCATCGTCACCGATGTCGAGGTGCTGCGATTGCACTACGCCAAGACATTGCAGGCCTGGCGCGAGCGCTTCATGGCGCGTCGCGCGGAGGCGCTCGCGCTTTATGACGAGCGCTTCTGCCTGATGTGGGAATTCTACCTGGCAATGAGCCAGGCCGCCTTCGAGCATCAGGACGTCGTCGTCTTCCAGCTCCAGATCGTGCGCCATCAGGAGGCGGTTCCCTTGACGCGCGACTATGTCGACGAGCGCAAGGCGGCCCTGCGGGCGGCGGAGGCTGCGGCGGATATGGTGCGCAAGCCGCCTGATCTGGCTCCCGCAGCCTGACGTCATCCGAGATCCGAAACCGATGAGTCGCCGAACATTGAAAGTCTGGTGAAAGCTTGGCGGGTTAACGGTCGGTCAGTCGCGCTTCAGGCAATCCTCTCGACGACAGAGAGGAGTTGAGGCGCGCGAGGAAAACGAACCCAGGAGCCTGGCCCATGCGCGCCCGCATTCTCACGACCTCGCTTGCTTTCGCCGCCCTGCTCGCCGGGGCCAGCGCCGTGCTTGCGGCCGACAAGGTCACCATCATGGTGGGCGGCTATGAGAAGCAGATCTATCTGCCCGCCAAGCTCGCCGAGAGCCTCGGCTACTTCAAGGATGAAGGGCTCGAGGTCGAATTGCTGAACGAGGCTGCCGGCGTCGATGCGGAAAACGAGATGCTCGCCGGCGCCGTCCAGGGCGTCGTCGGCTTCTACGATCATTGCGTCGACCTGCAGGCCAAGGGCAAGTTCGTGATGTCGGTCGTCCAGTTCAGCCAGGCGCCGGGCGAGGTCGAGCTGATCTCGAGCAAATATCCGGATGTGAAGTCGATGGCCGATCTCAAGGGCAAGAATCTCGGCGTCACCGGGCTCGGCTCCTCCACCAACTTCCTGAGCCAGTATCTGATGCTGAAATCCGGGGTGAAGCCCGGCGACTACACCACGCTTCCCGTCGGCGCCGGCACGACCTTCATCGCCGCCATGCAGCAGGACAAGATCCAGGCCGGCATGACCACGGAGCCGACGATCTCGCGCCTGCTGGCGACGGGGGAGGCTCGCGTGCTGGTCGATATGCGCACCGTCGAGAAGACCACGGAAGCGCTTGGCGGCACCTATCCGGCGGCCTCGCTCTACATGCAGACGGCCTGGATCGAGAAGAACAAGCCCCTCGTCCAGAAGCTCGCCAACGCCTTCGTCAAGACGCTGAAATACATCGACACGCACAGCGCCGCCGACATCGCCGACAAGATGCCGAAGGACTATTACGCCGGCAACAAGGAATCCTACGTCAAGGCGCTCGCCGACGGGAAGGCGATGTTCACCAGGGATGGCGTGATGCCCCAGGGCGGGCCCGAGACGGTGCTCGCCGTGCTCGCGGGCTTCTCGAAGAACATCAAGGGCAAGCAGATCGACCTGTCCAAGACCTACACGACCGAGTTCGTGAAGAACGCCAAATAGCGCCTCGCCTACTCCTGGGGCCGCTCCGCGCCGCCCCAACTGTCCTGTCCCGAAACCGAAGAACGCCGCGAAGCCGGCGAAGGAGGATGCATGTCCGCGACGGACCCGAATGAGAGCCCGGCGATCGAGCTGATCAATGTCAGCCGGCGCTTCATCACCCCCGACGGCAAGTCGATGACGGCGATCCGCGATTTCAACATGAGCGTGGCGCGCGGCGAGTTCGTCGCGGTCGTCGGCCCCACCGGCTGCGGCAAGTCGACGACGCTCAACCTCGTCACCGGCCTGGCCAGCCCGTCGAGCGGCGAGGTCCGCCTGTTCGGCGGGCCGGTCAACGGCATCGATCCGCGCATCGGCTTCGCCTTCCAGACCGATGCGCTCTTTCCCTGGCGCAGCGTCATCGACAATGTCGTCGCCGGCCCGCTGTTTCGCGGCAAGCCGCGCGAGGAGGCTTATGCCAAGGGGCGCGAATGGTTGGCCCGGGTTCACCTCACCGGCCACGAGAGCAAATATCCGCACCAGCTCTCAGGCGGCATGCGCAAGCGTGTCTCGCTGGCGCAGACCTTCATCAACGAGCCGCAGATCCTGCTGATGGACGAGCCCTTCTCCGCGCTCGACGTGCAGACGCGCGTGGTGATGCATGACGTGCTGCTCGACCTCTGGTCGGAGGCCAAGGCCTCGGTCGTCTTCGTCACGCATGATCTCGAGGAGGCGATCGCGCTTGCCGACAAGGTCTATGTGCTGACCTCGGGGCCAGCCACGGTGAAATCGGTCTATCCCGTGCACCTGCCGCGTCCGCGCATCGTCAGCGAGATCCGCTACCAGGAGGATTTCATCGCCCTGTCCAAGACGATCTGGGACGACCTTCGCGACGAGGTCACGCGTGGCGCCGCCCGCGACGAAGCCCGTGCGGCCTGAGGAGAAAAGGACATGACCGACACAGCCATCACTTCGGGCGCCATTTTCCGCGCCGGGACCTCGGACGCCGAGATCGAAGCCGCCGCCGCCAAGGCCGCCCGCCACCGCAAGCACATGGTGCTGTTCTGGCGCTGGGCCATTCTTGCCGCCATCCTCGGCGGCTGGGAGATCGCCTCCCGCACCGCCATCATCGACGAGTTCTTCTTCTCGAGCCCGAGCGCGATCTATGAGCGCCTGGTCGAATGGATCACGGAGGGCACCTCGGAAGGCCCGCTCTGGTTCCATCTCTGGGTGACGATGGAGGAATCGCTGATCGGCTTTGCGACCGGCTCGATCGCCGGCATCGTGGTCGGTATCGCGCTCGGTCGCAACCGCATGCTTGCCGACATCTTCTCGATCTACATCAAGGTGATCAATTCGATCCCGCGTGTCGTGCTGGCGCCGATCTTCATCATGATCTTCGGCCTCGGCCTTGCCTCCAAGGTCGCGCTCTCCTTCGTGATGGTGTTCTTCGTCGTCTTCGCCAACGCCTTCCAGGGCGTGCGCGAGGCCGACCGGAACCTGATGGCCAATGCGCAGATCCTCGGCGCCAAGGGCTGGCAATTGACGCGCTCGGTGGTGATCCCCTCGGCGATGAGCTGGATCTTCGCCTCGCTCCATGTCAGCTTCGGCTTCGCCATCGTCGGCGCCATCGTCGGCGAGTTCGTCGGGGCGCGCTACGGCGTCGGCCTGCTGATCAACATCGCCAAGGGCTCCTTCGACGCGGCGGGCATGTATGCGGCGATCGTCATCATCATGGTCGTGGCGCTGGCCGCCGAATATCTGATGACCTGGGTCGAGAGCAGCCTCGCGACCTGGCGTCCGGCGCCGCTGCAAGACCACTGATAGGACAAGACAACCAGTAACTGCAGAACAACCAGTAACTGCAGGACAACCAGTAACATGCGTATTGCCGGCGGGCTCGTCCTCAGCTCGCCGGCAAGATGATTTCGGCGTGCAGGCCCGGCGGCGGCCTGCGTTCCGACAACGCGATGCGACCGCCATGGGCGGCCACGATCTCGCGCACGATCGCAAGCCCCAGCCCGGTTCCGTCCGGGCCCGAGGCCAGGCGATAGAAGCGCTCGAACACCCGTTCGCGCTCGGCCTCCGGGATGCCCGGACCGTTATCCTCGATGCTGAGATGGATCTCGCTTGGCTCCCGCGTCAGGCGCACGCTGACGGCGCCGCCCTCGGGCGTATAGCGCAAGGCGTTCTCGACCAGATTGGCCACCATCTCCCGCAGCAGCGTGACATGGCCCTGCAGCTCCAGGCCGGCCTGGTCACCCTCGAACGACAGGTCTATGCGCCGGTCGAAGGCGAGCATGGCGCGGCTTTCAAGCGCGGCCCGGGTGATCCCAGCGAAGTCGACCGCCTCCTTGCGCATCGCCGCGCCGCCCGGCTCCGCCCGCGCCAGCACCAAAAGCTGGTTGACGACGCGCGTCATGGCGTCGAGCCCGCCATCGATCGCGGTCAGGGCCTCGGTCTTGGCCGCCGTCTCGCTGTCGCGCAGGCCGACAGTGGCTTGCGTCTTCAGCACGGCGAGCGGGGTGCGCAACTGATGCGAGGCATCGGCGACGAAGCGTCGTTGCAGCGAGATATAGGTCTGGATGCGCGCGAAAGCGTGGTTCAGCGCGTCGATCAGCGGTTTCAACTCGGTCTGGAGGTTCTTGCTGGCCAAAGGCTGAAGCGAGCCGGGGTCGCGGGCAAGGAGTTCACTACGCAAGCGTAGCAATGGCGCCAGACCCCTGCGCAAACCAAACAGCGCCAGAAGTGCCGCGATCCCGACGAGAAGCGTCTGGTCGCGCAGCGATCTCAGCCAGAGTTCGGTGACGAGCCGGTCGCGGCCGCGCAAGCTGGTGCCGACCACGACGAGCGCATTCCCACCCGCCGACTTCGAGACGACGGGCTGGGAGATCGCCACCGCCCGGATGTCCTCGATGCGGAACCGCGCCTCGAAATAGACTGGCTGCAGATCGACCGGCGGACGCGGCGGTATGGCCACGTCCGGGAAGCCGGCGATCAATTCTCCCGAGGGCGCCATGACGCGGTAGATCACATGGTCCCGGTCGGGCGAGGCGAACATCTCCAGCGCGGAGGGCGGGATCAGCGCCTCGACGCTGCCCTCATTGTCCTTCACCTGCTCGGCGATGACGCGGGCCGAGGCCAGCAAGGTGCGGTCGGTGATCAGATTGGCTGTGGCGACCGCGCTGCGATGGGTCGTCCAGGCATTGAACGCGACCACGCCGGCCAGGGGGATGAGAAGCCATCCCAACAACTCGCCGCGTAGAGTCCTAGGCATCCTGCTTCCTCAGCGCATAGCCGAGGCCGCGCAAGGTGCCGATCGCGACGCCTTGGCCCTCCAGTTTCTTGCGCACGCGGTGGACATAGATCTCGATCGCGTTCGAGCTGGCATCGTCGTCGAGGCCGAACACGGTTTCGCTCAGGGCCGCTTTCGACACGACGCGGCCGGAGGCCAGGATGAGCGTTTCCAGCACCGCATGCTCGCGCTGCGTCAAGGGCAGGGCTTCGCCGGCCAGCAGGAACTGGCGCGTATTCGTCTCCAGTTCGAGCGCGCCGAAGACGACGCGCAGGGTCTTGTCGTTTTGCCGGCGACGCAACTGCGCGCGAATGCGCGCCTCCAGCTCGTCAGGGTCGAACGGCTTGACGAGGTAGTCGTCAGCGCCGGCGTCGAGCCCGGCGATGCGGCTGGTGACGGCGTCGTTGGCGGTCAGGATGATGACGGGCGTCAGGCCGCGGCGGCTCCTGAAACGCTGCAGCACTTCGAGCCCGGTCATCTGCGGCAGGCCCATGTCGAGGATGATCACGTCATAGTGCTGCGTCGACAGCGCCGCATCGGCGTCCGCACCATCATGGACGCAATCGACGACATAGCGGCTCTTGCGCAGCAACCGGCCGAGCCAGTCGGAAAGCTCGCGATTATCCTCGACCAGTAAAATGCGCATCTGCCATCGCCGTCGGGGCCGCAGGGCCCCTTATGTTCCAAAAGCCGGGCGAGGGCAAAGCGGAGCCCGGAACGAGCTTACCGCGCGAGCGTGACCGTGGGCCGTCGCGACACAAAGCGAGGTTTCTGCCGCTGGGCTTTCGCTATCAGGCGGCGCTCTGCGCCCGGTGCTGCTGCGGCAGCAGGAAGGGCAGGCCCGGCGCCGGCGCGCGACTGAGCGAGAGATCGACCTTGAAGACCTGGCGCAGCAGCGCGTCGTCCAGCGTCGCGGCGGGGGCGCCGCGGGCGACGATGCGGCCCTGGTCCATGATCACGAGCTCGTCGGCATAGGTCACGGCGAGGTTGAGGTCGTGCAGCACGATCAGCACGGCAACGCCACGGCTGGCGAGGCTGCGGGCCATGTCCAGAAGCGCGAGCTGATGGCAGAGGTCGAGGCTCGCGATCGGCTCGTCGAGGAAGAGCGCCTGGGATGGCCCGGCGCCGCGCCCGGCCTCGAGCTGGCAGAGCGCGCGGGCGAACTGCACCCGCTGCTGTTCGCCGCCCGAGAGGGTCTGGTAGCTGCGCGCGGCGAGGTCGAGCACGCCGGCGGCGCTCAGGGCCTGACCGATCAGGGCTTCGCGCTGGCCTCGCGGCAGGCGGCGGCCGACGCCGTCGACGCCCAGCCGCGCGACCTCGTAGACCGTGAAGGGAAAGGCGAGCCTGGTCTGCTGCGCCATCACGGCGCGCCGCGAGGCGAGCCGCCAGCCCGGCACCGCGCCGAGCGGCTCGCCATCGAAGGATATCCCGCCTGTGCTTGGATGCAGTTCACCGGTCAGGAGTTTCAGCAGCGTCGATTTTCCCGCGCCGTTGGGGCCGACCAGAATGGTCGTGCGGCCCGGGCGAAGTTCAAGCGAGGCCTGATCGACGAGCTTGCGCCGGCCGATCGCGAAGCTCACGCCCTCGCAGGCGACGAGCGCGGGGCCGTGCGTGTCAGAGATCGACATGGTTTGCCCGGCGCAGGAGAAGCCAGAGGAAGAACGGCGCGCCGACCGCTGCGGTGACGATGCCGATGGGCAGTTCCGCCGGGGCCACGATCAGGCGCGCGGCGATGTCGGCCCCGACCAGCAGGGTCGCGCCGCCAAGCGCCGAAAGCGGCAGCAGCAGGCGGTGGTCAGGCCCGATGGCGAGCCGGATCAGATGCGGCACGACGATGCCGACGAAGCCGATGACGCCGGCTGTGGCGACGCTTGCACCGACGGCGAGCGCGACGAGCAGGATGGCAAGCCCCTTGATGCGCTGCACCGGCAGGCCGAGATGGTAGGCCTCGGCCTCGCCCAGCATCAGGGCGTTGAGCCCGCGCGCGAGCAATGGCACGGCGAAGAGCAGCGGCAGCACGATCGGTGCGACGATGACGAGCTTGGCCCAGCTCGCGCCGCCAAGACTGCCGAGCGACCAGAAGGTCAGGTCGCGCAATTGCCGGTCGTCCGAGATGAAGGCGAGCAGGCCGGTGAGCGAGCCCGCCAGCGCGCCGAGCGCGACGCCGGCGAGCAGCATGGTCGCGACCGAGGTGCGGCCCTGGCGCGTCGCGATCAGATAGAGCGCCAATGTCGAGATCAGGCCGCCACAGAAGGCGCCGACGGGCAGGGCGGCGAAGGGCAATTTGAAGCCGGTGCCGGCGAGGAGGCGGTCGCCCAGGACGATGGTCGTCGCAGCGGCGAGCCCCGCCCCGGCCGAGACGCCGACGAGGCCGGGATCGGCGAGCGGATTGCGGAACAGGCCCTGCATCAGCGCGCCCGAGATGGCGAGTGCCGCGCCGATCAGCATGGCGAGCAGCACGCGGGGCAGGCGGATGTTGAGCACGACCAGCGCGTCGCGCCCGGTCAGCAATTCGTCCTGGCCGGAGAGCTTCGCCATCAGAATCTCGGCAACGCGAGCCGGCGGGATCTGGACCGCACCCTGGCCGGTCGCGACGATGGCGAGCACGAGGCAGAGCAAGGTCACGCCGAAGACCGCGAGGACCGCCTGTCGCCTCCGGCCGGCCGTGAAGGCTGCAAGCGACGACAAGGCGGCGAGCTCGCCGGGGCGGGCGGCAAGCGTCATGGTGCAGCCGCCGTCTTCAGCGGCGGGATCGCGGCGCCGGGGTAGAGCGCGGCCATGAGGTCGCGCGCGGCCGCCGGCGTGCGTGGGCCGAAGCCGAGCAGGTAGAGGCCGTCCATGACGATATGGGCGCGCTGCGCCGCCGCCGGCGTCTGGGAGAAGGCGGGCAAGGCGAACAGCGCCTCGGTTGCCGTGTCGTGGTTACCGCTGTTGCGCATCATCAGGATGGCGTCGGGTGCAGCGGCGATGATCGCCTCGTCGGTCATCGTCTTGTAGCCCTCGACTGCGGCCGCCGCATTGATGCCGCCGGCGAGATCGATGATCGCGTCCGCCGAACTGTTGCGCCCGCCGACCACGGTGCGGCCATTCTGCAAGGAGAGCACGAAGAGCACGCGGCGCTTAGCCGGCAAGGCCGTGCGCAGCGTCGCCAGTTCGTCGAAGCGCGCCTTGGTCTGCGCCGCGAGCCGGCGCGCGGGCTCGACCGCACCGGCGACCGCGCCGATCGCCTCGATCTTGGTGACGACGCCTTCGGCGCTCGTATCGTCGGGAATCCGCGCGAGGCGCACGCCCGCTTCGTTCAGCAGCGAGATCGCATCCGGCGGGCCGGCGCTGGTGATCGCCATGACGAGCGAGGGTTTGAGCGAGAGTACGCCTTCCGCCGAGAGAGCACGGACATAACCGATATTGGGCTTGTCCTTCAGCGCCTCGGCAGGGAACTGGCTGGTCGAATCGACGCCCACAAGCCGGTCCTGCAGGCCCAGCGCATAAAGCACCTCGGTGATCACGCCGCCGGCCGCGACGATGCGCTCGGGCGTCTGCGCGAAGCTGCGCGTGACGAAGGAGGCGGAACTCGTCAGATCGATGGCGGCGATCAGCGTCAAGGCGAGCGCTGCACCGAGTTCGCGCCGATTGAGGCGGGGAGCCGCCGGGGCGAGCAGGGCGTTGCGGCCGGCCATGAGATCATCTCCGTCTGGTGTTGATTGCCTCGCGTTAGCATCAGGCAAGTATTCGCTCTTTTTAATTCGTCTAATTTAGATTATGTTTCGGTGTTGTTGACGGAGATATTCGGTTTTACTACAGAGGGTCAAGAGTGGCGCGCCGGGCACGGTGAGCGCTGAACGCTTGTCGGCAAGGCGCATCCCGCGCCGGCCAGCGAGCCGTTATTGTTCCAGGGCCGAGGCTGCACCGTGTATTCTTCCGCCACGATCAGGCGCGTTTCCGTGTCTCCTTGAAAACAGGCAATTCCTGTCGGTCCGGACGGCAATCCCGTCCGGTTCGGCATGCTGAAAGAACCACCCGAGCCCAGCTCATCCGCCAGCCAAGTCAGGATAGATCCCATGTTCATCGCCATGAACCGCTTCAAGGTCGTCAAGGGAGAGGAGGCCGCCTTCGAGACGGTCTGGTCGTCGCGCAAGACGCGCCTCGACGAGATGACGGGCTTCCTCGGCTTCCATCTGCTGAAGGGCCCGGAGAAGGAGGATCACACCCTCTATTCCTCGCATACCAGCTGGGCCTCGAAGGAGGATTTCACGGCCTGGACCAAGTCCGAGCAGTTCCGCGAATCCCATCGCAATGCCGGCCAGCCGCGCGCGACGCCGATCTATCTCGGTCATCCCGAGTTCGAGGGCTTCGAGACGGTGCTGAGCGAAAGCAATCCGCATCGGCCCCGCCAGGCGGCCGAGTGAGGGGAGGCGGCATGTCGATCTCGCAGGTGATCCCGCTGGCTGGCCAGGAACCGCCGGCAAACGACCCGATGGCGCGTGTCAGGCAGATGCTGGCGGCCAAGCCCGACGGCGTCATCGAGGCGATCGCCCGCGAGGTCGGCGTGCCGACGCTTGCCGTGCTGGAGGAGACGCCACTGGGGCAGCGGACGGCGATCGCGCCCGAGCGCTTCGAGGCGCTCTGGCAGGAACTCGCGAACTGGGGGAGCGTGCTCTTCATTGTCCACACGCCCGATATCGTGCTGGAATGCGAAGGCGCGCTGCCGGTCGGCTCCTTCGGCCATGGCTATTACAACATCCATGGCGACAGCCCGATCGGCGGTCATATCAAGGCCGAGAATTGCCGCGCGATTTATCTGGTCGACCGGCTTTTCCACGGACGCCGGTCCTGCTCGGTGCAGTTCTTCAATGGCGCGGGCGAGGCGATGTTCAAGGTCTTCGTCCGGCGCGATGCGAGCCGGGCGCTGATCGCCGAACAGGTCACAATGTTCGAGGCGCTGAAGACCCGCTTCGCCTGACGGCCGGCGCTCTATCCGGCTCCAGGCGAAGCGGCTGTTCAGCGTTTGGTAGGACATCCATGCCTTCCTCATGAGCTTGGGGTTCAAGCGGCCCCGGTCGACCGGGGCCGCCAATGAGGCGTCGCTGCTTGAGCAGATCGATCTTCGTTCTCGCGCTTGCGCTGTTCGCGTGGTCCATGCCGGCCAACGCCTTTTGGCAGCGCTCGCATATCGGAGCCTGTAAAGGGGCGCGGGATGCAGCCGAATGGAATCGGCTGCAATGCTGGATCTTCGCGCCGGTCTATGAGTGGCCCATCCCCGAGGCGCGGGTCGATGCGCGTTACCGGGGATACAGCGCGCCGCGCTGGCGCAAATAGGCCACCTGCTTCCCTAACGTCCTGACGCTCGACCTGCGCGGCGAGGCATGGCACCGTGCCGGCATCCCTTGCCGCGGTGAGCGCGGCGCATGACGATCCTGGCGGCACGGATGCAGCGTCGGTCCTTTCTCTGTGCGTTGGCCTCCCTCACTGCGGGCTTCGCGTCATCGCCCACTGAGGCGGCCGAACGCATGCGGCTTGCCGCCTTCATGATCGGTTTGCCGCTCGATCATCCGATCGTGCTGGCGCGCCTGGGCATGCTGAAGCGCCTGATGGTGCAGCGCGGCTGGATCGAAGGGCAGAATATTCGCTATCTCGTCCGCTCCTCAAACTCCGATCCGCAGACCCTGGCGACGACGGCCAGGGACCTGGTCGGCGAAACGCCCGACGTCATCGTCGCCGGCTCCAGCACCGAGACGACCGCCATCCTGGCCGCGACGCGCGCGATCCCGGTGCTGTTCTCGACGGCGTCCGATCCGGTCGGGAGCGGTTTCGTGCGCTCGCTCGAGCGGCCGGAAGGCAACGCGACCGGTTTCAGCAACAATGAGCCGACGATGGCGGCGAAATGGGTCGATCTGCTGCGCGAGATCGCGCCGGCGACCGCGCGGATCGGCGTCATCTACAATCCGGTGTCCGCGGCTGCCGGAGGCGTGACCTATGTCGAGCATCTGCGCGGGAGCGCAAAAGAGCTCGGGATGTCGCTGGTCAGCGCTCCGGTCTCGACCCTAGGCGAGATCGAGCCCGCTCTTGCCGAACTCGCCGCGCAACCGGGCACGGGACTGTTCTTCCCGCCGGACAGCTTCACCTTCCGGAATGCCCGGGCAATCGCGCCGTTGGTGGCGAAATACCGGATGCCGACGATGTATCCCTACGAGACCTTCGTCGAGGCTGGTGGGCTGATGTCTTACACCGGCGGTCGCGACGAATCCGATCTGGTCATGGCGAGCTATATCGACCTGATCTTTCGTGGCGCGAACGTCGCCGAGCTCCCCGTCCAGTTCTCACGCAGCTTCGAGCTGGTGATCAATGAGAAGGCGGCCATGGCGCTGGGATTGACGATCCCGCTTGCGCTGCGCGTGCGCGCCTCGCGGATCGTGTCATGAGCGGGATCATCGACGCGGCCAGGCGCGGGCCGCGCGGTGCGCTCGCCCGTAAATACGCGCTGTTCGTCGGCTTCGCGATCAGCCTCGCTTTGGGCATCAACGGCATCATCGGCACGATCTTCGCCTTTTCCGATCAGCGGGCGCTGGTGGCGCGTGTCCAGCAGGAGCAGGCGCAGGCGGCGGCGCAGCGCATCAGCGGATTTGTCGGCGATATCGCGCGGCAGCTCGATTGGGTTTCGCTGAGCAGCTCGGGCGCCCTTGCCCTCGAAGAGCTCCATCTCGATGGGCTGCGCCTGCTGCGGCTGGCCCCGGCGATCCTCGATCTCAGGCGAACGGACGCCGAAGGGCGCGAATTGCTGGCCCTGTCGCGCACCGAGCGCGACCGCATCGGCACAGGGACGGACCTGTCCAGTGATCCGATCGTCCAGGCGGCATTGGCTCAGGGCAACTTCCGGAGCGGTGTCGAATTCCGGCGCGGCTCCGAGCCTTATCTGCTGCTGGGAAAACGGGTGACCGAAACGAAAGGCGGCGTGGTCCTGGCGACGGTCAATCTGACCTTCATCAAAGAACTCGTCTCGCAGATGAAGGTCGGCGTGGAAGGACGGGCCTATGTCGTCGATCGTTCCGGCCGGCTGATCGCGCATCCCGATCTCCGCTTCGTCCTGAGGGGCACGAATTTGCTGCCGCTCCTGCAGGCTTATCCGCGGCCGGATATTCAGGGCGCGATGCTGCCCGGCGATAGCCTGTCGACCCGCGATATCGAGGGGCGGGCGGTCCTGTCGGTCGTCGCGCCCGTGCCGAATCTCGACTGGAGTGTCATCGTCGACCTGCCGCAAAGCGAGGCTTATGCGCCGATTTACGCTTCGATCCTGCGCTCGTTGATCATCCTCGCCGGGGCGCTGCTCATCACCGTGATAACCAGCATCCTGCTCAGCGGGCGCCTGGTCGCACCGGTCCGGGCGTTGACCGAAGGCGCCGCCCGGATTGGCGAGGGCCAGCTCGACGAGCGCATCGACATTCGCACCGGCGACGAGCTTCAGGAGCTCGGCGACCAGTTCAACCTGATGGCTGCGCGCTTGCAGGAGAGCCGGAGCATCCTGGAGGACAAGGTGTCCCAGCGCACGGCTGCCCTGGCCAAGGCGCTCGACCAGGCATCAACGGGGCAGCGCGCCGCCGAGCAGGCGCGCGAATTGGCCGAGGAGGCGACGAAAGCCAAATCCCGCTTCCTGGCGGTGGTGGGGCACGACATCCGCACGCCCTTGTCGGGCGTGCTCGGCGTGCTCGAAATCCTCGACCGCAAGCGCATGAGCCAGCGCGATCGGCGGCTGGTCGAAATGGCGGCGACCTCCGGCGAGACGCTGATCGACCTCGCCAATGCGACGCTCGACCTCTCGCGGCTGGAGGCGGGCACAGAGAGCCTGGAGAAGCGTGACTACGAGCCCGGCCCCCTGCTCGCAGCGGCCATCGCGCTGATGCGGCCGGCAGCCGAGCGCAAGGGTCTGGCGCTCCGCCTCGACATCGAGCCTGTCGCGATGGCGAGGCTCAATGGTGATCCCGGCAAGATCAACCGGATCGTCCAGAATCTCCTGCGCAATGCGATCAGCTTCACCGATGCCGGCGAGATCGAGATCGGCGCCGCTCTGGAGCCGGCCGACGATGCGTCCGGGCCGATGCTGGTGATCGCGGTGCACGATACCGGCATCGGCATCGATCCCGCCATGCAACGCCGCATCTTCCAGGATTTCGTGCAGGTCGATCCCGAAACAGGGCGGCGTTCCGGCGGCGTCGGTCTGGGACTGGCGATCTGCACCAAGCTTGCGACCCTGATGGGCGGCTCGATTTCGGTCCTCAGCGAAGTCGGGGTTGGCAGCACCTTCTGGGTCAGGTTACCGGCTGCAGCCGCGACGAGCGTTGCGCATGCGCCGCATGCCGAGACGGCCGAGACGCCGCTCGTGGTGCTCGTCGTCGATGACGAGCCCGTCACGCGGGAGGTGGCGCGGATCATGATCGCCAAGGCGGGGCACCGCGTGCTGACCGCCAGCTCCGGCGAGGCTGCGCTCGTGCTGCTGGCGTCGAAGCGCGTCGATCTCGTGCTGCTCGACATGCACATGACCGGCATGGACGGCATCGAGACCGCGGCCGCGATCCGCGCTATCCCGGAGATCGTCTGCCCGGCGATCGTGGCGCTGACCGCCGATGTGTCGCCGGAGACGATGCGCCGGCTTCTCGCGGCGGGCCTGACCACGATCGTGCCCAAGCCCGCAACATCCGCGGCCTTGCGGCAGGTGCTGACGCGCAACGCGCGCAGACCGGGGCGCCTGGCGAATGCGAGCCTGTCGCCGGACCTCCCCGTCGACGAGGCGTTCCTCGACGCGCAGGCGCTGCTGGTTGGCGCCGAACGCATGGGGCGTCTGGTTGCGCTGTTCCAGACGGTCTCGGGGGATATTCTGGAGCAGCTCGGCCGGGCGATCGAGCAGGGCGACCGCAAGGCGCTGGAGCGGGCGGCGCATCAGTTTGCGAGCTCGGCCAGCGCGCTGGGGCTCGGCCAGGCGGTGACCATCGCATCGACGATCGAGGCCGAGGCCCGTATCGCATCCTTGCAAGTCATGGCGCAGGCGGTGGCTGACCTAGCGCAGGCGCGCGGCGACGCGCTGGCGGCGCTGGCATTGCGAGGTGCCGCCGGTAGGAAGGGCGTGTCGGAGGATCAGGCGTTACGGTCGGCGAAGATGCCGAGCTTGTAGCCGATGCCGCTGACCGTCGCGATCACCCCCGGGTCGCCAGCTCCCGTCAGTTTTCGCCGCAGCCGCGCGACCAGCGCGTCGACGGTGCGGGCGTCGACCTCGCCATGGCGGTTGCTGACGACCTCGATCAGATAGTCGCGGCTGAGCGGCCGGCCATTGCTGTCGACGAGCGCGGCAAGCAGATCGAACTCGCCCCGCGTCAGCCGGATAGGATCGCCGTTGACCGTCGCCAGCTCGCGCCGCAGCAGGTCGATCATGAAGGGGCCGAAGGTGATCGTGGTGCTGCGCCGCGCCGTATCGCGCTCGATCTTGCGGCGGCGGAGCAGCGAGCGTGTCCGCGCCAGCAGATCGCGCAGATTGACCGGTTTGGTGACGTAATGATCGCCAGCGAGCTCGAGCCCGACGATCCGGTCGATATCGGTGTCGCGGCGCGTAACGAAGATGATGCCGGCGTCAGAGAAGCCCTGCAGCTCCTTGGCGAGCTCGAAACCGTCGCCATCGGGCAGGACGACATCGAGGAAGATCAGCTCGGGCTTGACTCGACGCACCACCCTGCGCGCCTCGGCCACGCTCTCGGCTTCCTCGACCCTGAAGCCCTGGTCGGTGAAATAACCCGAGATCATGGCGCGCGTTACAGGGTCGTCCTCGACAATGACGAGGCGTTCGCGGTTTGCCGCCGCAGTTTCGCTCGTCGCGTTCATGCCCGAAGCGCACCTGTCGGATCAGATCCGGCCTGACGCGCCGGCTGCATACGCCGAGCCCCCGGCGCATTTGCACGATCCAATTGTCCGACAAGCTTTGCAAGGCGATGTGCGCGGGCAGCGTGAATGCCGGTTCACGAAAGGAAGACATCTTGCCGGGAGGAGACAGGTTTTCGGAGAGCACAACTGGGGCCGATATTCACGGGCGCCGGCAGGCAGATATTAATCATGGCAAGCAATAGCGCTGTGTTGCGCTTTGTTTCTGCACCCGGATTTAGGATTTCTCGCAGAAGAAAGCCCTCGCCCGAATAGTGGAAACTCGGCTGGGCCTCGTGGCTGCGCGTCTTTCGCTCGCCGTCGGGCAGATTCTTTGACGGAAGAGAAGGGTGACATGGCTCTCAAGGCGATGATCAGGGCGATGAGGCCGCATCATTGGCTGAAGAACGGACTCGTCTTCATCCCGATCCTGCTGAATCATGAAGTCTTCGATCTGGAGTCGCTCGGGCATGGGCTCGTCGCCTTTATCTCCTTCAGCCTGATGGCCTCGTCGATCTATCTTCTCAACGACATCGTCGATGTCGAAGCCGACCGCCGGCATCCGACGAAGTGCAAGCGCCCGCTGGCCGCCGGCGAGATCACCGAGCGTCAGGCCTATATGGCGGTTCCCGTCCTGCTGGCCGCCGCTTTCGCCCTGTCCCTGCTGCTGCCGCAGCCCAAGCTCTTCGTGCTGGCGTTGACGGCCTATCTCGGTCTCGCCTTGGCCTATCTCTTCGTGCTCAAGCGCAAGCTCCTGGTCGACGTGCTGGGGCTGGCCGCGCTGCATACCTTGCGCATCCTCGCCGGCAATGCCGCTGCCGCTATCCCGCTCTCGTCATGGCTGCTCGCCTTCTCGATGTTCCTGTTCCTGAGCCTGGCGCTGGTGAAGCGTTATGCCGAGCTCAGGATCACGCAGGATCAGTCGGGGTTGAAAAAGGCCGGGCGGGGTTATCATGCCGAGGATATCGAGGCGCTCTCGCAGCTCGGCATGGCGTCTGGCTGCACCTGCGCCCTGATCCTGGCGCTCTATGTCGACAGCGCCGCGGTGAAGCAGCTTTACCGTCATCCGGAGCTGATCTGGCTGGTCTGCCCGATCGTCCTCTACCAGATGTCGCGGGTCTGGTTCCTGGCCAGACGCGGCATGATGCCCGACGATCCGCTCGTCTTCATGATCCGCGACTGGCGCAGCCAGGTGACGGGCTCGCTCGTCCTGCTGATCATGGTCGCCGCGACGATCCTGCCGTGAGCGAGATCCTGCTATGAGCGAGATCCTGCCGGAGTGCCGCTCCTGGGGTGGGCTCGTCGCCCGAAATACCGAGATCGTCGCGGCCGAGCCCTGGATCGCCGCGCCGTCGCAGCATCGGACGCCGGTCCTGGCTTATGGCAATGGCCGCTCCTATGGCGATTCCTGCCTGAATGATGGCGGCGCGCTCATTCTGGGCCGCAGCCTCGAGCGAATCCTCGCCTTCGACCGCATCAGCGGCCTCCTCACCTGCGAGGCGGGCGTGCTGCTCGACGATGTGCTGAAGCTTACCGTTCAGGCCGGCTGGTTTCCGCCGGTGACGCCCGGCACCGCATTCGTCACGATCGCCGGTGCGCTGGCCAATGACGTCCATGGCAAGAACCACCATCGCGCCGGCACCTTCGGCAGGCATGTGCGCGCCTTCGAACTGATCCGCTCGGATGGCCGCCGCCTGACCTGCGCGCCCGACCTCAACGGCGAGCTCTTCGCCGCGACCATCGGCGGCTTTGGCCTTACAGGCCTGATCACGCAGGTGACGCTGCAATTGATGCCGGTCACCTCCGCGGGGATGCAGCAGGAGGTGCTGCATTTCGACGGGCTCGACCGCTTCTTCGCGATCGCGGCTGAATCCGATGCGAGCCATGACTACACCGTCGCCTGGATCGACTCGTTGGCGAGCGGCGCGCAGCTCGGTCGAGGCGTCTTCTTCCGGGCCAATCATGCGATGGGGGGCGATGCACCGCTCGCGCGCTCGAAGCGGCCACTGCCGTTTCCGATCAGGCCGCCGATCCCGCTGATCAACGGGCTGACTTTGCGCGTCTTCAATGCGCTCTACCGGGCGGCGCAACCCTCGTCACCTGAGCCGCGGCGCATTCCCTATCGGCCATTCTTCTATCCGCTCGATCGTGTCGCCAACTGGAACCGTGCCTATGGGCCCAAGGGCCTGCGCCAGTTCCAATGCGCGGTGCCGATGGCCCATGCCCGCAAGGCGGTGGAGGCGATGCTGAGGCGCACGCTGGTGGCGGGGGAGGCCTCGTTCCTGACCGTGCTCAAGCTCTTCGGCGATATGCCGTCGCCCGGCATGATGTCGTTCCCGATCGCAGGGGCGACCCTGACGCTCGACTTTCCCAATCGCGGGGCGCGCACGGAGGCGCTGCTGGCGGAGCTCGACCGGATCGCCATCGAAGCCGGCGGGCGCGTGAATCCCTACAAGGACGCGCGCATGTCGCCGGCGACATTCGAGGCCTCCTTTCCGGATTGGCGGGAGTTCGCCCGTCATATCGATCCGGGGTTCTCGTCGAGCTTCTGGCGACGGGTGACGGCGGGTTGAGGCTGATGCGGCCGGGGCTCGGCGGTGCGGCTTTGAAGCCTCTGACGGCCTGGCTCTGAAACACCGCGTCATCCTGGGCGACCGCAGGTCGTCCCGGGATCCATCGTAGAGCCTGGCCCTGCAAAAGATTGGCCCTCCGATGGATCACGGCTCTCCACGGAGCCTGTCCTCGGGCCGACCGAAGGCCGGACCCGAGGGCTTCTGCCAGGATGACGCGCGAATATGATGCTCGTCCCGGAGACCGAAAAAATAATCGTCTCCCTTTGAACCTCCCGCTCGTCCGCTGCGACCAATGCTCATGGAGGGCGAATGGTTCGCCCCCGACTGGACCTCGGGAGATACCATCATGACCAGCTTCAAGAAGACCGCGACCGCCGCTCTGGCCGCTCTCACCCTCTCCACCGCCATTCTCGCCGGCGCGGGCAGCGCCGAGGCCTATCCGCGCCATCGTGGCTGGGGCGTCGGCGCCGGCATCGTCGGAGCGCTCGCCGTCGGCGGCCTGCTCGCAGCCTCCGCCAACCGCGCCTATGCCGAGCCCGTCTATGAGGAGGATGCTCCGGTGCGCCGCTGCGAGATGGTCGAGCGCGTCAACCGCTTCGGCGAGGTCACCGGCTACCGCAAGGTCTGCTCGCTCTACTGAGCGGCAAGCATGGCCCGCATCGATCCGGCCCCTCGGTTCCCCCGAGGGGCCGGATGGCATTTGGGGGGCTATTCGTCGCCGAGAAGAACGCAACTCTATGATTGCGGCGCTTCAGCCTGGCAAACCGCCTCGAGCGCCCACCCCTCGGGAGCGATGACGAAGGCGGCGTAGTAGTTCGGCCCGTAATGCAGGCGCAGGCCGGGCGCGCCATTATCGCTTCCGCCGGCCAAAAGCGCCGCAGCGTGGAAAGCATCGACCGCGGCGTGCGTCGACGCGTTGAAGGCGAGGTGGAAACCCGGCCCGGGCGGGGAGGCCTGTGGCCGCAGTTTCAGCGCCAAGAGATCGCTGCCGCCCGGCGGCCCGTAGCCGGCGGCATCCGGAGCGGTCCAGACGCGAACCAAGCCGAGCGGGCCAAGCGCTGCATCATAGAAGGCGATGGCGGTGGTGAGATCGCGGACGCCGAAGGAGAGATGGCCGAGCATGAAGCGCTCCCTGTTTCGGTAATCCTTGGTTTCGGCAAGCTTTGCCTCGAGCTTCCGTCAGCGCATGTCAGGGGCTTCCATGCGACAAGAAAAGGGCCGGCGAACCGGCCCTTTCAGAGAGTGCGTGACAACTGGCCTCAGCCCTTCGCCACCGCGACCTTGCGCAGATAGTCGGTGACGATCTTGGTGATGCCGCGGGAGAGCAGATCGTCGAGCGCTGCGATGAATTCGTCGCATTGCTCGCGGGTGACGATCAGCGGCGGCTCCAGCCGGATGACGTTGCGGTTGTACTCGGTGAAGGCGACGAGCATGTCGTAATCCTTCAGCAGCAGCGCGCCGATGAAGCCGCAGAGCGAGCCTTTCAGCTTGTCGTCGAGCAATGCGACCATGTGCTTGAGGCCAAACGGCATGGTCTCGCTGATGTCGTTGAACTCGATGCCGATCATCAAGCCGCGCCCGCGGATCTCCTTGAGCAGGCTTGGATGTTTCGCGCGCAGCCCGTTGAGCTTCTCGATGAGATAGTCGCCCTGGCGCTGGGCGTTGCCCATGAGGTCTTCCTCATAGAGCACGTTCAGCGCCTCGATCGCCGAGATGCAGGCCTCTCCCATGCCGCCGAACGTCGCCTGGGCATGGATCAGCGCGGTCTTGGGTTTGCCATAGGCTTTCATGTAGATCTCGCGGCGGGCGATCATCGCGCCCATCGCCGCCTTGGAGCCGCCAAGCGCCTTGGCGAGCGCGGTCACGTCCGGCACGACGCCGTCACGCTCGAAGGCGAAGAACTGGCCGGTGCGGCCGAGACCGCACTGGACCTCGTCGGCGACCCAGAGCACGCCGTGCTTGTCGCAGAGTGCACGCAATTCGCGCCAGAACCCCACCGGCGCCTCGACGATGCCGCCGCCGCCCTGGATCGTCTCCATCACGACGATGCCGATCGCGGGATCGCTTTCCAGTGCCTGGCGCACGGCTTCGATGTCGCCGAAGGGCACTTTGATCCGGTTCTCGACCAGCTTGAACTGCGACTGGTAAAGGTTGGAATCCGTGACTGAGAGCACGCCCTTGGTCTTGCCGTGGAAGGAGTTCGCCGCGTGCAGGATCTTGGACTTACCTGGTCCCTGCGCCTGCTCGGCGACCTTCAGCGCCGCCTCCATCACCTCCGAGCCGGTCGAGCCGAAGAAGACCATGTCGAGATCGCCGGGCGCGATCGCGGCGAGGTTGGCGGCGAGCGCGGAGGCGTATTGCGACATGAAGGCCATGCAGATCTCATGGCGGTTCTCGTCCTGGAATTTCTGCCGCGCCGCGACGATGCGCGGGTGGTTGTGACCGAAGGCGACCGAGCAGAAGCCGCCGAAGAAATCGAGGATCTTTCGACCGTCGCGCGTGATGTAATGCATGCCCTGGGCGCGATCGACGATGATCTTGTCGAAGCCGAGCAGTTTCAGGAAATGCACCTGGCCGGGATTGACATGGGCGGTGAAGAGCTCGCGCACGGTCGCGGCGTCGAGCTGCTTGGCCTCCTCGACGCTGTAAAGCTTCGGGCGAGCAGGCGCGGCGTCGGTCTTGAAAGCGGGCATGCTCATGCTGCGAGGCTCCTCTGCGCCTGATTCCGGATGTCTTTGCTCTTGCGGTATTCGGTGTAGGCGGCGAGCAGCATGTCCTCGTCGCGGTGCTTGGGCGTCCAGCCCAGCTCGCGCTTGGCTTTGGAGGTGTCGAGGATGCAGATCTCGTCGGCGATCATGTACTGCTCCGGGTCCATGATCGGCAGGTTGATCCAGTCGAGCGTGTTCAGCGTCAGCTTGACCAGCGGCGCCGGCGTCGGCAGCAGGATCGATTTCGAGCCGGCATGCGCGATCAGATCGCCGAGCAGCTTCTTCACCGGCGGCGGATCGTCCGAGCCGAGATTATAGGCGCTGTTGGGGAAGCCCGCCTTCCAGGCCGCTATGCAGGCGCTGGCGCAGTCGAACACCGAGATGAACTGATAGGGGTTTTTACCCGAGCCGATCATCGGCACCGGCAGGTTCATGTCGATCAGCGTGAACAGCTTGACCAGGATGCCGAGCCGGCCCGGCCCGATGATCAGGCGCGGCCGGAAGATCGGGATCTGGAACCCCTTGTCGCGATAGCCCTGCGCCAACGTCTCGGTGGCGAGTTTGCTCTCGCCATATTCGCCGAGCGGCTTGGCGGGATGGGTCTCGTCCTGCGGCACGGTGACGGAATGGCCGTAGATCATGTCGGTGGTGAAGTGGACGAGCTTGTTGGCGCCGTTCTTCTCCATCCAGGCCAGGATATTGGCGGTGCCGTGATAGTTCACCGGCCAGAAGAAATCGTGGCGCTCCTTGCGGGTCACGATGGGTGACAGCATCTTGGCCGAGAGGTTGTAGACGAGGTCGTCCTTGGCGAGCGCGATGGCGTTCACGCTCTCAGCGCTGGTCACGTCGATCTGCTGGAACGGCACCTTGGCGTAGTGCGCATGGCCGCTCTTGACGATGTCGGCGACCAGCACCTCCTCGCCCATGGCCGCCAGATCCGCCGCCAGATGCGAGCCGACGAAACCGTCTCCGCCGATGATGATATGTTTCATGGGTTCAGGTCTTCCGGACTAGAGCATTTTCGAGCGAAGCGGACACCGGTTCGCGTAAAGAAAATGCGTTGAAACAATGGCTTAGAGAAATGAACGATCCGGCTGGATCGGACATTGCTCTAAGGTCAGCGCGGCAGGCGCGGCGGGGTGCGGACCGGCACCGGGATCGGCTGGAGCACGGGTTTTTGTTCCAGCAGCATGCCGAGGCGAAGGAAGAGGCGTGCGATCAGATCCATGTCGGTCCCTCAGCTCTGTGCGATGAAGATGGTGCCCAGCATGATCAGCCCAATGCCGGCAATGCGGGCAGGGCTCAGATCCTCCTGGAAGAAGAAATAGGCGTAAACCGCGACCACGACGTAGGCGAGGCTCAGGAACGGATAGGCGTAGCTGATCTGAACCTTCGACAGCACGACGAGATGCGAGGCCATGCTGACCACGAAGGTGCACAGGCCGAAGAAGACGAAAGGGCTGAAGACGACGCGCAGGACCGTGGCGATCAGCCCGTCATGGCCGGGGTCAAGCTGGCCCAGGCCGGTCATGCCACGCTTGAGCATGAGCTGGGCGGCGGCGTTGGTCAGCACCGTGAACAGGATCAGGGGAATATAGGAATTCATCGGGCGATCAGGTTTTCCGCGTGGTCGGTGGACCTCTGAATGACGCGGAAATTACTTCAAATACCTTACGTTGCAGTCCTTACTTCCGCGTAACGTTAAGATGATCCTGCCGGGATCTCATAAAGTCGGAATGACTTCACTTGGAGCCGCAGCCGGCACCGGAGTGAGCGCAGGCCCTTGGCCCGCGGCTTGCTACCCAGGCCTGGGTTCGCCGACCCGTTCGACCCCGCTCGCCGCTTGACCAAGGGCTGCCTGAGGCGGCGCGACCGACATTTCGACGACGACATCTCCAAGGAGGACTTAAGACCATGAAGCGCGAAGAACTCACCGAGAAGATCCTCGACATCAAGCGCGAGAAGGGCTGGAGCTGGAAATACATCACCGCGGAAATCGGCGGCATGTCGGAGGTGCTGATTGTCGGCGCGCTGCTCGGCCAGATGAAGCTGGTCAAGCCCTTGGCGGAGAAGGCTGCGACCCTGTTCGGCCTCACGGAGAACGAGAAGCGGATGCTCAACGAGGTGCCATATCGTGGCATGGGCACGCCGATGCCGCCGACCGACCCGCTGATCTATCGCTTCTACGAGATGGTGATGGTCAACGGCCCGGCCTGGAAGGCGTTGATCGAGGAGGAGTTCGGCGACGGCATCATGTCGGCGATCGATTTCAACATCGAGTTCGAGCGCGAGCCGAACCCGAAGGGCGACCGCGTCAAGATCGCGATGTCGGGCAAGTTCCTGCCCTATAAATATTACGGCAACGAGCAGGGCATTCCCGATTACGGCTTCAAGGAAGCGTAGCCTGCCGGTTCATGGCGTCGTGCAAGAGACGGCATCGTGCAAGAGACGGAGCCGCGCGGGAGATGGCGGCGGGTGTTCAGGAGCTTGCGAATATTGTTATAGTATAACATTCATAACGTCATGAAAGCGCATGTAGTAATCGTACTGTCACATGCGCTTCCTAACGGTCGCCGGCGGATATCGAACGGGTTCGAGCGGAGACGAGCATGCGCGCGCAAAAATGGCTGATGACGATCCTGGCCACAGGGCTTGCCGGGGCCACTCCCGCGCTGTCGCAGACGATCTATCCGATCAACCGGGCTGAGATCCTCGAGGGCTCGCGCTTCGATTTCAAGGTCGAGTTCCCCAACGCGCCGACCTCGGCCGATGTGAAGGTCACGATCAACGGCAAGCCCGCCGCCGAAATCTTCGGCAAGCCGACCGCCTTCATCCAGAACGAAGAAGGCCAGAAGCATTCGGCGTTGTGGCTGCGTGGCGCGACGCTGCCGGCCGGCAACTACGTCGTCGAGGCGACGCAAGGGGCGAACAAGGCGACGGTGAAATGGGAGGTCTTCGCGACGGCCCAGCCGCGCCGGGCCAAGAACGTCATCCTGTTCATCGGCGACGGCATGTCGGTGGCGCATCGCACCGCGGCGCGGATCATGTCCAAGGGCTGGGAAGAGGGCCGCTTCAATGGCGAGCTCGCCATCGACGACATGCCCAACATGGCGCTGATCTCGACCTCCGGCAGCGATTCTATCGTCACCGACAGTGCCAACAGCGCCCATGCCTACACCACCGGCCACAAATCCTGCGTCAACGCGCTCGGCGTCTACTGCGCCAAGAACGCGCTGACGCTGGACCATCCCAAGGTCGAGACCATCTCGGAAGTGATCAAGCGCCGCAACAAGATGACGATCGGCGTCGTCACCAATGCCGAGATCGAGGATGCGACCCCGGCCTCGATGGTGTCCCATACCCGCCGGCGCTCGGACTACAACGACATCGTCAAGATGTTCTATGATGTGAAGCCCGACGTGATCATGGGCGGCGGCTCGCCGAACTTCCTGCCCAAGACGACGCCAGGCTCCAAGCGCACCGATGATCTCGACTTCATCGCCCAGTTCAAGGCGGCCGGCTACAGCATCGCCACGACCAAGACCGAGATGAATGCGGCTGCCGCGTCCGGCGCCAAGAAGCTGCTCGGCCTCTACAACACCAGCAATGTCGACGGCGCCTTCGATCTGCGCCTTGCCAAGAAGGGCACCGTCGCCAAGTTTCCCGACCAGCCGGACGTCGCCGAACAGACCAAGGCGGCGATCGACATGCTGAAGGGCAATGAGGATGGCTTCTTCCTGATGGTCGAGTCCGGCCGTATCGACAAATACAGCCACTCGCTGGATTGGGAGCGGGCCGTGTTCGACACGATCATGCTCGACAACGCCGTCAAGATCGCCAAGGATTTCGCCGGTGAACGCAATGACACGCTGATCATCGTCGTGCCGGATCATACCCATGCAGTCTCACTCGTCGGCACCTATGACGACGAGCGCTCGGGCCAGCTCCTGCGCGACAAGCTCGGCACCTATGCCGACTCCAAGGCGCCGAACTACGGTCCGCTCGACGCCGATGGCTATCCGACCAATGTCAACACCTCGCGCCGTCTCGCCGTGGTCTTCGGCACCTATCCCGACACCTGCGATACCGGTCGCCCCTTCATGGATGGCGAGCGCGTTCCGGCGGTGAAGAGTGCCGACGGCAAGACCAATGTCGCCAACGAAGCCGATTGCACCGGACCGCTGGCGACGCGCAAGGTCGGCAACCTGCCCTTCGACGCGAATTCGGGCGTGCATTCGGGCGATGATGGCATCTTGACCGCGATGGGCCCGGGCGCTGAGAAATTCCGCGGCCATAAGCCCAACACCTATGTCTTCCGCGTGATGGCGGAGGCGCTGGCGCTGGGCGGCGAGTGAGCCTGTCCTGATCCGAGGCGAATGGTCCGTGCAGCAACCGATCCTCCTCGCAAGACTGTCCCGTCGCGGGCTCCTTCAGGGGCTCGCGACGCTCGCGTTCTGCGAGACCGCCCTCGCGGACGAAGCGACGATCAGCTTCGACGGGCTCTACAAATCCTTCGGCGTGCTCGGCTTCCAGTTCTCGGATCGCGCCACGAGCCTGCGCGGGCAGGAGGTGCGCATGCTCGGCTATATGGCGCCGCCGCTGAAGCCCGAAAGCCATTTCTTCGTGCTGACGCGCGAACCTCTGGCGATCTGCCCGTTCTGCCAGTCCGATGCCGACTGGCCGGTCGATATCGTCGTGGTCTTCATGAAGGCGGTGACGCCGATGGTCAGCGCCGGGCAGAAGGTCGCGGTCTCCGGCCGGCTCGAAATCGGTTCCGCGATCGATGCCGAGACCGGCTTCGTCAGCCAGATCAGACTCGTCGATGCCAGTTTTCACGTCGCTTGACCGGCGGCCCGCGGCTGCGGCGCGGGCGCTGCAGCTGACCGGGATCAGGCTCGATCATCGTGGCGGCGATGGCCGGCCCTTCCGGGTGCTCGATCTCGCGGGTTTGACGATTCCAGCCGGCGCGCGGGTGGGTCTGCGCGGTGCCTCGGGCTCGGGCAAGACCTCGCTGCTGCATCTCGTCGCCGGGCTGATCCGGCCCGATGCCGGTTCGGTCAGTTGGGGCGACATGGTCGTCTCCGACCTGCCGGTCAGCGCCCGCGACCGCTGGCGCCAGGCGACGCTGGGCTTCGTCTTCCAGGATTTCCACCTGATCCCTGAGCTCGACGTGGCGGCGAACATCACCTTGCCCCTGACCTTCTCGCATTGGCGGATCGGGCCGGCCGAGCATGAGCGGGCGGCGATGCTCGCCGCCCGGATGGGGTTGACCGATCTCAGGCGCAAGGCCGGCGTCCTGTCGCGCGGCGAGCAGCAGCGCGTGGCGATCGCGCGCGCGGTTTTGCTGCAGCCGGCGCTGATCCTCGCTGACGAGCCGACAGCCAGTCTCGATGCTGCCCACGCCGCCGAGGTCGGAGCGCTCCTGGTCGAGGTCGCTATCGAAACCGGCGCGACCCTGATCTGCGCCTCTCACGATACGGCGCTGCTGGCGCGGATGGACCGGCGCATCGAGCTTGCGGCAGCGCCGGTCGTGCCGGTCGAGAGCGCGGCATGAACCCGTTTCCGATGGTCTGGGCCGATATCCGGGCCCTGCGCTGGACGGCGCTGGCGATCATCGTTCTGGTCGCGCTCGCGGTTGCTGTCGGGGTGGCGATCGGGGCGCAGGAGCGGGCCTTGCGACGCAGTTCGGCTGCCGCGGCCGAGGATTTCGACCTGCTGATCGGCGCGCCGGGCAGCCAGACGCAGTTGCTGATGTCGGCGGTCTATCTCCAGCCGGATGCGGTGCCGCTGATGGACGGGCGGTTGCTCAATACGCTGGCGCAGGATGAGCGTGTCGCCGGCGTCGCGCCCATCGCCTTCGGCGACGTCAGCAAGGGCTATGTGATCGTGGGCACCACGGCGGCCTTTGCCGGCCGCTGGGGGCGGTTCGCGCCCGCGCAGGGCCGGCTCTTCGCGAGGGAGGGCGAGGCGGTGCTGGGGGCTGATGTCAGCTATGGCCTCGGTGACAGCATCGCGCCGTCGCATGGCGTCCTCGGCGCAACCGGGCGCCCGGGCGTGGCGCATGAGGACGAGGTCGGGCATCGCCATGCCGGTCACGACTATGTCGCGGTCGGGCGCTTGCCGCGCCTCGGCTCGCCCTGGGACCGCGCGATCCTGGTGCCGGTCGAGAGCGTCTGGGAGATTCACGGCCTCGCCAATGGCCACGCCGTGGATGACGGGCGGATAGGGCCGCCCTTCGACGGGCCGCGGATCCCCGGCGTGCCAGCCCTGGTCGTCAAGCCGCGCAGCGTCGCCGGGGCCTATGCCTTGCGGGCGCAATATCGCCAGGGCGGCACGATGGCGTTCTTTCCCGCCGAGGTGCTGGTCACGCTCTACCGCGCGCTCGGAGATGTCCGTAGCGTCCTGGTCGCAGCCTCCTTCCTCAATGCGCTGCTGATCCTGGCGGCGGTCCTGTTGCTATTGATAGCGGTCGCAGGCCTGCGGCGGCGGCGCTATGCGATCCTGCGGGCGCTGGGGGCGCCGCGCGGCTATGTCTTGCTGGTCGTCTGGCTGGGCATGGCCGGGCTGATCGGCGCGGGCTGCGTCGCGGGCCTGCTGGCCGGCGCGGTGCTGACGACAGCGCTGTCGGGCGTCATCGCCGGGCAGACCGGGCTGCGGCTCGTCTTCGCGATCGAGAGCCAGGAGATCGTCTTCGTCGCGGCACTGCTGCTCGTCGGCAGCGCGATCACGCTGGTGCCGGCGCTGATGTCATACCGCGCTCCGGCGGTCGCCGGCTTGCGCGACTGAAGCAGTCCGGCGACACGCTGCTGTCGCCGTTTGACATCGAGGCGCCTAAGCTCGTTCCGAGTCCGAGCGTGGTGCGCCGCATGCCTCTCCCCAATCGTGTCAGTCCCGATGGCAGCCTTTTCGCCGATCCGGCGCGTGGCCTGTTTTATGGCAATCGCGGCGGGCGCTTCCATGACCCACGGTCGCACGCCGTGCCGACGCGACTTTATGCCAACCGGCAATGGCTCTGCTGCGTGCTGTCGTTCAAGGGCCGCAGCCGAAAGGTCTGGGGGCAGGGCTATACCGAGCTGTTCTTCTGCGACGAGGTGACCGCGCTCGCCGCCGGGCACCGGCCCTGCATGGAATGCCGACGCGCGGACGCGCTGCGCTATCGCGCGGCATTGGTGAGCGGGCTCGGCTTGAGCGAGACGCCGCTCTTTCCGGCTATCGACCGCAGGCTCGATGCGGAGCGGCGCATCGGCCGCGCGAAGCGCCTGCACCAGCTGGAGGCAGACGCACTACCCGATGGCGCCATGCTCGCGAGCGAAGCGAGCTTTCTGGCTCTCAGGGGCGATGCCGGGCTGCTCTGGTCGCCATCGGGCTATATCGCGCGCCGGCGTCGTCCAACTGGCGCGGTCGCCGTCTTGACGCCGCCGGCGACGCTGAGCGCACTCATGAACGGCTATCAACCAAGTTGGCATCCCAGCGTCACGGCGTTCGCCTGAAACTGCGCGAACCCGATTGCCAGCCTCCTGCCCCAAGGGCAACGTGCCGCGGCCGAGCCGGAAGGGCTTGGCGGTTTTCGCCTGCCGAGATCTGTCGACAAGCAGGCGCAAACGCCTAAGGCGCTGGGGAGATAGAGATGTTGCCAAACATGATCCGGGCTTTCACCGTTGCCGCTGTGATGGCCGCCATGCCGGCTCTGGCGGGCCCGCTCACCCTTACCGCGGCGGATCCCGTCGCGACCGTGACGATCCCCGAGGAATGGTCGGGCAAGACGATTGCGCGCGGGCTCGAGATCAAGACGCCCGACGAGGAGGTCTATCTCTGGTTCGAGCTGATCGCGCCCGGCGAGATGGACAGCGTTCAAAAGGAGCATGACCGCTATTTTCAGAAGGAGGGCGTCACGGTCACCGGCGCGTCGGAGACCAAGAAGTCCGAGATCAACGGCCGGGCCTGGTCCTTCACCGAACTCGCTGCAACCAACAAGGACGGCCCCTCGATCATCCGCTATGTCGCGATCAATCCGAATGTGGCGAGCGGCAAAATCATCCTGATGACCTATTGGGCTTCGCCGGATGGCGACAAAACCCATGACGCCGCCATGTCCAAGCTGATCGATGGCATCAGCTTCAAATAGCGCGCGCTTCCGGGGGGGCCTGGGATTGAGGAACCTTTCGCGCCATGGGGGCGTTGCCCCAGCATGGTCCGTTCGAAAGAGGTTTTTCAATGCGCTCGATTGCTTTGTGGCTCCTTGGTGTGCCGATTCCCCTGATCATCCTGCTCTGGTTCTTCATGCGCTGAAGCGGAGGGCCGCTTCGCATCACATTTGCAATGGCCGGGCCTCGCTCCGGCCATTGCCATGTCGGGCTGCTGACAGAGCCCGTCAGGCGTACATGCTTTCCCGGTTGCGCGCGGCGTGCATGCCCGCAGCATCGCAACATGTCGTGATCTCGCCTATATGCCGCCCATGCAGCCGATCATTTCCGTTACCAACCTGTCGAAGACCTACAAATCGGGCTTCAGCGCGCTCAAGGGCGTCGATCTGTCGATCCGGCGCGGCGAGATCTTCGCATTGCTCGGGCCCAACGGCGCCGGCAAGACCACGCTGATCAGCATCATCTGCGGGCTGGTCAACCCCAGCAGCGGGCAGGTGCTGGCCGACGGGCACGACATCGTCACCGACTATCGCGCCGCGCGCGCCAAGATCGGCCTCGTGCCGCAGGAGCTGACGACGGACGCCTTCGAGACCGTCTGGAGCACGGTCAACTTCAGCCGGGGCCTGTTCGGCAAGCGCAGGGATCCGGCTCTGGTCGAGCAGGTGCTGAAGGACCTCACGCTCTGGGACAAGCGCGATACGCAGATCCGGATGCTGTCAGGCGGGATGAAGCGACGCGTGCTGATCGCCAAGGCGCTCGCGCATGAGCCGCAGATCCTGTTCTTGGACGAACCGACGGCGGGCGTCGATGTCGAGCTGCGCCAGGATATGTGGAAGCTCGTGCGCGGGCTCCAGGAGCGCGGGGTCACCATCATCCTGACGACGCATTACATCGAAGAGGCCGAGGAGATGGCCGACCGGATCGGCGTCATCAGCAAGGGCGAGATCATCCTCGTCGAGGAAAAAGCCGAGCTGATGCGCAAGCTTGGGCGCAAGCAATTGACCCTGTCCCTACAGGAGCCGCTGGCTTCCGTGCCGCCTGCGCTGGCGAGCTACAATTTGGCGCTGGAGGCTGAGGGCAACGAGCTCGTCTACACCTACGACACCAAGGCCGAGCGCACGGGGATCACAGCGCTGCTGCAGGACCTCAGCCAGGCGAGCATCCGCTTCAAGGACCTGCGCACCAGCCAGAGTTCGCTCGAAGACATCTTCGTCAGCCTGGTGAGGGACCGTCGATGACCGCCGCAATCGTCAACTGGCATGCCATCCGCGCGATCTATCTGTTCGAGATGGCGCGGACCTGGCGCACGCCGCTGCAGAGCATCGTCTCGCCGGTGATCTCGACCTCGCTCTATTTCATCGTCTTCGGCGGAGCGATCGGTTCGCATATGCCGGTGATCGGCGGGGTACCTTACGGCGCCTTCATCGTGCCCGGGCTGATCATGCTCTCGTTGCTGACGCAGAGCATCGCCAATGCCTCTTTCGCGATCTATTTTCCGAAATTCACCGGCACGATCTACGAACTGCTCTCGGCTCCGGTCGCCTGGTGGGAAGCCGTGATCGCCTATGTCGGAGCAGCCGCGACGAAGTCGATCCTGCTCGGGCTGATCATCCTGCTGACGGCCTCCTTCTTCGTGCCCGAGATCAGGATCGAGCATCCGTTCTTCATGCTGCTCTTCCTGGCGCTGACCGCGACCACCTTCAGCCTGTTCGGCTTCATCATCGGCATCTGGGCCGACGGTTTCGAACGTTTGCAGGTGGTGCCGCTGCTGATCGTGACACCGCTGACCTTCCTCGGCGGCTCGTTCTATTCGATCGACATGCTGCCGGGCTTCTGGCGCACGGTCGCGCTGTTCAACCCGGTCGTCTACCTGATCAGCGGCTTCCGCTGGAGCTTCTATGGCGTCGCGGATGTCGGCCTCGGCGTCAGCCTGGGGATGACGCTGGTCTTCCTCGCGGCCTGCATCGCCATCGTCGGCTGGATCTTCCGCACCGGCTATCGCCTGAAGAACTGAGGCTTTGATTCCGCATCGGCTTGTCCCGAAAAGCGGTTCCCACTTTTCGGGCCGATACTAAAGGTTCAGAGCATTGCTCGTGCGAAAGACCGGTACCCACTTTTTCGCGCAAGGCTCTACGAACGGCCGGCCAATCAGGCCGCCCGCACATCCCTGAAGAAGGTCTCGACCGCGCCGCGCAGATCCTGCGCCTCGCGCGCCAGCTTCTCGGCGGTGACCAGGACCTGGCTCGCCGAAGCCGTCGCCGATTCGGAAGCCGCGGTGACGTGCTCCATCTGGTTGGCGACGTTCGCCGTGCTGCCGGCCGTGGCCTGGGCGCTGTTGGCGATCTCGGAGGTCGCGATCCGCTGCTGGGCGGTGGCACCGGCGATGGCGACGGTATGCTGCGCGACCTCGCTCATGACGGCCGCGATCGTCTCGATGCTGACGACAGCGTCCTGCGTCTCGCGCTCGAAGGCGCCGATCTGGGCCGCGATCTCGTCCGTCGCCTGCGCGGTCCGGCTCGCCAGCAGCTTGACCTCTCCGGCCACGACGCTGAAGCCGCGTCCTGCTTCGCCGGCGCGGGCGGCCTCGATGGTGGCGTTGAGTGCGAGCAGATTGGTCTGGGCGGCGATATCGCGGATCAGCCCGACCACCTTGGCGATGTTGCTCGCTGCCTGCGCCAGATTGGCGACACTGGTGCTCGCGGCTTCAGCGTCCTGCGCTGCGTTGGTGACGACGCTGTTGGCCTTGCCGACGCGCTCGGCGATTTCCGCGATCGAGGCCGAGAGCTCCTCTGAGGCGGCGGCGACAGCGCGGACGCTGTCGGAGGCATCGAGCGAGGCGCTGCGCGCGCCGCCGGCCTGCGAGGTGGCGTCGGTCGCAATGGTGGAAAGGCTGCGCGCTGTCGCCTCCATCTCGCGGGAGCTTGCGCGCACCGTGTCGAGCACGGCCTCGATCCTGACGTCGAAATCGGCGATCAACTGCTCGCGCCTGGCTTGCCGGCCCGCTCTGGCGGCCTCGGAGGCGCGCGCATCGGCTTCGAGCGAACCGCGCGCCAGGGCGTTGTCGCGAAACACGACGACGGCGCGCGCCATGTCACCGATCTCGTCTGGCCGCGCGGTCGAGGGAATGGCATCGACGGGCTCGGAAAAGGCCAGGCGCTGCATCGTCTTGGCGAGGAGGCGCAGCGGTTTCGCCACTCGCCAGCGCACGACGATCAGGCTGAGGGCAAGGCCAAGCGAGATGACCAGCGTACCGATCAGGATCTGGGTGCGAATACTGCCCTTCTGGAGCTTGTCCAGCTCACTGTCGATTGCGGCGCTGGCGTCGCCGCTGAGCGCCGCGAGGCGCTTGAGGGCGGCGTTCAAGGCTTGCCGATTGGCCCGGTTGCGTTCGTTGTTGGTGAGCTCGTTGACTGCGGCCGGGCCGGATACGCGGCCCCGGCGCACGGCTTCCTCGCGGAGGAGGATGAAAGCTTCGACTTGGACCGCGACCTCGTGGAACGCGGCTTCGTCATGCGGTTCGACAAGCTGGCGCCAGTCTGCGAGCAGTCTGCGGATATCGGCGAGCTCGGCCATCAGGGGCTGGGCGAATTGCTCGGCGTCTTGCGCATCGCGGCTCATGATGATGCCGCGCGTTTCCATGACGACGGCATTGACGAGACCGTTCATGCGTTCGGCCATCAACACTCTGCGCGAGGCCGCCTGCATCTCGTCCGTCATCGCGGCATAACGGCTGAGTGTCTGGACGCCGATGAAGATGGTGAGCGCAGCCGCCAGCGCCAGCAAGGTCACGCTTGCGAAAATCTGGTTGGCAATCTTGCGCAAGGCGACCATCCATAGGCGCTGTCTCCCGTTCATCGGGCCGGTGCGCAAAGCCTGACCCGGGAGCCCCGCATAGTGGCGAGGAATGATTAAGCCGAGGTAATTGCACGCCACCCTGGAGCCGGCCTGATTGACTTCCCCGGCCTCATCCTGTTCTCACACGGCCATGACCGACATTCAGACCAGCGAGGCGGCCGCGACGACCGCCCCTCATGCGCGCCGGCGCACCTTCGCCATCATCTCGCATCCGGACGCGGGCAAGACCACGCTGACCGAAAAGCTGCTCTATTTCGGCGGCGCGATCCAGCTCGCCGGCGAGGTGCGGGCCAAGGCCGGCCGCCGCCAGACCTCCTCCGACTGGATGAAGATCGAGCGCCAGCGCGGCATCTCGGTCGTGACCTCGGTGATGACGTTCGAATATGGCGGGCATGTCTTCAACCTGTTGGACACGCCGGGCCATGAGGACTTCTCCGAGGACACCTACCGCACCCTGACCGCGGTCGATTCCGCGGTGATGGTGATCGACGCGGCCAAGGGCATCGAGGCGCGCACCAAGAAGCTGTTCGAGGTCTGCCGGCTGCGCGACATCCCGATCGTCACCTTCATCAACAAGGTCGACCGCGAGACCCGCGACCTGTTCGACCTGATCGCCGAGATCGAAACCACTTTGGCGCTCGATGTCGCGCCGATGACCTGGCCGGTCGGGCGCGGGCGCGAATTCGTCGGCACCTATGATCTCAAGGCCAATACCTTCCGTCGCAACCAGAAGGGCGACGAGACCACGCAGGACCTGGCGGTCTCAGGTCCCGACGATCCGCTTTTCGACACGTTGCTGCCCAACGGAGCAGCCGAGATCTGGCGCGAGGAGGTCTTCCTCGCTGCAGAGGGGCTCAAGCCGTTCGATCTGGAGTCGTTTCGCGAGGGGCATCTGACGCCGGTCTATTTCGGCGCAGCGCTGCGCGACTACGGCGTGCGCGACCTGATCGATGCGCTGGGGGCCTATGCGCCGAGTCCGCGCGCGCAGATCGCCGACAAGCGCGCGATCGAGGCGGACGAGCCGAAGATGACCGGCTTCGTCTTCAAGATCCAGGCGAACATGGACCCCAACCACCGCGACCGCATCGCTTTCATGCGCGTCTGCTCGGGCAAGCTCTCACGCGGCATGAAGGCGAAGCTGGTGCGCACCGCCAAGCCGATGCCGCTGAACGCGCCGCAATTCTTCTTCGCCCGCGACCGTTCGATCGCGGAGGAAGCCTATGCCGGTGACATCGTCGGCCTGCCCAACCACGGCACTTTGCGCATCGGCGACACGCTGACCGAGGGCGAGGACATCGTCTTCAAGGGCGTGCCGAGCTTCGCGCCGGAAATCCTGCGCCGCGTCAAGCTGAAGGACGCGATGAAGGCCAAGAAGCTGCGCGAGGCGCTGCAGCAGATGGCCGAAGAAGGCGTCGTCCAGCTCTTCCTGCCGCATGACGGCGCGCCGGCGATCGTCGGCGTGGTCGGCGCATTGCAGCTCGACGTGCTCAAGGAGCGCATGGATGTCGAATACTCGCTGCCGGTCGATTTCGAGCCTTGCCAGTTCTCGATCGCGCGCTGGGTCTCGTCCGACGACAAGGCGGCGCTGCAGAAATTCGTCTCCCTGAAGCCGTCCTCGATGGCCGACGATCTCGACGGCGACCCGGTCTTCATGGCGTCCAGCCAGTTCACCCTGAAATACGACGCCGAGCGCGCCCCGGAGGTGAGCTTTTCCGATGTGAAGGACTATCAGAAGGTGGCGAAGGGCTAGGTAGCAAACTCATAAATGAGGAGCTGCTTTCCTATTGCGGACATTCCGCGACTAGCCGTGTTCACGACGCCCGCTCCACAAATCCCAGCGGAATCGCGGTCGTTGACTTGAGCTCCTCCATAGCGAACATCGAGGTCACGTCGTTGAGATCGATCCGCGAGATCAGCTTCTTGTAGAGCACGTCATAGGCGGCGATGTCCGACACACAGGCCTTGAGCAGATAGTCGATCTCGCCGCTCATCCGGTAGAAATCAACGATCTCGGGCAAATCGAGCACGGCGGCGTGGAAGCGCTCCAGCCATTCCATCGAGTGACGTGCCGTCTTGACCGCGATGAAGACGGTCACGCCGGCCTGGAGCTTGGCCCGGTCGAGCAACGCCACCCGCTTGCGGATATAGCCCGCCGCTTCCAGCTTCTGCACGCGCCGCCAGCACGGCGTCGACGACAACCCGACTGCTTCGGCGAGTTCCGCCAGCGGCAGGCTCGCATCCTCCTGCAGCCGCGCCAGGATGCGAAGGTCGAAGGCGTCCAACTTGGCCATGGAACTCCCAATGCGATACGGAATATAATGATCGCCCGGAATCATGCGAGCGCGATAATTTTCTAACTTTATCGCTAGACTTGGCAACAATTTTCAGGAATCGCCGGTCTCGCCGCAAGTTTGCAAACCCGTTTCACGCCGCTCCGCTATCCTTATCTGGAGATTGGGCGAGGGGAGTCGCGGCATGCAGGGGTTTCTGAACGAGGAGCGGCGCGGCGCCGTCTTGCGCAGTCTGCGGACGGACGAAGGCACGCTCTCGCGCGACTATCTCGCCGCCGCCCGCACTGTCCTGCGCGAACTCGTCGCGATGCCCGATCTTGTCCAGCGCCTGCCGCTCGAACGCAAAGCCGGGGGCTACACCCGAAACCTGCTCGCCGGCAATGAAGCGGTCAGCGTCTGGGCGATCGTCTGGGCGCAAGGCGCGACCACCTGCATCCACGACCATCACTGCTCCTGCTGCTTTGGCGTCGTCGCCGGTACGATCACCGAGACTTGGTATCGCGCCATCGACGCGGCCCGTGCCGTGCCGACCGAGGAGCAGGAGCGCCAGGCTGGCTATGTCGGCTGCATGCTGCCCTCGGGTCCCAATATCCACCGCATGCGCAATCTCGGCGCTGGCGACGCCATCTCGATCCACATCTACGGCTTCGATCACGAGGCCCACGCCTCCTCAATCGAGACCGAATACACCGCCGTCGGCGGCTGAACGCGCCCGACGGCGAGCCTGGCAGTCGCGGCGTCTCAGCCGGCGCGATTGCCCGAGACCACCGCCAGCGCCGCGACGAAGCGGTCGAGATCGGCTTCCATGATGTAGGGAGCCGGCGAGATCCGGATGGTGTTGCCCTTGGCGACGCCGCCGCGCCGCACCGTCATCACCTTGTGCTGGTCGCGCAGCGCCGCGACGATCGCGTTCGTCTCGGCCGGCGAGCGCTTGCCGGTCAGCGCGAAGGAGGTGATGCCGGCGACCATTGTGGCATCGTCGGGCGTCTGGATCTCGACGCCCTTCAGCTCGCGCGCCTTGCTGACCCAGTAATTGCGCAGATGGCGATAGCGCGCCTCCTTGGCCTGCGGGCCGATCTCGCGATGCAGCGCCAGTGCGGTCGGGACCGTGAGCTGGGCGGCGAAGTTCGGCGTACCGGTGTGGACGCGCGAGCGGACATCGTCGGCCTTGAAATCCTCATCGGCCATATAGGGATCGATATCGGCCAGCCGTTCGCGGGCGATGTAGAGCATGCCGACACCGAGCGGCGCGCCGATCCATTTATGCAGGTTGAAGCCGATGAAACCGATGCCGAGATCCTTGGCCTGGAAGTCGATCTGGCCCCAGCTATGGGCGGCGTCGAGGATGACGTCGACGCCGCGCGCCTTGGCCATGGCGGCGAGTTCCTTGACCGGCATCATCAGCCCGGTGCGGTGGCTGATATGGGTCAGCAGGAGCAGCCTGGTCTTGGGGTTGGCTTTCAGCGCGGCGTCATAGGCATCGAGCACCGCCTGACGGGTGGCGGGCTCGGGGATGTCGAATTTGGCGACCGTGACCCCGCGCCGATCCTTCAGCCAGTTCATGGCGTATTGCATCGAATCATAGTCGAGATCGGCATAGAGCACGGTGTCGCCGGGTTTCAGCTTGTTGTAGCCCGAGATCAGCGCCTGCAGCGCCTCGGTCGCGCCACGCGTCAGCGCGATCTCGTCCCGCGTGACGCCCAGGAAGGCGGAGAGTGGCGCGCGGACATCGTCGAGATCCTGCCCGATCTTGGTGCGGGCATAGACCGTGTTCTCGAAATTCACGAAGTCGGTCAGGCGCTTGTACTCGGCCTTCACCGGCTCGGCCATGATGCCCCAATAGCCGTTCTCGAGATTCACCATGTCGGGGGTGACGCTGTAGAGATCGCGCACCGCGCTCCAGTAGCCGGCATCGCTGCCGAGATTGCTTGCCGGAAGCGCCGGCAGGTTGCGCGCGGCGGCGGGCAGGGCCAGGGCTGCGGCCCCCAGGCTCAGCAAGAGCGCGCGGCGGCTGGTTTCAAGCTTCTGGCCCGACATGGTCGATCTCCTTGCGATGGTCGCGCTGGGCTAGCGCCGCCCTGTTTCAGGCCTGTGACGGTGTTCCAAGGTCAGGTGCGAACCTCGCCGCCCCATGGGCGTGTGCCCGACATGCAACAGTGGGGTTCGATCGGCCGTTGGCGCGTCTTGATTTTGACCGGGATCAATTCCCGCAGGAGCGAATAGGCGCTGATGGGTGATGTGCCCGGCGACGAACTCCTTGCGATCGCGGGCCGTCTCGCCTTGGGGGGCCCGTCATGAAGTCTGTCGTGTTACGCACTTGCCTGTCTGCATTCCTGCTTGGCTCCAGCGCTATCTGTGGCGCTCAAGCCTCCGATCTGCCTTCATCCAAGAGCGCACCGCTGGCTCCGACCATGACGGTGTGGAACCCCTGGATGGTCCGCGGCCGGGCTCTCGTGGTCATGCCGCAGGAAAGCGCAAGGCTCAGCATTGGTGGCGTCAGGGTGCCCGGCGCCGATGTCAGCATCTCGACTTCGGTCGTGCCGGAACTCGACATCAGCTATTTCTTCACGAAGAACATCGCCGTCGAGCTGGTCCTCGGCGTCACCCCACATAATGTGAAGGGCGCCGGCGCGCTTGCGGGTGCTCGCATCGGTTCGGCCTGGCTGCTGCCGCCGACGCTGATGCTGCAGTATCACTTCACCGAATTCGGCGCCTTCAAACCTTATGTCGGCGTCGGCGTGAACTACACCGTGTTCTTCAACGAGAAGGCCAAAGGCGGCTTCACGAGCTTTAACCTGCAAGACACGTTCGGCCTCGCCCTGCAGGGCGGCGTCGACATCATGCTGGACCAGCATTGGGGCCTGAACCTCGACGTGAAGAAGATCTTCCTCGAGCCGAAGGTCAAGGTGAACGCAGGGCTCGTGACCGGCAAGGTCAAGATCGATCCCTGGCTGTTCGGCGCTGGCATCACCTACAAGTTCTAAGTCTGCCGGGCGCAGGTTATCCCTGCCCCCTGTTCACATGACGATATTGGCTCCCTTGTCCGCAGGGGAGCCAATATCGTCGATGAGATAGGTTCACGCGAGGTGGTTGCCGCGGCGGCGACATCGACCGGTCGGCTGGCTGCGACACAGCCGCGCCTCGCGCCTTCGGGAAGACCCGCGATCAAGAACGCGGCATCGCGTTCAAGCGTGCCCGGCCTTCAGTGCGGCATCGAGATCGGCGTAGAGATCCTCGACATCCTCGATGCCGGTCGAGAGTCTGAGCAGGTCCGTCGGGCAGGGCGAGCCTGCGCCCTCGATCGAGGCGCGATGCTCGATCAGGCTCTCGACGCCGCCGAGCGAGGTGGCGCGCTTGTAGAGCTCGACATGAGCCGCCGTCTTGATCGCAGCCGTTTCGCCGCCCGTCACCTGCACCGAGAGCATGAAGCCGAAGCCGCCTTCCATCTGGCGGGCGGCGATGTCGTGGCCGGGGTGCTGCGGTAGGCCGGGATAGAGCACGCGCGCCACCTGCGGATGGGCTGCGAGCCTTTGCGCCAGCGCCATGGCGGAAGCGCTCTGGCGCTCCTGCCGGAGATGGAGCGTACGCAGGCCGCGCATCAGCAGATAGGCCTCGAAGGGCCCCAGAATCCCGCCTTGTCCCTTGCGTACGGTCTTGATGCGATTCCAGAATTCGTCGTCCTGTCGGGCGCAGAGCGCGCCGGCCACGACGTCGGAATGGCCGTTAAGCACCTTGGTCGCGGCATGCATGACGATGTCGGCGCCGAGCGTCAGGGGCCGCGTATGCACCGGCGAGGCGCAAGTCGAGTCGACTGCGAGCCTGGCGCCGGCCTTACGCGCGATCTCGGCCACGCCGGCGATGTCGGTGATGGTCCAGAGCGGGTTCGAGGGCGTCTCGGCCCAGATCAGCTTGGTGACGCCGGGCTTCACGGCCGCCTGCAGTGCGGCGAGATCGTCCGTCTCGACGAAGTCGACGATCAGCCCCCAGCGCGTCGCCTCGGTCAGGAGCCAGGCGCGCAGCGCCCAGTACATCACCTTGGAGGCGACGACATGGTCACCCGGCGACAGCGCCTGGAAGACGGCGGTCGCCGCCGCCATGCCGGAGCCGAAGAGCAGCGCGCCGGCCTTGGCTTCCTCCAGCATGGCGAGCACGCTCTCGGCCTCGCGGATCGTCTCGTTGTCCGGGCGGCCATAGACGAAGCCCGAGGAATAGGCGTTGTCCTCATCGCGGATATAGGTCGTGGCGATATGGATCGGGGTGACCACGCCCCTGGTCTGCGGGTCGATCTTGCCCATGGCCTGCGCGGCGAGCGAGCGGGGATGGAGCGAGCGCTTGGACATGAGGCGATCCCGAATGGTTCCATGAGTGACTCGATCACATCGCATTCGGACGGCATCGTCCGAATGCGATGTGATCGAGTCCAAAAGTTGAGAGCATTGCTCTTGCGAAAAACCGGTATCCACTTTTTCGCGCAAGGCTCTAGGAATGGCCATCTGGAGCAGGGCAGGCCGGTGACGCAAGTGCGCGGCCTTGCCAAGGCCGCGCGGCTGCCCCATCTCGCACGCATGAGCGCCCCATCCGCACCCCGCACCCACACCGCCGCACCCTGGCGCAATGCGTTGATCGTGATCGTTCCTGTCGTCGTCGCCTCGATTGTCGGCAGCGCAGTGACCGTGCCGCAGATCCCCGGTTGGTATGCGGGCCTGGCTAAGCCGGTCTTCAATCCACCGAACTGGGTGTTCGGGCCGGTCTGGACCCTGCTCTTCGCGATGATGGCCTATGCCGTCTATCGCATCCTGCGCCTGCCGGCGGTGACGCCGGGCAGGGTGCGGGCGCTTGCCGTCTATCATGTCCAGCTCGCGCTGAACCTGCTGTGGTCCTGCGTTTTCTTTGGGCTCAATAGCCCGGTCGGCGGAATCCTGGTGATCGTGCCACTGCTGGCGCTGATTCTGACGACGATCGCGCAATTCCGGCTGCTCGACCGGCTTTCGGCCGGTCTGCTCTGGCCCTATGCGGCCTGGGTTTCGTTCGCGACGCTGCTCAACGTCTCGATCTGGTGGCTAAACAAGTAGGTTTTAGCCGATCGAGCGCTCGATGACCTTCATCACGGTCGCGCGCAGATCGGCGATGGTGAACGGCTTTACCATCACCTCGGAGATGATCGCCTCCAGGCTCTTCGCCCGCTCGCGCTGCTCGGCATAACCCGTCATCAGCATGATGGTCAGTTCGGGGAACTCCTGTTTCGCGGCGAGGGCAAGCGCGATCCCGTCCATCAGCGGCATGCGGATATCGGTGAGAAGCAGGTCGAAGCGGCCCTTCTCGGCGATCAGGATATCGAGCGCCTCGGCGCCGTCGGCCGCCATCAGGCAGGTATGCCCATCCATGGTGAGGCCGCGCGCCACGAGCGTGCGCAGGGGTTCCTCGTCATCGACGACCAGAATTCGCGACATCGTTCAGATCCCGGGCAGGCCAGCCTGATCGGCCGTCTCGATGACGCCGACATAGGGCAATTGCCGATAGGCGTGAGCAACGTCCATGCCATAGCCGACGACGAAATAGTCCGGGCATTCGAAGCCGATATAATCCGCCTTGATGTTGACGGCGCGCTTGCCCGGCTTTTCCAGCAACACGGCGCTCGAGACCTTGGCGGCTCCGCGCGCCGACAGCAGATCCTTGGCGAAGGCGAGCGTGCGCCCGGATTCAAGAATATCGTCGACCAGCAGCACCTCGCGGCCGCGCACGTCGCTTTGCACGTCGCGCAGGATCTCGACCTGGCCGGACGAGATCGTGGCGTTACGATAGCTGGAGAGATGCACGAATTCGACCTGCGGGGTCATGCCGGCGCGATGCATGGAACGGATCAGGTCGGCGACGAACATGAAGCTGCCCTTCAGCACCGCCACCACGAGCAGATCCGGCGGCGAGTTCGCCGCGATCATCCGCGCCATCTCCTCATTGCGATGCGCGATCTCGCCTTCATCGTAGAGCACCCTGATGCGCCGGGCTTCAGTCATCGTCTCGTCGTCCTTTCGCGGCGGGTCGGGACCGGCCAGCCTTTCGGCGCAGAATGTCGCGCGCTTCGTCTTTCAGGCAGGTTTATAGCATCCGCGCGGATCGGCCAGAGGCTCTATCCGCCTTAATGCGCGTTGGCGAGGCCTGTCGCCTTGGCCGAGGTGAAGCGCACCAGCACGGATTTCCCGGTCTCGGGCGGGGAGGCGAGCCTGGCGCGGAAGCGGACGAGTTCGGCTGGCTCCAGATTCGGTCGCGGCGGCTCTGTCGTCCAAGTGTAGAGGGTCTGGCCGGCGGCATCCTTGACCGCGACTTCGATTGGCGGCATCGGCGCTTTGCCTTTGCTGATATTGGTCACGTCGCCCTCGACGACGAGGAAGCGATTCTGCCCATCTTCGACCAGCCCGCTTTCGACCGCACTAAAGCTGAGGCCGCGGACGTTGATGGGAAGGCCGAGCTTCTCGAAGACGATGGCGAGCTGCGGCGCGCCGCGCACGGCGAGATTGCGCTGCCAGACGAGGAGGCCGAGCAGCGCTGCGCCGCCAAGGCCGAGCGCGACGAAGGTTGCAGCACGGCGCGGGCGGGGTTGGCCGGTCTTGGCGCTCTTCGCCGGGGAGCGCTTGCCTTTGCCCGGCTTGCGCGGTGGCGGTGGGAGGGCCTCGACCGTATCCGTGGGTTCGGAGGCGACGGCGCTGATCTGCGCGTCGATTTCGTTTGCGCGCTCGAGCTCCTCGTTCAGGAGGGCCTGCGTCTCCACCGCGCTGGGGGGCTCCGGAAAATCCTGCGCTGGGTCGACATGCCACAAGGTCTGGCAGGAGGCGCAGCGGACCTTGCGTCCCGTCGGGCCGAGCTTGGCCGCGTCGAGCTCATACCGGCTGGAGCAGGATGGACAGACGATCAGCATGGGCTTGCCAGGCTCGGCTCCTTGCCTCGGTTGAACAATCGTGGCCGGCGTCGCCAGGGAGCCTTCACCCTGCGTCATCGCGGTTCAAGCTCCGTTGCCCGCGATTGCGGGCCACCCTCTCCATTGGGCTGATTTATGGTTAACGCCTCGTGAAGAACCTGTGCGCCAAGGTGGCGGTCGCTCACGTCGCATTCCGGGGCGGCGCGCTTGAGGTGTAGGATCGCAAGCGAGATTCGCAATGCGGCTCGAAGGGATGGCGGTTTGGTTCGGTTCGAGAATGTCGGCCTGCGATATGGTATGGGCCCGGAGGTGCTGAAGGACATCAACTTCAGCATCGCGCCGCGTTCGTTCCAGTATCTCACCGGCCCCTCGGGCGCCGGCAAGACCACGCTGATCCGTCTCGTCCTGATGGCGCTGAAGCCGACGCGGGGGCTGGTCAACCTGTTCGGGCAGGACGTCTCGCGCCTGGACGCGACGACGCTGACCGCCTTTCGCCGCCGTATGGGCGTGGTGTTCCAGGATTTTCGCCTGCTCGATCATCTCACGCTTTATGAGAATGTGGCCTTGCCCCTGCGCGTGCTTGGCAAGGAAGAGACGAGCTACCGCGCCGAGGTCGTCGAACTGCTCCGCTGGGTTGGGCTAGGCGAGCGCATGCATGCGGTGCCGCCGGTCCTGTCGGGCGGCGAGAAGCAGCGCGCCGCGATCGCTCGCGCGCTGATCAGCCGGCCTGAATTGCTGCTGGCCGACGAGCCTACGGGCAATGTCGATCCCGGCCTTGGCCGGCGCCTGCTCCGGCTGTTCATGGAATTGCAGTCGCTGGGCACGGCGGTGGTGATCGCGACGCATGATCTTGCGCTGATGGAGCTCTACGACGCGCCGCGTCTTGTCCTCGTCGACGGGCATCTGCATGTCGATGCATGAAGCCGACAGCGATGAAGCCGAGCATGAGGGGCTGGCCTTGCCGCCGAACCTGCGGCGTGACCAGCCTCTGGTGCCGCTCGATTCGGTAGCGGGGCGGGCGCTGATGGCGGTCATCGCTATCCTGACCTTCCTGGCGGCGTTGAGCGCCGGCGCGGCCGTGCTGGCGGCGCGCGCCTCGGAGCAATGGCGCGGCGCGGTCGCCAATGAGATGACGATCCAGATCAGGCCGGATTCGCGCCGCGACATGGAGGCCGATCTTTCGCGTGCGGTGGCGATGGCGGCGGGCGTTGCCAGCATCGAGACGGTTCGCGTGGTGCCGAAGGCGGAATCGGATAAGCTGCTCGAGCCCTGGCTCGGCACGGGGCTCGATCTCGTCGAATTGCCGGTGCCCCGATTGATCGTGATCAAGCTGAGATCGACTGTCGGGCCGGATCTCTCGGCTTTCAGCGCTGCGCTGCGCCACGAGCTCCCGAGCGCGATCCTCGACGATCACCGCCTCTGGGTGCGCCGGCTCTCGACCATGGCGAACACCATCATCCTGTCCGGCGCCGCCGTCGTGCTGCTGGTGCTGACGGCGGCCGCGCTCGCCGTCGCCTTCGCTACGCGTGGCGCCATGGCCGGCAGCCGCGACAGCGTCGAGGTGCTGCATCTCGTGGGAGCCGACGACGCCTTCATCGCACGTGAATTCCAGAGCCGCTTCGTCAGGCTGGGCCTGAGGGGCGGCGCGATCGGTGGAGCGGGCGCGATTGTCGTGATCGCCCTGCTCGGTTTCGTGGCGTCGCGCTTGGGCGCGGCGCCCGAGGCAGAACAATTGCAGGCTTTATTCGGGGCTTTCGAGATCGGCTGGTCGGGCTATGTCGCGGTGATCATGGTGGCCGCGGTGGTGGCGGCGATCGCGGGGCTCGTCTCACGCTTCACGGTGCGACATTATTTACGCGCGTTAGCTTAAAAACCCTTAACCCTTGTGGCGACAGGAATGCCGAACCTGCCGCCGTTATGCCCGATTGGCGGTTTAACCTAGCCAAGACATGGTGATGATCGGAAGCAGTCACGAGCATCTGCTGGCAGGACGAAACGAGCGATCCATGACGCCCGCGCAGTCTCGCATGCATGCGGCCGGCTGGAGCTGGCCAAGGCGTCTGGGATGGCTCCTGGGCTGCATGCTGGTTGCCGCCTCCGTGGCGCTCGGGCTGGGCTATGCCGAATTCGCCTCCGGAATCGAACCGCGCGAGCCTGTTGCCGTGCCGCGTACGGACGCGATCGTCGTCGTCACCGGTGGCTCGCAGCGTATCGGCGACGCCATCGGCCTGCTCGGCGCCGAGCGCGGTTCGCGCCTGCTGATCAGCGGCGTCAACGAGAAGACGAGCCGCGAGGAGCTGGCCAAGCTCAACCCCTCGGCGCGCGAGCTCCTCGCCTGCTGCGTCGATCTCGACTACCGCGCCCGCAACACCATCGGCAACGCCATCGAGACCCGCCGCTGGGTGCGCCAGCATGAATTCCACTCGCTTCTGGTCGTGACCTCGAACTACCACATGCCGCGCGTGCTGGCCGAGTTCGCCCATGCGATGCCGGGCGTGCGCCTCGTGCCGCATCCGGTCGTGACCGACCAGATCGACACCACCGGCTGGTGGCGGAGTTGGAACGCAGTCCGGCTGCTCGGGCCCGAATACGGCAAATACCTTGTGGCGCGCCTGCGCAGCGCCTTCGAGGGGGACCCCGAGACGTCGCGGCTCTCGGTCATCATCGGCGGCCGCAAGCCGGTATCGCCGAAGCCTGCAGGGTTGCTCGGGCCAGACAACGAGAAGCGCACGCGCCTGCATGACCATCGCCACAACGCCTGATCCGCATTCGCGCGCTTGACGGCGGCGAGCTGACGGGCTCTTTGCGCGCCATGCTGATCCTGCGCTCCCTGCTCGCCAATGTCGTGTTCTACGTCAACCTGTCGCTATGGCTGGTGTTCGCGGCATTTCCCGCCTTGCTGCTGCCCCGACGCTACCTGATGAAGATTGCTGGCGGCTGGTCCCGCAGCGCGCTGTTCCTGTTGCGGGTGACGTCGGGCACGGGCTTTGAGATCAAGGGGCTCGAGAACGTCCCCAGCGGCGGGCTGATCGTTGCGTCCAAGCACCAGTCCCTCTGGGAGACCTTTGTCCTGATCGGGTTGTTTCCCGATCCGGTCTTCATCCTGAAGCGTGAACTGACCTGGATTCCGTTCTTCGGCTGGTGCCTGCTCAAGCTCAGGATGATCCCGGTCGATCGTGGTGGGCGGGCGCGGGCCCTGGCCCAGGTCACGCGGGGCTCGCGGATCGAGATGCGCGAAAACGGGCGCCAGCTCTTGATCTTCCCGGAAGGCACGCGCCGGCCGGCCGGAGCTCCGCCGGACTACAAATACGGCGTTGCGCATCTCTATGCCGATCTCAAAGTGCCTTGCGTGCCCGTCGCGCTGAATTCCGGCCTGTATTGGCCGCGTCGCAAGTTCCTGCGCCTGCCGGGCACGATCCGCCTGACATTCCTGCCGGCGATCCCGCCGGGGCTGAACAAGACGGAGTTCCAGGCGCTGCTGCAGGACAGTATCGAGACGGAAAGCGACCGGCTGCTGGCACTGGGGCGCAGCGAACTGGCCAAGCTCGGGCTCGACCCGCTGGCGAAACACTCCTGACAGCAACTGTCAGCAAGGCCGGCTGAGCGGGCTGGCTGCCCTTGACAGATAGCTTGTTCGTTCTCATTTTGTTCTGGAACAAAAGGAGGAACGGATGGCCGCTCTCGCCTATTCCCACGCCGATCTTTTCGCTGACGAGCCCGTGGTCTCGGCGCGCGAAATGCCGCTGCGCAGCACGGCGGGCCTCTCAGAGCGTCGCTTCACCGCCTGGCGGGGACGTTCGGGCCGGCGCTACGTCGCCTCGGTCTTCACGGTCTCGGATGATCATGCGCTCGGCTTCACCGATGCGGTGCTGCTGGCGGTCTCGCCGGATCGCCAGATCCTCGCCGCGCGCGACAGCGGGCCGTTTGGGGTCGAGGCTGCGCTGACGCGCTGGCGGCAGGCGGTGACGCAAGCCGGCGCGCGCGAAATCCATGTCCATCTGCTTGCGGAGGACGGCATGAGCCGCCGCGCGGCGCTGCTCGACCTGATGCCGGAGGTCTGAGCCGGTATCAGAGCGGCGGGCGCGGCTCGCCGAGGCCGGGGGCGAGTTTTTGCGCGAGATCGGCAAGGACAGGGTCGAAGACCCCCATCTTGCGCAGATGCTCATGGGTTTGCAGCACATAGTCCGGGTTCTCGCCTGAGCCGCCGCGCCCGTTGCGCACCAGCTCTAGAATCTGGTCCGGCGGCAGCCGCCCGGCATATTGCAGGTGCTTGCGGTCGGCGACATAGACCAGCGCCTTGACGTTGCGCCCGTCATCGAGCCGCACTGGCATATGGCGCTCGAGATAGACTGAAGTCGCCTGTTCGCGGGCGCGCAGATAGCTCACGGTCTCGGCCGCCTCGCTGGCTGCGACCCGGAAGGCAAGGCCGCGGCAGATGCCGCCGCGATCGAGCCCCAATACGAGGCCGGGACGTTCGGGCGTGCCGCGATGGACATGCGAGAAGATGCAAAGCGAGCGGTGGTAGCCGTGCAGCCGCGCGACGACGCTTTCCTCGAAGGGAAAGCCCGGCCGCCAGATCAGCGAACCATAGCCGAAGACCCAGAGATCGCTCGCACTGAGATCAGCTGTCATCATCATCCCATAATTTAGCCGTGGCCGCCTGCTTGATGGACGCACTGGCGTCCTTGCTCGGCGGCAGCTAACAATCCGCTCGCTTTTTCGCAATGGACTGCCGCCGTATGACCGATCTGACTCCCACGCGTCGCCGCAGCCGGTTCTGGCTCTATGCGCCCTTCGTGTTGCTCGCATTGTTGGCCGCCGCCTGGAGCGGCTTCTGGTTCGTGGTGCGCGGGCGCGTCGCCGATGCGGTCGATACGGCGCTGGCGCGCGAGGCCGGGCTCGGCCGCAGCTGGACCTGCCTGGACCGTTCGATCAGCGGTTTTCCGTTTCGCGTCGAACTGCGGTGCGCGTCGCTGGAATTGACCTCGACGCGCTGGGGCGATGCGGTGAAGCTGCAGACCGGCCCGAGCCTGGCGCTCGGGCAGATCTATTCGCCGGGGCTCGTCATCGTGCAGATCACCGGCCCGCTACAGGCCAGCTTGCCCGAGGGCCGCAAGCTCGATCTGGCCTGGGCCCGGCTCGAGGCCAGCCTGACGCATAACGGCACAGCGCCCCAGCAGGTCTCCCTGGTCATGACCGAGCCGAATGCGACCCTCGCCGCGCCGGGCCAGGCCAATGAAGGCTGGCGCGCGGCCAGCCTGGAGGTCCATCTGCGCCGCAATCCGACGCGCCCGGCAAGCGATCAGGCCACCGATCTCGCCATCAGCACCAAGGGCTCCGTCCTGCCAGCGCTCGATGCGCTGCTCGGCACGAGCGAGGCCGGCGATGTCGACATCCAGGCGACCCTGACGCAGGCCGAAGCCTTCAAGCTCGGTTTCAATCCCGATGCGTTGGAGCGCTGGCGCAGCGCTGGGGGACAGATCGAGTTGACGAAGTTGGTTTCAGCCAAGGGCCCGGCCCGCATCGAGGCGAGCGGCCTGCTGCTGCTCGACCAGACGCATCGCGTGTCCGGGCAGATCCAGGCCTCGCTCGCGGGCATCAAGCAGATCGCCGGCGTTCCGGTCGGGGGGGTGCTCGGTGGCCTTGGGGGCCTGCTCGGCGGCCGGGCCAGCGCGCAGGCGCCGGGTGCGGCTCCCGGCCTGACGGCGCTGCCGCCGGTGGTGCTGCGCGAGGGCCGCGTCTATCTCGGGCCGATCCGCCTGCCGGTCCAGCCGCTCTTGCCCTTGTACTGATCCCGCCCTTGTACTGACCGCATATGAAAAAGGGGCGCATCGCGCCCCTTTTTTGCTCATGAACGGCAGCGGATCACGCCGCCGGCAGCGCCGCGCGCGGCGCCTCGATGCGGGTCAGGGCCTTCTTGACCGCATCCTGCACCTTCTCGAAGGCGCGCACCTCGATCTGGCGGACGCGTTCGCGCGAGACGTTGAACTCCTCGGAGAGCTCCTCCAGCGTGATTGGGTCCTCGGCCAGCCGGCGCGCCTCGAAGATGCGGCGCTCGCGCGGGTTCAGGACATCGAGCGCTTCGCGCAGGGCCGAGTGGCGGTTGTCGCTTTCCTGCGAGTCCGCATAGCGGCGCTCCTGGCTCTCGCTGTCGTCGACCAGCCAGTCCTGCCATTCGCCGTCGCCATCCTCGCGCAGCGGCGTGTTCAGCGACGCGTCGCCGCCGAGACGGCGGTTCATGTCGATGACGTCCTGCTCGTTGACGCCGAGCTTGGTGGCGATGGTCTTGACCTGCTCGGGACGCAGATCGCCCTCGCCAAGCGCCGAGATCTTGCTCTTGGCTTTGCGCAGATTGAAGAACAGCTTCTTCTGGTTGGCGGTGGTTCCCATCTTCACCAGCGACCAGGAACGCAGGATGTATTCCTGGATCGAGGCCTTGATCCACCACATTGCATAGGTCGCGAGCCGGAAGCCCTTATCGGGCTCGAAGCGCTTGACCGCCTGCATCAGGCCGACATTGCCCTCGGACACGACCTCGCCGATCGGCAGGCCATAGCCGCGATAACCCATGGCGATCTTGGCCACGAGCCGCAGATGGGATGTGACGAGCCGGTGCGCCGCATCGCGGTCGCCATGCTCGCGCCAGCGTTTCGCCAGCATGAATTCCTCGTTCGGTTCCAGCATCGGGAACTTACGAATCTCGTCGAGGTAACGTGACAGTCCGCCTTCCGCGGACATGACGGGCAGCGACGCAATCGCCATGCTCGTTCTCCTTCTTGGCCCCCGCTTCGCGGCAAACCAACCGCGCGATCAACCTTCGCGCAGGCTTTGGATCTCGTGAAAGATACAACGCCGGAACCGACTAACGGTTCGGCGCTGTTTCAAGCCACGTGCGGCGCCCCTTAGCCATCCGCATCCAACGCTCACTCTATGCCAAGACAGCTTGGCGGAAAATGGGCAGGATAGCGAGATTGCCTCACAGCCTCGCGAGTTCTGCTTGCAAATTTGCAAACTCAGGCGGCGGGTCGGATTCGAAAAGCAGCTCTTCGCCCGTGGCGGGATGGGCGAAACCCAGCAGCGCCGCATGCAGCGCCTGTCGCCCCAATTGCGTCAGCGCCAGACGGGCGGGCTCGGGCAGGCGGCTCGCCTTGGTCGCAAAACCGGAGCCATAGAGCTGGTCGCCGAGCAGGGGATGGCCGAGATGGCTCATATGAACGCGGATCTGATGCGTGCGGCCGGTCTCGAGCCGGCACTCCATCAGGCTGGCGAGCGCCTCGGTCTCCTCCCTGCCCTTGAGCAAAGCGGGGTAGCGTTCCATGACCGTGAAATGGGTGATCGCCTCACGCCCGCGCTCCTCGCCCACGACCATCATCTTTTCGCGGTTCTTGTTCGAGCGCTCGATATTGGCCTCGATCGTGCCGTGCGCCCGGCGTGGAAAGCCCCAGACAATGGCGAGATAGGCGCGCTGGAGGGGGCCGGTGCGGCCATGATCGGCGAACTGCTTCGCCAGGCCCTGATGGGCCTTGTCGTTCTTGGCGACGACGAGCAGCCCGCTGGTGTCCTTGTCGAGCCGGTGCACGATGCCCGGTCGCCTGACGCCACCAATGCCCGAGAGGCTTTCGCCGCAATGAGCGATCAGGGCGTTGACCAGCGTGCCGTCCTCATGGCCGCCGGCGGGATGCACAACGAGGCCGGCGGGCTTGTCGATGACGATCAGGTGCTCGTCCTCGAACACCACGGTGAGCGGGATGTCCTGCCCCGCCGGGGCCGGGGGCTTGGCCTCGGGCATGATCAGCGTCAATGCGTCGCCTTCGACGACCTTGCGGCTGCCATCGGTCGTGACCGCGCCGTTCAGGCTGACTCCGCCATCCTTGACGATCTGCTGCAGGCGGGCGCGCGAGATCTCGCCGGCCAGCAAGGCGAGCGCCTTGTCGAGGCGCGCGCCGGCCTGTTCGGCCGTCACATGCAAGGTCACGCCTGCAGGCGGCGCGGTCTCAAATTGGCTTGGCTGTGATGTCATGACCGACGCTATAAGCGCCCGGGCCGAAAGCCGCACTTCTTTTCGCACGCGCCTGCGGCCGGGCTTGCCACGGCCAAAGATCTGGCCTCAGCCGAAGATGCGGAACTTCGCCTTCTTCTCCTCGACAATCTGGGCCTCTTCCGGCCCCGGATCATCGGGCGCATGCGAGACGGGGAAGATCACGGGCGTGGCGCGCGTGTCGCCCTTTGCCGGCGCGGCCTCGGGCTTGGCTGCGGCTGGCTTTGGTTCCACGGCAGGTTTGGGCTCCGCGACAGGCTTTGGCTCCGCGGCAGATCTGGCCTCCTCGGGCGGCTTGGGCGCAGGCTCGACGGTGGCTGCCGGCGGCGGCTCGCTCGGCTTGGGCGGCGGCATGGCCGGAATGCTTGCAGGTTCGGTCGTCACGGTTTCGGCGCGGGCCTCGATCAGCGGCGCGGAATCGTCGAGATCGGCCAGGACATCGTCGAGCGCCGGGGCATGGCTGCCGAGCGTGGCGGGCGGCACGGTCCAGACGAAGGCGTCGAGCCGCCCCGAGATCGGTGAGACCGGCAGCCATTGATCGGAGACCAGCCCGTCGGCGACCCAGGCGGCGTCGCGCGGTGCGCGGGTCGCGCGTGCGAGCCATTCGCGCACCTTGCCGGCGGCACCGTGCTCGGCTTCCTCGAGCTCTGCCATCAGCAGGCAGGCGCGCACCGAGGCGCCGCCGGCGAGCAGCGGCTTCAAGGTTGTGCGGGCCTTGGCGAAATCGCGGGCGTGGATGGCGGCGTCGGCGAGCGCCAGCACGCCTTCGGGATCGGCCGGGCGCAATTTCGCCAGCGTGGTCGCGCGGTTGAGCCGATCCTGGGCGCTGTCGCCGGAGCGGACATCGAGATAGGCGGCGGCGATGTCGGGATGGGAGACCTCCTTCCAGGCGGCCTCCAGGATCTTGGAGGCTTTGCGGATGTCGCCGCGCTCGGCCAGCATGCGGCCGGCCAGCACCGCGGCCGGCGTCAGGCTGGGTGCGAGCTTGGTCGCCTCCAGCGCGGCGGCGAGTGCCTTTTCCGGCTCTCCATCGCGGGCCTGCAGGGCTTCGGCTGCGAGCAGCACGGCGCGCTGGCGCTTGGCCTCGGCCTTCTCGGCCAGCCTCAGGGCGGCACGGCGCTCGACGGCGGTGCGCGCCGCCTGCCAGTCGCCAGCGCTGGTGTGGAAGTCGAGCAACGCGTCATTGGCCCAGGCGAGCGAGGGCGAGCGGCGCACGGCGTCGTCGGCGAAGGCGCGCGCGGCGGTCATGTCGCCGCGACGCCTGGCCTCGACGAAGAGGCCGCGCAGGCCGAGCACGCGGGTCTCGGGCTTGTCGAGCATGGTCTTGAAGGCAGCCTCGGCCCGGCCGCGATCGCCGGAGAGCTGGGCGGCCTGCGCCTCCAGCAGCAGGGTCAGGGGCTCGTTGCCGGAGAAGCGGCGCGCATCGACGGCGTGGCGGCTGGCGGCGATGGGGTCACCCGCGCCGATCGCGACCATGCCGCGCGAGACGGCTTCAAAGCCGCGAGCGCGGCGGCGGGCCCGCGAGGCGAAGCTGAAGGCAGAGGGCAGGCCGAGCACGAAGCGCGCCAGCGCCCAGGCCAGCATCGCCAGCATCGCCAGCACGACGACGCCGATGGCGGCGATCGCGACGCTGGTCTCGATGCGGTAGCCCTGCCACAGAATCGAAACTTCGCCGGGACGATCGGCGAGCCAGACGGCGCCGACCGCGAGGCAGGCGAAGACAAGGAGATAGAGCAGAACCCGAACCATGAACTCTATCCTCCGTCAGCCCGCCGCGCCGAGCGCGGTCACGGCATCCTGTGCGATTTTTGCAATCGCGGCATCTGCCTGGGCCCGTTTCTGCAAAGCCGTGCCGAAATCGGCGCTGCCGCGCCGCGCCGGCTCGGGCAGCTGGTTCCAGAGGCCAGCCGCCACGACGATATTCCCGCTCGCCAGCGCGTTCTCCAGCCGGATCAGCAATGTGGCGGGATCATTAGAGCCGGTGTCGCCCACGGGGCGGATCGTGACGATACGGCTGGCGAGCCCGAGCAGGCGGTCCTGCCAGCTGGCTGTCGCCGGGGTCATTTCCCTGGCGAACATGGCCCGCTGCTCGCGGAACTGCGCGAGCAGCGTGTCACGGGTCGGGGCGCCGGTCGCCGCGACCGCATTCAGCGCCGCGATCTGCTCGGGCGCGCCGCCGCCCCTTGCGAGCGCCGCCACATCGCTGGCGAAGGGCTGGCCCGAGGCGATGGCGCTCTGGATGCGCTCGGCCAGGACGATGCGTGCGGCGGCAAGGGCCTGCGGGCTGGGTGCGGAGGCTGTCTTGGCGAGGGTCTCGACCGTGCCGAGCCGCTGGGCGAGCGCGTTGGCGGCGGCCTCGGCGCGCTGGGCCTGGGCACTCAAGCCCGCGATGGCGCCGGAATCGGCGCTCTGGGTGCCTTGCGCCTTCGCCTGTTCGCCAAGCCGGGTCGCGGCGGCTTGCGCCTCCGTCCCGGCCTTGACGGCGGCATCCGCCTTGCGGTCGAGCGCGGCGGTGGCGCCTTGCAGGCTGTCGAGCCGGGCGCGGAGTTCGGCGATCTGCGTAACGTCGACGGCAGGCGTCGTGCGGCTCCAGGCCAGCATGGTGAGGCCTGCGCCGGCCACGCCGCCGACGATGCCGGCAAGCGCGAGGGCCGGCCAGGGCAGGCGCGGCCTCGTCGCCTGCAGGGGCGGCGTTTCGGCTGTGCCGGCGCGGCGCGATCCTTCGTCATCAGGGCCGCCACGCGCGGCCGAGGGCTTGGTCTCGGGCGCGGCGAAATCGGGCGCGACGAATTCTTTGGGCAGCGCCTCGGTCGGCAGCACGGCCTCGGATGCGGCTGCGCTTGCGGACGCCGTGTCCGTTACGGAGGGCTGGGCGTCTTGCGCCTTTGACGTGTCCTGCGCCTTTGACGTGTCCTGCGCCTTCAGATCGATGGTCGGCGGCGTGCGGCGGGCACGGCCACGCTTCATCGCTTCAGCGTCGGGCTCGGTCATCGGGCCTGTCTCCGTCTCGACGCCTGTCGTCGCAGCCGGTTCGTCTCTAACATCGTCGCGCAGGCGATTGCGAGCGGACACTTGATCGAGGGCGGCGAGCAGGCCGGCCTCTTCCGGATGTTCGGCGACCAGCACCGTGCTGGCTCCAGCCGTGATCAATGGCGCCGCGACGTCCGCCGAGAGCGTGACATGGGTCAGCGCCAGGGCAGGCTCGGCGAGGCCGGCCTGCCGCGCCAGCGCCAGGAAGGTTCGGGCGCCGCGCGGTGAGTAATGCAGGGCGGCGTCGACCTTGCCGTCACGCAGGGCTTGAGTCGCATTCGCCGGGAGCGCGGTCACGGCCTCGGCTGCATAGGCCGTCCAGATCGTCACGTCGTAACCGGCGTCCCGCAAGCGCTGCGGCACATCCTCATGGTTGTCCCGGCCGGCGATCAGAAGCAGCCGCGAGGGCGCCGGCAGATTGCGGCTGATCAGATCGATGAGGTCATGGCGATTGCCATCGGCGCTGCGGGCATCGGCATAGCCGGCCTCACGGGCCTTGCCGGCGGTGCGTGCGCCGACGCTGAAGACGGGCAGCTCGCGCCAGCCCGGGGGTGCGTCGGCGAGCGCGCTCACCGCATTGCCGCTGGTCAGGACGAGTGCGGAGAAATCTCCGGTCGGAGCCGGCTCGGGCAGACGCACGACCGTGAACAGCGGCGCGATCAACGGTTCGCAGCCGCGCGCGGCAACCGCGCGGGCGCTGCGCTCGGCATCGGCCTGCGGCCTCAGTACGAGTATGCGCATGCGGTCTCCTCTTGCGCCGGGCATCATCAGGCAAGGCTCCCATCTGAAGCATGAACGCTTGGACTGCGCTCGTGTTCGCCGTCGAATTGGTTAGCGATCGCGGCGTGCCCGATGACGACGTAGTCAGAGGGGATGTCGCGGAGTGGGGTTGCGATTCCGGCCATGCCTTAGGTCCCCCCTCAAATGGCCGCTCTGCCGGCGGCTCCGGATGTGTCATGCCAGACCGGCATCCCAGACTCGGTATTCCAGAGTTGGTGTCCGGGCCGCAAGACCGCCTCTTGGCCTTATGCTCGCTCGCGCACTATACGGGGGAATTCCCGGCGCGAAACTGCCGGTTCTTCACGACCGAATTCCTGCGCCCGCCTATTCCGTCACAGCTGCTGCGAGACCAACCGGCCGATCATGCGAGTTTTGGGCATAGAGACGACTTGTGACGAGACCGCGGCTGCGATTGTCGAGGTCACACGCTCCGGCGAAGCGAAAATCCTGTCGAACGAGGTGCTGAGTCAGATCGCCGCACATGCGGCCTTTGGCGGCGTCGTGCCGGAGATCGCGGCGCGGGCCCATGTCGAGGCGATCGACCGTATCGTCGGCAGCGCCTTCGAGCGCGCGGGGCTCAAGCCTGCCGAGATCGATGCGGTGGCGGCCGCCGCCGGCCCGGGGCTCGTCGGCGGCGTCATGGTCGGGCTGACCACGGGAAAAGCCATTGCGCTGGTGACCGGCAAGCCCTTCATCGCGATCAACCATCTCGAAGCCCATGCACTGACGGCGCGACTGACCGACGATCTCGCCTTTCCCTATCTGCTGCTGCTCGTTTCGGGCGGGCACACGCAATTGCTCGCCGTGCGCGGCGTCGGCGACTATCTCAAGCTCGGCGGCACGATCGACGACGCCGTCGGCGAGGCCTTTGACAAGATCGCCAAGATGCTGGGCCTGGCCTATCCGGGCGGCCCTTCGGTGGAGCGCGAGGCGGAGAAGGGCGATCCCGAGCGCTTCGACTTTCCCCGCCCGATGAGCGGCCGGCCGAATCCGGATTTCTCTCTGTCTGGCCTCAAGACGGCCGTGCGCCTCGTCGCCGAGCGGATCGCGCCCTTGTCGGATCGCGATGTCGCCGATCTCTGCGCCTCCTTCCAGGCGGCGGTCGTCGATGTGATGGTCGACCGGACACGGGCTGGCCTGCGCGCCTGCCGTGCCGCCGGCATCACGCCGTCGGCGCTGGTCGTGGCGGGCGGCGTCGCCGCCAATCAGCCGATCCGGCGCGGGCTGACGCGGCTTGCGACCGAGGCCGGCCTGCCGATGGTGGCGCCGCCGGTCGCGCTCTGCGGCGACAATGGCGCAATGATCGCCTGGGCTGGGTTGGAGCGGCTGCGCCTGGGGCTGATCGACGATATGAGCGCGGTCGCGCGTCCGCGCTGGCCGCTGGACGAGCTCAGGCCGCAAGATCTCGTACCGCGCGACGCCAAGGCCGGGGAATGAGCGGGCTCACGGCCTCTTCCGTCATCGGCATTGTCGGCGGCGGCGCCTATGGTACGGCCTTGGCGTTGGCCGCGGCGCGGGCTGGGCGCGAGGTCCTGTTCTGGGCCCGCGACGCGGCGACGGTCGCGGCGATCCGGGAGACCCGCCAGACGCCGCATCTGCCGGGCGTGATCCTGCCAGAGGCAATCACCGCGACAGGGTCGCTCGCGGCGTTGAGCGCCTCTGGCGCCTTCGTGGTCGCGGTGCCGACGCAGAGCCTGAGGCAGGTCTGCGAGGGGCTGGCGCAGGCGCTGCCGTCCGGCCGGCCGGTGATCTCAGCCGCCAAGGGCATCGAGCAGGCGACCGGCCTGTTCACCACGCAAGTGATCGCGCAGGCCTGGCCGGGCTCGCCGGCTGCGATCCTGTCGGGCCCGAGCTTCGCCGCCGATATCGGACGCGGCCTGCCCACGGCGGTGACGCTGGCCGCGCAGGACGCAAATCTGGCGCGGAGCCTGGCGGAGGCGCTGAGCTCATCGGCCTTTCGCATCTATCACAGCGCCGATCCGCGCGGCGTCGAGATCGGCGGAGCGGCCAAGAACGTGCTCGCCATCGCAGCGGGAATCACGATTGGCCTAGGCTATGGCGAGAGCGCCCGCGCCGCGCTGGTGGCGCGCGGCTTTTCTGAATTGCGCCGCTTCGGTGAGGCTTTTGGCGCGCAAGGCGAGACGCTGATGGGGCTGTCGGGGCTCGGCGATGTCGTGCTGAGCTGCGCCTCGCCGCAATCGCGCAATTTTGCCTTCGGCCTGGCGCTGGGGCAGGGGCGGCCGATTGCGGACGCTTCGGGTGGCAAGCTGGCGGAGGGGGCGTTCACCGCTTCGGTGCTGGCGCGGATTGCGCGGGAGCACAAGGTCGAGATGCCGATTGCGGATGCGGTCGCGGCGATCATCGCAGGCGAGATCGGCGTGCGCGAGGCAGTGGCCGGGCTCCTGGCACGACCGATCCGCGCCGAGAATTGAGGCGAGCCGGAGCGTGCTGAAGCGAGCTGCGATCTTGCTCTCCGTCGGGCTCGTCCTTGCCTTGGGCTTGGAGTTCTCGCAGTTCTTGCGAGCAACGCCGGTGCTTGCAGCTCAAAACGAGCAGGCGACGCTTGTTCTGATCGAGAAGGGCACGCGAAGGCTGACGCTGGAGCGAGATGGCCAAGTGCTGGCGCGCTATGCGGTGGCCCTCGGCTCCGATCCCATCGGCCAAAAGCAGCGGGAAGGTGACGGCCGGACTCCGGAGGGTGTCTATGCCGTCGACTTCTAGCATCCGCGCAGCCGCTATCACCTGGCCTTGCGCATCTCCTATCCGGATCAGCCGGCGCGCGAGACAGCGCTGCGGGCCGGCGTCTCTCCCGGCGGCGACATCATGATCCATGGTATCCGCAATGGCCTCGGCTGGCTCGCCGGGCTGCATCGCAACCGCGACTGGACGGATGGCTGCATTGCGGTCACCAATGCCGAGATTCGCGAGATTTGGTCGCGTGTTCCGGACGGGACGCGCGTGGAGATCCGACCATGAGACGTCGGGACGAAGGAGGCGGCAATGGCCAATGACTGGTCCGACCTGACGAAGCGCGTGGCGCGCGGCATTGCCGAAGTCCGCAAGACGACGGGCTCGGAGCTTGTTGCCGAGAGCCTGCCGGTGGCATTGGCGGGCCGTGTGCCGGCCGGCCCGGTGATCCAGCATCGCCGCCGCCGCGCCGAGGATACGCATCGCTTCGTGCTGATCCTGCCCTTCGGCGAGGGCGAGGTCCGGGTCGAGCTCGATCCGCAGGATTATGCCGCCCTGACGCGCGAGATGGTGCGGTTCTGGAACGAGCAGGGGCAAGCGGCCTCGAAACCACCGAGCCCGATGAAAGAGGAAGAGGCCTGATGGCACATTGGCTGATCAAATCCGAACCGGTGAAATGGTCCTGGGAACAGCAGGTCGCGGCCGGCGCCAAGGGCACGCATTGGGACGGCGTCAAGAACCATACCGCCAAGCTCAACCTGATGGCGATGAAGCAGGGCGATCAGGTCTTCTTCTACCACTCAAATGAGGGGCTCGAGGTCGTCGGAATCGTCGAGGTGATCAAGGAGGCCTATATCTGGATTCCGGGCGAGCCCTGGGTCCTGGTCGATTTCAAGGCGGTGAAGCCTTTGCCCAAGCCAGTGACGCTGGCGCAGGTCAAGGCGGAACCGAAGCTCGCCAAGATGTCGCTCGTCACCTCCTTCCGCCTCTCGGTGCAGCCGGTGACCGACGAGGAATGGGATCTGGTCTGCAAGATGGGCGGGCTTTGAAGACCGGCACGGCAGCCGAAAGTCTTTGAAACGAAAGTGCGAGGCCGCCCAGCTTGCCGCCTTGGCTGCCGGGACTATGATGCAGCGCATTCAAACCAAGCGGACGAGGCGAATCCAGCGATGCGCCCCCGAAGCCGCGATTCAGACGGCCCAGGTCTGGGGAGACGCCTAAAATGTCCGAGACGATCTATGATGTGCCCGCCGCATGGGCGAAGAAGGCGCATCTGAACGACGCCAAATACAAGAAGATGTATGCGGCCTCGATCAAGGATCCCGACGTGTTCTGGGGCGAGCAGGGCAAGCGGATCGACTGGTTCAAACCCTACAACAAAGTCCGCAACGCCAGCTACAAGCCCGGCAAGGTCTCGATCAAATGGTACGAGGATGGCACCACCAACGTCGCCTATAACTGCGTCGATCGGCATCTGGCGACGCGGGCCAAGCAGACCGCGATCATCTGGGAGGGCGACGATCCTTCGGAATCCAAGAAGATCAGCTACGGCCAGCTCTATACCGAGGTCTGCAAGTTCGCGAACGTGCTCAAGGCCAACGGGGTCAAGAAGGGCGATCGCGTCACCATCTACCTGCCGATGATCCCCGAGGCGGCCTATGCGATGCTCGCCTGCGCACGTATCGGTGCGATCCATTCCGTGGTGTTCGGAGGCTTCTCGCCCGATTCACTGGCAAGCCGGATCGAGGACAGCGATTCCAAGATCGTGATCACTGCCGATGAGGGTTTGCGCGGGGGCCGCCCCGTGCCGCTCAAGAAGAATGTCGATGCTGCCGATCCCAAGGTCAAGGGCGGCATCGGCAAGGTCATCGTGGTCAAGCGCACTGGCGGCAATGCCCATATGGTTGATGGCCGCGACGTCTGGTACCATGACGAGGCCGCCAAGGTTTCGGGCCATTGTCCGCCTGTTGAAATGAAGGCGGAGGACCCACTCTTCCTGCTCTATACCTCCGGGTCGACAGGAAAGCCCAAGGGTGTCCTGCACACGACGGCAGGCTATCTCGTCTACACTTCGATGACGCATCAATACGTCTTCGACTACCATGACGGCGACATCTACTGGTGCACGGCCGATGTCGGCTGGGTCACTGGACACAGCTATATCCTCTATGGCCCGCTCGCCAACGGCGCGACGACGCTGATGTTCGAGGGCATCCCGACCTATCCGACGATCTCCCGCTTCTGGGAGGTGATCGACAAGCACAAGGTCAACACCTTCTACACCGCGCCGACCGCAATCCGCTCGCTGATGGGCGCGGGCGAGGAACCGGTGAAGAAGACCAAGCGCAAATCGCTGCGTCTGCTCGGCTCGGTCGGCGAGCCGATCAATCCGGAAGCCTGGGAGTGGTATCACCGCGTCGTCGGCGATCGCCGTTGCCCGATCGTCGACACCTGGTGGCAGACCGAGACCGGCGGCATCCTGATCACGCCGCTGCCGGGCGCGACCAAGCTCAAGCCCGGCTCGGCGACGCGGCCCTTCTTCGGCGTCAAGCCCGAGATCGTCGATGCCGAGGGCAAGGTCCTGGAAGGCGCCTGCGAGGGTAACCTCGTCATCGCCGAGAGCTGGCCCGGCCAGATGCGTACGGTCTATGGCGACCATAAGCGCTTCGAGGAAACCTATTTCGCCACCTATCCGAACAAGTACTTCACGGGGGATGGCTGCCGGCGCGACGCCGACGGCTATTACTGGATCACCGGCCGCGTCGACGACGTGATCAACGTCTCCGGGCACCGGATGGGCACGGCCGAGGTCGAATCAGCGCTGGTGGCGCATCCCAAGGTCTCGGAAGCCGCCGTCGTCGGCTATCCCCACGACATCAAGGGGCAGGGCATTTACGCCTATGTCACGCTGATGGCCGGCGAGACGCCGAGCGAGGAGTTGCGCAAGGACCTGGTGTCCTATGTGCGCAAGGAGATCGGGCCGATCGCCTCGCCTGACCTGATCCAGTTCTCGCCTGGTCTGCCCAAGACGCGCTCGGGCAAGATCATGCGCCGCATCCTGCGCAAGATCGCCGAGGACGAGTTCGGTGCGCTCGGAGACACCTCGACCCTGGCCGATCCGGCGGTGGTCGACGACCTGATCGCCAACCGGCAGAACAAGCGCAAGGCAGGGTAAGGCGATACGTCGCGCGTCATGGCCGGGCTTGACCCGGCCATCTCCCGGGACGTTTGCTGGCCATGAGTTGCTCGGGTCAGGCCCGAGCATGACGGCGCGCGTCAAACGTCCTTTTTGACGCGCTTCCGCCCGGTCTTGGACAGCTTGCGCCCATAGAGTTCGAGCCGGTGGCGGACGATTTCGTAGCCCAGCTCGGCTGCGATCTTCGCCTGCAGCGCCTCGATTTCCGGCGATGAGAACTCCACCACCTGGCCGGTCTCGACATCGATCAGATGGTCGTGGTGCTGCTGGTCGGCGTGCTCGTAGCGCGAGACGCCGTCCTCGAAGGCGTGGCGCTCGATCGCGCCCTGCGATTCCAAGAGCTTCATGGTGCGGTAGACCGTCGAGAGCGACAAGGTCGGGTCGTGCTCGAAGGCGCGGGTGAAGATGCCCTTGGCGTCGGGGTGGTCGTGCGCCTCGGCGAGAATGCGCAGGATCAGCCGGCGCTGCTGCGTCATCCGCAAGCCAGCCTGCTTCAACTGGCCCTCGAAAATGGCCACGCGCTGCTCGATTCCGATCATTCTTCGCAGATAGCAAGGCTGCGACGCATTTGCAAAACAGGCATAATGCAAATCATTTGCAATTGCATTGACAGATGCAATTCGTTTGCAATAGCTATTGGGGAGATTGATAGCCAGCAGGAGAGAGCATGCCTTCGCGTCGTCATTTCATGGGTCGGTATTTCTTGGGTCTGTGGGCCGCCCTCGCTGTCGTGGGTGGTGTTTGCGCCGCGACAGTTCCGGCGCTGGCGCAGCCGGCGGCGGGCAAGCCGCTGCGGGTGGTGACGACCTTCACCATCATTCAGGACATGGCGCAGAACGTCGCCGGCAATGTCGCGATCGTCGAGTCGATCACCAAGCCCGGCGCCGAGATCCATGACTATCAGCCGACGCCGCTCGACGTGGTGAAGGCGCAGTCGGCCGATCTCGTGTTGTGGAACGGGCTCAACCTGGAGCGCTGGTTCGAGAAATTCTTCGAGAACGTCAAGAATGTGCCGAGCGCGGTGCTGACCGACGGCATCGAGCCGATGGGCATCAAGGAAGGCCCCTATCAGGACAAGCCGAATCCGCATGCCTGGATGTCGACCAAAAACGCGCTGATCTATATCGAGAACATCAGGAAGGCGCTGGCCAAGGCCGATCCTGCCAACGCCGCGACCTATGCCAGGAATGCCGCTGCCTACGCCGACGAGATCAAGGCGATGGACGCGCCGCTGCGCGCCCGGCTCGACAAGGTGCCCGCCGACAGGCGCTGGCTCGTCTCCAGCGAGGGGGCCTTCAGCTATCTCACCCGCGATTATGGCTGGCGTGAAGCCTATCTCTGGCCGATCAACGCCGACGAGCAGGGCACGCCGCAGCAGGTTCGCAAGCTGATCGACCTCGTGCGCAAGAGCAAGATTCCGGCCGTGTTCAGCGAAAGCACGATCTCGGACAAGCCGGCCAGACAGGTCGCGCGCGAGACCGGCGCGAAATATGGCGGGGTGCTCTATGTCGACTCGCTGTCGGCCGCAAACGGGCCGGTGCCGACCTTCGCCAAATTGCTGGAGGTGACAGTGGAGACGATCGCCAAGGGGTTTAGCCAGTGAAGACCCCTGTGATCAGTTCGAGCATGGCCGCCGGCCCGACCCCGTCGATCGTCGTGGCGGGGGTCACGGTCCGCTACGGCAACGGCGTCACCGCGGTGCACGACGCCTCGTTCGCGCTCGGGCCGGGCACGATCTGCGCGCTCGTGGGCATCAACGGCTCCGGCAAATCGACGCTCTTCAAGACCCTGATGGGGTTTCTGAAGCCGGCAAAGGGCATGGTCTCGATCGCCGGAATGGAAGTTCGCCAGGCGCTGAAGCGCGGCCTCGTCGCCTATGTGCCGCAGGCGGAGGAGGTCGATTGGAGCTTCCCCGTACTGGTCGACGATGTCGTGATGATGGGGCGCTACGGGCATATGGGTTTCCTGCGCATCGCCGGTAAAGCCGATCGTGATGCCGTCGACGACGCCCTGGCGCGGGTCAACATGCTGGAATTCCGCCGCCGGCAGATCGGCGAACTCAGCGGCGGCCAGCGCAAGCGCGTCTTCCTGGCTCGCGCCCTGGCGCAGGGCGGGCGGATCATCCTGCTCGACGAGCCCTTCACCGGCGTCGACGTCAAGACCGAGGACCAGATCGTCGATCTGATGCGGGAGTTGCGCGCGGAGGGCCGGCTGATGCTGGTCTCGACGCATAATCTCGGCTCGATCCCCGATTTCTGCGATCAGGTCGTGCTGGTCAACAAGACGGTGCTGGCCGCCGGGCCGACCGATACAACCTTCACCCATGCCAATCTGCAGCGGGCCTTCGGTGGTGCGCTCAGGCATTTCCGGTTGGAAGGGCACGCCTTGCATGAGGATGCGGATGCGCGCCGTGTCACCGTCATCAGCGACGATGAGCGGCCGCTCGTACTCTATGGCGAGCGCGACCATGAGAAGCTGGCCGATGGCGGCCAGACCACTCGCGGCCAGACCACGCGCGGCCAGACCACGCGCGGCAAGGAGAACGGCGAGAGGGCGACCGGCAGGGAGGGGCGTTCGTCGTGATCGAGCTGCTTCTGGAGCCCTTCGGCTATCAATACATGGTCAAGGCCATCTGGGTCTCGGCTCTCGTGGGCGGCGTCTGCGCCTTCCTGTCCTGCTATCTGATGCTGAAGGGCTGGTCGCTGATGGGGGATGCGCTGGCGCATGCGATCGTGCCGGGCGTCGCCTTCGCCTATCTGCTGAAAGTTCCCTATGCCGCCGGCGCCTTCTTCTCGGGCCTCCTGGCCGCGCTCGCCATGGCGCTGGTCCGGGTGCGCACGCAATTGCGCGAGGATGCGGTCATCGGCATCGTCTTCACCACCTTCTTCGCGGTGGGCCTGCTGATCGTCTCGATCAACCCGACCTCGGTCAATGTCCAGTCGATCGTGCTCGGCAACATTCTTGGCATCTCGGATGAGGACGTCCTCCAGGTCGCGATCATCGCCGCGATCTCACTCGGCATCCTGATCGCGCGCTGGAAGGATCTGATGCTGGTCTTCTTCGACGAGAATCAGGCGCGCGCGGTGGGTCTCTCGCCGACGCGGTTGAAGATCCTGTTCTTCGTCCTGCTCAGCGCCTGCACGGTCGCGGCGCTGCAGACGGTCGGCGCCTGTCTCGTCATCGCCATGGTGGTGACCCCGGGCGCGACCGCCTATCTTCTGACCGATCGTTTCGGGCGGCTCATCATCATTGCGGTCGCGATGGGGGTGACGACGAGCGCGGTCGGAGCCTATGCGAGCTATTTCCTCGACGGCTCGACCGGCGGCCTGATCGTCGTCTTCCAGACCATCCTGTTCCTGGCTGCCTTTCTGTTTGCGCCCAGGCATGGCCGGCTCGCGGCGCGCCGGGCCGCGCGCAGCGTCGTGGAGCCCGTGGCATGAGTCTGATCGACATCTGGCTGTTCACGCCCCTGTCGCATGAGTTCATGCTGCGCGGGCTCATCGTGGCGGCGCTTGTCGGTGTGGTCTGCGCCGTCCTGTCCTGCTTCCTGGTGCTGAAGGGCTGGTCGCTGATGGGTGACGCCGTCTCGCATGCGGTGCTGCCCGGCATCGTGCTTGCCGCCATGACGGGGCTGCCATTGGCGCTCGGAGCTTTCGCGGCGGGCCTCAGCTGCGCACTCGGCATCGGCTATCTCAAGGAGAACAGCCGGGTGAAGGAGGACACGGTGATGGGCATCGTGTTTTCCGGCATGTTCGCGCTTGGTCTCGTGCTCTTCGTCAAGGTCGATAGCGACCAGCACCTGATGCATATCCTGTTCGGCAACATGCTGGGCGTGCGTTGGGCCGATATCGCCGAGACCGCCATCATCGCGGTTCCGACCATCGCGATCATGCTGGCCAAGCGCGGGGATTTCCTGTTGCACGCCTTCGATCCGGCTCACGCCCGCGCCATCGGGTTGAATGTCCGGGCGCTGCATTTCGGCCTGCTGATGCTGCTGGCGCTGACCATCGTCGTGGCCTTGAAGGCGGTCGGCATCATCCTGGTGGTGGCGATGCTGGTTGCGCCCGGCGCCATCGGCTATCTGACGACACGCCAGTTCGACCGGATGCTGCTGGTCGCGGTCGGGGCCGCGACGCTGTCGAGCATCTTCGGCACCATCCTGAGCTTCCACCTCGATGCCGCCACCGGCCCTTGCATCGTGGTGGTGCAGGCCGCGTTCTTCCTGATGGCGCTCGCCGGCAATCTGATGCGTGCGTCACGGCGGGCGAGCGCGGTTCAGCAGCCTGGCTGATCCGTCATGCGGCCTGCTGGCCGGCCTCGTCCAACAGGCGCACCACCGTGATGCTCTGGTTCAGGCATTGGCAGTTGTACTCGCTGGTCAGGAAAGCGATGTCGGCGGCGTCGCGTCCGCTCGCGATCCTGACAAGCCCTTCGACGGGCGCGAGCCGGGTCGGGTCGACAAGCCACCAGCGCCCGTCGAGAAATACCTCGTAGACGGCGTGGAAATCCGGCGGATCGAGGTCGAGCGCATAGGCGCTGACCGCGCGCGCCGGGATGTTCAGGGCCCGCGTCAAAGCGATGCCGAGATGGGTGAAGTCGCGGCAGACGCCGGCCCGGTCGATGAAGGTCTGCTCGGCGGTGGTCAATGCGTGGCTGACGCCATGGACATAGTCGAGATGGGTATGGAGCCAGTCGAGGACGCTGAGAACGCGTGCACCACCGCCCTGGATCATGCGGAACTCGCGCTGGGCGAAGCGCATGAATTCGTCGGAGGGGCAGAAGCGACTGGGCAGCAGGTAAGGCAGCACGTCGCGGGGCAGTTCCGACCAGTCGTGCTGGCGGGCGCTGGATGAGAGCGGCGCCCGCACGCCGTTATCGACGATGGCGTTGTAGCGGATCTCGACCTGGCCGGAGAGCGCCGCGCGAAAGCGCCTCTCGCCGGTAGCGGGGTCCTCGTCGTGGATCAGCGCGGGCCCCGACGTGAGGCTGAGCTCTTCCGAGAGGATCGCCTGGTCGGGCGAGCGCGCGGCCTCGATTGCGGCAATGATTTGTGTCGCGCTACCAAAACCATAGGTCAGCGTCGCCGCGATCGAGAGCTTCATGAAATTCCCCGGAGCATGCGTGTGAGAACGCGACGGTCAAACGCCGCGCCGGGATTGAAGTTCCGGCGCGGCGTCAGGCCGCCGAGCGGGCCAGGCCGATCTCCGGCGCGATCTGCGCCAGGATCTCGTAGGACCGCTTGCGCGCCGCTTGGTCGTGAATCGGCGCTGTGACCATGATCTCATCGGCTGATGTCGCTGCGATGAAGGCGCCAAGCTCCCGCTTTATCGTCTCGGGCGAGCCGATGAAGGCGTAGCGCAGCATCTGCGAGACATGCGCCTTCTCGGCCGGCGACCAGTATTGCTCGATATCGGCGATCGGCGGCTGGAGCTTGCCGCGCGCGCCCCGGACCATGCCGACGAAGCGCTGTTGCAGGGAGGTCGCGAGGTAGCGCGCCTCGGCGTCGGTCTCGGCGGCGACGACGTTGATGCCGGGCATGGCATAGGGCTTTGCCGCCTGTTCCGACGGCTTGAAGCGTTCGCGATAGATCGCCAGGGCCTGGATCAGCGCATCCGGAGCGAAGTGCGAGGCGAAGGCGTAGGGCAGGCCGAGTTCGGCCGCGAGCTGCGCGCCGAACAGGCTCGATCCGAGAATCCAGAGCGGCACGCGCAGGCCCGCGCCCGGCACGGCCTGGACCGCCTGGTTCGGCCCGGCCGGCTCGAAAAAGGCCTGCACCTCGAGCACGTCCTGCGGAAACTGGTCCGAGGCCATCGGGTCGCGCCGCAGCGCCCGCAATGTACGCTGATCGGTCCCCGGCGCGCGGCCGAGGCCGAGATCGATGCGGCCGGGAAAGAGCGCTTCCAGCGTGCCGAACTGTTCGGCGATGACCAGGGGAGCGTGGTTGGGCAGCATCACGCCGCCGGCGCCGACGCGGATCGTGCTGGTCGCGCCGGCGAGCGCGCCGATCACCACGGCGGTCGCGGCGCTGGCGATGCCGGTCATGTTGTGGTGCTCGGCGACCCAGTAGCGCCGATAGCCCAGGGCCTCGGCATGGCGGATGAGCTCGATCGAGTTCCGGAGCGCGTCTCCCGGCTCCTGGCCTTCGATGACGGGAACGAGGTCGAGAACGGAAATGGCGACCATGGCGGCCTCTGCTCTGGCGCGGCGGCGGGAAACCACGGCTGTGCCGCAGGCCGAGGCGCGAATCCTGAAAGGACCATGCAGATGGGTGTGGCGGCCAGGCAATCCAATGCGTGGCCGTGCGTGTCATGACGCGTCTGCGTCAGCTTCATGACGCGGCGGCCGGCCGCCACGTCTTGATGATCCCGCCGCCTCGGCTCATTTCGAGCTGGCTGTGACGGCGTGCTCCCGTTCGAGCGCGGCGCAGAGCGCAGGGCCGATCCGGCGGTAGACGGCTGCATAATCCCTGTAGTGGACGCCATCGGCCATGGGCAGGCCGGGCGTGAAAGGGTTGGCGACCAGGCAACCGCTCGTCGCCTTGCAGGTGCTCTCCGCCAGCGACCCGATGCGTTCGGCCGCCTCCGCCGAGAAACCCTCGGCCCTGGCTGTGTCGATGGGCGGGACGCCGGTGACGAGCACGATGCGGGATGCGCGTTGCAAGGTCCCGAGCAGCGGCTCGAAGCTCGCCTCGAAACGCATCGCCGCCTCGTATTCGTTGCTGAAACGCTTGGCGTTGGCGTCATTGGTGCCGATGGTCAGGATCACGGCGCGCGGCGGATGCGGCAGCGGCAGTTCCGCAAGGAAATCGGCATAGGCGCTGGTGGTCGCCCCGGAAACCCCGGCATTGACGAGCGGCAGGCCGCATAGCGTGCGCGTGGGCCAGCGCTCGATATGGGAATCGCCGGCGGCCAGCAGGTAGTCGCCCTCGATCCGGCCGAGATCGGCGGTGACGGCCTGAAGCCGGGTGGTGCGATAGGGCTGCGCTGAGCCGGCACGGCCGAACTCGTAGCCCGCGAGCGAGCCGAGCAACAAGGCGAGGGGCAGGACGATGAGCGCCAAAGCGAGGGGATGGCGCAGTACCACTTTGCCGAGACGTTCGAGCACGGGAGGCAACCGCAAGGCGCCGTCCAACAGGCGGCGAGTGATCATCGGGCGCGTGCCCGCGGCGGCAGCGGGCAGCCATCGGCATCGGCCGGCCCCGCTGGTGCGGAGGAGAGCTGCACCGGTCGGCCGGTCACCGGATCGCGAAAGCCGCGCCGACCGCAGCCGTTCTCGCCCGAGGACAAGCCGTCATGGGCCATGAGGGCCGGCAACAGCATCAGCCAGAGCGAGACGCCGGCGAGCAGCAGCAGCTGGATGGCGGCGCGGCGAAGCCGTTGATGCGGCTTGCCGGGCAGGATCTTGCCGGGAAGGATGCCGGCGCCGACAGGATTTGATATGATTTGGGTCGAGGTCATCATTCGCGCCTGAGTGTCGGCGCTGCGTTTTGCGAAATGACGTCCAGGATTCGGGTATCTGGTATCGGGGCTTTTCCAGAAGCTCGTTTAGAAACAATTGGAAACAATTCCGTCGCGACCGCGCCGCGCACTGGGTTTAAGGCCGCCCGATGAACCGAACCGCACATATCCTCATCGTCGAGGACGACCGCGAGATCGCGACGCTCGTCTCGCGCTTCCTCCGTAACAATGACTATCGCGTCAAGACCGTGGCGAACGGGCGCGAGATGGACGTTGCCCTGCGCGACGGCCGTTTCGACCTGATCGTGCTCGACCTGATGCTTCCGGGTGAGGACGGGCTGAGCCTGTGCCGGCGGCTGCGGTCGGACGGCGCGATGCCGATCATCATGCTCACGGCCAAGGCCGAGGAGATCGACCGCATCCTCGGCCTCGAAATGGGGGCCGACGACTATCTCGTGAAGCCGTTCAACCCGCGCGAATTGCTCGCCCGCATCCGCGCCGTGCTCAGGCGGGCCTCCGCCCAGGGGCAACCCGAGATCGGTGAGAGCGTCTTCCTCGGCTTTGCCGGCTGGAAGCTCGACAAGGCGGTCCGGCGGCTGTTCAACCCTGCCGGGGAACGCGTGGCGCTGACCGGGGCAGAGCTCGATCTGCTGCTTGCCTTCTGCGAGCGGCCGCGCCGGGTACTTTCGCGCGACCAGCTGCTTGACCTCACGCAAGGCCGTGCGGCCGCGCCGTTCGAGCGCTCGATCGACGTGCTCGTCAGCCGCCTCAGGCAGAAGATGGAAAGTAATCCGCGCGAACCGGAGATGATCCAGACCATCCGGTCGGGCGGCTACATGTTCTCGCCGGAGATCGAGGCGGGATGAAGCGTTTCCTGCTGCGCCTGCTGCCGGCCCGGGCCGCCGCGCAGATCGCGGTCATCGTCGTCGGTTCGCTGATCCTCGCCAACCTCGTCACGGTGGCCGTGCTGCTGACGCTTCTGCCCGCGGAGCTGCGTCGGGTTCCGCGTTTCTCCTATGTGACCGAGCTGGTGTCGCTGGCTCAATTGCACAATGCGGCGGCGACGCCGGAATTGAAGGCCGCCATCATCGAGGCCGCCACCAGGGCAAATCCGCGACTGTCGCGGCTGGAGCCGGGGCAGGGCACGCCCCTGCGCAACCCGAACAGGCATGACGAGGCCCTGCTGGAGTTGCTTGAACAGGACCTTTACGGCCTCGGACAGGCGCAACTGCTTGAGAACAATGCGCAGTCCAGGCGGGAGCTGCCGCCTGCCGTGGCCTTGCGCTTCACTGACGGAACCGGCTTGGTGGTCGAGCCGCCCGCGATGACGCCGCCGCCGCGCGGCACGGCCTTCATTTTCTACCTGATCACGACACTGGCCACGCTTGCCATGCTGATCGGGCTTTTGTCGCTCTGGGCGACGCGGGCGGTGGTCTCGCCGCTGTCGCAATTGGCGACGGCCGCCGATCGCTTTGATCCCGATCGCGATGAGGCGGTCTCGCTTGAGCACGGCCCTGTCGAGGTCAAGCGGCTCGCCGCCGCCTTCGGGGCGATGGCGGCGCGCATCCGGCGGCTCGTCGATGAGCGGACGCGGATGCTGGCGGCCGTCAGCCATGATCTGCGCACGCCAATCACGCGGCTGCGCTTGCGCACCGAGGAGATCGGCGATGACGACAAGCGCCGCGCCATCCTTGCCGATCTGGCGTTGATGGAGCGTATGGTCAGCGGGGCCTTGTCGTATCTGCGTGAGGGACGAGCCTCGGGCAGCATGGTCGCGACCGATGTTCCGGCCTTGCTTCAGACGGTTTGTGATGATTTCGCCGATCTCGGGCATATCGTCGTCTATGAAGGGCCGATCCGCGCCTCGGCCCTGTGCGATGCCGACCAGATGACGCGCGCCGTCACCAACCTCGTCGACAATGCGATCAAGTTCGGCGGCAAGGCGGTGGTGCGGCTCGATGATGGTGAGGGCGAGAATGTCGCCATCGTGGTCGAGGATGATGGCCCGGGCATTGCCCCGGAGCATCGTGAGAAGGTGTTCGAGCCGTTCTATCGCGCCGATCTCGCCCGCACCCTGCGTGAGAGCAGCGGCTTCGGTCTGGGGCTCGCCATCGTGCGCGCCATTGCCGAGGCGCATCGCGGTGGGCTGACGCTGTCCGAGCGGCCGGGCGGTGGGCTCGTGGCGCGGATCGCCTGGCCACGGCACTGGTGAACCTGGCCACCGCGGAACGCGCGCGGGTTTTGCGCGTTCACTCCTCAGCGAAGGCGTCCGGCACGTCTCAAAGAGGAGATTTCACATGGCGACTGTCAATCCGGCCAAGGAAAGCCTGCGCAAGGAACAGCAGGAGCAGAAGCAAGCCAAGCGTGGCAAGGGCAGGGATGCCGAGCTGCATGAGGCGCTGAAAGGTACATTCCCGGCGAGCGATCCCGTCGCGTCGCAGACCGCGACCAAGCCTGGCGCGAAGAAGCGCGCGCATTGAGGTGGCGTCAGGCTGAGGAAGGACGCTGGGCGATGGTCGCAAGGACGGCGAGCCCTGTCACGGCCTTGAGCGATACGGCAATCCTGGCTTCTATCAGGAGCGCCTGCCCTGGCTCGATCCGGACAGGCTTCGCGTCGCAGGAGCCAGTGAAGGCATTCTCCGGCGCGTAAATGACATGGCGTCCCGCGCCCAGCATGGCGTCCTGCCCCGTTGTTACAACGATGAGGTCGATCTTGCAGAGCGCCCTGTCGGCGATCAGGTTCACAACTTCGACCGGGCCGTTCTCGAGACGGCTGATGATTGGTGTGCCGCCATCATAGCGGACGGGTTTGAAGGGTCTGCGAAGGTCGATCTCGCCTGCCGGCGTTTCGAGGACGAGGCCGCTCCCGGCGATGACGAGTTGCAGGCGCTCATAGCCGGTGAGATCGGAGAATGGCCCGGGCGCGACGATGCTGGTGCGGCCGAAGCGCCAGATCATGCCCTCCCAACTGCCCGGCGTGGCACCCTCGCGATAGGCGTCGGCAATGTCGATGGTGACACCGCCGCCATTCTTCCAAGGCGTGCGCCGGAAGCTCTCGGGCGGAAGCGGGGTGAAGCTCGCATCGCTCATCGTGCAATCCTAGTCTTTGTTCTGACGCGCCGTCGTCACGCGTACCGGTGTCCACTTTGCCTGAGAATGCACCTGGATTCACGGGCCGCAGCCAATTCAGCGCGATGCGTAAGGAGCCTGTGCAGGAACCGTAGATCCAGACGTCAGGCTGCGAGCCCGACCGCGCCTGGCGATCCGATCCGACCAACTCGGCCAGAGCCGAGCTCGACGCGCCAACGCAACCTCGGCCGGTTCCGCCGCGCTCATCGCTGCTTGCCGCGGCTTTCGACCTGGTCCCCTTTTGTGTGCCGTTCCCGTCAAGGCATCAGCAAGCGTCGCTCTGGCCGGTGCAGGGGCGTACATCCTGGGCGCGTCAATAATTCCGAATATCTGAGGCTTGGCGGTGCATGATCTGCTCGCGCTCGCCAGCACCGCGAATAGACGGCATCGGGCTGAGCGTGTTCGCCGCTTGATGGAGTGAACCGCTTTGCACGCAAAACTTCAGACAGACGCACGGGCAAATGTTTGAGAGACCAAGCGAGATAATCTTGGACTTCGATTACTGGCGCCCATACCTTCGCTCACAAGTGGGAAATTCCAAAAAACAGGACCGCGTCGAGGGAGCGATCGAATGGCCGGACCGATCTCGCAACCACGAATGCCATCACTGTTCGCGCGGTGTGGCCGGGCGCGTCTTCGCGCGAAATGGCAATAGGGCGAGCCGGCCCCAACGGCGAAAAGCATAAGCGTATTTGAGTGCGAAGTTGCATTTGCCAGGACGATCACGTCGGACGCCGACCTCGGTGTTCCCGCACAGTTAAAGACCCGTGAGAGCTCGCGCGTTTGCGGAATGAAGCTCGCGGCGCAGCGGCCCAGATAGACGGTTATCCCGGGCATAGGACTTTCAGCCTGCCGCGCTCGCGCGCGCCGTGACGGCATCGGCCGCTTGCGGGCGATCGCGCTCGGCTCGTTTGCAGACGAGATAGCGGCACGCCTAGGGCCAGGGGCGTCCGATGCTCCTGACCATACTCGCCCAAGGGAGGTAAATTATGATTTTGAAAAGCGTCAGGTCACGATTTTCCGGTCTTTTTGTGATCGCTATGGCGCTCCTATCGAACATGAGCGCGTTCGATGCGTACGCCCAGTCGGATTCACACGCGGATCGGTGGTCGCAGTGGCAGGCGAAAACACATCTTGTCATCTCGGCCGGGCGGGCAAACTTTCCGAGAATTGCCGCCTGGATGCTGAATGCCGTCAACGATCAGTTTCCCGATGCAGAGTTTTCCGGTGAGATCCTCTTCACCGGCAGCGGCTACGGCATAGAACTCAAGAATCTTCAGCGAGGAATGGCGCAGGTCGCCATCCCGACTCCATCAGCTACCCCCTATATGAGCTACCACGGCGTCGGAGTGTTCGAGCAAGCTAATCCAAATGTTCGCGGACTATTCAGAATTGGCCAACGCGACCCGATTACATTTGCCGTTCCGGCGGAATGGGGAGTGAATTCTGTCGAAGAACTGATCAAACGCAAAATTCCGCTCAAGATCGCCACCGGACATCAAGACGATGATGATACCACAGGCTTCCTCTTCGAGGAGGTGATGAAAGCCTACGGTGTCTCGCTTGCCGAGATGCGGTCATGGGGGGCCAAGATCGAGCCTATGCGTGGGCCGGCCCGGCGCTGCGAGGCATGCTCGCGGGAAAGGTGGATTCGATCTTTCACGAAGCCACTGTAATCGCCAATCCGCTCTGGAAGCGCCTCAATGAACAGAAGCCCATGCGGGTTCTTTCGATTAGGCAGGACGTTATCGATGTAATGGCCAAGTTCGGCTTCCGGAAATACGATAAGATCATTGCGAAAGGCTCCTATCCCGGCGTGATCGATGATGTCGTGACCATCGATTATTCGGACTTCTTTCAGATAGACGACAGGCTTCAGAGCATGGCGGGCTCAGGATTTCGGCCGGATGCTCCGCCTGATCAGTCTAAGTCCCAGGCCCGGAACCGGCGCCGCACCTGCTGGTAAACGATCTCGCATGGTGCGGGCCGTTCGGCATCCAGCGCCGGGGCGCTCGTCTTCGCCACATAGCGCAGGCCGTTGATCATCTCGCATGGCGAAGGGGTCCACTGCCGGTGTTCTCCGGCAAGAACGCCGGATACGGCGCGAGCAGAGCCTATTCTTCACCGGAAACATCAGGCGGATATGATTGGCGACGGCTTTATCGCACGAAGCTCGGAAATCAGGGTCGATCACTCCTTAACGGCCTTTAGGGCCGTCAACTGTGTTGCAAAGGATTGCGCCGCCAACCTTGCTCGCGACGATCTGACACGATCGTGAAAGACGAGACCTTCGAACTCTTCCAAAAAAGAGATTATCTCCATGATCTCGCCTTGCGGCTTTGTTGCTCTCGGATTGCGGATGGAGGGCGGCCAACTGAACACTGTGACAGGAGCCCGGCTTGGGTTGGGACGGGATCAAGCTGCGCCATGCGCAAAGTCCTGCAGGTTTCGTCCTGCTCGGAGCTTTTGGGCTGCTTTTCGGGGCGGCGCCGGTCCAGGCGGCGGGGGATCGAGCATTGGGAGAATACCTCGCCTCTGAATGCACCTCCTGCCACCAGCTCTCGGGCCGCAGTCCCGGCGGCATTCCGCCGATTGTCGGCTGGCCCGAGGAGCAGTTCGTCGCAGTGCTCAACTCTTACGCTCGCAAGGAGCGGGGCAACCAGACGATGCAGACCATTGCTGCGCGCCTGAGCCGCGACGACGTGACCGCGCTTGCCACCTATTTCGCCTCGCTGACGCCCGAGCCCTGAACCTGCGGAGGATGCGCTGATGAAACTGACGCGACGTCATGTGACTGTCGGCCCGGTCGCGCTGCTGGCCGCGAGCTCGATCGGTGCACCCGCAGTCCTTGGTCAGGCCAAGGCGCGCGTCGTCGTCGTCGGGGGCGGTCCGGGAGGCGCAACGGTAGCAAAATATCTAGCCAGGGACAGCAACGGCGCGATCGCGGTGACGTTGGTCGAGGAGAACGAGACCTACCAGACTTGTTTCCACTCCAACCTCTATATCGGCGGTTTCAAGACATATGACGAGATCGTCCATCGCTACGACGCGCTCGCCTCGGCCTATGGCATAGCGCTCGCCCGCAGCCGCGCCGTGCAGGTCGACCGGGACCGTAAGGAGGTGGTGCTCGCCGATGGCCGGCGGCTTGCCTACGACCGGCTCGTGCTCTCGCCTGGTATCGACCTGAAATACGATTCCGTGCCCGGCTGGTCGAAGGAGGCCGAGGAGATCATGCCGCATGGCTGGAAGCCCGGCCGGCAGACGCAGCTGATCCGCGAGAGGCTCGACGCTGTGCCCGACGGCGGCACCATCGTGATGATCGCACCGCCGAACCCTTATCGCTGCCCGCCTGGCCCCTATGAGCGCGCCTCGATGTTCGCGCATGTGCTGATGGGGACAGGCCGCAGCAAGGCCCGCATCGTCATCCTGGATCCCAAGGAGAGCTTCTCCAAGCAGGGCGTCTTCATGCCCGACTGGGAGAAACGCTATGGCGCAATGATCGAGTGGCTCGGGCCCAAGGTGCATGACGGCATCAAATCGGTCGATCCGAAGACCGGAACCGTCGTCACCGGCTTCGAGACCTACGAGAACTGCGCCTTCGTCAACGTCATTCCGGCCCAGATGGCCGGCGCGATCGCGCGCGATGCCGGGCTCGCCCCGGCCGGGGGCTATTGCGCCATCGATCCCGCGACGATGAAGTCCGTGGCGGACCGCGACATCGTCGTGCTCGGCGATGCCTGCAATGCCGGCGACATGCCGAAATCGGCCTTCTCCGCCAACAACCAGGCCAAGGTCGCGGCGATGATCCTGCGCGGCGAACTCGTTGCCGCCCCGACCTTTCCGGCGCGCTATCTCAACACCTGCTGGAGCCTCGTCGACACCGACGACGCCATCAAGGTCGGCGGCCGCTACGAGCCCAAGGACGGCCGCATCGCCGCTGTCGAGACCTTCATCTCGCAGCCGGGCGAAAGTACCGAGATCCGCCGGCAGACCCAGGCAGAGAACATCGCCTGGTACGACGCCATCTGCGCCGACATGTTCACGTGAGGGCCGCCCAGCAAGGCCTGGCCCCCGCATTCAAAGCCGATCGACTGCCACGCCGCTTTTTGCGGCCCCATAGCGCCGACAAGGAACAGATGATGACGATGATGAAAGCCGTGCTTGCCAGCGCCCCGATCCTCGCCGCAGCGCTGCTGCTCGGGACCTCCGCCCATGCCCAGGACGTCTCGGCCGGCGAGCGCTCGTTCAACAAGTGCCGCGCCTGCCACCAGCTCGGCGAAACCGCGAAGAACACGATCGGCCCGGTGCTGAATGGGTTGTTCGGCCGGTCCTCCGGCTCGGTCGAGGGCTACAGCTATTCCCCGGCCAACAAGGCTGCCGGCCTGACCTGGGACGATGCTGTCTTCGCCGACTACATCAAGGACCCGAAGGCGAAGATACCCGGCACCAAGATGATCTTCGCCGGCATCAAGAACGAGCAGGAGATCAAGGACCTCGCCGCCTATCTCAAGCAGTTCGACAAGGACGGCAAGAAGCTCTGAGCTTCGGCTCACGCTCGCAATGACGGAAGACCAGATCGATTGCGGGTGGGATGGTCTTTAGCGCCGCATGCCCGGCGTCTCCACGGGCAAGCCCTTGGCCCGCCCGGCCAGGTAAAGCTCCAGCGCGAGATACTCCGGCGAGCCGTAGTCGAACTGGGTCGCGCGGACGCCGAGCGAACAGGCTCGCAGGCGCCGGTGCAGCGAGCCGACATCGTTCCATTCGAGGCGATAGGCTGGGTAGCCCGTGCCCGCGCCATGGCTGACGGTGTCGCCGCGCAGCTTCTGGCCGACAAGGCCGTCATGGCATTGCTGGCAGGACAGGTTGAGCTGGCCCTGCCGGCGCTCGAAGAAGGCCTTGCCCGCCTCGTAATAGGGCTTGGCCGCGCCATCGGTCTTCACCTCGACCGGCAGGCCGCGTGAAAGCGAGCCGAGATAGGCGGTCATCGCCAGAAGTTCGGGGCTCTCATAGCCGAAGGCCGGCTGCCCCTGCCGCTCGACGCGGCATTGCTCGATCCGGCCTTCGAGGTTGAGCAGCTTGGCCGTCGCCGCATCGACCTGCGGATAATGCGCAGCAGTGCCGCGCAGGCTCTGCTGCGGGTCGGCATGGCAGGAGACGCAGGCCTGGCCGTCGGGCGTCGGCTTGCGGCTGAACAGCTCGCGACCCTGCTCGACCCAGAAGAAGGCCGGATTGCGGGTCTCGTCCGCCTGCTGCCGGCGCATGTCGGGTGAGAGGAACTCCGTGCCGGACTTGATCTCCGACAGGGCCGGGACGGCGGCAAGCGCGGCCAGTCCGAGCGCAAAGGCTCCTTGAATCAGCCGTCCTCGCCCACTCACGTCACAGTCAGCCTTGCGGTTCGCGTGTAGGTCGCACCGCCGTCCTCGCGCCATTCGAAGACGATGTCGCCGGTCGCGACCGCCCGTGTCGTGAAGGAGACGAAGGGATTGGCGGCGACGCCCGTATGCATGTCGAAACGGAAGATCGGCTCGCCGGCATAGGTCGCGGTCAGGCGGTTCAGGATCTTGCGCGGCACCGTGCCGCCGCGGCCGTCGGACTGGCCGCCGCGATCCATCGGATGGCGGGTCAGCACCCTGATCTCGACGATCTCGCCGACGCTGGCGGTGGGCGGCAAGGTGATGCGGGCGTTGAAGGTCATCTTAACTCTCCTCAGCCGCCGTCGATGCAGGCGCTCAGCGTCACGACGATGTCGGCATCCGCCAGGACGAAGGCGCCGCCGCTGAGTGCCGCGACCGCCGTGATCTTCTGCGATTGCGCGAGCCGCAAGGTCGTCGCGACCTCGGCGCGGCCGGCTCGGGGGCCGAGATGAAAGCGCGCCATGTCGGGAAACGGGTTCTTCTCGGCGATCAGGTGGATCCAGCGGACATGGTCGGCGTCGGTCATCGGGCTTTCGACCACGATCCGCGTATCGACCGAATTGCCGTTCTCGACCAGAGCGGGGATGTCGAGCGTGATGCGGCCACGCTCTGGCACCGCGCCCTCGGTGATGCGTGCGATCAGTTGCGCCAGTTCCGGCGAGGGTTCGGTGGCGGCACGGGCAGGCAAGGCTGCGACCAGAAGACCGGCCGTTGCGCCCGCGAGCACGCTGCGGCGATCAAGGCCGGGCTCAGAATGTCTTGAGCGAGGCGAGATAGCTGACGACATCCTCGATCTCCTGGGCCGAGAGGGCCGGCTTGCCGCGATATTGCTGGGCGACATCATGCAGATTTTCCGTCCGGAAATAGGGCGGCATCACCGTTTGCGGGTTGAGTGTCGAGGCATCGACCAGCCGCAGCCTGATCTGGCCCGCATCGAGGCGCGCGCCCACGCCAGCGAGCGGCGGCCCGATCGTGCCCTGGAAGGGCTCGGCAGCCTCCACCCCCTGGTGGCAGATCAGGCAGTTGCCGCGTTCGCGATCGCGTACCAGCGCCGCGCCCCGCGCCGCGTTCCCGGCAAGGCCGCCGAGCGGACGCGGGATCGCATCGCCGACGACCGTGTAAGGTTCGAGTGCCGCCACCGGCGTCACGCCGCCGGCGGCCAGAATCGCCCCGACAAGCGCCATGCGCCAAAGCATTTCGGCTGCCTCACGCCTTCTTGAGATCGGCGTTCTTCAACGGCAGGCTACGGATGCGCTTGCCGGTGGCGGCGAAGATCGCGTTCAGCACGGCCGGCGCCGCAACCGCGATCGTCGGTTCGCCGACACCGCCCCAGAAGCCGCCCGACGGCACGATCACGGTCTCGACCGCCGGCATCGCCTCCAGCCGCATCACCTCATAGGTATCGAAATTCTCCTGCTCGACACGGCCGTCCTTGATGGTGATCTCGCCATAGAGCGAGGCCGACAGACCGTAGACGAAGGAGCCCTCGACCTGGCGCTCGATCTGCGCCGGGTTGACCGCATGGCCGGGGTCGGTCGCGGCGACGATGCGGTGGATCTTGAGCTGACCAGCCGGGCTCACCGAAACCTCGGCAACCGCCGCGACATAGGAGCCGAAGCCCATGGTCTGGCAGATGCCGCGGAAGACGCCATCCGGCAAGGGCTTGCCCCAGCCCGCCTTCTCCGCGACGGCATTGAGCACCGCAAGGTGCTTGGGATGGTTCTTCATCAGGCCGCGGCGGAACTCCAACGGGTCCTTGCCGACCGAATGGGCAAGCTCGTCCATGAAGGATTCGAGGTAGATCGTGTTCTGGTTCAGGTTGACGCCGCGCCAGAAGCCCGGCGGCACATGCGGATTGCGCATGGCGTGGTCGATCAGCAGGTTGGGCACGCCATAGCCGATCGAGGCCTCGGGACCGGGCGCGTTCAGGCCCTGGAAGACCGCCGGATCGCGGCCGTTCTGGATCGTCCCGGGAAACAGCCCCGCCACGATCGACTGGCCGGAAATGCGCATGTGCAATCCGGTCAGGTTGTTGTCCTTGTCGAAGGCTCCGACCATCTTGCACTGCGTGACCGGGTGGTAGCGGCCATGGGTCATATCCTCCTCGCGCGACCAGATCAGCTTCACCGGCGTGCCGGGGATCTGCTTGGCGATGGCCACGACCTGGCGGACCCAATCCTGCGAGGCGCCGCGCCGGCCAAAGCCGCCGCCGAGATCGATCTTGTAGGCCTCGCATTTCGCCAATGGCAGGCCGGCTGCCTCCGCCGTGGCAGCCAGCGCTGCCTCGCCATTCTGCGTCGGCGTCCAGACCTCACATTTCTCCGGCGTCCAGACCGCGGTCGCGTTCATCGTCTCCATGGTGGCGTGGTTCTGGTAGGGGTAGCTGTAGACCGCCTCGACGGTCTTTGCGGCGGCCGCGATCGCCGCCTTCACGTCGCCATTCTGGTTGCCGACCACGGCGGTCGGCGCGTCGAGCCCTTCCTTGAGCCAGGCCGCGATGCTCTCGCTCGAGACCTTGGCATGCTCGCCCTCGTCCCAGACGATCGGCAGTGCGTCGAGCGCCGACTTGGCCTGCCACCATGTGTCGGCCACGACGGAGACGGCGCTGTCGCCGACGGGGAGCACATGCCGGACACCGGGCATGGCCTTGATCGCAGCCGCGTCAAAACTCTTCACCTTGCCCCCAAAAACTGGGCAGTCCTTGATCGCGGCGTTGAGCATGCCCGGCATCTTCAGATCCATGCCGTAGATCTTCTTGCCGTTGGTCTTGTCGACGGTGTCGAGGCGCGGCAGCGGTTTGCCGGCTATGGTCCAGTCCTTTGGATCCTTCAACGCGACGTCCTTGGGCGCTTCGAGCTTGGCGGCCGCTGCCGCCACCTGGCCGTAGCGGATCGACTTGCCCGAGGCCTTGTGCGTGATCACGCTCTTTTCGGCGCTACATTCGCCGGCCGGCACCTTCCACTCATTGGCGGCGGCTTGGATCAGCATCATGCGCGCCGCGGCGCCGCCCTTGCGGACATATTCGTTGGATTCGCGGATGCCGCGGCTGCCGCCGGTCGAGAAATTACCCCAGACCCGGTTGCGCGCCACGCTCTGACCGGGTGTCGGATATTCGGTCGTGACCTTCGTCCAGTCGCAGTTCAGTTCCTCGGCGACGAGCTGGGCGAGCCCGGTCAGCGTGCCCTGGCCCATCTCGGACCGGACGATGCGGATCACCACCTTGTCGTCGGGATGGATCACGACCCAGGCGTTGATCTCAGGCGTAGCGCCTTGCGCCTGAGCCTCGCTCCCGAACGGGATCGCGAAGCCGAAGCTGAAAGCGCCGGCCGCGGCCGCCGAGCCTGCGAGCAGGCCGCGACGGGACAGGCCAGTCTTCGACGAAGGGGTCTTGGAAGAAGCTGTCGAGGCGGATGTCATGTCGTCCTCCGAATCTGCATGGGCGCGAGGGATGCGGCAGCCTTTGGCGACTTGCCGCGTTCGACCCCGCCCTGGGGAATACGAAACAGGCGAAGGCTCAGCCGCGGCCGAGCGTACCGCCGGCGACGACGTCGAGGATCGCGGTCTTGACCCGCGCATAGGTGCCGCAGCGGCAGATATTGGTGATCTCGCTGGCGATGTCGGCTTCGGTCGCCTTGGGATTGGCCTGAAGCAGCGCCGCCGTCGCCATGATCATGCCGCTCTGGCAGAAGCCGCATTGCGGCACGTCGTGCTTGATCCAGGCCTGCTGGACCGGATGCCTGCCATCGGGCGAGAGCCCCTCGATCGTGACGATCTTCTGTTCCGCCGTCACCGCCTCAAGCGGCAGCGAGCAGGAGCGCGTCGCGACGCCGTCAATATGGACGGTGCAGGCGCCGCATTGGGCGACGCCGCAGCCATATTTCGTGCCGGTCAGGCCGATCTGCTCGCGGATGACCCAGAGCAGCGGCGTATCGCCGGCCGCTTCGACATCGAGCATCTTGCCGTTCACATTGAGCTTCGCCACCGTAAACCTCCCGGTTTCGATCAAGAAGGACGGCGAGAGGGCCAACGCGCCTCGCCGCAAGGCCAGCACGCCGCGCGACGTGCCGGTCAGAGTTGAATTGGAACTGATTGAAACTCAGTTGTACCGATGAGCCAATGCCCGATGATCGGCTGATCACGCCGCGTGATGGGCCGCCGGGGACGCGGTTTCCTGGGCCAGAACAGCCGATTTGGCCGCCCAGCCGCCGTGTTCGAGCGCAGCGGTCCCGATCATGGCGAGATGAGATGCGGGAAGGTTATCACGGCAACGTGATAAAACCTCAGTCGTCACGACCCTTTCCGGCCTTTTTCAATGACGGCGCCGCCTCAAAGGCCGCGCCGCGCTTCGATCATCATGCGGACGGCTTCGCGCAGGTTCTGGCGCGAGGCATCACGTGAATAGAACATGTGGCTGCACGGGAAGAGCTCAAGCTTGAGCCGCGCTAGCGTCGGGCGAGGGCTTCGCCGAGCAGGGCTGAATCGAGGTAACGTGACGGATCGCTGAGGGTTTGTCCGGCGGCCGCGTAGGTCGAGCGCAGGCGCAGGACCGTGCGCAGGCCCTCGATGTCGATCGCGGAGTCGCGCTTGATGCCGCGCTCGGGATGGGTGAGTCGGGCATGGATTCTCTGCGCCAGCTCCGGCGACGTGCCCTGCACGCGCTCGCGCAGAATCGCGATCGCCTCATCCTTGCTTGCCGGGTCGACGAGCCAGGCCACCGAGGCGTGAAAGGCGCGCAGGAAGGCCTTGGCCGTGTCGCGGTTTTCGGCGAGCCAGGCGCGGCGCCCCATGCCGGAAATGCCCTGATAGGGGCCGATCAGCGCGTGCATCTCGGCCAGCCGCACTGAGCCGGCGCTCTCCGCGATCAGGTCGAGCGGCGAATTGAGCAGGGTGGCGGTCTGCTTCTGTTCGCGCAGAGCCGCCAGCCGCTGGGCTCCACCGCCGACGGCGACGAACTTGACCTCGTCGGCTCCGATGCCCGATTTCATCAAGGCGTCGCGCAGCACGAAGGCGAAACCCGTCGTCAGCGCGTCGACCGACAGCTCCTTGCCCTTGAGGTCGCTGACGGATTTTGTGCCCGGCACCGCCATCAGCGAGAGCATGCCGTCATCGACGCCCATGAAGGCCACGAAATCCGCGGGCCCCGGCAACTGCGCCTCGCCCTGGTCCTCGACATAGGCGACGACGTTGTCGATCGCGGTCAGGGCGACGTCGAACTTGCCGCTGAAAATATCCGCCGCCATCTGGCGCGAGTTCGGCGTGATCTCGAGTGACGCCTGGAGCTTCTCTGCCGCGAAGAAGCCCTTCTGCTGGCCGATCCAGATCGGCCAGTTCGATGCGCCGGCGAAGGCGACGAGCCTGATCGGCCTTGCGTCCTGCGCCGGCGCGCCGGCGCAGCCGAGCATGGCGGCTCCAGCGGCGAGAGCGGCACGGCGTGTGAAGCTCCATTCCGTCGTCATTGGCGTTCTCCCTGGCTTTCGTTGGCCCTGCTGTCAGCGGGCGCGATCGTCCCGCGGGCTTACGTCCGCGCGTCTCCCTGCTCGCCGGCGCCTTGCAGGCGGCGAGCAGCTCAGCCGCCGGCGGCCGCGACGAGCTTGCCGTAGCGCTCGGCATCGCCACGCAGTTCCGTATCGAAGGCGTCGGGTGTCGAGGTCGTGATCTCGACGCCGAGCGCCGCGAAGCGCCCGACGGTTGCGGGATCGGCCATGACCTCGGCGACGTCCCTGCCGATCTGGCCGATGATAGGGCGCGACAAGGCCGCGGGTGCGAGCAGTCCGAACCAGCTGTCGTAGACGAAGCTCGGCAGCCCCGCCTCCGCGAAAGTCGGCACATCCGGGAGCTGCGGGAGGCGCGACGCCCCCGTGACGGCCAGCGCGCGCAGCTGGCCGGACTGGATCAGGTCGCCGCCGACAGTGAAGAAGGTGAAGGCCATGGCGGTATCGCCACGCATTACGCTGATCTGCGATTCCGGTTGGCCGCGATGCGGTACCAGCACCATCTGCGTGTTGGTCGTTTGCTTGAACAGTTCGGCGGCGATTCCCGTCGTACTTCCGAGGCCGGCCGAGCCGTAGCTCAGATCGCCGGGCTTTGCCCTGGCGGTCGCGATGAACTCGGCCAATGTCCTGAAGGGTGCACTAGGCGGTACGATCAGGAGTAAGGGCGTGGTCGCGACCCGGCCGATCCCGGCGAAATCCTTGACCGGGTCGAAGCCGACATTCTTGTTAACGGCGCCGATGACGCTGTGACCGTTCGAAGTCAGCAGGAGTTGCGAACCATCGGCCGGGCCGCGCGAGACGCTGCTGGTCCCGGCGATACCCGGCCTGTTCTCGACGATCACCTGTTGCTTCCATTTCGGCGAAAGCCTCTCGGCGACCGAGCGCGCGAGAATGTCGGTCATACTGCCGGCCGAAAATGGCACGACGAGCCGCACGAGATGATTGGGAAAGCTCTGGGCGAGGGCGCTGCGGGCGCCGAGCACCGTACCGGCAGCAAGGCCGGTTCGGATGATGAACTGACGGCGATCCATCGACGTTTCTCCCTGGTGGACAAGCCGGGGCTTCAGCCTCTGGCAGTGTTGGGCAGCGGCATGGCGAGCAGAACCGTGGCCGGACGTTTGGCCTCATTGCGCAAGGCGCGCATTTCGTTGGGGGCGATGCGGCAGGAATCCCAGACCCCGAGCGTGACGACCCCGTCCGGCGTCTCGAAGGTCACTTCGCCCTCGAGCACGAGGTAGAATTTCTCCTCCGGCGAGGCCGAAGGAGCGATGCCACCGCCCGGCAGGATCTGGCTCATTCCCAGCCACATCACGTCGGCAGGCCCGGCCTCGCGGCCCTGCAGCCGGAACATCCGCATGTCGCTGTGGCCAGGCGCCTCGTAGCGCGGGGCATCGTTCAGTCGCACGACGTGCATGGCGATCATCCGTCTGGCAGGAGGACGAGGCGGTCGCGCGAGGAACCGAGTACCGCGATATAGGCGTCACGAGCGCGCTCAAGCGGATAGGTCGCGCCGGGAGAGATCGGGAACGGGCGCAGCGCGCCGGTGGCGAAGCCCGGAACAAGGTCGCGCAGGATGTCGGCCGTGGCGACCGAGGACAGGGAGAGGGTGTCGACTCCGACATAAGTGTGCCGGCCGCGATAGAAGGCGAAGATGTCGAACGGGACCGTCTGCTTCAGGGCGGCGATGAAAATCTGCCGACCGAGGATAGCGAGCGCTTTCGTGCCGGCCTCGTAGTAGGGCTCGCCGACCGTGTTGTAGACGATGTCGGCGCCCTTGCCGCCGGTGAGTTCGCGGACCGTCCCGGCGACGTCCTCCCGACTTGAATTGATCACCGTGACGGCACCTTGGGCGTGGCCGGCATAGGGTTCATCCTTGCGGACCACGCCGATGACGCGAGCGCCCTGCCAGGAGGCGATCTGCGCTGCCGCCTGACCGACCTTCCCGTTCAATCCAAGGATCAGGACCGTCTCGCCGGGTTTCGGCATGCCGCAACGGCGAAAGCCCTCCTGCGCGGTGACAAAGGGAACACCGATGCCGGCCGCCTCGGCAAGGGTGATCCCGGCCGGCTTCTCGATCAACGCTTCCGCCTCGACCACGAGATGGGACGCGTGAGTGCCGTCGCGCCGGATGCCGAGGTCACCGGAGGAACCAAACACCTCCTTGCCGATCAGAGCGGCGGGCCCGTCAACGACGATGCCCGCGAAATCACGCCCCGGTGTGCGCGGGAAGATGGCATAGGGCATCATCCCGATCGCGGCCTTGGCGTCGGACGGGTTCACAGCCGCCGCCCTGATCTCGACGATCGCGTCGCCAGCGTGCGCTGGAGCCAGCGTGCGCAGCTCGATCACAGGCGCGACTGCCTCGATCCCATCGGCCTTGGCCGGCAGCCGCACTGTCGTCGCCATGATCGAGGTCATCTTCGCCGGTGCGTTCATTTCGAATCTCTTGCTTGCCTGCGTGTCATGCGGGCGTCCGTCCCGGCTCGGACCCGGCCAATGGAAGGTCGAAGAGCGCCCGCGCCTGTGCCGGCGTCGCGATCTGGGCGCCGAGTTGTTCGATGATCAGCCGCGCCTTTTCGACCATTGCGGCGTTGGAAGGCGCGAGCGTGCCGCGGTGGATGTAGACAGCGTCCTCGAGCCCGGTACGGGCATGGCCGCCCGCCAGCACCGACTGGGCGACCATCGGAAAGGTCGAGCGGCCGATCCCGATCGCGGTGAAATGGGCGCCGGCCGGCAGCAGGCCGCGCGCGTAGAGCACGGTCTCGGGTGAGGGCTGGAAGCCGTATTTCACGCCCATCACGAAGGAGGTGAGCGCCGGCCCCGTCAGGGTGCCGTCGGCCAGCAGATCATGCAGCAGGGCGATGTCGCCGGAGTCGAACAGTTCGATCTCGGGCTTCACGCCGGCCTCGCGGATGACCTTGGCCATGCGCCGGACATTGCCGGGCGTGTTGATGACGACCTGCCCGCCCGAGTTCATCGTATTGAGGTCGAGCGTGCAGATGTCGGGCCTCAGCGCCACGATATGGGCGACGCGCTGCTCGGGATTCATCAGCGTGGTGCCGGCGGCCGCGATCTTGGGATCGTCCTGCGAGGGCACGAAGCGCCCGCCCGGACCGGTGGTGATGTTCAAGATCAGCGCGCGGTTGCGCGCTCGGATGCGCGCGACGACGTCTTCATAGTACTCCAGTTTCATCGACGGTGCGCCGGAGCCGGGTTCGCGGACGTGGATGTGGGCGACCGCCGCCCCTGCCTCCGCCGCGCCCAGGCAAGCGTCGGCGATCTCCTCGGGCGTGACCGGCAGATGCGGGGTCTGATCCGGACGCGTCAGGTTGCCGGTAACCGCGCAGGTGATGACGACCTTATCGAGCATGGCGCGCATCATCATCGCTTCACAACGCCCTTCCGCCGTCGACGATCAGGATCGATCCGGTCGAATAGGTCAGATGCGTCGCGCAGGCCGCGATGGCGCGCGCGACGTCTTCGGCGGTCGCAACGCGCCGCAGCGGTATCGTCGAGGCAACCTTCTCCAGGGCCGCCGCATCGCGACCCGGCACGAAATCGGTCGCGACGACGCCCGGCGAAACCGACATCATCCGGATCGCCGGGGCCAGCGCTCGCGCCAGCGACTTCGTCATCGTGTCGATGCCGGCCTTGATCGCGGCATAGGCGAGGTTGGAGCCGACGCCGTTCAGCCCCGCGATCGAGGAGACGTTGACCACGAGGCCGTCGCCGGAAGCCTTCAGCAGCGGCGCGAAGGCGCGGATCGCGGCGAACTGGCCGCGCCAGTTCACTTTGAACATATCGTCGATGAATTCGTCGGCCAGCGCATCGAGATCGGCAATCGGAATCGGCTTCGTGTAGCCGGCGCTGTTGACGAGGATGTCGCAGCGCCCGAGCGTGTCCGCGACATCAGCCGCGAGCGCAACCAGTGTCGCGCTGTCCTCGACGGTAGCGTGTCGCGCCATATGGCCGGAGCCCGGGAGGCCGGCGATGACGGCATTCGCCGTAGCCTCGTCGGAGCGCCAGGTCACGACCAGCGTCGCGCCCTCGGCCGCGAGCGCCCGGGCCGCCGCCGCGCCGATGCCACCCGATCCGCCGATGATCACCGCGACCTTGCCGGAGAGAATTTGCGTCATCGGACCTGACTCACTTGATCGGAGGCTGCGGGAGCACGGCTTCGCCCGGCTCCATCACGAAGGTGTAGGCGAGGCTGAACCACTCGCCCGCGACATCGGCAGCCGGCGCCGGCCCCTCTCCCTTGCGGAAATCGCCGATCAGCGCCTGCGTCACGCCGAAGACGACGTCGCTTTCGAGATGCTCGTCGTCGTCGACGAAGACCTGGGTAATCAGCGTCTTGAAGCCGGGCTTGAAGACCAGCACATGCAGATGCGCCGGGCGATAGGGATGGCGCTTCTGCGCCGCCAGCATCTCGCCGGTCGGCCCATGGGTCGGCACGGGGTAGCCGGCGGGCTTGACGGAGCGGAAGGCGAAGCGCCCGTTTGCGTCGGTCTCGAAGACGCCGCGCAGGTTCATATCGGCCTGGGTCTCGTCCTGGTTTTCGTACATGCCGGTGGGCGAGGCCTGCCAGACATCAACCTGCACACCCGCAAGCGGCAGGCCCCGCGCATCGCTGATCCGGCAATCGACGAAGAGCGGTGGACCCGGCGTCGGTGAGCGCACGATCGAGCCGCCATTCTCGGTCAGCGGCGCATTCGCCCGCCAGAACGGGCCGAGCAAGGCCGCGGCCGTTTCGGTCGCGCCGTTCTGGCCGTTGTTCAGCAGGCAGACCAGCGTCGACAAACCGAGCGCGTCCGAAAACAGAACGCCCTCGTTGTGGCTGTCGTTCGTGGCTTGGCCGATGCGGTTGAGCATGTCGATCGCATGTTCGAATTCGGCCTCGGTCAGCCGAACCTCACGCGCGAAGGCGTGCAGATGGCGGATGAAGGCCGCCATGACATTGCGCAGACGTGCATCTTCGCCTCCGTCCATGGCGATGAGCACCGCCTCGGTCACGTCCTCCTGACGCGCAATGATCATCGAGCCTCCACTCCACCGAAACGACCACCGGCTCCGGCTTCCCCATGAAGGGGCCGGCCATCCCATTTGCGCCGACTATGCATGCGCAATCGATTGCGCAATCGATTGCGCATGCATAGTCGGCGCGATTGCCGCCGTCAAGCGCAGCGGCTACAAGCGGGACATGGCGGGGTTGGCGACAATCAAGGACGTGGCGCGCGAGGTCGGTGTTCACCCCTCGACAGTCTCGCGCGCGCTCGATCCGTCTCAGCGCGACCGGCTCGGCCCATCGATCGTGCAGCGCGTCCTCGAGGCGGCGGAGCGGCTCGGATACCGGCCCGATACGGCGGCGGCGAGCTTGCGTAGCGGGCGCTCCCATCTCGTTGGCATCATCGTTCCCGACATCGCCAATCCGGTATTCTCGCCGATCATCAGCGGGCTCGAGCGGGTGCTGGCCGCGCGTGGCTACGCCCTGATCGTGGTCGACCAGCCGCCGGACCGGCCGATCCAGCCCGATATCCTGCAGATGCTGGTCGCCCGCCGCGTCGACGGGCTAGTCCTCGCCAATGTTTCGCTCAAGGACGATGCCGTCGAGCGGTGCCTGCGCTGGCAGGTGCCAGTGGTGCTGGTCAACCGCGCCGAGACGGCCGCGCGTGTCCCCTCCGTGGTCTCCGACGATATTGAAGGCATGCGGCTCGCCGTCGAGCATCTGGTTGGGCTCGGCCATCGCGCCATTGTCCATGTCGCCGGCCCGCAATCGCTCTCGACCGGCTCGCTGCGCCGTCGCGGATTCATCGAGGCGATGGCAGCTGCCGGTCTCTCGGTTGGCAACGACGCCATCGTGGAAGCGGCCGCCTTCACCCGTGAAGCCGGACTGCCGGCCGCCCGCGAGCTCCTGAAACGGTGCCCGGGCACGACAGCCGTCGTTGCAGCCAACGACCTGCTGGCGCTAGGCGTCTACGAGATGCTGCGCGAACAGGGCCGGCGCTGTCCCGACGACGTCTCGGTGATCGGTCACAACGACATGCCCCTCGTCGACATGGTGAGCCCTTCACTCTCGACGATCCGCATCAGCCACCGCGAGATGGGCGAGCGCACCGGCCAGCTATTGCTCGACATCATCACCGGCGCCCGAGACGCAATCACGCAGATCGTGACCCAGCCCGAGCTGGTGGCACGCGGCTCGAGCGCGCCGCCAAGTCGCTGACCCTCGATTCGGCCAAGGGCACGCCCGACGCGGCTTGTATCAACTGAAGGACCGATTGCCGGTTTGATGAACCTGGCCCATAGCGCCCCCTTCCACTCACGCGAAATGACTGCACCATCAAAGACTGGGATCAAACACTAGGTCACATACTCATAAACGGGATTCCCTGCGGGACTGAGTTCTGATTCATTGATCTCAGCCTTGGAGGTTGAGATGGCTCGCTTTGACCTGA
>NZ_JAVDTY010000018.1:0-95896 GCF_031456075.1 Allobosea sp. BE125
TCCAGAAAACTCGGCTGCCCTGAAACCCGGTGCATCGCGATCAATCCCCTTTATCCAAAGGGAATCACGACACTGCCGGTTATGCAAAGGTCTCCTACGGGAGAGGGTTCCCCGCGCTCGACTCACTGCGCGCCGCGCTTCACAGCAGCCCTTCGTTCCCTGCCAGCACCTTCAGGTTCACATCCGGCCTTGCGCCGACATGGCTGATGACCTCGGCGGCGGCAAGCGCGCCCAGGCGCAGAGCGTCGCGCACCTCGCGGCCAGAGGTCAGGCCGAAGAGGAAGCCGGCAGCGAAGAGATCGCCTGCGCCGGTGCTGTCGACGATGCGCTCGACGGGGAAGACCGGCTCGACGACGATGCCGTCCGGCGTCACGGCCAGAGCGCCCTTCTCCGAGCGGGTCACGGCGGCGAGGATGTTCTCGGCCCGCAACGCCGCCAGCGCCGTATCGAAATCAGCGGTCTGGTAGAGGCTCTTCAGCTCGTGCTCATTGGCGAAGACGATGTCGACCATGCGATTGCGGATCAGGCCGAGGAACTCGTCGCGATAGCGATCGACGCAGAAGGAATCCGACAAGGTGATGGCGACGCGCCCGCCCGCCTTGTGGGCGATCTCGGAAGCCTTGCGGAAGGCCTCCTTGGCGGCCGGCGGGTCCCAGAGATAGCCTTCGAGATAGATGATGTCGGCGCTCTCGACCGCCTTGGCATCGACATCGCCGACAGTGAGCCCCTGGCAGGCGCCGAGATAGGTGTTCATCGTGCGCTCGCCATCGGGCGTGACGATGATGAAGGAGCGCGCGGTCGCGGGGCCTTCCGTCGCGAAGGCCGTGTCGAAGGACACGCCGAGCGAGGTCAGGTCATGCCGGTAGAGCTTGCCGAGCTCGTCGGCCTTGACCTTGCCGATGAAGGCGCCCTTGCCGCCGAAGGAGGCGAGGCCGGCGATGGTGTTGGCGGCCGAGCCGCCGGAAATGACCTTGCCCGGGCCCATGGCGGCGTAGAGCGCCTCGGCGCGGGCCTCGTCGATCAGCATCATCGCGCCCTTGGCGAGATCGTGCTTGGCCAGGAAGTCCTCCTCGGCGGAAGCGATGACGTCGACGATGGCATTGCCGAGGGCGAGGACGTCGGTGCGCGAATTGCTCATGAACAGGTCCGGATGCTGATCTTAAGGAGAGGTTGGCGGCGCGTGTTGCATCCGCCGGGCTTCGGGTCAAGCAAGCCGGGCTCAATCCGGCGCAGCAGTGCGGCGAATCGCGGCTTCGTCGAGGATATCCGCAAGACGCTTGAGCTCGTCACGCTCCAGGACCGCGATCTCGCGGGCGAGGCGGTTGGCGAGCAGCGTCGCCTCGGCATCGAGGCCGGCCGTATCGACAGTGACACGCGGATGCGAGAGATCGGCGAGGCGCACCAATTCATCCGCCTCGTCCCAGATCACGCCCAGCACATGGATGACGCCCTGGATCAGCGTGAAGGTCGGCCGACCGCGCTTGCCGTGCTCCAGCGCCGAGAGATAGGCCGGCGTGACCCCGAGCGAGCCCGCCATTTGCGCCAAGGTGACGCCACGGGCCGCGCGCAGGGCCCGCACTCTCTGGCCGAAGGGGGTCATGGCCCGATCTCGCGCTGGCGGCGCAGGCGTATATAGAGCGCTCCCGCTCCGCCATGGCGCTGCTCGGCCTCCTCGAAGCCGACGACCAGCGGACGCAGATCGGGCAGACGCAGCCAATGCGGCACCATGCGGCGCAGCACCCCGCGCTCCTCGCCGAACAGGCTGTCTCCCGCCGCGCCCTTGCCGGTGACGACCAGCGCGAGCTTGCAGCCGCGCGCCTGTTCGCGCCGCAGAAAGGCGCGCAATGCCAGATGTGCTTCGTCCTGGCGCATGCCGTGCAGATCGATCACCGCCTCGACGCCCTGCTGGCCGCGCCGCAATTGCGTGCGCAGGCGGCGTTCGAGCGGCGCCAATGGCGGTGGCGCAGGTTTGGATTGGGCCGGCTTCGCAGCCACCACGAGAATGACAGCCTCGGCCATGACGGCGGCGGGCGCAGCCGGCTCCGGCTGCTCGGGCTCGACCGGCTTGCGGCCGGGAAGCGGAGTCACCGAGCGCGCGACCTCGCGCCAGAGCGCGATATCGGCCGGCGACAATGTCTTGCCCCGTCGCGACCGCATCGTCAGGGCCTCGGATCGCGCGGCCAGAGCACGGTGAAATCGAAATTGTGACGGATCAGCCCCGCTCGATGTCCGGCCACCGCGCCCGAACCGACGAAGAGGTCGACCCGCGCCGGCCCGAGGATCGCCGAGCCGGTATCCTGCGCGATCATCAACCTCGAAAGCCGTTCGCTGCCGCCTTGCCCATCGGGGATCGTGGCGTCGATCCAAGCGGGCAGGCCATAAGGCCAGACCGTGCGGTCGATCGCGATGCTGCGCAAAGGCGTCAAGGGTAAGCCGGCTCCACCGATCGGTCCGGAGTCCGGCGGCAGATCGTCCCGGCGCGCAAAGAAGACGAAGGAACGGTTGAGCGCGATCAGATCGCGGGCGAAGCCGGCATCGGCCTTCAATCGCGCGATCAGCCGGTCCATCGTCATCTCTGCGGGCGGGATGTTCTCGCGCTCGCTCAGCGCCCGGCCGAGCGAGGTATAGGCGTGGCCGTTGCGGCCGGAATAGACCAGTCGTGTCACCCGGCCATCGGGCAGACGGATCCGGCCGGAGCCCTGGACCTGCAGCACGAAGCGATCGACCGGATCACGCATCCAGAGGATTTCGAGCCTCTCGCCATCGAGCGCGCCGGCCTCGATCGCGGCGCGATCGGGGAAGGGCACGAGTCCCCGCGCCGTACGGCGCGCGGCCGAAAGCCCTGCTTCGATGCCCGGCCAGTCATCGCCGGGCTGGCGGGTCACCAGATCGGCCGGGCGGCCATAGAGCGGCGTCGGGAAAGCTGCGGAGCGCGTGAGCGAGCCCTCGAATTCGGGCTCGAAATAGCCGGTCATGAAGCCGGTCTCGGCAGCCGCGGGGCGAATTCGCCAGAACGAGAAATTCTGCTCGAAAAACCGACGCGCCGTCTCGCGGTCGGGTCGGGCCTTCTTCGTCAGAAGACGGGCGCGGGTGCAGATGAAGTCCAGCACTTCGGGGGTCGGCACAGACGCTCGCAGCGGCGGGTCCGTCATGCAACCGCGTGCGAAGATGTCCAGGGCAATGCGATGATCGTCCTTGGCCCATCCCGGAATGGCGGCGACGGCAACCGCCTCGACCCGCGCGCCGGGCGGCAGCGGCGGGGCTTGGGCGAGCGCTGCGCTCATGGTCGCACCGCAAGCCACGAGGCCAAGCGCCAGCGCAGCAACGGCGCCACGGATCACGCGGCGGATTCGGTGGCGACCAAGAGCCAGTTGGGGTCGCGGCTGCCGAGCTGGCGCGCGAAAGTCCAGATGTCGTTGACCTCGGAGACCGCTTCGGCGCTGCCGTCGACAACCGCGCCTTGAGCATCGCGCGTGACACTGATCAATTGCGAGACGAAGGCCAACGTGACCTGGCCGTTCTTGCCCTTGACGTCGACGGCGGTGATCTCGGCCTTGTCGATCGAGACGAAGGAGGATTCCGCCTTTTCGCCGCGCTTCTCACGATCCGTGATCGCCTGCTCGAAGCCCTCATAGACCTCCTTGGCAAGGAGGCCTTTCAGCACCTTGCGGTCACCCCGCGCGAAGGCGGTGACGATGGTCTCATAGGCCGCCTTGGCGCCTCCGATGAAGGCGCGCGGATCGAAGCCCGGCTCCTGCCGGATGATCGCCTCGATGCCGGCAACGATAGCTGAATCCGCCGGCGCGATATCCTTCCAGCGGTCGGCGGCGGGAGCCGGGCTCACCGCGGGATCATTGGCTGCGCCGGGCAAGCGGATGACGTTGTCACGCTTGCTGTCGGCCGGGGGAGCCTGGTCGGGCCGCACCGGCGCTCCCTCGCGACGCGCGAAGGGATCGGTCGGCGGCTGTTCCTGACCGGTTTTCTGACCCAGAACCGAGCGCAGCTTCCAGGCGACGAAAACGGCCAGAGCCAGGAAAATAATCGTCGTCATGTCGAAGGAATTTTGCATCGAAACCTGATCCGAAGCTCCAGTGGCCACCTTGCATCGGCCTGTCCCCTAAAGGTTTTCGGCCGTGAAGCTTGATATGGTGATCAAGGCTCGTAACATCCACCCCTGAACTTGTGAAGGCGGCTTCTTGTGCCAGGGTGGCGTCCATGATAGCCGACGCCCGCATTGCACCGCAGGACGGCGCGCAGTCCCGAACGTCTTAAACCGGCCCGGGATTTCCTTAAGTCAGCCTTCAGATCATGATGGGACCGATGGCCAACGACATTCCCAACGGCAACGGCGCGCAAGCCCCCGAGGCAGCTCCGAGCATGAGCGCCCTGATCCAGTACACCAAGGACTTCTCCTTCGAGAATCCCAAGGCGCCGCGCTCGCTCAGCCAGCAGACGCAGCAGGGACCGCAGATGTCGCTGCAGGTCAACGTCTCGACCGCGCCGCTCGGCGAGGACGATTACGAGACCGTGCTGCAGCTCGAGGGCAAGGCCGAGCTCGGCGGCGAGACGCTGTTTGCCTTCGATCTCAGCTATGGCGGCGTGTTCCGCATCCAGAACGTGCCGCAGGAGCACATCCACCCTGTGCTGGTGATCGACTGCGCCCGCCTGCTCTTCCCCTTCGCCCGGCAGATCATCGCCGAGGCGGTCCAGAACGGCGGCTTCCCACCCTTCTATGTGCCGCCGATCGATTTCGCGGCCCTGTTCCAGCAGCGCGTGCAGGAGCTCCAGGCCCAGGGCGCGCCGAACGCCTGAACCTCGGGCTGGACTTGCCGGCAGCATGAATTGTCACGGAAAGGGCCCTCACGGGCCCTTTTTCGTTGGCGGTGCGGCCCGCTCCCCCCTTGCGGTCGGCCGGGGGAATTTCCATCTCGCGGAGCAGTCGACGGCGGACGCTCATTCGGGCGCCCGCCGTTTCGCGACATGAAGGAGCCGGGATGGACTATCTGATGACGCTTGCCGCCGACCCCACGGTGTGGGCCGCACTCGGGGCATTGATCGCCATGGAAGTCGTCCTGGGCATCGACAACCTGATCTTCATTTCGATCCTGACCAACAAGCTGCCGGAGGAGCAGCGCGCGCGCGGCCGCAAGATCGGCATCGGGCTGGCGCTGATCCTGCGGCTCGGCCTGCTCTCGACCGTCGCCATCATCGTGCAATTGACCGCGCCGGTCTTCTCGGTGCTCGGCAAGGCCTTCTCCTGGCGCGATCTCATCCTGATCGCCGGTGGCCTCTTCCTGGTCTGGAAGGCGACGAAGGAAATCCATCACAAGGTCGATGCCGACCATGGGCCGGACGTCTTCGACGGCGGCAAGGCGGCGGCCGTCACCTTCGGTGGCGTCATCGTCCAGATCCTGCTGCTCGATCTCGTCTTCTCCATCGACAGCATCATCACCGCCGTCGGCATGACCGAGCATATCCCGGTGATGGTGATCGCCGTCGTCTTCGCGGTGCTGGTGATGCTGCTCGCGGCCGACCCGCTGGCGAGCTTCATCGAGCGCAACCCGACCATCGTGATGCTGGCGCTCGGCTTCCTGCTGATGATCGGCGGCACGCTGATCGGCGAGGGTTTTGGCGCGCATGTGCCCAAGGGCTACATCTACGCCGCCATGGCCTTCTCGGCTGCGATCGAGGGGCTGAACATGCTGTCGCGGCGCAAGACGAAGAGCTGAACAGTCGCTCTCCGTCATTGCGAGAAGCGAAGCGACGAAGCAATCCAGGGGCCTAGGCGAGACGCTGGATTGCTTCGCTTAGGCTCGCAATGGCGACTGGACGCGAATCGATTCAGGCCTCGTCGGTCAGGCCGAGATAGCCGCTCCAGAGCGGTGTCTTGAGCGTGCGGATAAAGGTCTCGTGAGCGGCGATGGTTGCGTCGTCGAGGCGGGAGGCGAGAGGCCGCTGGCGTTGCGGGCGCTCGATCGCTGCGCCGCCGAGCCCGCCACTGTCACCCGCCATTGCGACGCCCAGGCCAAGCGAAGTCTGCTTGCCGCCGATCAGCTCGATATAGACCTCGGCCAGGATTTCGGAGTCGAGCAGCGCGCCGTGCTTGGTGCGCCTGGTGTTGTCGATGCCGTAACGCGAGCAGAGCGCGTCCAGGCTGTTGGAGGCACCGGGATGCTTCCGGCGCGCCATGGCCAGGGTGTCGACGACGCGGTGCTGTTCGATCGGGCCGTAGCTGAGCCGCTTCAGCTCCATATTGAGGAAGCCGATATCGAAGGCAGCGTTGTGGATCACGAGCCGCGCATCGCCGATGAACTCGATGAAGTCATCGGCGATCGCCGCAAAGAGCGGCTTGTCGGAGAGGAAGGCTTCGGAGAGGCCGTGGACCTTGAAGGCGCCGTCCGGCATCGAGCGTTCGGGATTGATGTAGACGTGAAAATTGCGTCCGCTCGGGCAGTGATTGACCAGCTCGACGCAACCGATTTCGACGATGCGGTCGCCGTTATTGGCTTCAACGCCGGTCGTCTCGGTATCGAGGACGATTTCACGCATGAGCGGCGCTCTCCACTGGAAGCCTGCGGCCGGGCCGGCCGGCGAGGACGCTCAGGATAGAACTCACCTGCCGCTGCGCGGCCAGCAGACCGCCGCCCGTGTCCACAAGGAAATGGGCGTGGCGCCGCTTCTGCGCATCCGGCATCTGGCGGGCGAGGATGGCGGCGAACTTCTCCTCCGTCATCTCCGGGCGCGCCAGGACGCGGGCGCGCTGGATCTCGGCCGGGGCGGTGACGACGAGCACGGCGTCGCAACGCCCCTGCCCGCCGGTCTCCAGCAACAGCGGAATGTCGAGCACGACAAGCCCCGCGCCTGCCTTGCGGCTATTCCCGAGGAAGGCCTCCTCCTCCTCGCGAACGAGCGGATGGATGATGCCCTCCAAACGCTTCAGCGCCTCCGCCTGTCCGACCACCGCCACTGAGAGACGCGCGCGATCGACCACGCCGTCACGGACGACACCGGGAAAGGCCGCGCCGATCAATGGCGCGGCCCGGCCGCGATAGAGCGCATGGACACTGGCATCGGCATCATGCACCGGCACGCCGCAAGCGCGGAAGAAGGCCGCGGTCGTCGACTTTCCCATCCCGATCGAGCCGGTGAGTCCGAGGATGAAGGTCATGGGATGAAAGTCATGGGGTGGCCATTGGGTCCCGCCGAATCAGGCCCCCAGGATATCCCTTTCGAGCCTTGCGCGCAGGGCCGGCGTTACCGACGGTACCACCCCGAACCAGCGCGCGAATCCGGGTACGGCCTGGTGCAGCAACATGCCGAGGCCATCGACGATGACGCCGCCGCGCGCCTCGGCCTGCGTCAACAGCGCGGTCTTCAGCGGGACATAAACGATGTCGTCGACGATCGTGCCGGAGCGCAGGTGCGCCAGATCGAGAGCGAGCGGCGGCTGGCCCTTCATGCCGAGCGAGGTCGTGTTGACGATGAGATCCGCCTCTCCGACCAATGCATCGCGCTCGTCCCAATCGCGCGCCTGCAGCGGCGCGCCGAGAACCCGGGCAAGCTCATGGGCCCGCTCCCGCCCACGATTGGCCAGGATGATGCGCGCCATGCCACGGCTCTTCAGCGCATAGGCGATGGCGCGCGCCGCACCCCCCGCTCCGATCAGCAGCGCTGTGCGAATCCCATCCTGCCAGCCCGGCGTCGTCGCATCGAGATGACCGAGGAAACCGGCAGCGTCGGTGTTGTCGCCGTAAAGCCGTCCGTTCTCGCGCCAGATCGTATTGACCGCACCGATGGCGCGCGCCGCTTCGCTGACCTCGTCGAGCAAAGGCAGCATCGCTTCCTTATGCGGGACGGTGACATTGCCGCCAGTGAACTCGCCGGCCCGGATGCGCGCGACGAAGCCCGGCAGATCCGACGGCGCGACATCGATGCGCTCATAGGAACCGTCGAGCCCGTGCTGCTCGAGCCAGGTTCCGTGAATCAGCGGCGATCTCGAATGGGCGATCGGATGGCCGATGACGAAGCAGCGAAGAGTCATGGTGGATAGCGGTCCGAGGGATCAGTGCGCGAGCAGACCGTGACCGCGCAAGGCGGTGAGGACGGCAAGGAGCGGCAAGCCGAGAATGGTGAAATGGTCGCCTTCGACTGTGTCGAAGAGCTGGGCGCCAAGCCCTTCGATCTGGTAACCGCCGACGCTGGCGAAAGCGGACGGGCCCATCGCATCGACATAGGCCGCGATGAAATCCGGGCTTAGATTGCGCATGGTCAAATCGGCGGTCTGGGCGCCCTGCGCGATCACCTCGCCGGCTTGCGCCAGGACGAAGGCCGAGCGCAGCTGGTGCGTCCGGCCCGACAGCACGGCGATCTGGGCACGGGCCGCGGCGGCGTCAGCGGGCTTGTGATGACTGACACCCTCACAGATCAATGTCTGATCGGCGCCGAGCACGATGTGTTGGGCATGAGCGCGTGAGACTGCCAAGGCCTTGGCGCGCGCAAGCTCGGGAGCCGCGTCCTCGCCCGGCAGACCCCGTTGCAGCAGGGACGCTTCGACGGCACGCTCATCGATATCGGGTTTGATCACCTCGACCGGAATTCCAGCCGCGAGCAACATGTCGCGCCGTGTCGTGCTGCCCGAGGCCAGCACAAGCGGAGCGGAACCCAGCCAGAGCGCTGCTGCGCTCGTCATGTCGCGATGAACTTCATGCGGTGGTCGCGCAGGAGATCGAGGATCGCAGCCGCCGTCTCCTCGATCGAGCGGCGGGTGACGTCGATCACCGGCCAGCCCTTGCGGGCGCAAAGCCGGCGTGATTGCGCGACCTCATCGGCGACCATGGCTGGATCGACATAGGGCGTCTCGTCATCGGCCTTGAGCGAGAGCAGGCGGTTCTGCCTGATCTGGACGATGCGATCGGCGCTGGCGACGAGGCCGACGACCAGCGGCTTCTTCAGGGCTTCGAGTTCTGGCGGCAACGGCACATTCGGCACCAGCGGGATGTTGGCGGTCTTGATGCCGCGATTGGCGAGATAGATCGAGGTCGGGGTTTTCGAGGTCCGGCTGATGCCGACCAGGATGATATCGGCGCTTTCGAGATCGCCGCCGAGCTGCCCGTCATCATGCAGCAGCGTGTAGTTCATCGCGTCGATACGGCGGAAATATTCCGCGTTGAGGACGTGCTGGGCGCCAGGCCTCGGTGCCGACGCCTGGCCAAGATAGGACTGGAACAGCGACAGCACCGGGTTGAGCACCGATAGGCAGGGGCAGCCGAGATCGCGACAAAACGCCTCGAGCCTCGCCGACCATTCCGGTTCGACCAGGGTGTAAAGCACGACGCCGGGCGAGGCCTCGATCTCTGCCAGCACGCGGGCGAGCTGCGCCTCGGAGCGGACGAGCGGGTAGACATGCTCGATCGCCGAGACGGTCTCGTATTGCGCGGCGGCGGCGCGGCTGACTGCGATCAGCGTCTCGCCGGTCGCGTCCGAGACGAGATGGAGGTGAAAATAATTGCGGGCCACGTCGGCTCCCGGATTAGCGAACAGAGCCACCTCTAGCGCGCTGAGCGAACAAAGCAAATTGGACTGGGAGGCTGTCGGCAGGGCGAGCTCATTCAAGGGGCGGGGGATGAGTGTGGACAACCGAGCGTCCCGGAGGCCTCCGGAAAGCGGCGTGTATAACCCCCCGTTTCGATCAACAGGCAAAGGGCTGTGGTCAGGTTCAGCGATGTTTCACGTGAATCATTTTCGAGGCCGGAAGCCCGACCCCGATTCCAATTGGTTAAGAAAGCCTTAACGACCTCGATCGCCATTGCCGCATTCGGGCCTCGACAGTCCAAGAGCTGTGGACCGGCTGTGGATGGCTTTGCGGCTAAGCCTGTGCCTGCCTCCAAGAGTCAAAAAAGAAGATTCTCTCTCAAGAATCATATTTAGAAGAGATCGAGAGCGATGGTCTGGACCCGAGAATGTCGACGCATAGCAAACCGGTTTTCCTGCGGGCACTTGATGGAGAGACGCTGGTCACTCCCCCGCTCTGGCTGATGCGCCAGGCTGGCCGATATCTGCCGGAGTATCGCGAGCTTCGCGCCAAGGCCGGAAGCTTCCTCGCGCTTTGCTACAACCCGGAGCTCGCTGCCGAGGTCACCTTGCAGCCGATCCGGCGCTTCGGCTTTGATGCCGCGATCCTGTTCTCTGACATTCTCGTCGTTCCGCAAGCGCTCGGACAGAGCCTCTGGTTCGTCGAAGGCGAAGGTCCGCGCCTCGAGCCGGTTGCCGATGAGGAACGCCTGCGCGCCATCGATGGGCAAGCCGACCAGGACAAGCTTGCGCCGATCATCGAGACCGTGCGCCGGGTGAGAGCGGCTCTGCCCAGGGAGACCGCTCTCATCGGCTTCTGTGGCGCGCCCTGGACCGTGGCGACCTATATGGTGGCCGGTCGAGGCACTCCGGATCAGGGGCCGGCGAAAGAGCTGTTCAAGCGCGACCCGGATCTCTTCCAGCGCCTGGTCGATCGGATCGTCGTCTCGTCGGTCGGCTATCTCAATGCCCAGATCGAAGGCGGGGTCGATGCCGTCCAGATTTTCGACAGCTGGGCAGGATCGCTGGGGCCGGCAGAGTTCGAGCGCTGGTGCATTGCGCCGACGAAGCGGATCGTCGAGGGCGTGCGGGCACGTCATCCCGAGACCCGCATCATCGGGTTTCCTCGTGGAGCCGGCGCGCTGATTCCGGGCTATGTCAAGGCGACGGGCGTCGATGCCGCTGGACTTGAAACCGATATCGACCGCGGTTTCGCGCGCGACGCGATCCAATCACTGGTGCCTGTCCAGGGCCATCTCGATCCACTGATCCTGCGTGCCGGAGGGCCGGAGCTGGAGCGCGAGGTCGCCGCGATTAGATCGGTCTTCGGGCCTAAGCCCTTCGTTTTCAATCTGGGTCACGGCATTTTGCCCGACACCCCGATCGCGCATGTCGAGCGGCTCATTGCCGCCGTCAGGGCCTGAGGGAGGACCATCGCGATGTATGAATGGATCAAGGCATTTCACGTCATGGCGGTGATCGCCTGGATGGCGAGCATGCTCTATTTGCCGCGGCTGATGGTCTATCACGCGGAAGCGCAGACCGGGTCGATCCAGTCCGAGACCTTCAAGATCATGGAGCGGCGTCTGCTCAAGGGCATCATGACGCCCTCGATGATCGTGACCTGGATCCTGGGCCTTTACCTCGCCTGGTCGGCCTTCGGCTTCAAGGGCGGCTGGTTGCACGGCAAGATCCTGCTGGTCTTCATCCTGTCGGGCATCCATGGCTATCTGGTGGGACGGGTCCGTGCCTTCGCCGAGGATCGCAACCTCAAGAGCGCGCGGTTCTATCGCATCATCAACGAGGTTCCGGCCGTGTTGATGGCGCTGATCGTGATCCTCGTCATCGTCAAGCCGTTCTGATTTGCCGTTCTGAATTTCACGTCGGCGCGAGCTGTTTGCTGGGGGGACGACGGCTTGCGTTTCCCGCTTGAGCCCGCGTGAGAATCCCGCTATCAAGCCCCTGCGCTCGTTTGGCGTATTCCCTGTTGCCGATGGTTCGTGAGCCCGCTGCCTGCGCAGACGCTCATGGCGCGCAACCGCAACGCTGGTCCGTCCTGGACCTGACGTTTTTCTCCGTTACCTCCTGACCCCTGTTCGTTTCGCAGGGGCTTTCACGATCCGGGTGCCCCATGCGGGAAATCAAGCTCCAAGACCTCAAGGTCAAATCGCCGACCGAACTTCTGACCTTCTCCGAGGGGCTCGAGGTCGAGAACGCCAGCACGATGCGCAAGCAGGAGCTGATGTTCGCGATCCTGAAGCAGCTCGCGGCGAAGGACACCGAGATTCTCGGCGAGGGCGTGGTCGAGGTTCTGCCTGACGGTTTCGGCTTCCTGCGCTCGTCGGATTCGAACTACCTGCCCGGTCCCGACGACATCTATGTCTCGCCGACGCAGATCCGCAAATTCGGTTTGCGCACCGGCGATACGGTTGAAGGCCCGATCCGCGGCCCCAAGGATGGCGAGCGCTATTTTGCGCTGCTCAAGGTCAATACGATCAATTTCGAGGATCCCGAGCGGATCAAGCACAAGATCAATTTCGACAATCTGACGCCGCTTTATCCCGATGAGCGCCTGCGCATGGAAGTGCCGGACGCGACGAAGAAGGATTTCTCGGCCCGCGTCATCGACATCGTCTCGCCGATCGGCAAGGGCCAGCGCGCCCTGATCGTGGCGCCGCCGCGCACCGGCAAGACCGTGCTGCTGCAGAACATCGCGCAGTCGATCACCACCAACCATCCGGAATGCTATCTGATCGTGCTGCTGATCGACGAGCGGCCCGAGGAAGTCACCGACATGCAGCGCTCGGTGAAGGGCGAAGTCGTGTCCTCGACCTTCGACGAGCCGGCCTCGCGTCACGTCCAGGTCGCGGAGATGGTGATCGAGAAGGCCAAGCGCCTGGTCGAGCATGGCCGCGACGTCGTCATCCTGCTTGATTCGATCACGCGTCTGGGCCGTGCCTACAACACCGTGGTGCCCTCCTCCGGCAAGGTGCTGACCGGCGGTGTCGACGCCAACGCCCTGCAGCGGCCCAAGCGCTTCTTCGGTGCGGCGCGCAATATCGAAGAGGGCGGCTCGCTGACCATCGTCGCGACCGCGCTGATCGACACGGGCAGCCGCATGGACGAAGTCATCTTCGAAGAGTTCAAGGGCACCGGCAACTCGGAAGTCATCCTCGACCGCAAGGTTGCCGACAAGCGCATCTTCCCGGCGATCGACATCCTCAAGTCGGGCACCCGCAAGGAAGAGCTCATCACGCCCAAGGATGTGCTGGCCAAGACCTATGTGCTGCGCCGCATCCTGAACCCGATGGGCCCGCAGGACGCGATCGAGTTCCTGATGGACAAGCTGCGCCAGACCAAACAGAACGCCGACTTCTTCGACTCGATGAACACCTGATTTTCCCCTCGGAGGAGAAGGTATCCGCTCAGCTGGTGGATGTGGGGAGGGTCGCGCAAGCGGCCCTTTTCTTTTTGGAGTGGCGTGGCTTAGCGGGCCAAAGGCAAGGCTGAAATCAGGCGGCCGTGCTGAGGTGATTTGCGATACGTCGACTTCCAGGAAAGGTCGTGCGGTTTCATCGGCCGTCAGTGACGGCCTGCGCCAATCGATTCGGCTCCGTGACGGGCGGCAGGCAGCGGCCGGAAAAGCAGATGAAGGCCGCTCCTGTGCCAGCCTGGCGCGCCATCGCGGCAGCTGGATGCTCGGCCGGCAGGCTCGAGGCATCCGGGCAGTCGACCAGGGTTGTCACCGTATAGGGTAGGGCGAGCGCCGCCTGGTGCAGTGCCGCCCGCTCCGACCCCGCCAGCACGATCTCCACGCCATGCCGCGCCAGATCATAGGCGTTCAGGATCGAGCCATGCGCCATGGGTGCGCGTTCGGCCGCGGCCAGTGCGGCACCGAGGAACGCATCGGCGCGATCGCGATCTTCGACATCACCGCTCTTGATCGCCAAGCGTAGCAGATTGGTAGCGTGAATCCCGTTGGCGTTGGGCACGGCGTCGTCATGGGTTGGGCGCGGTATGACCGGCAAGCCCTTGTTTTCCATAAGAGTCATACCGAGTAGATTCGTGGTGTCGCTGAGGTAGTGCCGCTGCAAATGGGCGCTCCAACGCCGGGCATCGTCGAGGTAGTGCTGCTCGAATGTCGCGTCGTGCAGCGCCAGCGCAGCATCCGCCATGGCGGCATGGTCGAGCGCGAAGCCCGGTTTGATCAGGCGGCCCTCGCGATAGGAATGGGCGAGCCCGTCGCCATCGGCCATCGATTCGGCGACGAAATGATAGGCGCGCCGGGCAAGGGCGAGCCAGTCCTTGCGGCCGAGCGGGCCGGATGCCCGCGTCAGCGCCGCGATCATCATGCCGTTCCAGTCGGCCAGGATCTTGTCGTCGCGGGCGGGGGGAATCCGCTTGGCCCGGATTGCCAGCAATCGCTCGCGGATACCGGCCAGGACGGTTGCCGTCTCAGGATCGGGATCCGGCGTTTCCAGCCGATTGAGAATCGTGACCTCTTCCCAATTGCCGTGGGGCGTCACGTCGTAATGGAGCGCGAGCAGGCGAGCCTCTTCCTCCGAGAGATGCGTTTCGAGCTCGCGCGCGGTCCAGACATAGAACTTGCCCTCGACGCCTTCGGAATCGGCATCGAGACTGGCGGCGAAAGCGCCCTCCGGCAGCAGCATGTCGCGTGCGAGCCAGGCGACGATGCCCTCAGTCGCCATCCTCATCAGCGGATCGCCGCTGCGGGCCGCCTCCAAAGCGTAGAGGTTGAGCAATTGGGCGTTGTCGTAGAGCATCTTCTCGAAATGCGGGGCGAGCCAGCGCTCGTCGACGGAGTAGCGGGCGAAGCCGCCGCCGAGATGGTCATGGATGCCGCCGCGCGCCATCTGCTCCAATGTCCTCCGGGCAGGCTCCAACGTTGCAGGAGAGCCGGTGCGCGCACCATGGCGCCAGAGCATTTCGATCAGGCCGGAATTGGGGAATTTCGGCGCGCCGCGCAGGCCGCCATGACGCGGATCGAAGGCGCCGCCGATTTGACCTACCAGCGCATCGAGATCGGGCTCACCTGTCCCGGCTTTGGCGAAAGCATCGGCTTGTGTAAGGGCAGCGCGAATGGCGGCGGCGTTGCGCGCGATGCGATCGGGATCCTGCCGGTGGATCGCCGCGAGCTGTTTCAGCACGCCGGTGAAGGAGGGCCGGCCATAGCGCGCTTCCGGCGGGAAATAGGTGCCGCCCCAGAACGGGTCACCATCGGCGGTCAGGAACATGGTCAGCGGCCAACCGCCCTGCTCGCCCAGGCTGTGCAGCGCGCTCATATAGACATGGTCGATATCGGGTCTTTCCTCGCGGTCGACCTTGATGTTCACGAAGAGCTCGTTCATCACCGCCGCGGTTGCAGGATCCTCGAAACTTTCATGCGCCATGACATGGCACCAATGGCAGGCGGCGTAACCGACCGAGAGCAGAACCGGCCGGCCGCTGCGCTTGGCCTCGGCGAAGGCGGCCTCGCGCCATTCCCACCAGTGAACCGGATTGTCCTTGTGCTGCAGGAGATAGGGGCTGGCGGCGTCCGCGAGACGGTTCATCGGAGTGGCTTTCCGGCCGGATGCCAAAGCGGGTTTGGCGTCGGGCGCAGCATGGTGTTCGAGAGATGAGCGACGCAGCAGCCTATCCGACGATCGTCGCCCTGTCCTCCGGCAGCGGGCGGGCGGGTGTCGCCGTCATCCGGATATCCGGCTCGCGGGTTCGATTCGTGCTCGAAACGATTGCGGGGGGAATCCCTGCGCCACGCCATGCCGTCTTGCGGCAATTGCGTGACGAGGCCGGCGACGTCATCGATACCGGGCTGGTGCTGTATTTTCCCGCGCCGGCAAGCTTTTCGGGTGAGGATATCGCCGAGCTCCAGGTTCATGGCGCAAGGGCCGTCATTGCCCGCCTTCTGAACGTCCTGACGCATCTGCCAGGGGTGAGACTTGCGGAGCCGGGTGAGTTCACCCGGCGGGCCTTTGAAGCCGGGAAGCTCGATCTCGCCGCCGTCGAAGGTCTGGCGGACCTGATCGATTCGGAAACGGAATGGCAGCGCCGGCAGGCGCTGCGTCAGATGACCGGCACGCTCGGCAAGCAAGCGACGGCGTGGCGGGGCCGATTGATCGAGGGGATGGCCCTGCTTGCTGCGGATATCGACTTCTCCGACGAGGGCGATGTCTCGGGGCCGCTCGTCGATGAGGCACTGGCGATCGCAGCAGGCATCGTCGGGGAGCTGCGCGAGGCGCTCGGCAGCTTTGCCATGGGCGAGCGCGTCCGCGAGGGTTTCGTCGTGGTGCTTGCCGGCCCGCCCAATGCCGGCAAGTCGAGCCTGCTCAACGCACTCGCCCGCCGCGATGTCGCGATCGTCTCGGCCATGGCGGGGACGACGCGCGATGCGATCGAGGTGCGGCTCGATCTAGCGGGTTTGCCGGTCACGCTGGTCGATACAGCGGGTTTGCGCGAGAGCGCGGACGCTATCGAGGCGGAGGGCGTGAGGCGGGCCCTGGACCTGGTTGCGCGAGCAGATCTTGTTCTCAAGCTTCGAGCAATCGATTCGCTTCCGGATCGTTTCGCCTCGATTCAAAAGACCCTTTGCATCGCCACGAAGGCCGATCTCGCAAGCGATCTGGCAAGTCAGGCCTTGCCCGGTGAGATCGCGGTTTCGTCCCAGACGGGCGCGGGCCTGGATGATCTGCTGGCGAGCATTATGGCTGAACTCGGGACGCTCTCGCAGCCTGAGCCGGCATTGCTGACGCGTGAGCGGCACCGGGTTGCGGTGTCCGATGCGGTGTTTGCGCTGGAGCGCGCGATCGATGCCCGGCACGGCCAGGTCGAGTTGCTGGCCGAGGAGGTTCGCCTGGCCGTGATGGCGCTGGAACGCTTGGTCGGGCGCATCGATGTCGAGGATGTTCTCGACCAGCTCTTTTCCGGCTTCTGCATCGGAAAATAGCAAGCGGCGGGCATCACCTCGATAATTCGGACCGTTTCACGTGAAACGAGGCGCCATCGCCTTATAATCATTGACCCCAGGCCCGGGCTTCGCTAGCGAATCCGCATGTCTCTTCCTGTTGTCGAAACGCACTACGATGTGATCGTGGTCGGCGGCGGCCATGCCGGCGCCGAGGCGGCGAGCGCAGCTGCGCGGCTTGGTGCGCACACCGCATTGATCACGCATCGGCCGGAGACGATCGGCGTGATGTCCTGCAATCCGGCGATCGGCGGTCTCGGCAAGGGGCATCTTGTCCGCGAGATCGATGCGCTCGATGGCGTCATGGCGCGGGCAGCCGACCGAGCCGGCATCCAGTTCCGCATGCTGAACCGCCGCAAGGGCCCGGCCGTGCGCGGCCCCAGGGCTCAAGCGGATCGCAAGCTTTATCGCCTGGCCGTTCAGGATTTGTTAGCCGAACAGGGCAATCTCGAGGTCGTCGCCGGCGAGGTGTTCGATATCGCGATTGAGAACGGCCAGGTCAGCGCCGTGATCCTGGCGGATGGACGTCGATTCACTACCGGAACGGTCGTATTGACGACCGGAACCTTCCTGCGCGGCTTGATCCATATCGGCGAGGCCAAGATTCCGGCTGGGCGTGTCGATGAGGCGCCCTCGCTGGGGCTGTCTGCGACCTTGGAGCGCCATGGCTTCCCGCTTGGCCGCCTCAAGACCGGTACCCCGCCGCGTCTGGATGGGCGCACGATCGATTGGGCGGCGCTCGAGATGCAGGCCGGCGACGATCCGCCTGAGCCCTTCTCGGCGTTGACCACGGCGATCACCACGCCGCAGATTTCCTGCGGAATCACGCGTACGACTTTGGCGACTCATGACCTGATCCGCGCCAATCTGCATCGCGCTCCGATGTTTTCCGGCCAGATCGAGGGCCGCGGGCCGCGCTACTGTCCTTCGATCGAGGACAAGGTCGGCCGCTTCGGGGATCGCGACGGCCATCAGATTTTTCTCGAGCCCGAAGGGCTTGATGACGATACGGTCTATCCAAATGGGATTTCGACCTCCTTGCCGGAGGATGTGCAGCTCGGCGTGCTCAAGACGATTCCAGGCTTGGAGCGCGCGACGATGCTGCGCCCCGGCTATGCGATCGAGTATGACTTCGTCGATCCACGCGCCCTTAAGAACACGCTGGAGACGCGTGCCGTCCGTGGCTTGTTCCTGGCGGGCCAGATCAACGGCACGACCGGCTATGAGGAGGCCGGGGCGCAAGGGCTGTTCGCGGGTTTGAACGCTGCACGCCGGGCCGGCGGGGCCGAGCCGGCCGTGTTCGAGCGCACCACTTCCTATATCGGGGTTCTGGTCGACGATCTGGTCACGCGCGGCGTTACGGAGCCGTATCGAATGTTTACGTCGCGGGCGGAGTTTCGACTGTCATTGCGCGTCGACAATGCCGATGAGCGCTTGACGCCGCTTGGTATGGAGCTCGGCCTGGTGAGCTCCATACGCCGCGACCATTTCGAAGCGCGACGGGCCGCCATCGCGCAGTTGGAGGCCCGATTGAAGGATGTCTGGGTGACGCCGCAGCAAGCGGAGGCGGCTGGGCTTCATCTCAACCGCGATGGTCTGCGACGAAGCGCCTACCAGCTGCTCTCTTATCCCGATATCGGTTATGAGAGCCTGGCAGTGATATGGCCGGATCTTGCTGACTATGCGCCGTCGGTGGTTTCACGTGTGACAGCGGATGCGGTTTATTCGGTCTATCTCGACCGTCAGTCGGCGGAGATCCAGGCCTATAAGCGCGATCAAGCGTTGAAGGTGCCGGAGGATCTCGACCTCGACGGGATCTCGGGCTTGTCCAACGAGATCAAACTGAAGTTGAACGCGGAGCGGCCAGCCGATCTTGCCCAAGCGGCGCGGATCGAGGGTATGACGCCTGCTGCGCTGACCCTTTTGGCGGCGCATGCGCGGCGTGGCCGCCGCCAGCGCGCTCCTGAACCGATCGCGTGATTCGTGACTGTTGATAAAAGCGACAGGGCGCATGCTTTGCGCTTGACGCCTGTTTCACGTGAAACAGAGGAGCGTCTGGCGATCCTCGTCGCCGAGCTCGAGCGCTGGCAGGCGGCAAAGAATCTGGTGTCCTCGGGCACATTGAAAGATGTCTGGACGCGCCATATCGCCGATTCTCTGCAGCTCTTCGATCTGGCGCGAGACTCGCAGCGCTGGCTCGATCTCGGTTCCGGCGGCGGCTTTCCCGGGCTGGTGATCGGCATTTGCCTGGCGGAGCGCGGGGCCGGCGAGATCCATCTTGTCGAGAGCAATAGCCGCAAATGCGCCTTCCTGCGGCATGCGGCGCGTTTGACGGGGGCGCCGGTCAGGGTTCACAATGCGCGAATCGAGGATGCCGTCGGCGATTTTGTGGGCAAGATCGACGTCGTTTGTGCGCGAGCCCTGGCGCCGTTGCCGCTGCTGCTGGACTGGTGCAAAGACCTGTTGAGAACAGGGGCCCTGGGGCTCTTTCCCAAGGGACAACATCTAGATGCTGAATTGACCGACGCGTCTAAATATTGGAAGATTCAGGCCTCAACGGTTTCTTCCGTGACAGACAGCGCCGCACGCATCCTGATGGTTCGTGCGGTCGAGAAGCGGGCCGATTCATGACCGATCTTACCCCTATTGTCCTGCCGCGCCGTCCGCGCGTGCTGGCACTCGCGAATCAGAAGGGCGGCGTCGGCAAGACGACGACCGCGATCAACCTCGGCACGGCGCTGGCGGCGATCGGAGAGAAGGTGCTGATCGTCGACCTCGACCCGCAAGGCAATGCCTCGACGGGGCTCGGCATCGACCGGAGAAGCCGCAAATCCTCGACCTATGACGTCCTGTGCGGCGATGTCGGTCTTGGGCAGGCGATGCAGGAGACTGCGGTCCCGGGCCTGTTCCTGGCGCCGTCGACGCTGGATCTGCTCGGCGTCGAGCTGGAGATCGCGGGGTCCAAGGATCGCGCCCATCGCCTGAAGAATGCGATCGACGAATTGGTCTATGACCAGCGCTGTTCCGACCTGACCTATGTGCTGATCGATTGCCCACCCTCGCTGAGCTTGATCACCATCAACGCGATGACGGCTTCCGACGCTGTCCTGGTGCCGCTGCAATGCGAATTCTTCGCGCTGGAGGGCCTGAGCCAGTTGCTGAAGACTGTCGAGCAGGTCCGCAACGGCCTGAATCCGCGCCTGATCATCCAGGGCGTGGTTCTGACCATGTACGACCCGCGCAACAATCTATCCGGCCAAGTGATGGCCGATGTCCGCGAATTCCTCGGCGACAAGGTCTATGAGACCGTGATCCCGCGCAATGTCCGGGTCTCGGAGGCGCCGTCCTATGGCAAGCCGGCGCTGCTTTATGATCTGCGCTGTTCAGGTTCGCAAGCCTATCTAAAGCTGGCCTCCGAGGTGATCAAGCGCGAGCGCGTTCTGCGCGCGGCAGCCTGATCCACGACAAAAAGACGAGAGAGTACAAGAGGATGGCAATGGCCGAAGAACAGGGGCGCTCGCGGCTCGGCCGAGGCCTGGCGGCGCTGATCGGCGATGTCGGCGAGGAGATCGGAGCAATCGACCGGGCGCGCGGCCAGAGGCGCGTGCCTGTCGAGTTCCTGCGTCCGAGCGCGCGCAATCCGCGGCGCAGCTTCGGCGAGGATGATCTCGAAGAGCTCACGGCTTCGGTCCGCGAGCGCGGCATCCTGCAGCCGATCATCGTGCGCTCGATTCCCAACATGCTCGATGCTTACGAGATCATTGCGGGCGAACGGCGCTGGCGCGCAGCCCAGCGTGCAGGCTTGCACGATGTGCCGGTCATCCTGGTCGAGGCGGATGACCGCGAAGCGCTCGAAATCGCCATCGTTGAGAACGTCCAACGTACCGATCTGAACGCAATCGAGGAGGCCGCCGGTTATGAGCGGCTGATCGCGGAGTTCAGCTATACGCAAAACGACCTTGCGCGGGTCATCGGTAAGAGCCGCAGCCATGTCGCCAACACCTTGCGGCTGTCCAAATTGCCGGAGTCGGTGCGTAAGATGGTCAGCGAAGGCGCGGTTTCGGCCGGCCATGCCCGTGCCTTGCTGTCTGTTTCGGAGCCGGAATTGATGGCTCGCAAGATCATCGATGAAGGGCTCAGCGTCCGTGACATCGAACGGATCGTTCAGGACGAATCGCGCGGCGAACCCAAGAGCGTTCCAAGCAAGCCCAAGATCGATAAGGATCCCGATACCCGCGCGGTCGAGAAGGCTCTCGAGGAAGCGCTGGGATTGTCGGTCTCGATCCAGCATCGGGCCAATGGCGGCGGCGAGATGAAGATCGCCTACAAGACGCTCGAGCAGCTCGAAGCGCTCTGCCGCAGGCTGAAGGCCTGAATCGAGTAATTTCCGCTCGAAAATACTTCAGTCTCCGCGCGCTCCGGAACGGCCGAGACGCGCCAAGGTCCAGAGCGTGCGCACTGCGGCGGGCCGGGCGATATCGCCATCCCGCCTGACGGCAAGCGTCGCGGCCCCCAGAAGCGAGATGGCTTCCGTCAGCTTCGGGGTCGTCCAGGCCGAAAGCGCCGCCTCCATTGCTGGAATGCGAGGAAATGGCAGCCGCATCGTCGCCACGACGTCCTTGACGCCGCGGCCGGCATCGACGCTTTGCCGGGATTTGAGCAGCGTCAGCGCCTGTCGCAGCACCGCGCCCAGCATGACGCCGGGATCGAGGCCCTCCCCGCTCAGTTTGGCATAGGCAAGATCGAGCGCCGGCAGGCGCCCGGCGAAGACGGCGTCGACCAGAGCCGCCTGCTCGCGCTGGGCCGTGTCGCCGACGACCGCCTCGATATGCTCGCTCAGAACAGCCGGATCGGCCCCCACATAAAGCAGGAGCTTCTCGATCTCGCGTCGCGATGTCTGCCGGTCGCCGCCGAGTAACCCGGCGAGATGGTCGCGATTGACGCGGTCGATGGTCTTGCCGGCCGTGCGCAGCATCTCGTCGATCAGGCTGCCGAGATCGCGCGCGCCGTCGCTGTAGCAGGGAACGGCGAGGGCGGAGCGTGCCTTCTCGCAGGCGACTCGCAGCGGATTGCTGCGCTGGAGATCGCCGGCCTCGATGATGACGATGGCGTCTCGCGATGGCGTCGCCAGCAAGGGCTCGACGGCGGCCGTCAGCAGTTTGCCCGTGGCGGAGACGCGGATGGCGCGGCGGCCGCCGAACAGGCCGATGGTGTTGGCCTCGTCGACGAGCTTGAGCGGGTCGGAGGCTATGTCGTCACCGCTCATCCGCACGAGCTGGAAAGCGTCGTTGGCGTCGTCGACATTGGCGCGCGCCAGCGCGGCGGCGCGCTCCGAGACCAGGCCGGTATCGGGGCCGTAGATCAGAAACAGCCGCCAGGCCGGATCGGGCTTGGCCAGGGTGCGCTCGGCCTCATGCGCCTTGACGGCGGCCATGGCGGAGATTCTCGCTTCAGCCGGAGACCAGATCGGCGGCGAGTTGCCCCTTGATCAGCTGGGCCAGGCTCTTGGCCGCGCGGATCTGGGCGTCGCGCGCGGCGCGCACCGTGGCGAAGCGCTGCGAGGAGCGCTCATAGGGCGCGCGTACGAGATTGGTGCCTGAGGAGACAGTCTCGCCCGCACCCCCGATGCGCTTCACTGTCCAGGTTGCGGTGGCGATCAGGACCGCCGAATCGGCGCGGCCGGTGTTGTAATCGACCGTGACGACCTCGATCGCTTCGGAGATCTTGGCCTCGAAGCGCAGGCGCTTCTGGACATCGGGTTCGCCGCCGCCATCGAGTTCGAAAACGAGTTCGTTGCGCAGATAATGGCCGGTCAGCCCCTGAATCTGGGGGATTTCAACGCTCTTCAGCGCGTTTTTGACGCTGCCGCCGATGGTGCTCGTGGTGCTCTCGGAATAGAGCGGTTGCAGGCAGCCCCCGGCGAAGGCGGTCGCGAGCAATGTGGCGGCCAGCATCATGCGGCGGGTCGGAACCGGCTGCGACAAGGGCCGGTTCTGGACTTCAGGCGACGACATTCACGATTCTCCCGGGCACGACGATGATCTTCCGGATCTCCCGGCCGTCAAGCGCCTTGATGACAGCCTCGGAGGCGCGCGCGAGCGCCTCCACGGCCACGGTATTCGCATCGGCGGGGACGGTCACCTCCGCGCGCTTCTTGCCGTTGATCTGCACCGGCAGCACGATGCTGTCGTCCTTCAGCAAGGTCTCGTCGGCGACAGGCCACGCGGCCTCGCCGATGAGCCCCGGCCGCCCCAGCGCCTGCCAGCATTCCTCGGCGAGATGCGGCATCATCGGTGCGACAAGCTGCGTGGCGATGATGGCGGATTCATGCAGCGCGAAAGCGATATCGGGGGCGAGCGCGGCGTTTTCGGCAGCAGCGTCGAGCGCTTTGCCGATAGCGTTGGTCAGCGAATAGATATGGGCGATGCAGCGGTTGAAGCCGAGGCGCTCGATATCGAGGCCGACCGCATGTAAGGCGCGGTGGCTGGCGCGGCGCAGCGTCAGGGCCTGCTCGCTCAGGGAGGCCGGCAGGGCGGCGCTGTTGCCCGTGCGCTCGGCGATCTCGCCGACGAGGCGCCAAATGCGCTGGACGAAGCGGGCAGCGCCCTGGACGCCCTCATCGGTCCAGATCACGTCGCGGTCAGGCGGCGAATCGGAGAGCATGAACCAGCGCGCCGTGTCGGCGCCGTAGGAGGCGATGATGTCGTCGGGATCGACGACATTCTTCTTCGACTTCGACATCTTCTCGATGGCGCCGATCTCGATCGGCGCGCCGGTATCGACATGGAAGCCGCGGCGCTCGGTGCCGTTCACCTCGATGCGGACATCGCCGGGCTCGACCCAGCTGCCGTCCTTGGCCCGGTAGGTCTCGTGGACGACCATGCCTTGCGTGAACATGCCGTCGAAAGGCTCGTCGAGCCCGGCATGGCCCGTCGCCTTCATGGCGCGGGTGAAGAAGCGCGAATAGAGCAGGTGCAGGATCGCGTGCTCGACGCCGCCGATATACTGGTCGACCGGCAGGAAGCGATCGACGACCGGCCGGTCGGTCGGGCTGTCGATGCGCCAGGGATCAGTGAAGCGGGCGAAATACCAGGACGAATCGACGAAGGTGTCCATCGTGTCGGTTTCGCGCCGGGCCGGCTTGCCGCATTGCGGGCAGGCGACATGCTTCCATGTCGGGTGATGGTCGAGCGGGTTGCCGGGCCGGTCGAAGGAGACGTCGTCGGGCAATTTGACCGGCAGGTCGGCGTCGGGCACCGGCAGCGTGCCGCAATCGGCGCAATGGATCACCGGAATCGGGCAACCCCAATAGCGCTGGCGCGAAACGCCCCAGTCACGCAGGCGGAAATTGACCTTGCGGGTGGCGACGGGGCTGTTGCCGCGCGTCTCGGCTTCGAGCCGGCGGGCGACTTCTTCTTTCGCTTCCGGAATGGTCATGCCGTCGAGGAAGCGTGAATTGATCATGCGGCCGTCATCGCCATAGGCGGTGTCGGTGATGATGAAGCTCGCCGGATCCTGGCCCTCGGGCGCCACGACGGGCGTGACGCCGAGCCCGTATTTATTGACGAAGTCGAGGTCGCGCTGGTCATGGGCCGGGCAGCCGAAGATCGCGCCCGTGCCGTATTCCATCAGGATGAAATTGGCGACATAGACCGGCAAGGTCCATGATTTATCAAAGGGATGCACGGCGCGGATGCCGGTGTCGAAGCCGAGCTTCTCGGCCTTGTCGATGTTTTCCTGGGCCGTGCCGGTACGCTTGCAGTCCTCGATGAAGGCCTGCAGGGCCGGGTTGTTCTCGGCGGCCGCCTTGGCCAGCGGGTGGTCGGGCGCGATCGCCATAAACCTGGCTCCGAACAGCGTGTCGGGCCGGGTCGTGTAGATCTCCAGCTCGTTGCGGCCAAAGGGATTCGATTCGAGAGCGAAACGAATCAACAGCCCTTCCGAGCGGCCGATCCAGTTCTTCTGCATCAACCGGACCTTGTCGGGCCAGCGCGTCAGGCCTTCCAGCGCGTCATGCAGCTCCTGAGCGTAGTCGGTGATCTTGAAGAACCACTGCGTCAGCTCGCGGATTTCCACGGGCGCGCCGGAGCGCCAGCCGCGCCCATCGATAACCTGTTCATTGGCGAGCACGGTCTCGTCGACCGGGTCCCAGTTGACCCGCGCCGTCTTGCGGTCGACCAGCCCGGCCTTGAGGAAATCCAGGAACAGCTTCTGCTGGTGCTTGTAATAGCTCGGGTCGCAGGTCGCGAGCTCGCGGCTCCAGTCGAGCGACAGGCCCATGGACTGCAATTGCGTCCGCATCGTCGCGATATTGGCGTAGGTCCATTCGCGCGGATGGACCTTGTTGGCCTTGGCGGCGTTCTCGGCCGGCAGGCCGAAAGCGTCCCAGCCCATCGGGTGGAGCACGGCGAAGCCCTTGGCGCGCTTGTAGCGCGCGACGACGTCGCCCATCGCGTAATTGCGGACATGGCCCATATGAATGCGGCCGGAAGGGTAGGGAAACATCTCGAGGACGTAATAGCTCGGGCGCGGATCGTCGTTGCGGGTCTCGAAGAGCTTGCGCTCCTCCCAGACACGGCGCCATTTCGGCTCTGATTCCTTGGGATTGTAGCGTTCGACGGCCATGATAACGGGCAATTCTTGCGTGATCGGATGAGCCCGGACTAGGACACCATTGCAGCCACGCGGTCAACGCCGCACAGGGCATGAAGGGACTACCGATGAGCGATACGGTTACGCGTTTGGCCGCCACACGGGCCGCGATTGCGCGCGCGGCGCGCGATTTCGAGCGCGAACCCGATTCGGTTGCGCTGATCGCGGTCTCGAAGACCATGCCGGCAGAGGCGATCCTGCCGGCGCTGGAAGCCGGGCAGCGCGTCTTCGGTGAAAACTATGTCCAGGAGGCCAAGGCCAAATGGCCGGAGCTGAAGCTGCGCTTTCCCGATGCCCAACTACACATGATCGGGCCGCTGCAATCCAACAAGGCCCGCGAGGCGGTCGAATTGTTCGACGCGATCCATTCGCTCGATCGCGAGAGCCTGGCCAAGGAACTGGCGCGCGAAATCGGACGCACCGCCAAGGCTCCGACCCTGTTCGTCCAGGTCAACACCGGCGACGAGCCGCAAAAGGGCGGCGTCAGCCCGGCCGGGATCGATGCCTTCCTGGAAAACTGCCGCCTGCGTCACGGCCTCGTGATCACGGGGCTGATGTGCATTCCGCCGGCCGATGAGCCGCCTTCGCCGCATTTCGCCCTGCTCGCCAAGATCGCGGCGCGCCACGGCCTGCACGGTCTCTCGATGGGCATGAGCGCCGATTACGAGGCCGCGATCCAGATGGGCGCGACCTATGTGCGCGTGGGCAGCGCGATTTTTGGGGCGCGGGGCTAGGCGCGGGGTTTCCTTCTCCCGTTGCGGGTAGGGGCAGCGTGCTGCACTCACCGTCATGCTCGCCCTTGTGGCGAGCGTCCACGTCTTGATCATAGTGCTCGACGAGCGAAGACGTGGATGGTCGGGACAAGCCCGACCATGACGAACAAGATCGCCCTCCTCAGCGCGTCAACGGCTCTCCGACGTCGATGCGGTTGCCGTCCGGGTCCTCGAAGACGAAGGCGCGCAGGCCGTAATCCTTGTCGCGCAGGCCCTTGAGGATGCGCAGGCCCTGGCCGCGAATGATGGCGTGGAGGGCGTCGATATCCTCCACCATCATATGGGCGACATTGAAGGGCGCCGCCTTGTGATCGGGCTGCAGCGTCAGATGCAATTCGGCCCCATCGCGCTTCAGGATCATGAAGCCGACGGGATCGCCGTTCTCGAAGGTTTTGCTGAAGCCGAGCGTGCCCGCGTAGAAATCATGCGCCCTGGCCATGTCCTTGACGGGGAGCATCGCGGCGATCCGCCCGAAGCGGAGGCTCGTTGAAGCCGTATCGGTCATCGTGAAAGTCTCGATTGGGAGAGCCGCGTCGATGCAGGACGGTGCCTGCGATTGCGTCGGCCGGTCCGAAATTGATGGTCGAGACGGTGCCCGGACGCGTTTTCTAGAACAATTTCCGATCCAGTGGGATCGTTCAATTGCTCTAGATTTTTGTTTTGACGCGTTTTCTTCACGCGAACCGGTATCCACTTCGCCCGAAAACGCTCTTGCTGACGCGGCGCTATCTGACCAGGAGAACGCAATGCCGCGCCAGCCGCGGCAGCACCTTGGCGAAGACATGACCCTCGACCGCGACGCAGCCGGCCGTAGGCGTGAAGCCGGCCCGCGCGAGATGCCAGAAGATCGCGCTGCCGCGGCCGCGAATCACCGGCGCGTCGTTCCAGCCGAGCTCGACGATGACGTCGTAGAGATGGTCGTCGCGCTGCAATCGCTCCTCGGCGGCGCCGGGCGGGCGGGCGATTAATCGGTTATAGCGGCGGTCGCTGGCATCGTCGCACCAGGCGTCACGGGCGGTGATGGCGCGCAGCGGCAGCAGGGTGCTCGGCCTGGGCAGCCGCGCCTTGCGGTAGAGCACGCTGCGCAGTGGCAGGGCGGCGCGCGGGGTGCCGCCATCGCCCTCGCGCTTGAGTACGACGATGCCGGAGCGGCCAAGCGCGCAAGGGAACACCGCGCTGCCTGCGACCAGGAAGCCCTTTTTGCGGTCCCGGACCGAGGCGAAGACCCGCAGTCGCGTGAGCCCGCACGGCTTGCGAACCGACCAAGACGTGATTGGCTTCTCACGTTTTCTCACTGAAATTCCATCCCGCGTGACTTGCAGACACGAATCAGCGGGCTCATGGTGCCCGCTGCGCAACCGTTATAATGATCGTTCATGTCCGCCGTTCATCATATCCTGCTCGTCGATGATGACGAGACATTGCGCGACGCGCTGGCCGAACAGCTCGCGCTTTACGACGAGTTCAAGATCTCGACCGCCGGCACCGCGACTTCGGCGGTCAAGGCCGTGCAGGCCGAGCGGATCGATCTCGCCGTGATGGATGTCGGCCTGCCCGACATGGACGGGCGCGAAGCCGTCAAAATGATGCGCAAGAACGGCTTCAAGAGCCCGGTTATCATGCTGACCGGCCAAGGCTCCGATTCGGACACGGTGCTGGGGCTGGAAGCCGGCGCCAATGATTATGTCGTCAAGCCGTTCAAATTCGCCGTGCTGCTGGCGCGCATCCGGGCGCATTTGCGCCAGTACGAGGCCAGCGAGGACGCGGTCTTTCAGGTCGGGCCTTACACCTTCCATCCCGGCTCGAAGCTGTTGGTCAGCGAGAAGGGCTCCAAGACCAAGCTGACCGAGAAGGAAACCGCGATCCTGCGCTTTCTCTATCGCGCCGGCCGCAAGCCGATCGCCCGCGAGATCCTGCTGCAGGAGGTCTGGGGCTATAACAGTCAGGTCACGACCCACACGCTCGAGACGCATATCTACCGGTTGCGCCAGAAGATCGAACCCGATCCGGGCAATGCACGTTTGCTCGTGACGGATGCGGGCGGTTACCGCCTCAACCCTTAAGTCGATATGGCTCTCGACAACGACATTGCCCTGCTGGCCCGGCAGCCGCTGCTGAGTCTGATGGAGCGCGATGCGCTGCGGCTGGTGGCGTTCGCGGCGGAAAGCCGCATCCTGCGCGCCGGCGATGTCCTGTTTCGTGGCGGCGATCTGTCGGACGGCGCGGTGCTGATCATCTCGGGCGCAGTCGCCCTGCTGCACCAGGATGACGGCCAGCCCGCAGACGAGATCGTCGGCGCCGGCGCCTTGCTCGGAGAGATCGCCCTGTTCACCTCGGCGCATCGGCCGGTGACGGCGATCGCGCGCGAGCCGACGCAGGTGATGAAGCTGTCGCGCAGCGTGATGCGCCGTGTCCTTGCCGAGTTTCCGAAGTCGGCCGAGGCGATCGCCGAAGCGATCGGCGATCGTTTGCGCGAGTTCGTCGGCGAATTGAGCCAGGTTCAGGCCGCGCTGAACGCGATCGACCGGAGCTGATAGAAGAGCCTCAAAGCTCCAGCGTCACCGTCACCGGCACATGATCCGAGGGGCGCTCCCAGCCGCGCGCCTCGCGCAGGAAGCTGAGGTCGCGCAAGGCCGGCTTCAGCGCGTCCGAGAGCCAGATATGGTCGAGGCGGCGGCCGCGGTTGGAGGCTTCCCAGTCGGCGGCGCGGTAGCTCCACCAGCTATAGAGTTTTTCGGGTTCAGGCCTGAGCGTGCGCGCGGCGTCGGTCCAGCCGAGTTCGCTGCGCAGCTTCTCCAGCGTCGTCGTCTCGATCGGGGTATGGCTGACCACGTCGAGCAGTTGCTTGTGGCTCCAGACATCGTGCTCATAGGGCGCGATGTTGAGGTCGCCGAGCAGGATGGCGGGCCGGTCGGTCGGCTTCTTGGCGATGCCCCAGGCGCCGATCTCGTCGAGGAAGGCGAGCTTATGAGCGAATTTGTCGTTCCTGGCCGGGTCGGGAATATCGCCGCCCGCCGGAATGTAGAAATTATGGATCGCGACGCCGGCGGCGGCGCCCGCGGCCTTGTCGAGCACGACCGTCATGTGGCGGGCGTCGTTCTTGCCGCACATCGCCATGGCGTCCTTCTCGCTGAAGGGCAGTTTCGAGACGATGGCGACGCCGTTATAGCCCTTCTGGCCGATAAAGGCCTGATGGACATAGCCGATCTTCTCGAAGGCCTTGGCCGGGAATTGCTCGTCGGGCGTCTTGGTTTCCTGCAGGCACAGCACATCGGGCGCATGCGTGGTCAGGAAGTCGCAAACCATGCCGATGCGCAGGCGGACCGAATTGATATTCCAGCTGGTGACGGTGAGTTGCACGCGATTGTTCCGGGCGGAGGGCCGCCGGAAACTGGTTCGTAGCGCGCAGAAAAGCAAGCTCCACGACGGCAATCGCGCCGTCATTCCGGTCAAGCCACATCAACAGCGTCGAGCCGGAATCCATCGAAGCCAAGGTGTGCCCTTTGATGGATTCCGGATCTGCGCGGAGTTTATCCTTGGGCCGATCGAAGATCGGACCCGAGAGCTGCGCCCGGAATGACGGAGCTTGGTTGAATCAAGCTATGTGGCGTTGGGCCTCAGAGCATGCGCTCGTAGTTGATCGTGAAATTCTTCGGATCGGGGCGGCGCTGGGTGTCGAGATTGTAGACCGAGACCGTGGTCTCATAGCCTTGCGGATCGATCACCACCCAGCCGCGCAACTCATTGGCGGTGATGTCGTAATTCAGGGTGATCTTGGAGGTGCCGCCCAGCGTCGAGCGGTCCTCGATCCGGACTGAGAGGATGTCGCCCTTGGTGCCGGCGCCCATCACGACCGAATCGCGCGCCAGATCCATGCGCTCCTTGACCAGGAATTTCAGCGGGGTTTGGCCGATCGAATAGATATCCTGTGTCGCCAGTTTCTTGTCGCGGATCGCGACGGAGGTGCCGTCGGCGATGACCTCCGTCGTCACCGGAGCGCGATACTCGAAGCGCATCTTACCCGGGCGCTGAATGTAGAGTTTGCCCTCAAGACGGCGTCCATCGGGAGAAAACTGGATGAAATCGGCCTGTAGAGTGGCGAAGCCGTTGAAATAGGCGTTCAACCGCTCGACAGCCTCGTCTTGCGTCTGCGGGGCGGCGGACTTGCCCGATGCTTTCGCAGGCGTGGCCGCGATGCGCTGGGGCGCTTCGGCGGACGCGGTTTGCACAGGTGTCCCCGCTGTTGCCATGCGCGGCAATCCGAGGCCCTCAGGCCGTACAGGGGGCAGGCGCGTGCCGCTGCGCGACGGCTTGGCGGTGGTGATCGCCTGCTTGGAAGGCTGCAGATTCAGCGGCTGGGCGCTGGCCCCACCGAGGCTGGCTGCGAAGCCGAGCGCGGCGAGCGCGCTGATCGAGGCCCGCATCCGGAGGCGGCGTGTCATGAGCATGCAAGCTCCACTCAAAATCGGCCCAGAGGCCGGGATCATCGTGCCTTTGCCGGCACGCTGCAACAAACGGGTCATCGAAGCGAACCCATCGCTCCAGTCACATCTTGGCGCGGGATTCATAGGAAGAACCGGTTTCCACTCTTTACCAACCCGCTCCAGTCAACGCATCGCGATGACTGAAGGTTGCAGTACCGTCATGGCAATTTGAGGACCGGATAGCGGTGTTTCAATCCTCGTCTTCGCGGGCCCTGCCGGTTTCGACGAGGATTTCGCGCTTGCCGGCGTGGTTGGCGGGACCGACGATGCCTTCGTTCTCCATCCGCTCCATGATCGAGGCGGCGCGGTTGTAGCCGATCTGGAGGCGGCGCTGGATATAGGAGGTCGAGGCCTTCTTGTCGCGCAGCACCACCGCTACCGCCTGGTCGTAAGGGTCGTCGCTCTCGGCCTGGCCCATCGCGCTCTTGTCGAAGACCGCGCCATCCTCGCCCTCGGATGCGCCCTCCTCCTCCTCGGAGGTGACGGCCTCGAGATATTGCGGCCGGCCTTGCGTCTTCAGGTGGGCGACGACCTTCTCGACCTCGGCATCGCTGACGAAGGGGCCGTGGACGCGGGTGATGCGCCCGCCGCCGGCCATGTAGAGCATGTCGCCCTGGCCGAGCAGCTGCTCGGCGCCCTGCTCGCCCAGGATCGTGCGCGAGTCGATCTTGGAGGTGACCTGGAAGGAGATCCGGGTCGGGAAGTTCGCCTTGATCGTGCCGGTGATGACGTCGACCGAGGGGCGCTGCGTCGCCAGCACGACATGGATGCCGGCCGCACGCGCCATCTGGGCCAGGCGCTGGATCGTGCCCTCGATCTCCTTGCCCGCGACCATCATCAGATCGGCCATCTCGTCGACGATGACGACGATATAGGGCAGAGGCTCGAGGTCCATGACCTCCTCCTCATAGATCGCCTCGCCGGAATGCTTGTCGAAGCCGGTCTGCACGGTGCGGGTGATGACCTCGCCGGCGGCCTTCGCCTCGCCGACGCGGGCGTTGAAGCCGTCGATGTTGCGCACCGAGACCTTCGACATCTTCTTGTAGCGCTCCTCCATCTCGCGCACCGCCCATTTCAGCGCCACGACCGCCTTCTTCGGGTCGGTGACGACCGGCGTGAGCAGATGGGGAATGCCGTCATAGACGGAGAGCTCGAGCATTTTTGGATCGACCATGATCAGGCGGCACTCCTCCGGTTTCAGCCGGTAGAGCAGCGACAGGATCATGGTGTTGATCGCCACCGACTTGCCGGAGCCGGTGGTGCCGGCGACGAGCAGATGCGGCATGCGGGCGAGATCGACGATCACCGGCTCGCCGCCGATGGTCTTGCCCAGCCCCAAGGCGAGCTTGTGCTTGGAGCTCTCGAAATCCTGGCTCGCCAGCAATTCGCGCAGGAAGACGGTCTCGCGCTTGGCGTTGGGCAGTTCGATGCCGATGGCGTTCTTGCCCTGGACCACGGCGACGCGGGCCGCAATCGCGCTCATCGAGCGGGCGATGTCGTCGGCCAACGAGATCACCCGCGAGGATTTGGTACCCGGAGCCGGCTCGAGCTCGTAAAGCGTCACCACCGGGCCCGGGCGAACCTGGGTGATCTCGCCGCGCACGCCGAAATCCTCGAGCACACCTTCGAGCAAGGTGGCATTTTGCTCCAGCGCGTCGGTCGAGATCGCGTTGGCGGGCAGCTTCTTGGGCTCCGACAGATAGGTCAGCGGCGGCAGTTCGAACTGGTCGCGATCGAGCAGCGAGGGCTGGGCCTCGCGCTGCATGCGCTTTCCCGGCTTGGGCGCGATCGCAGGCGCAGTGACACGCGGTGCATTGAGATCGCGCAGATCCTGCGGCTCGTCGTCGTCTTCGGGCAGGTCGACCGCTGCGGGCCGAGGCGGGCGCGAAACGGGCAGGGGCTCTGGCGCAAAGGGCTGGCTCGCGGCGCGCGGTGCGGCCTCGCCGAATTGCGGCTCGCGGCGGACGCGGCCCGGCACGGGGGCCGAGGTGGTGGGGCCTGCATTGACCAGCGGCTCGGGCGGCTGCGGCAGGCGACGCAGGATCATGCCCCTGAGCGACATCGCACCATGGGCGAGCCAGCCGATCAGGATGACGGCGATGCCGGGTTCGTCGTCGCGGCGATCCTCGCTCTCGCTCCAGGATTCGTCCTCATCCTCGTTCTCGGCGATCGGATCCTCGTCGGTGACGAAACCGAAGCCGGCGGCGGCCGTGATCGCCAGGATCGAGATGCCGGCATAGAGGAAACCAACGAGGCCGCTCAGCGCATTGCCGGCGATGCCGACGAGGTTGCGGGTGCCAAACAGCAGGCCGTCGCCGATGACGCCGCCCATGCCGGTCGGCAGCGGCCAGCGCGGCGTGGCGGGCAGGGCGCTGGCGACCGCGCCGGTGGCGACGATGCCGACGACCCAGAGGCCGAGCTTGAGCGCGCCACGATCGAACAGATGGAAACGCACCAGCCGCAGCGCCCAGATCACCGGCGGGAACAGCAGGGCGATGACGCCGAGCCCGATCAATTGCATCAGCAGATCTGCGACCATGGCGCCGGGACGGCCGAGCCAGTTCCTGACGGCGCCGCTGGTGGCGTTGTTGATGCTGGGGTCGTCGACCGACCAGGTCGCGAGCGCGAGCGCGATCGCCGATGTCAGGGCCAGCAGGCCAAGCCCGGTGAGCTCCGCCGCGCGCCGCGACAGGAACTCCCGCACCGGATCGGGCAGGCGGTCCATCAGCGAGGAGGAACGTCGGATCGTGCGCATGCTGGTGTCGTGCTTCGGGCTTCCGGCCGCCGGAGTCGGGCCTGTCCGGTCACGTTAGGAAGGTGAGGTTAAGACCCGCTTAACCTTGCACGGGCGGCGGTCCAGGGCTGGGGAAATGCGCTGTCGGCAACGAAAAACCCCGGCGGTTTCCCGCCGGGGCTGTTTCACGTGAGACGCTGAGGCGAGAGCGGCTCAGTCGTGGTAGGCGCGCTCGCCATGCTCGGCGATGTCGAGGCCTTCGCGTTCCTGATCGGGGGCGACGCGCAGGCCGACGATGACGTCGACGATCTTGTAGAGGATCAGCGAGCCGACACCGCTGAACACCAGCGTGAACAGCACCGCCTTGGCCTGCGCCAGGAAGGCATCGCCCAGCACATAGGCGCCGACGGCAAGTTCACCGGGCTTCGAGGAATAGTCCGGGATACCGACGCCGCCGAGATCGACATTCACCAGGATGCCGGTCGCCAGGGCGCCGATGATGCCGCCGATGCAGTGGATGCCGAAGACATCGAGCGAGTCGTCATAGCCCAACGCGTTCTTGACGGTGGAGCAGAAGACGAAGCAGACGACGCCGGCGACAAGGCCCAGACCGATCGAACCCATCGGACCGGCAAAGCCGGCGGCGGGGGTGACCGCGACGAGGCCCGCGACCGCGCCCGAGACCATGCCGAGCATCGAGGGCTTGCCCTTGACGGCCCATTCCACGAAGAGCCAGCCGACTGCCGCCGCCGCCGTGGCGACGAAGGTGTTGATCATGGCGAGCGCGGCGGTGCCGTTGGCTTCCAGGTTGGAGCCGGCGTTGAAGCCGAACCAGCCGACCCAGAGCAGGGCGCCGCCGATCAGCGTCATGGTGAGCGAGTGGGGAGCCATCAGCTCCTTGCCGTAGCCGATGCGCTTGCCGAGCAGCAGGCAGCCGACCAAGCCCGCGATGCCGGCATTGATGTGCACGACGGTGCCGCCGGCGAAGTCGAGCGCGCCCCATTTGAAGAGCATGCCGGCATCGGCGTTGACAGCATCGAGCGCGGCCTGGGCCGCAACCTTGCCGTCCGCCCCAGCGTCAGCCAGCGCCTTGGCGGCGTTGCCGACAACGTCGGGACCGCCCCAGTACCAGACCATATGGGCCATCGGGAAATAGATGAAGGTGGCCCAGAGCACGCTGAAGAGCAGCAGCGCCGAGAACTTCATGCGCTCGGCGAAGGCGCCGACGATGAGGGCCGGCGTGATGCAGGCAAAGGTCATCTGGAAGCAGATATAGACATATTCGGGAATGACGACGCCGTTGGAGAAGGTCGCGGCCGTCGAGTTCGGATCGATGCCCTTCAGGAAGGCCTTGGAGAAGCCGCCGACATAGTCGTTCAGGCTGCCGCCATTGGTGAAGGCGAGCGAGTAGCCGTAGAACACCCAGAGCAGGCAGACGATGCAGACGATGGCGAAGACCTGCGTCAGCACGGAGAGCATGTTCTTGCTGCGGACGAGACCGCCATAGAACAGCGCGAGGCCGGGAATGGTCATGAGCAGGACGAGGACCGTCGAGCTCATCATGAAGGCGACGTCGCCCTTGTTGGGGACGGGCGCGGGAGGGGTGGCCGGAGCCTGCGCGAGCGCGGTGCCAGCGGCCGCCGCGAGCGCCAGCCCGATAAGTCCGGCCCGGCTGAGGGTCTTGAAATTCATCGTTGGAAACTCCTGAAGGATCGCTGGCTCAGAGGGCGTCGCCGTCGGTTTCGCCAGTGCGGATGCGCACGGCTTTCTCGATCGACGAAACGAAGATCTTGCCGTCACCGATCTGGCCGGTGCGGGCGGCGGCAGTGATCGCGTCGATCACCTTGCCGACGAGCTCGTCGGACACGGCGACCTCGATCTTGATCTTCGGCAGGAAGCTCACGGCGTATTCGGCCCCACGGTAGATTTCCGTGTGGCCCTTCTGGCGGCCATAGCCCTTCACCTCGGTCACGGTCAGGCCGTGCACGCCGATGGCGGTGAGCCCGTCGCGCACCTCCTCCAGCTTGAACGGCTTGATGATAGCCATCACGATCTTCATTGCAGGGTTTCCCCGTTTACGCCGCCCGGAAGTCAGCCCCGGCGATCTTGTTGCGCCTCGCGCACCTTCGAGAGTTTCGGCGCACGTCGGGAAACGGCAATTCAAGGCGCGTGCCAACTGCCCCGTGGTCACACCGGGGGTTGAATTCGCGAATCAGCGAACACACCGGCGATGAGGCCGCCAGCGTTGGTCAAGAAATATGCAAATGATGATTTATTAGGCCGATGCTCAGAAAGCACTCAGGCCATGTCCAGCCTCGGGCGGATCAGACCTTCCTGTGCAACCGAGGCGACCAGCTTACCGTCCCGGTTGAAGATGAGGCCGCGCGAAAAGCCGCGCGCACCGGAGGTCGAGGGGCTGTCCTGGGCGTAGAGCAGCCATTCGTCGGCGCGGAAGGGCCGGTGGAACCAGAGCGCATGGTCGAGACTGGCGCCCTGGATCTGCTTGTCGAAAACGTTCTTGCCATGGGCGATCAGGCTCGAATCGAGCAGCATCAGGTCCGAGGCATAGGCGAGCACGCTCTGGTGGATCGCCGGTTCGTCGGGCAAGGGCTGCATCGCCTTGATCCAGACGTTGAATTTCGGCTCCATCTTGCCACCGCTGGCATAGCGGGCCAATTCGACCGGCCTGATCTCGATTGGTCTTTCGCGCTGGTAATAAGCGCGCACGGCGTCGGGCATATGCGGCAGCACGCTGCGCTTCATGGTCTCGCGGTCGGGCAGATCCTCCGGCATCGGCACGTCGGGCATCGGCATCTGGTGCTCGAAACCTTCCTCCGCGACGTGGAAGGAGGCCGACATGGCGAAGATCGCCTCGCCCTTCTGAATCGCCAGTACGCGTCGCGTGGTGAAGGAGCGACCGTCGCGCAGCCGGTCGACCTCGTAGATGATCGGGATCTCGGGATCGCCCGGGAGCAGGAAATAGGCGTGCAGCGAGTGGGGCTGGCGATCTTCCACCGTCTTGCAGGCGGCATAGAGCGCCTGGCCGATCACCTGCCCGCCGAAGACGCGCTGCCAGCCGACCTTGGGGCTGCGACCCCGGAACAGATTGCGTTCGAGCGGCTCGAGGTCGAGAATCGACAGCAGGGAGTCGCTGATCTGTGTCATGGTCTGAAGGCTCTTCGGGCGGGCGCGATCGCAGTCTATGCTGCATCAGCACCGACGCATCGCGCGTCGTCAAGCCGGCGCGCCTTCTGCAGGGCCGTCGGGCGAGGAGTGGATTCCAATGGCGTCTGGACTGGGCCTGGCCCGCAACCGGATCGTGATCGCGGGCGGCGGGATCGCCGGATTGTCGCTGGCGCTGGCGCTGAAGCAGGCGTTTGGCGCAGGCTTCGAGATCGTGCTGGCCGATCCGTCGCTGAGCCTGGCGCCACGCGCCGACAGCCGCGCCTATGCGGTTGCCGCCGCGGCGCAGAACATGCTGGCGGCGCTCGGAATCTGGCAGAAGGTCGTAGCGACCGCCCAGCCGATGACCGAGATGGTCGTCACCGACAGCCGCAACCCGGATGTGGTGCGCCCGGTCTTCCTGACTTTCGATGGCGAGGTCGAACCTGGCCAGCCCTTCGCTCATATGGTCGAGAATGCGGCGCTGCTGGGGGCGCTCCTCGACGCCTGCCGCGCTGCGGGCGTGGTGCTGCGCCCCGAGGGCGTGCGCCGCTTCGAAAGCAGGGATGACGAGGTCGAACTCCGATTCGCTGATGGCGAGCGGCTCCAGGCGGCTTTGCTCGTGGCGGCCGACGGGGCGCGCTCGAAGCTGCGCGAGCAGGCCGGCATTGGCTGGGTCGGCTGGGCCTATCGGCAAACCGGTTTGGTCGCGACGCTGGGTCACGAGCGCCCGCATCACGGCCGCGCCGTCGAACATTTCCTGCCATCGGGCCCCTTCGCCATCCTGCCGCTCACCGATGGAGGCAGGCTTGGCCATCGCTCCTCGATCGTCTGGACTGAAGGCGCGGAGAATGTGCCGGCGCTGCTCTCGCTGGATGAAGCCGACCTGCTGGCCGAGATCGAGCGGCGTTTCGGGCTGGAGCTCGGCGAGATCGCGCTGGAGAGCGCCGTCAGCGCGCATCCGCTCGGCTTCGGCGTGGCGCGACGCTTCGTCGGGGAGCGGCTGGCCCTGCTCGGCGACGCCGCCCATGTCATCCACCCGATCGCCGGACAAGGGCTCAATCTCGGGCTGAAGGACGTCGCGGCCCTGGCCGAAGCGATCGTCGACGCGGCCCGGCTCGGGCTCGACCCCGGAGCCGCCGAGGTGCTCGAAGGCTATGAGCGTGCGCGCCGCTTCGACACGGTGGCGATGGGCGCGGTCACAGACGGGCTGAACCGTTTGTTCTCGAACGACGTCACCCCGGTGCGGCTCGCGCGCGATCTGGGCCTGGGTCTGGTCGACCGATTGCCGGGGCTGAAGCGCTTTTTCATTCGCGAGGCGGCGGGGCTCGCCGGCGCGACTCCGCGGCTGTTGCGCGGCGAGGCGCTGTAAGGGCGCAGGGCGTCACCCCGCGGCTGGAGCCGGGAGCGAACCGGCGCCTCGTCTCGCATCATCCTGTTCCAGAGAGGCCATTCCGTGAATCAAGCGACCATCATGCCCGTTCTGGGCGACACCCTGTGCGAGCGCCTGAAGGGGCTTGCCCTGCCGCCGGTCCGCCTGGCCTCGACGCAAGGCGGCAGCATCGATCTTTCGGCTTTGCCGTCCCCGCGCACGGTCATCTACTGCTATCCCCGCACCAGCGAGCCGGGGCAGCCCGCCCTGGCTGGATGGGATGTGATCCCCGGCGCGAAGGGCTGCACGCCACAGGCCTGCAGCTTTCGCGATCATCATGCGGATCTCGCTTCGCTCGGGGCGGCGGTATTCGGGCTGAGCACGCAGCCGACAGCCTATCAGCAGGAGATGGCGGCGCGGCTGCATTTGCCTTTCGCCGTGCTGAGCGACGCGCAATTCGCGCTGACCGAGGCGTTGGGCCTGCCGACCTTCGAAGCCGGGGGCATGCGGCTGATCCAGCGCCTGACGCTGGTCTTGCGGGAGGGAGCGGTCGAAGCCGTGTTCTACCCCGTCAGCCAGCCCGAGCAGAGCGCGGCGCAGGCAATTGAATGGCTGGAGGCCAACCCTTTGTAAGTGGCCCTCGCGCCTGCAACCGATCCGATTGGATCGTTCAATTGCTCCAGATCATCGTTTTAACGCGTTTCCTTCACGCGAACCGGTGCCCACTTCGCTCGAAAACGCTCTGGAGCATTTCCGCGTTTCCCCGAATCGCGGAAATGCTCCAGCTCCTTGTTTTGACGCGTTTTCTTCACGCGAACCGGTGTCCACTTCGCTCGAAAACGCTCTAGCCCTCCAATTGCCTTGCCTCTTCCGGCAGCATGATCGGGATGCCGTCGCGGATCGGGTAGGCGAGCTTGGCGGCGCGGCTGATCAGCTCCTGCCTGGCCGCGTCATATTCGAGCGTCGTCTTGGTCACCGGGCAAACCAGGATTTCAAGCAGCTTCGGGTCGATACGGGTCGCGGTCGGTTCCGGTCCGGTCTCGGTCATGGGGATCTCGTTCAACTGTGCTTGTTGGGCAGGTCGGCAAGCATGCCGGCGGCGACCATCAGCTTTGGCAGGGAGAGGCCCGACATGGCAATGGCCGAGACCGTGCTGCGGGTGCGTTCGGCATCCGCGCCGCGCGTGTCGAGCCAGGCATCGAGGGTGCCGGCGCCGTTGGCCGCGCCCGCGATCTCCTGGGTCAGGCCGGCATGGGCATCGACCAGGGTCTCGACGGCGCGCTCGCGGGCGAGGCGTTCGTAATCGTCGGTGGCCGGCACGGCGGCGGCAGCGCCCTCCAGATTCGACAGGCCGAAGACCGAATCGACTCCGAAATGAATCCGCGCCACCTCGGTGATGTCGCGCCCCGTGCGCTCCGCGATATCGACGATGTCGGTTGCCTGGGCGAGCGCCGGCAGGCTGGCGATCCGGGCGGCGAGCACCTCGGGCACGCCTTCCGAGGTCAGCACCGCGATCCGGGCGATGCGGGCCTGGGCGGCAGCCTCCGGCAGCAGGGTCTCGAGCTCGGCCGCGAGCGCGCTCACGCCCTTGGCATAGCGCGCCACCGTCTGCTCGATCGCGCCCGGCTTGGCCACGCCCCGGCGCAGGAACCAGCTCATCCGGTCGCTCACCAGCTCCTGCGCGGCAGCGTAGAGCCCGAGCTGGGTCTTGCCCGGTACTTTCGCGTCGAGCGCGTCGATCGATGCGTTGAGCGCGATCAGATCGAAGGAATCACGCGCGATCGCATAGGCGGCGGCGATGGCCGGAGCCTCGGCGCGGGTCTGGTCGGCGAGCGTCGTCACGATCGCCGGGCCGCCGCGATTGACGATGGCGTTGGCGAGCTGTGTCGCGACGATCTCGCGGCGCAGCTTGTGGCCGGCGATCTCGGGCGCGTAGCCGTCGCGCAGCGCCTTGGGGAAGTAACGAACCAGTTCGCTGTTCAGATAGAGGTCGTCGGGCACTGGAGAGGCCAGAAGCGCGTCGTGCAGAGCAAGCTTGGCATAAGCGAGCAGCACCGAAAGCTCCGGCCGCGTCAGGCCTTCGCCACGTTTTTCGCGCTCGGCGATGGTCGCGTCGCTCGGCAGATATTCGACGCTGCGGTCGAGACGCCCTTCGGCCTCCAGCGCCTGCATCAGGCGTCGCAAGCCCGGCGTCGCCGCCTGTCCCTGCGCTTCGGTGAGCGAGAGCGCCAATGTCTGCAGATAGTTGTTGCGCAGCACCAGCAGGCCGACCTCGTCGGTCATCTCGGCCAGGAGCGTATTGCGGTCATCCTCAGCGAGACGACCGTCCTTGACCGGCCCGGCGAGCGCGATCTTGATGTTGACCTCGACGTCGGAGGTGTTGACGCCGGCCGAGTTGTCGATCGCGTCGGTGTTGAGCTTGACGCCCTTGCGCGCGGCCTCGATGCGCCCGCGTTGGGTCGCGCCGAGATTGGCGCCCTCGCCGATCGCCCTCGCCCTGACATCGGCGCCGGTGATGCGGATCGCGTCATTGGCGCGGTCGCCGACCTGCGCATCGCTTTCGTCGGCGGCGCGGATATAGGTGCCGATGCCGCCGAACCAGAGCAGGTCGACCCGCGCCTTCAGGATCGCCGTCATCAATTCGGGCGGCGTAACCTCGGCCTTGGGCAGATCGAGCAGCGCCTGCATCGCCGGCGAGAGCGAAATGCTCTTGGCCTGCCGCGAGTGGACGCCGCCGCCGGGCGAGATCAGCGATTTGTCGTAGTCGGCCCAGGAGGAGCGCGGCAGATCGAACAGGCGCTGGCGCTCGGCCAGGGTCTTTGCGGGATCCGGATCGGGATCGAGGAAGATGTCGCGGTGGTCGAAAGCGGCGACCAGCTTGATCGCCGGTGAGAGCAACATGCCGTTGCCGAAGACGTCGCCCGACATGTCGCCGACGCCCGCGACGGTGAAGGGCGTGGTCTGGATGTCGATGTCGATTTCGCGGAAATGGCGTTTCACCGCTTCCCAGGCGCCGCGCGCCGTGATGCCCATCTTCTTGTGGTCGTAGCCCTGGCTGCCGCCCGAGGCGAAGGCGTCGCCGAGCCAGTGATGCTTCTCCAGCGAGAGCGCATTGGCCGTGTCGGAGAAGGTCGCGGTGCCCTTGTCGGCGGCGACGACGAGATAGGGATCGTCGCCGTCATGGCGCACGGTGTCGGCGGGCGGGATCACGGTCTCGCCATCGAGATTGTCCGTCAGCTCGAGCAGTGTGCGCACGAAGATGCGGTAGCTCTCGGTGCCTTCCGCCAGCCAGGCCTGCCTGTCCGAGGGGGCGGGAAGCTGCTTGGGCACGAAGCCGCCCTTGGCGCCGACAGGCACGATGACGGCGTTCTTGACCTGCTGCGCCTTGACCAGGCCGAGCACCTCGGTGCGGAAATCCTGCGGCCGGTCGGACCAGCGCAGGCCACCGCGCGCGACCTTGCCGAAGCGCAGATGCACGCCCTCGACACGCGGCGAATAGACGAAGATCTCGTAGAGCGGGCGCGGCAGCGGCAGCGAATCGAGCTTGGCGCATTCGTATTTGATTGAGATCGTGCCGCGCGGATGTCCGTCCGGGCCGATCTGGAAGAAATTCGTGCGCAGGCCGGCATCGATCAGATTGACGAGGCGGCGCAGGATGCGGTCCTCGTCGAGGCTGGTGACGTCGTTCAGCGCGGTCTCGATGCGTTCGCGCTCGACGGCGACGCGGGCCTCGCGTTGTGTCGCATCGATGCGTGGGTCGAATTTGGCGAGGAAGAGCGCAACGAGGCCCGAGGCGATGCCGGCATGGCGGGTCAGCGCGTCGGCGATGTAGTCCTGCGCATAGGGTGCGCCGACCTGGCGCAGATAGCGCCCGAGCGAGCGCAGCAGCGCCGCTTCACGCCAAGCCAGCCCTGCGGCCAGGACGAGCTGGTCGAAGCGGTCGGATTCGGCCAGGCCCCGGAACTGCGCCATCAGCGCCGCCTCGATGGTCGGGTCGAGCCGTTCGACGTCGATCGCGCTGTCGTCGGCGCGCTCCAGGGTCATGTCGTGCAGCCAGACGGGGGCGGTCTCCGAGCCTTCGCTCGCGGCCGGCTGCGGCAGGATGTTGTAGGTGCGCTCGTTGACGACGCGGAAGCCCATATTCTCCAGCACCGGCACGCGGGCCGAGAGCGAGATCGCCGCGCCGCGCGAGAACACCTTGAGATTGGCGCGCGTCGCCGGGTCGCCCTCGCGGCGGTAGAGATTGACCGCGCGGCCCCGGTCGGGGGTCAGCTTCTGCAGGATGTCGATGTCGGCGAGCGCATCCTGCGCTTCAAAGCGCTCGCGATAGGCGGCACCGAATGCTTCGGCATAACGCTCGACGAGCGCGCGGGCAGCGGGCCCTGCCTTCTGCCGGTCGAGCACGTCCTTGAGGCCATCGCCCCAGGTTCGCACGATCGCGCTGATGCCACGTTCGAGCGTGGCGCGATCGATCTTGGGGGTTCTGCCCTCGTCGCGGCCGATGATGTAATGCGTGCGGGCGAGCGGACCTTCCGGATAGGCCGGATAGGCCGCCGAGATGCGGCCTTCATAGATGCGGGCGAGGAATTCGCCGACACGGCGGCGCACTGTGGTGTCGTAACGATCCTTGGGGATAAAGACGAGAATCGAGACGAAGCGATCGAACTCGTCGGCACGGGCCAGCGCCCGGATACGCGGCCGTTCGGTCAGCTGCAGGATGTCGAGCGCGAAGCTTTCCAGCGTCACGGAGTCGATCTGGAAAAGCTCGTCGCGCGGGAAGGCGTCGAGCACGTTCATCAATGCCCGACCGGAATAGCTCGCCGGGTCGAAGCCGATATTACGGGCGACGCGCGCGACCTTGAGGCGCAGATAGGGAATCGCGCGAGCGCTGCCGGTATAAGCATTGGAGGTGAGCAGGCCGACGATGCGCAATTCGCCGTCTAGCCGGCCGTCGGAGGTGAAGAGCTTGACCCCGACATAGTCGAGATGGACGCGCCGGTGCACCCGGCTCTTGACGTTGGCCTTGGTGATGATCAGCGCCTGGGGCTTGGCCAGGAAGGCGCGGATTTCGGGCGTGGTCACCACCATTTCGCGGTTCTTGCGCAAGACCCGGACGGAGGGGTCGCGCAGAATCCCCAGGCCCGAGCCCTCGATCGGGTCTGCGGCGGCATCACCGCCCGGGAAGCGATAGGCGCGGATGCCGAGCAAGGTGAAATTATCGCCGGTGATCCATTCGAGGAATTGCAGCGCCTCGCTGACCTCATCCTCCGGCAAGGGCGGCGGGTTGGCGCGATAGGCCTGGATCACCTCGGTGATTCGCCCACGCATCGCGGCCCAATCGTCGACGGCCAGTCCGACATCGGCATAGACACGGTCGAGCGCGCTACGCAGGCGCTCGCGCGCCTCGGGCGTATCGATGCGGTCGAGATGGATATGGATCAGGCTTTCGCGGCGGGTGCCCTCCGGCGCGCGGCCTGCTGCCTCGCCGGCAAGCTCGAGGAACCGGCCTTCCGCATCGCGAGCGACCGCCAGGATGGGGTGGGCGACGAGGAGCGGCTCGAAACCCTGGTCGGTAAGTTCGGCCAGGGTCGAATCGAGCAGGAAGGGCTTGTTGTCGTTGACGACCTCGAGAATCGTCAGCTGGCGCTCGCGGCCCTCGCTGTCGAAACTCTCGTCGTAGAAGCGCAGTTTGATGGCTCCAGGCGCGCGGGCCGCGCTCAGATGGTCATAGGCAGCGACAGCGGCGCGGGCGAGCATGGCCGGTGGCAGGGCGTCGAGATCCTCGGCGACGACGCGGCCGAAGAGCAGCCGCACGAATTCGGCGGGGAGAGCGCCACCGGTCTGGGAGGCGGCAGCCTCGATCGCCGCGATGGCTGCAGCCGTCGCATTCAGTACCCGCTTAGCCATGCTTCTCCCCCTGTTCTTTTGCCGCAGCGATGACATAGGCTGCGCGGCCTTTCAACTTTCGCCGCGACTGAGGTCGCGGCAAGGCCAAATTGGACCCTGACTCGACCGATCCTGTCGAAGTCCGGGCACAAGCGACGTGACAGGAGGAACCATGGCGACCAAGCATGACAAACCGAAGGTGGGCGAGGCTCCGGCGCAGCAGGATTCGCCGCCCGCGGTGATGGCGCTGTCGCTACCGCCTGGCACGCTTTCGGCCGAGAATCAGGCCTATTTCGACAAATGCCAGGAGAAGCTCGGCTTCGTGCCCAATGTACTCCTGTCCTATGCCCATGACGACGCCAAGTTGAGCGCTTTTGCGACGTTCTACAACGACCTGATGCTGGCGCCGTCGGGCCTGTCGAAGCTGGAGCGGGAGATGATCGCGGTTGCCGTCTCCAGCGTGAACCGCTGCTATTATTGCCTCACCGCGCATGGCGCGGCGGTGCGCCAGCTTTCGGGTGATCCGGTGCTCGGCGAACTGATGGTGATGAACTACCGGGCAGCCGAGCTCTCGGTGCGGCATCGCGCCATGCTGGATTTCGCGGTCAAGCTGACGGAGACGCCGCATCTGATCGGCGAGGCCGATCGCGAGGGCCTGCGCAAGGCCGGGTTCGGCGAGCGCGACATCTGGGATGTCGGCGCGGTCGCGGCCTTCTTCAACATGTCGAACCGGATGGCCTCGGCGGTCGATATGCGGCCCAATGCCGAATATCACGGCCAGACGCGCTAAATTGTAGAAACAACCGGAATCGTAGAAACAAGCGGCAAAAGAAAACGGCCAGCGGAGACCGCCGGCCGTGAGGTAGCCTCGAACCGATTGGCCCGGCCCATCCGAACTCCGGGGGGCTGGGGGGCTGGGGGGCTGACAAATCCGAAGATCGTCAGGCCGGGCCGTCGAGGCAACATGGTCAGTTGAACCGCGTAGTTTGGCCTTCGCTTGTCCCGTTTCGGGCGAAAATGCGGCGAAGCTGACGAAGCTGTGATGGCCGTCATTGCCTTGCCGTCGAGGAACCTTGCCAGCGCAGCATCGCAGGCGCATCATCGCCTGCCAAACAGCGTGGCGACCCGGCGGTCGCCGATCGGGAGGCGCAATGAGCGAAAGCGAAACGCCGCAATCGCAGCAGGCCGGCGGGGTCATTGGCTTCCCCAGCCCGGCCAAAACCCCCACCGTTACCTTCGATCGACGCGAACTCGCGGAATTGCTGAACCTCTACGGCCGCATGGTCGCACTGGGTGAATGGCGCGACTATGCGATCGATTTCCTGAAGGACAAGGCGCAGTTCTCAGTCTATCGCCGCTCTTCCGAGGTACCGCTTTATCGCTTCGTCAAGGACCCGGCATTGGCCAAGCGGCAGGGCGCCTATTCCGTCGTGGCGGCGACGGGGCTCGTGCTCAAGCGCGGCCCCGATCTCGGCCGCGTGCTGCGCGTGGTCGACAAGCGCCTGAGCGTGGTGAGCTGAGGCTCACAGCGAGGGCGGCGCCCTGTCGGCCTCGCCCACCTCCTTCTGCATCAGCATCTGGTCGAGCCAGCGGCCATGCTTGTAGCCGACCTTCTCGGCCACGCCGATGAGCCGGAAGCCGGCGCGCTCATGCAGGCGGCGCGAGCCGATGGAGGCGCCGGTGCCGTCGCCGATGACCGCGATCATCTGCCGGAAGCCGCGCGCGGCGCAGGCCTCGATCAGCGCCGCCAGCAGCGCACTGCCGACGCCCGAGCCTTGCGCGGCAGGGGCGACATAGATCGAATTCTCGACGGTCGCGCGATAGGCCGGGCGCGGGCGATAGGCTCCGGCATAGGCATAGCCGAGCAGCGCCCTATCGTGCTCCGCGACGAGGTAGGGGTAGCCCCCGGCCAGGATCGCCTGCTGGCGGCGCAGCATCTCGGCCTCGTCGGGAGGCTCGATCTCCCAGGAGGCGGTGCCGTGCAGGACGGCATGGGCGTAGATCGCCGTGATGGCGGGAATGTCGGTGGGGCGGGCGGGGCGGATCGAAAGCGTCGTCATGGACTGATGATGACCGGGCGGTTGCCCAAAAGAAGAGCCCCGGCCTTGCGGCCGGGGCTCTCAATTATCCGCATGGCGGAGCGATGATCAGCTGTTGCGGTTGCCGAACAGGCTCAGCAGCATCTGGAACATGTTGATGAAGTTCAGGTAGAGCGACAGAGCGCCGTTCACCGAGAGCTTCGCAGCCGATTCCGAGTCCAGGTCGGAGTAGAGATACATCTCCTTCAGGCGCTGCGTATCCCAGGCGGTCAGGCCGGCGAAGACCAGCACGCCGATCGCCGAGATGGCGAAGGACAGCCCGCTCGAGGCCAGGAAGATGTTCACCACCGAGGCGATCATCAGGCCGATCAGGCCCATGATCAGGAACGAGCCCATGCCCGAGAGCGACTTCTTCGTGGTGTAGCCGGCAAGGCTCAGCGCCCCGAAGGCCGCAGCCGTGATGAAGAACACCTTGGTGATCGACTCGCCGGTGAAGACGACGAAGATCGAGGACATCGAGACGCCCATCACCGCCGCGAAGGCGAAGAACATGGTGCGCGCCGTCGCGGCGCTCATGCTTTCAGCCTTGAACGAGAAGAACATGATGAAAGCGAGCGGCGCCAGCATCACGACCCATTTCAGCGGGCTGAGATAAAGCGCCTGGCCGAACGCCGTCAGCGCCGTGACCTTGCCGGTCGGCGAGACGCCGGCGATCGCCAGCATGGAGATGCCGATCGCGGCGAGGCCGGTGATGGCCAGACCGATCGACATGTTGTTGTAGACGCCGAGCATGAACGAGCGCAGGCCCTGATCCATCTCGACGGCGCTGGTCTGCTGTGCGCGGCCGGCACCCCAGACTGGAGCATTGCGGTCGAAGTTGCTCATCGAGCGAGTTCCCCTGACGTTGATTCCGGAGACGGATATCGCCTCTGCGAAACCCATCATCGCCGACAATCGTGGCGATGTCGCGAATATGAGGGGGATTGGCCGCGCTTACAAGGGGCCGTCATGGTTAAGGGGCGCACCCGCATAGAAACGTGGCGTGCGAATGATGCAATGCAGCGGCCGTTTCATGTCTATCGTTAGCCGGAAGCAGATAGTCATCACAAATTCCGCAGATGAGAAGCCGGCGCTTTCGATAGTATCTGCAGCGTTCCGACAAGCCCGAACAGGACGGTAACCCCGACAGCTGCAGTTGCAGCCAGTAGAGCCCCGGTCGGATCACTGACGAATGCGATCTTCATCACTTGCGTGACGACGCCCCAGCCCGCCAGAGCGCCAGCGAGAACGCCGAACAATGCCGAAACGAGGCCGATCGCTGCGTACTCAAGGGCGTACGACGAAAGTATAAAGCGCCTTGTCGCGCCCAGCGTCTTCAGGATCATTGCGTCATAGAGCCGCGCGTGCTGTCCGGCCGCGAGCGCGCCGCCCAGGACGAGCAGGCTGGCGGCGATGGCGAGGCCCGATGCGCCCCGGATCGCGGTGGCGAGCTGGCCGACGATGGTGTTGACCGCTTCCAGCGCGTCCTTCACCCGCACCGCCGTCACCGAAGGAAACGCGACGGCGAGCTTGCGCAGCAGACTCGCATCGTCGGCGCTGCTTGCATTGGTGGCGGGTGTGATCGTGGCGAGGTTGGTGTGGGGCGCGCCGGCGAAGGTGTTGGGCGAGAACAGCATCACGAAATTGATGCCGAGCGAGCGCCATTCGACCGCGCGCAGATTGGCGACGCGGGCGGTGATGTTGCGGCCGAGCACGTTGACGGTGAGCGTATCGCCAACCTTGAGGCCGATTCCTGCCGCGATCGGTGCGTCGAAGGAGACGAGCGGTTCGCCCTTGTAATCCGCCGGCCACCACTCGCCGGCGCTGAGCTTCGAGCCTTCCGGCAGGGCTGCGGCATAGGTGATGCCGCGGTCGCCGTCGAGCACCCAGGCGGCCTGCTCGGTCGCCTTGACGTCCTCGGCCCTGACCCCGTTCACGCTGACGATGCGCCCGCGCATCATCGGCACGCGCTCGGTCACCGCGCCCGGCCGCTGTTCGGCGAGGAAGGCGTCGAAGCGCGCCGATTCGGCATTGGGGATGTCGAGGAAGAAGAAGCTCGGGGCTTTCTCCGGCAAAGCCTGGGTGAGCTGGCGCGTCAGGCTGACATTGATGAAGGCCAGCGCCGAAAGCAGGGCGACGCCCAGTCCCAGCGAGAGCACGAGCGAAGGCGTCAATGCGCCGGGGCGGTGGCTGTTGGCGAGCGCCATGCGCAGGCTCGGATTGCGCGGTCGCGGCAATGCGCGCGCCAGCGCCATCAGACCCCATGAAACCGCGCGCAGCAGCAGGAAGATGCCGGCCATCACGGCGAGGTAGATCAGCGCGATGCGCTGGTCATAGGCGAAGACGAGCGCGACGCTGACGAGCCCGGCCAGGGCCAGGGCGAAGATCATCAGGTAGACCGGGCGCGGGCGGCGGGCATCCGGCTCGATCTGGTCGCGGAACAGCGCCGAGACCGGCACGTCATGGGCGCGGCCGAGCGGCAGAATCGCGAAAACCAGCGCCGTCAGCATGCCGTAGAGCGCTGCGACGCCGAGTTCGCCCGGCGCCAGGGTCGGCTCGAAGGGCAGCGGCAGGATGCCTTGGAGCGCATAGCCCAGCGCGAAAGGCGCGGCCGCGCCGAGCGCCAGGCCGATTGCGGTGCCCAGGGCCGCGACCAGCATGACCTCGGTCAGGTGGATCGCGACGACGCGCCCGCCGGTCGCCCCGATCGCCTTCATCGTGGCGAAATCGAGCTTCTTGGCCTCGACGAAGCGGCGCACGGCATTGGCCACGCCGACTCCGCCGACGAGCAGGGCGGTCAGGCCGACCAGCGTCAGGAACTGGGTGAAGCGCTCGAGATTGCGTTGGAAGCCCGGATTGGCGTTGGAGCGCGAGCGGATCTCCCAACCCGCCTCGCGCTGCTGCGTGCCGGCGGCTGCGATCAGCGCGTCGAGCGCGGCTTCGTCAGAGGCGGCGGCGGGCAGGATGACGCGATAGGTCCAGCGCACCAGGCTGCCGGGCTGGAGCAGGCCGGTGGCGCGCAAGGCGGCCTGCGTCGTCAGCAGGCGCGGGCCGAAGCCGACGCCGGCCGCGATCTTGTCGGGCTCCGAGACGAGATTGGCACGAAGCTGCAGTTTGGCTGCGCCGACCGAGATGATGTCGCCCGGCTTCAGGTCGAGACGCCCGAACAGGACGGGATCGGCGACGGCGCCGAAGACGCCGTCACGCTCAGCGAGGAGATCCGAGAGCAGCGCCGCCGGTTCGGTCGTGACCGCGCCGATGCTGGGATAGCCGGCATCGACCGCCTTGATTTCGACCAGGGCTGCGCCCTTCTCACCGGCATTGGCCATGCCGCGCATGGTGGCGATGGTGGAGACGGCGCCATGCGAAGTGAGGAAGGCGAGTTCCTGCGGGCTCGCTTCGCGGTGGATCAGGCTGAAGGCGGCGTCGCCGCCGAGGATGCGCCGTCCTTCCCGCGAGAGGCCCTCGGTCAGGCCGCGCGAAGCCGAGGCCACCGCTGCGATCGCCATCACGCCGAGCGCCAGGCAGGCGATGAAGACGCCAAAGCCGCGCAGGCCGCCGCGCAGATCGCGCCAGGCGAGCCGCAACGCCAGGGCAACGCCGGTAGCGCGAGAGGGAGGCTGGGCTTCCGGCTTCACGATTGCGTGCATGATCAGGCGACCGCCAGATCGGCATCGGCTTCGATCCGCCCGGCGCGCAGGCGGATCGTCTTGTCGCAAAGGGCGGCAAGCGACAGGTCATGCGTGACCAGCACAAGCGTCGCGCCGCGCTCGCGCCGGAGCGCGAAGATCAGGTCGACGATCGAGCGGCCGGTGCTTTCGTCGAGATTGCCGGTCGGCTCGTCGGCGACCAGGATTGCCGGATCGGGCGCGACCGCACGCGCGATCGCGACGCGCTGCTGCTCGCCGCCCGAGAGCTGGGCAGGGTAATGGTCCATGCGATCGCCGAGGCCGACATTGCGCAATTCCGCCTCGGCGCGGGCAAAGGCGTCGTTGGCGCCGGCCAGTTCCAGCGGCAGCGCGACATTTTCACGCGCCGTCATGGTCGGGACGAGGTGGAAGGACTGGAAGACGATGCCGATGCGTTTGCCGCGGAACAGGGCAAGGCCGTCCTCGTTCAGGCTGCCGAGATCCTGGCCCGCGACCTTGACGATGCCGGAATCGGGGCGCTCCAGTCCGGCCATGGTCATGAGGAGCGTGGACTTGCCGGAGCCGGAGGGACCAACGAGCCCTGTCGCCTCGCCCGAGGGCAGCGACAAAGAAACACCCTTCAGGATATGGACGCGGGCGGCCGCACGCCCCAGACTAAGGTGGACATCCTGCAATTCGATCGCCGGGGCGGGCTTTTCGCTCATCGTGACATGATCCTGACTTCGCGTTCCATCAGACCCTCTCGCACCGCATCATGGAGCGAGTGGGGCGGTACCGCAGCGCACCCCATTCCGGGGCGATATGGGCGTGCCCATGCGCTTGTCCAATCGCTTGCCGCGGTTTTTCTGTTCTGTCTCATGCTGCTTCCGGTCGCGACTATGGCCCAGACACCGCCCCGCCCGCTCAAGCTCGTCGCGTTCGGGGACAGCCTGTCGGCCGGCTACGGCCTGCCCGGCAGCGCCGCCTTTCCCGCCGTGCTGGAGCAAGCCCTGCGCCAGAAGGGCGTTCAGGTGGAGATCAGCAATGCCGGCGTCTCCGGCGATACCGCCTCGGGCGGGCTGGAGCGACTGGACTGGTCGGTTCCCGACGGGACCGACGGCGTCATCCTCGAACTCGGCGCCAATGACGCGCTGCGCGGCATCGATCCGGCGATCACCGAGAAGGCGCTGGATGCGATCGTCACACGGTTGAAGGCGCGCAACATCGCCGTGCTGCTGGCGGGCATGTATGCGCCGCGCAATCTCGGGCCGGATTATACGGGCCGTTTCGACGCCATGTTCCCACGGCTTGCGCAGGCGCATGGACTGGTGCTTTACCCGTTTTTCCTGGACGGCATCGCAGGCGACCGCGCGCTGAACCAGGCCGATCTGCTTCATCCCACCCCAGAAGGCGTCCGCGTCATCGTCCAGCGCATCCTGCCGACTGTCGAGCGCTTCCTCGCGACGCTGCCCGCCAAATCCTGAGCGCGGTTCTCGGCCCGAAAATCGCTTCCCTCCTATTTCGTCTTGCCCGCCTTTTCCGTTTTGCCTTCCTCGCGGCGCGCGCCTGCTCGCCGGTCTTTTCTCGGAGTTGCATCGCCATGGAATACCGTCGTCTCGGGCGCACCGATCTCAAGGTCTCGGTGATCTGCCTTGGAACCATGACCTATGGCGAGCAGAACACGCAGGCCGAAGGCCATGAACAGATGGACTACGCCCTCGACCAGGGCGTGAACTTCTTCGACACCGCCGAAATGTACTCGATCCCGCCCAAGGCGGAGACGCAGGGCTCGACCGAGCGGATCATCGGCAACTGGTTCAAGGCCAGGGGCAATCGCGACAAGGTGATCCTCGCCTCCAAGGTCGTCGGGCGCGGCACCAGCGACTGGCTGCGCGACGACAAGGGCCCGACGCGCGTTACCCGCAAGCAGATCTTCGAGGCGGTCGACAAGAGCCTGGCGCGGCTTCAGACCGACTATATCGACCTCTACCAGATCCATTTTCCCGAGCGGCCAATGCCCTGGGGCTCGAACCCGACGCGCTTCAGCAAGGCGGCCTTCGAAAAGCCGGCCGACGAAACGCCGATCGCCGAACAGCTCGACGCTTTCGCCGAGGTCATCAAGGCCGGCAAGATCCGCCATCTCGGCCTTTCCAATGAGAGCGCCTGGGGCACGATGAGCTTCGTGCGCGATTCGGAAACGCGCGGCGGCCCGAGGGTCCAGTCGATCCAGAACGCCTACAGCCTGCTGAATCGCACCTTCGAGACGGCGCTGGCCGAGGTCGCCATCCGCGAGGATGTCGGTTTGCTCGCTTATTCGCCGTTGGCTCAGGGTTTCCTCACCGGCAAATATCTCGATGGCGCGCGCCCGGCCGGAGCCCGCACCACCCTGTTCAATCGGGCGCAGCGCTATGAGACGGCAGGCGCGGAGGATGCGATCAAGCGCTATGTCGGGCTTGCCCGCGAGGCAGGGCTCGATCCGGCGCAGATGGCGCTGGCCTTCGTCAATTCGCGCTCCTTCGTGACGGCCAACATCATCGGCGCGACCAAGATGGACCAGTTGAAGACCAACATCGCCTCGATCGGCGTCACGCTCTCGCCCGAACTCGAGGCCAAGATCGACGCGATCCACCAGCTCGTCGGCAACCCCTGCCCCTGAAAAGGGGCATCGGCCCCGCATTTTGCCGCCATGGTCGGGCTTGCCCCTACCATGGCGGCTCCTCTCGCCGCGAGGTGTTTCAAGGCGTGGGTGCTCGCCACAGAGGCGGCATGACGGGTGGGCAACGCTGCCTTGTGGACGAAGGCGGTGCTTGCCTGGCTTTTCGTCTCGCCAGAGTCACAAAAAACTGGCACTGATTCGTCATGCCGAGGCTGTTCACAGCTCTGGAAATACCCGCCGAGGTTGCCTCGGTGTTGACGCTGCATCGAGGCGGGCTCGTCGGTGCGCGCTGGATCGAGCCGGCCGATTATCACATCACCTTGCGTTTCCTCGGCGATATCGATCGCCGCATGGCCAATGACGTCGATAGCTTTCTGGCCGATCTGCAATCCTATCCCTTCCAGGTGACGCTCGATTCGCTCGGCAGCTTCGGCGGCGACAAGCCGCGCGCGGTCTTCGCCCGGGTCCAGCCGAGCCAGAAGCTGAGCGAACTCCAGGCCGATATCGAGCGCTTGATGCGCCGGCTCGGCCTGCCGCCGGAGGCGCGCAAATTCGTGCCGCACGTCACCCTGGCACGGCTGCGGGACGCCTCCCCGATCGATGTCGCGCATTATCTCAGCCAGCACCCGATCGTCCGGCCGATCAGCTTCACGACCCGGCGGCTGGCGCTGATGTCGTCGCGCGATTCGGTCGGCGGCGGTCCCTATGTGCTGGAGGCGGCCTATCCGCTTGGGCCGGCCTACCCCAACCGGCTGTCCCAGACCGGTTTCCAGCGGAGATGACGATGCCGAAGCGATTGGGCGCGGAGGCCCGCAACGAGGCGCTGATGACATTGACCGGCTGGCGGCTCGTCGAGGGGCGCGAGGCGATCACGAAGCGCTTCATCTTTCGTGATTTCAACGAGGCCTTCGGCTGGATGACACGCGTCGCGCTGCTGGCGGAGAAGATGGACCATCATCCGGAATGGTCGAATGTCTACAAGACCGTCGAGGTCACGCTGGCAACGCATGACGCCGGCGGCCTGACCGAGCTCGACGTCAAGCTCGCCCGCGCCATGGACGCGCTGGCGGGCTGAGACCCATCAGAACCGCGCCGTCATCCTGGACAAGGCTGAACTCGTCAACTCTTGCCAGTGTTTAGCTCTTGCCGGTGTTCGACCAGGCGGCGAGGCGGCGGGTTACCGGCTCCGGCAGGCTCCGGACGGCGGCCCGCAGCGCCGGGCGCAGATGGCGCAATCCGAGCCGGCAGACCAGCCGGCCCTGCCAGGACAGCGGCAGCATCGCATCGCTCACTACGGTCAGCCCGTCGGCATGCTCCAGCTTGTACGCGTCGGCCGGGGCCAGCAGATCGAACAGCGTGTTGCCGCGCGCCTTGGCGGCAGCGAAGCTGCGATGCACCAGGATGCCGCCGACGCCGCCCCGCTCATGGTCGGGATGGGTCGCGATGACATGGCCGAAGCTCACCTGCTTGCAGTCGAGCGCGAGGTCGATGCCGATCGCCTGGTCATCGCAGCGAATCACGGCGATCCGGAGCGGCGAGCCGCCCTCGGCGTCGCCGGCGAGATCATGGAAAAAGGCGGCAAAGCGCGGATCGGCGACGGTCGGTGCGACAATGCCGTGCCGGGTCAGCGCCATCTGCTTCATCGCGATCGCCTCGGCGGCGAGCCCTGCGGCCTCCGGGCCGGGGCCCAGCGTCGCAAAGCAGATGTCGCCGCGCTCGCTCAAACGGCGCAAGCGTCTGCGATGGTTCGAGCGTTCGCGCGCGGCGTAGACGGCGCTGGGGCCCTCCCGGCCGACGCGCAGGTCGAGATCGGCGTAAGGCGCCTCGCGCTGCTCGAGCAGGATCGCGTCAACCGGCATTCCGGCGGGGGCAAGGGCGGCATCGGTGCGCAGCTTGCGCAATTCAAACAGGTCGGCGCGCAGCGTGCGGACCGCCGCCCAGCCGGCCTGCAACAGCTCCGCTTGGTGGCCATCGCGCTCGACCAGCACATCGCCGAACTGCGCGACAGGCACGCCCATGAAGCGCAGCATGGTCATACCGAAGCGGCGTTGAGCGATCAGCGGCCAGACCATGACGAGCCGGCCTCCGCGCCTGGCCGTGACGATGCTGAGGCGGCTGTCGGTTTCGAGGTAGTGCCGCGCCCAATGGCGCAGGAAGACATGGCTCTGGAAGACCTGCTGCGGCAAAGCGGCGCGGGCGAAGAGCGCGTCCCATTCGGGCTGCAGCGCCAGGAAGCCGTCATGCCCGCTGACGATGTCGATGGTGAGCGCACCGTCGCGCGTGGTCGGGGCAGCCATGCTCGGCGCGGAGAGCTCGCTGCATTTGGTACGAAGCGCGGTGAGGACGGCCATCAGGCGCCGGCCCGGACATGCGAGATCAATCGTTTCACGCCCGCCAGCGGAAAGCGCGCGAGATAAGGCACCAGCAGGAGCGGATGGCGCGCTGCGAAGGGGGCGTCCTGCTCGACCATGTGGCGGATGGCGAGCACCGGCAAAGGTGCGCGCAGCGGCCGGAATTCGGGATTCCACAGTCCCGGCGCGTCGGAATCGGCATACATCAGCCCGATCATGCGGTTGCGGGCGAGCGAATAGAATCTGTGGCGCTTCTGGATGCGCTTGAGCATCGCGATGCCGTCCGGCGCGGCGCAGGCGGGAAAGCCGATGATCACGGTGCGGAAATGCGCCATAGCGGGCTTGGCGGGAATCGCGTTCAGCGCCTTGAAGCCGTCGCGAAGCAGCGTGAAGACCGCCTCTTCGTCCTCGGGGCCGGCATCGCTGATGCTGAGACGCACCGTGTCGAGCTTGGCGGCCTGACGGGTGAAGGGACAGACCGCGCCGGTGCGGCCGAGATCGGCATGAGCGCTCATCAGATAGCTCTCGACCCAGCCGAGCAGGATCGACAGCGCTGTTCCGGTTTGGCCTGCGCAGCGGGAGCGCGCTTCGGGCAATGTCAGAAGAGGACGTGCAGTTGGAACAACCGACATAGGAGTGTCGGCTGCGCTGATTATCTGATGCATGGCCCCGCCCGGCTTTGATGTCCGGGGGGTTTTAATGGGTACACGTTAGGGAAGGGTTTCCCGCAACCTCCGGTAGCCGAGGACCGGCATTAGGATTTTGTAAAAGATTTCGTCCAGCCGCAGAGCGAAAGCGCTGCCTGCATATGCTCCGGCGGCGGGGCTTCGACATGGATCGGCGCGCGTTTGCGGTAGAGCGGGATCGTGATGCTGCGAGCATGCAATTGCAGCCCCGGCCCACCCTCGCGTGGCGCCGTGCCGTAGATTTCGTCGCCGAGCATGGGCCAGCCGGACGCCGCGCAATGCACGCGCAATTGATGGGTGCGGCCGGTCAGGGGCTCCAAAGCGAGCCAGGCGAGCGGCCCGGTCTCGTCGACGCCACGCCCGAGCACACGGAAACGTGTCTGCGAGGGCAAGCCTTCGGGATCGACCTTCATCCACCAGCCGCGATCGGGCGCGCGCTTGCCCAGCGCCAAGTCGATCAGGCCCTCATTGTGAGCGGGATCCCCCTGCACGATCGCCCAATAGGTCTTGTCGATGCGGCCCTCACGGAACATCTGGTTGAGTTCGGCCATGGCGCGGGGATGGCGGCCGAGCACGAGGCAGCCGGAGGTATCCTTGTCGAGCCGATGCGCGGCCTCGGGCCGGCGCGGCAGGCCGAAGCGCAGCGCGTCGAGGTGATCGGTGAGAACCGGGATGACGCGGCGCTTGGCCTGGGGACCGCGATGCGAGGGCAGGCCCGCCGGCTTGTCGATGACCAGCATCATCGCGTCGCGATAGAGCAGCGGCACGGGAAGCTCGGAATCCGGCGTTCCTTGCGAAATTTCTGGTTGATCGGGCGCGGTCATGGCATTGCGCTAGCGAACGCGGCCGGACGACGCAACCTCGAGGCGCGGCATGGTCGGACGACAGGACGGATGATGAGCGAGACGCAACCGAAGAAACGCGGTTTCTTTTCCAGGCTTTTCGGCGGTGAGGACGAGCAGGCGAAGCCGGCGGAGCAGCCCGGCGCGCCCGTCACGCAGGCACCGCCGGAGCCGGAACCTGACGCGCTGATCGCGCCCGACCTGCTGATGGGCGAGGCGGCGCCCTTGCCGATCGCGATGCCCGAGCCCGCGCCGGTGCAGGCCCCTCCGGTCATGGCGCCCCCAGTCACGGCACCTCCAGTCATGGCCTCCCCGCCAGTGGTCGCCGCGCCGGAGCCGAAGCGGAGCTGGTGGCGCAGGCTGACCGAGGGACTGTCGCGGACCTCCTCGGCGCTCACCACCGGGATCACCGACCTCTTCACCAAGCGCAAGCTCGACGCAGGCACGCTCGAAGACCTCGAGGACATCCTGATCCAGGCCGATCTGGGTCTCGCGACCTCGGCTCGCATCGCCAAGGCGGTCGGCGAGGGACGCTACGACAAGCAGATCGAGCCGGCCGAGGTGAAGGCGATCCTGGCGCGCGAGGTCGAGGCGATCCTCACCCCCGTGGCCCTGCCGCTGGCGATCGACGCCACGAAAAAGCCGTTCGTGATCCTGATGGTCGGCGTCAACGGTTCGGGCAAGACGACGACGATCGGCAAGCTCGCGGCCAAGTTCAGGGCCGAGGGCAAATCGGTGATGCTGGCTGCCGGCGACACTTTCCGCGCCGCCGCGATCGAGCAGCTCAAGGTCTGGGGCGAGCGCACCGGGGCCGAGGTCATCTCCGGCCAGCAGGGTGCGGATGCGTCGGGGCTCGCTTTCGAGGCCTTGCAGAAGGCCAAGGCCACAGGGGCGGACGTGCTGCTGGTCGACACCGCCGGGCGGCTGCAGAACAAGACGGGATTGATGGACGAACTCGCCAAGGTGGTCCGCGTCATCCGCAAGCTCGATCCGGAAGCCCCGCATGCGGCGCTGCTCGTGCTCGACGCGACGGTGGGTCAGAACGCGATCAGCCAAGTCGAAGCGTTCCAGGATACGGCCGGAGTGACGGGGCTGGTGATGACAAAACTCGACGGCACGGCGCGCGGCGGCATCCTGGTGGCGCTGGCGGCGAAATTCGGCCTGCCGGTGCATTTCATCGGCGTCGGCGAGAGCGTCGATGATCTGGAGCCGTTCTCGGCGCAGGAATTCGCCCGCGCGGTCGCGGGATTGGGAGAAGCAGCGTGAGCGAGAATGTGGTCGAGGCGAAGCCGGGCAAAAGCGTCAATCCGCTGCTCAAGCTTGCGCTCGAATTCGGGCCGCTGGCGATCTTCTTCTTCGCCAACTCCTATGGCGACCGGCTCTTCGGCGTCGCGCCGGACCGGCGCATCTTCGTCGCGACCGGTATCTTCATCGCCGCCTCGCTGGTCGCACTGGCGCTATCGCGGATCGTGCTGGGCTATCTGCCGCGTATGGCGATCGTCAACGCCGTGGTGGTCAGTGTCTTCGGCGGGCTGACGATCGCGCTCGACGATGCCTTCTTCATCAAGGTCAAGCCGACCATCGTGAACGCGCTGTTCGGCTGCGTGCTGCTGGGTGGCCTGTTCTTTGGCCGCTCGCTGCTGGCGCTGGTGCTGGAGACGGTGCTCCAGCTCGACGAGGACGGCTGGCGCAAGCTGACCTTCCGCTGGGGGCTGTTCTTCTTCGTGCTGGCAGCCCTGAACGAGGTGGTCTGGCGCACGCAGACGCAGGATTTCTGGGTCGCCTTCAAGGTCTGGGGCGTGATGCCGCTGACCATGGCCTTTGCGCTCGCGCAGACGCCATTGATCCTGAAGCATGAGCTGAAGCCGGCGAAGACCGAGGAGTAGCAGGCCGCCTCGCGAGCTGGTTGCTCCCGTCAATTCGGCTCGCGCCATGCCATGGGCGCATCGTGGCATTGCCCTGCGGGGTGGGTTCGCAGGTTGCGAGCGGCGGATATCGGGGCTCTGCTGACCTCACTCAGGCAGTTCGACAACCAAGACCTGTCGACAACCAAGACCTGAGACGGAGGTAACGCCCATGCCGTCGCTTCGTTTTCCGTCGCTTGCCCTCATCTTTGCCATCAGCGGTCCCATAGCCGCCTGGGCCCAGGCGGTTCCGGCCCCGCCGGCTGCACCACCGGCCAGTTTCGCTGCCGAGCAAAAGGCCGCCAACGCCGCGGACGGCCCGCGCAGGACGCCGCCGCGCAGCTTTCCGGTGCCGACCGAGGAGGTCAGCCCGGAGATGCGCAAGCTGATCGCCCTGCCGTTCCCGCCGCATATGGACGCTGCGCCCAACAGCGCCGCCGAATGGAAGGAATTGGTCGACCGGCGCGCCAAGCTCGCCATCGCCGCCCTGCCGGCGCTGAAGGAGAAGCTGAAGGTCGATGTCCAGCCCGCCGTGATCGGCGGCGTGAAGGCCTTCATCGTCACGCCCAGAACGATCCCGCGTGCCAATCGGGACCGGCTGCTCGTTCATGTCCATGGCGGCGGCTATGTCTTCGGGCCAGGCGAGGCGGCGCTGCCTGAAGCGATCCTGCTCGCCGGCTTCGGCGGCTACAAGGTGATCTCGGTCGATTACCGCATGCCGCCCGATGCGCCTTATCCCGCCGCGATGGATGACGCCATGGCGGTCTGGAAGGCGGCGACCAAGATGGCCAAGCCCCGCAACATGGCGATCTTCGGCACCTCGACCGGCGGCGCGATGACGCTCGCCATGGTCCTGCGCGCCAAGGCGGAGAAGCTGCCGCTGCCCGCCGCGATCGCGCCTGGCACGCCCTGGTCGGACATCGCCAAGATCGGCGACAGCTACGCCACCAATGAATGGGTCGACAATGTCCTGGTGAGTTGGGATGGCTGGCTCGGGCACGCGGCCTTGCTCTACGCCAATGGCCACGATCTGAAGGACCCGCAGCTCTCGCCGATCTATGGCGATTTCCACGGCTTTCCGCCGACGATCCTGACCTCGGGCACGCGCGACCTGTTCCTGTCGAACACGGTCCGGACCCATCGCAAGCTGCGGCGCGCCGGTGTCGTTGCCGACCTCAACGTCTATGAGGGCCAGAGCCATGGCCAGTATGGCGGGGATGTGAACGCCCCCGAGACGAAAGAGGCCTTCACCGATATCGCCAAATTCTTCGACCGCCATCTCGGGCGATAGGGCGATCATCGGCTTGATCTTGCCATTTGGCATTTTATGTATTATTTGATGCCAAATGGAGATTGCGTCATGACGGCCCTGCAGCGCATCGAGACGACACAGCGCGACTTTGTCCCGGATCCGATTTCGGATGACGAAGCCGGTGCGATGTTTCGCGCCGCGATCAACCTGTTCCGGCTCTGGCGCGTCACCGACGAGCAGGCGGCGACGCTGCTCGACCTGCCCTTGCGCAGCTACCGGCGCTGGAAGGCCGGCGAGATCGGCCGCATCTCGCGCGACGGCAAGGCGAGGCTCTCCAATCTGATGGGCATCCACAAGGCGCTGCGCCTGATCTTTCGCGAGCCGCAGCGCGGCTATGACTGGATCCAGGCGCCCAATGCCGCCTTCTCCGGCCACACCGCCCTGGCAGTCATGCTCGGCGGCGAATTGACGGATTTGATGCGGGTCAGGCGCTATCTCGACGATGAACGGGGCGGCTGGTGATCGATGTCAGCGCCGTCCCCGCCACCGATCTGGTGTGGCGGGGGGCGGTCCGGATCATCCGCAGCCTGTTTCCGCCGATCGACCTGTTCGAGGACATCGCCGATCCCGCCGACTGGCCATTGATCCTGGCAGCCGAGCAGAAGACCAATCCGCGTTTGATGGAGAGCGTCGGCAATCTCGCGCTCGTGCCACCGGAGAGGCGTGTCTCGGGCCCGGGCGCGAGCTGGCTGATGGCGCCCTTCACCCATGTCAGCCCGGACCGGCCGAGCCGTTTCAGCACCGGGGGGTTCGGCGTGCTCTATGCCGGCGACAGCTTCGAGGTCGCACTGTTCGAGACGGTGCACCACCATGGCCGCTTCATGGCCGCGACGAAGCAGCCGCCGGGCTGGACCTCGCAATTTCGTGAAATCCTGCTCGATGTCGAGGCGCGGCTGCATGATCTGCGCAAGCCGGGGTCGGCCGTCAGCGCGGTGCTCGACCCGGACGACTATGCGCAAAGCCAGGAGCTCGGCAACACGCTTCGCGCCGCGGGCTCGGAAGGCGTGGTCTATCCGAGCGTTCGCCGTGCTGGCGGGGCCTGCGTCGGCCTGTTCTATCCCGACGGCGCCTCGAAGCCGGTTCAGGGCCGCCATCTCGACTATCACTGGAATGGCGAGCGGGTGGATCTCTACCGCGACCTCAGCCGCGGTGAGGTCTACCGGATCGTTCAGGGTAGCGGTTGAGGATACCGATGGAGGCTCGTTCGTTGCTCAAGCATCGGCCGAACGCAGCGACTCGAGCAAGGGCCGGTACTCCTCAAGGGCAAGGTCAGGAAGCGCCAGGGCTTCCTCCAAGCGAAACCAGCCGAACTCGGTGTGCTCATCATCCATGATACACGGCTCGCCCTGCCATTTCCTCACGGCATAGATATGGAAGGCAACTGGCTCGGTCGATGTATGCGGGCCGACGATTCGGCCAAGAGCGTCGCAGGCTAGGATCGCGATACCCATCTCTTCGTGAATTTCGCGGATGAGCGCCTGTTCCAGCGTTTCTCCGGCCTGAACATGGCCTCCGGGAAAGCTCCACAGGCCAGGATAAGCTTTTCGATGCGGGCTGCGCCTGGCCAGGAGGACGGCATCGTCTTTCAGCAACAGGGCGTTGACGATGTCATCCATTCGAACCTCCGGGTGCTGATCCCGAAGGATGGCCGCGGCCGGGACTGACGGCAATGAACCGCAGCCCACCACATTGTTCTACTTCGCCGCCAGCCGGATCGCGCCGTCGAGCCGGATCGCGGTGCCGTTGAGCATGTCGTTCTCGATGATGCTCTTGACCAGGGCGGCATATTCGCCGGCCTTGCCGAGGCGTGAGGGGAAGGGGATCGAGGCGCCCAGCGAGGCGCGCGATTCCTCCGGCAGACCGTCGAACATCGGCGTCTCGAACAGGCCGGGCATGATCGTCATCACGCGGATGCCGTAGGCGGCAAGTTCGCGTGCGATCGGCAGGGTCATGCCGACGACGCCGGCCTTGGAGGCGGAGTAGGAAGCCTGGCCGATCTGGCCGTCCTCGGCGGCGACGGAGGCCGTGTTGATGATCACGCCACGCCCGCCATCCCCAGTGACCGGGTCGAGGGCGGCCAGCGCCACGGCCGATTTCGCGATCACGCGAAAAGTGCCGGTCAGGTTGATGGCGAGGCCCTTCTCGAAGGTCGCCATGTCATGGGCGATGAGTTCGCCGGTCTCGCGTTTCCTGGAGATGACGCGGCGGCCGGGCGCGATGCCGGCACAGTTGACGATGATGCGGGCGACGCCCTGGGCGGCCCGTGCCTGGGCGAGCGCCGCGTCGACGGAGGCGTCATTGGTGACGTCGCAAAGGCAAAAGACCCCGCCGATCTCGGCGGCGACCGCCTCGCCCCGCTCGGCGTTCAGGTCCAAGAGCGCGACCTTGACGCCGAAGCCTGCAAGCATGCGCGCAGTGCCTTCGCCGAGGCCCGAGGCGCCACCGGTGACGATAGCGGAGAGCGAGGAATCGAGTTTCATGGGCGTTTCCCGTTCGCAATGGCGTTGGCAACGCGTTTAGAGGCCCTGTCGTCCGGCTCCAAGCGAGATTCTTGCGCCGGCCCTTGTGCAGCCTTGGGCCTGGGGCCACATTTTGCAACGATCCTGGCCCGGCATCATCCCGATGCCGCTTGGATCGAAAGCCCGCGAGGAGGGGCTGGCATGAGCGACACGTTCCATTCACGCTTTTCGGCGGAGGAGATGGCGGAGATTCGCCGGAGCCTGCGCGACGAGGCGCGCTTCGGTTCGGAGTTTCTGGGCCGGCTCAAGCGCGTGGCGAAGCGGGTACCCTTCGCCGAGGATCTGCTGGCAGCCTGGATCTGCACGCGCGATCCGGCGACGCCGCGGCGCGTGCGGCTGACGCTTCTGGCGGCGCTCGGCTATTTCGTGCTGCCGCTCGACGCCATTCCCGACATCCTGCCCTTCATCGGCTTCACCGACGATGCGGCGGTGATAGCGGCCGCTCTCGCTGCGGTCGCTGGCTCGATCACGCCTGAGCATCGCGAGAAGGCGAAGCGGACGCTGGCGGAGCTGTAGGCGGGGCCAGAGCAGTTTCCGATCCGATTGGGTCGTTCAACCGCTCCAGCTCTTTGTTTTAACGCGTTTTCTCCGCGCAAACGCTTCGCGTTTGCCGCGGGCGAACCGGTGTCCACTTCGCTCGAAAACGCTCTGGCCGTTCGTCGAAAGATGCGTCATTCCGGGTCGCTCCGGAATGACGGCGGGCTCACAGCGTCAGGATGATCTTGCCCTTGGCCTTGCGGTCGCCGATCAAAGCGAAGCCCTCGGCCCAGCGCTCCAATGGCAGGGCGGCGTGGACATGGGCGCGGATATGCCCGTTCGCGGCCCAGTCCAGCAGGCGCTCCATATTGCGGCGATGCGCGGTGGGCTCGCGCCGGACGAACTCGCCCCAGAACACGCCGCGCAGGTCGCAGCCCTTCAGCAACAGCAGGTTAAGCGCGATCTTCGGAATCGCGCCGCCGGCAAAGCCGACCACGAGATACCGCCCTTCCCAGGCCATGGCGCGCAAAGCCGGCTCGGCCAGCTCGCCGCCGACCGTGTCGTAGAGCACATCGACGCCGCGCCCTTCGCTCAGGCGGCGCAGGCCGGCCTTCAGATCCTCGCTGCTGTAGTCGAGCTCCTCCTGCGCGCCATGCGTCCGGGCGAGCGCGAGCTTCTCGGCCGAGGAGGCGCAAGCGATGACATGGGCGCCGAGCAGCGCACCGATTTCGACCGCCGCCAGCCCCGCGCCGCCGGCAGCGCCAAGCACCGCCAGAGTCTCGCCGGCCTTGAGGTCGGCGCGCTGGATCAGCCCATGCATCGCCGTGCCATAGGTGACGAACAGCCCCGCCGCCTGGGCGTCGTCGAGCGCATCGGGCACGCGCACGATCTGCTGGGCCGAGACGACGACGCTTTCGCGCGCCGCGCCATGGCCGAGCCAGGCGGCGACGCGCTCGCCGACACGCCAGCCGGTGACGCCCTCGCCGATACTGGCGATCGTGCCGGCGCATTCGGCCGAAGGCGAGAAAGGCAATTCGGGCTTGGTCTGGTAGCGCCCCTCGATGATCAGCGTGTCGAAGAAGTTGAGCGCGGCTGCCTTGACCGCGATGACGACCTCGCCCGGCCCGGGCCTGGGCTCGGCAATGTCGCGGATGACGAGCGTCTCGGCCGGCCCATGGGCGTCGCAGAGCAGTGCCTTCATCGTTTCCCCAACCGCTGCGATGGTGCTGCGCGCGAATGTGGCATGCTCAGATGACGAACGGAACCATGGGTGGGGTGTGGGGCATTCGCATTTTCGCCCGGATCGTGACATCCTATCGTTTCCGCGATCTTGAACTCTCGGGTCAAATGCCCCGGGAATAGAGACGCTGTTAAGATTTCTGCTGATTGATGGCGGCCTATGAATCTCTGTTTGCTCCGCACCGAATTCGCCGCCTCACGGCTCATGATCGTCGCATCGCTGCTCGCCGCGAGCGTGATCGCGGCCGTGCCGGCCTCCGCTCAACCCAAGCCGAAGCCGCAGGCGAAGCCTGCACCGGTCGCATCGGCAAGCGCTGGCCAGGCCCAGGCGATGCTCCTGGAGACGGCCGGCAAATGGCAGGCCTTTTCCTCGCAGCAAGGGCGCTCGAAGGTCTGCTACGCGCTTTCCAAGGCCGAGACGCGTGTGCCCGCCAACCTCAAGGATATCGAGGGACTGCTCTTCGTCTCCAGCCGCCCGACCGAGGGCGTGCGCAACGAGATCAGCTTCGTGATGAATTTCGACCTGAAGGAAGATGTCGAGCATCAGGCGATCATCGGGTCCGAGCGCTTCGCGCTGGTGGCGAAGGGCCAGAACATGTGGCTCAAGAACCCGGCCGAGGAGCCGCGCATGTTAGACGCGCTGCGCAAAGGCTCGGGGCTTGAAGTCAAGGGCACCTCGAAGCGCGGCAATCCGACCAGCGACAAATACTCGCTCGCCGGGATGAACCAGGCGGTCAAGCGCGCCGAAGACGCTTGTAAGTAAGGCGGCGCCGGAATCCGCGAGCGCGGCCGTCTGACGCGGCTTTCTGCGCTTCCGGTGCTCACGGACATGAAGTCCGTTGCGCTCCGGTTCTCGAAATCCGCGCCAGCCGACTCACGCTGGCGAATTCCGGCAGCCACCCTGTGTCGCACTGATTTGTTCGGGTATTCGGACCGTGATTTCGCGGCTGGGCGTTCTCGTGTTATGAGCCGCCGATATTCGGGCCGATGATCGCCCGTCCGAGCCAGAGTTCCGATGACCTTGTCCGTGCTTGAGCCCGCCGCGCCAGCGGCCGAACCCGTTGTTACGAGCCGCGTTTCGCTGGTCGGGCGCACGCGCGCCGGCTTGGCGCTGGCGCTGGCCGAGATCGGCGTTCCCGAGAAGGAACGGCGCATGCGCGTCGGCCAGCTCTGGAATTGGATCTACCATTATGGCGTCCGCGATTTCTCCGCGATGACGACGATCGGCAAGGGTTTGCGCGCGGCGCTCGATGAGCGCTTCACGCTCGATCTGCCGGAGGTGACGGCCGAGCAGGTCTCGACCGACGGCACGCGCAAATGGCTGATCCGCATGGCGTCGACCGGCCCACGCGATCGCGGCGCCGAGATCGAATGCGTCTATATTCCCGAGGTCGACCGCGGCACGCTTTGCGTCTCCAGCCAGGTCGGCTGCACGCTGACCTGCACCTTCTGCCACACCGGCACGCAGCGCCTCGTGCGCAACCTCACCTGTGAGGAGATCGTGGCGCAATTGATGGTGGCGCGCGACCGGCTCGGCGATTTCCCGAACCGGAGCAAGCCCGACGGCGCTTTCGTGCCCAATGATGGCGGGCGCTTCGTTTCCAACATCGTCTTCATGGGCATGGGCGAGCCGCTCTATAATTTCGACGGCGTGCGCGATGCCATCGACGTGATCTCGGACAATGAGGGGCTGTCGCTCGGCCGCCGCCGCATCACGGTCTCGACCTCCGGCGTCGTGCCGCAGATCGGCCCGCTTGGGCATGAGATGGGCACGATGCTGGCGATCTCGCTGCATGCGGTGCGCGACGAATTGCGTAACGAGCTCGTGCCGCTGAACAAGAAGTATCCGATCGCCGAACTGCTCGAGGCCTGCCGGACCTATCCCGGCGTTTCGAACGCGAAGCGGATCACCTTCGAATATGTCATGCTCAAGGGCGTCAATGACAGCGACGCCGATGCGCGCGAACTGGTGCGCCTGCTCAAGGGCATTCCGGCCAAGATCAACCTGATCCCGTTCAATCCCTGGCCCGGCACCAAATATGAGTGCTCGGACTGGGACCGGATCGAGCGCTTCTCCGAGATCGTCTTCCGGGCCGGCTATGCCTCGCCGGTGCGCACCCCGCGCGGGCGCGACATTCTCGCCGCCTGCGGCCAGCTGAAGAGCGAGACCGAGAAGCTCTCGGCCCGCGCAAGGCTGATGCTGGACCAGGACGAGGCGGCGGCTGCCGCCGCCGTCGCTGCGGAATAATCGCCTTGCTGCGCTGGCTGCTGCTGATCCCCTTCGCCTTGCTCGTCGCCATGGGGGCGGGGCTGTTCGCGATGCTCGTCGCCAGCGTGGTCTCGCCCGAGATTGCGCTTCTGATCGGCGGCGGGTTCCAGCGCTTGACGGAGGCGCTGTTCGGCCTGGCCGAAAGCGACATCGATCCCACGCCGGTGGCGCAGGCCGCCTTCAGCCTGCTCGGGCGGCTTGGCATGGCGATCATCGTCGCGCCGGTCGTGCTGGTCGCTGTTTTCAGCGAGCTCTTCCGCTTGCGCAGCGGGCTGATCCAGAGCGGGCTCACCGGCCTGCTGGCGACCGTGCTGCCGCTCGCCATGCTGCGCCTGTCGCGCGCGCCGAGCGAGGCCGAGATGCGGGTGATCGGCGCCCTGTTCCTGATCGGGGCCGCGACGGGGTTCGTCTACTGGCTGATCGCAGGGCGTGGGGCGGGCGCCGCCCGGACGGTTCCGGCCGGCGCGCCACCCCGATAGGCTTCGCCCCCTGCTTTAGAGGCCAAGAACCTTGCGCAGCTCGGCCTTCGCCGCGGCATATTCAACCTGAAAATCCGGCTGCTCCATGATCCTGGCGGCGATCACCGTGCCGGCGATGCGGCCGGCCTCGACATCGGCGCGGAAATGGATGCCGCCGATGATCCGGTTTTCGCCATAAGCCCAGGCGCGCGCCATGATCTCGTTGCGCTTCTCCGGAACCATGTTCGACAGGACGACGCCCATCAGCGTGCCGATAGTGGTATGGCCCGAGGGGTAGGCGCCGGAGTTGGAGAGCTTCACCGCGGGCTTGACCAGCGGGCTGTACTGATGCGGACGCGGGCGCTTCCAGCTGTCCTTGGCCGGGTCGACGACCTCGCCTTCGGTTGCGACGACGCGGTCGAAGAAGGCCGAGAAGGCCGGCAGCGTCTCGGTCTTGAAGTTGGGTCCCATGACATTGGCGAAGCGCCAGACATTCTCGACGACATCGGCCTGGGCCTGCGCCTCCATCTCCGGCGTGCGCGTGACCTGAATGCTCAGCACCTCGGCGAGCTCCGCCCGGGTCTGGGCCGAATCATTGGCGGGCGGCGGCTTGAGCAGGGTCAGGAGGTCGATGGTCTTGGCCGTGGCGAAGGGTTTCGCCTCCTCGGCGTGAACCGGGGAGAGGGCGAGCACGGCTGTCGTCAGGGCAGCGAGAAAGAGGGAGCGCATGATGGTTTTCCTGATGGGGAGAAACCGACGCGCCCAAAACATGACAAGGCTATGAAGCTTCAATCGCCGATCGCGACGCCCTCGCGCCGGCCATCGGCGCCGCCGACGAACCCTTCCGGCGTTTTGACGATGGCCTGGATGCCCGAGGTCATCTCCAGCAGGCGGACCTCATGGCCCTTCGCCTCCAGCACGGCCTTCCAGGGCTCGGCTTCGGTGCCCTTTTCCAATTCGGTGGGGCCGTTGCGGCTGCCGAAATTGGCGAGGTCGACGGCATTCTGCGGATCCATCTTCCAGTCGAGCAGCGCGACCAATGTCTTGGCGACGAAGCCGATGATCTGGCTGCCGCCGGGCGAGCCGACCACGGCATAGAGCCTGCCGAAGGCGTCGAAGACCAGTGTCGGCGCCATCGAGGAGCGCGGGCGCTTGCCGGCCTCGACGCGGTTGGCGACGGGTTTGCCGTCCTCTTCCGGCGCGAAGGAGAAGTCGGTCAATTCGTTGTTGAGCAGGAAGCCGCCCTTGCTCATCAGGCGCGAGCCGAAGCCATCCTCGATCGTTGTGGTCATCGCGACGGCGTCGCCATTGGCGTCGATCACCGAGATATGGCTGGTGCCGTGCTCGACGCTGTCCGAGGGCGCGAGCAACTGGGCGCGCTTATGCGGCGGATCGCCGGGCGTGGCGCGGCCCATGGATTTGTCGGGGCTGACGAGGCCCGCGCGCGAGCGGATATAGTCGCGGTCGATCAATCCCGAGACCGGGACGCTGAGGAAAGCGGGGTCGGCGAGATAGAGCGCGCGATCGGCGAAAGCGAGCCTGCCGGCCTCGCTGAACCAGTGCGCCGCCTCGGGCCCGGGGCCCATGCGCGCCAGATCCTTGGTCTCAAGGATGCCGAGCATCTGCTGCACGGCAATCGTGCCGGAGCTCGGCGGACCCATGCCGCAAATCCGGTAGACGCGGTAGAGCCCGCAGACGGCCTCGCGCTCCTCGATCTTGTAGGCGGCGAGGTCGGCAAGCGTGATGTCGCCTGGATTGCTGTTGTGGCCGGTGACCTTGGCGACGATGTCCTCGGCGATCGGCCCGGCATAGAAGGCGGCCGAGCCGTTCTCGGCGATGGCGCGCAAGGTCGCGGCGAAGGCCGGGTTCTTCAGGATCGTGCCGACGGCCTTGGCCTTGCCGTCGGGCTCGTAGAAATAGGCGGCGGCGAGCGGGTCGGCGATCAAGGCCTTCTCGCCGGCCAGGAGGCCGTTGAGGCGCGGCGAAATCGCAAAACCGTCCTCGGCGAGCTTGATCGCCGGCGCGATGACCTGCGGCCAGGGCAGCTTGCCCCAGCGCTGATGCGCGCCCTCGAGCAGCTTCAGCGTGCCGGGCACGCCGACCGAGCGGCCGCCGATGACGGCCTCCATGAACTTCATCGGCTTGCCGTCCGCGCCGATGAAGCGGTTCGGCTTTGCCGCCGCCGGCGCGGTCTCGCGCCCGTCCAGCGTCGAGAGCTTCCGGCCGGCCTCGTCCCAATGCACCATGAAGGCGCCGCCGCCGATACCCGAGCTCTGCGGCTCGACGAGGTTGAGCACGAGCTGGATTGCGATCGCCGCATCGACCGCGCTGCCGCCGGCGCGCAGGATCTCGCGGCCGGCATTGGTGGCCAGTGGATTGGCGGCGGCGACCATGTAGCGCTGGGCGTGACCGGAGGTCTTGGCGATGCGTCCCGTGCCGGCTTCGGGCGCCGGAGCGAGGCTCTGGGCGGTTGCAGAGCTCACGATGGCTGCGGACAGGGCGATCGCGAGGAGAGCGCTCCTCGATACTGACAGGGTCGTCATCTCGTCCTCCTCACCGCCGCGGCTTGCGCGCCAGATTAGCGCCAGATCGTGCCGGCGCGCCACGGTCTCGGCAACGCAGCTTCGTATCCGCCTTGGAGGCCGGGCCCGGGACGGCTAAGGTCACGGTCCTGCCTGTCGATACGTCAGCAAAGGGGCCCGGCATGTCGTTCCCAGTTTCCATCGCCTTTCGCCGTAGTTTGACGGCGGCAGTGCTTGCTTTCCTCGGTTTCGCGCTCGCGGGTTGCGGTTACAACAACGTCCCGACGCTGGAGGAAAAGGCCAAGGCGTCCTGGTCCGAGGTGCAGAATCAGTATCAGCGCCGCGCCGACCTGATTCCGAATCTGGTCGAGACGGTGAAGGGCTATGCCGCGCAGGAGCGCGAGGTGCTGACGCAGGTCGTCGAGGCGCGCGCCAAGGCGAGCCAGGTCAAGGTCGACGCCTCGACCATCACCGATCCCGCGAAGTTCAAGGAATATCAGGACGCGCAGAACCAGCTCACCGGCGCGCTCGGCCGGTTGCTCGTCACGGTGGAGCGCTACCCCGACCTCAAATCGAACCAGAACTTCCTCGCCTTGCAGTCGCAGCTCGAAGGCACCGAGAATCGGGTCACGGTGGCGCGGCGCGACTACATCCAGGCGGTGCAGGCCTTCAACACCGAGATCCGCACTTTTCCGGGCGTGATCTGGGCAAAACTGTTCTGGGGCTCCAAGCCGATGGAGACCTTTGCCGCGACGGCCGGGGCGGAGCGGCCACCGGCGGTGAAGTTCTGAGGCCGCGGCGATCGCGAGGCGCGTGATGGCGCGCAGCCGCCTTTGGTCGCTGATCCTGCTCGCTGCGCTCGTATTTGCGAGCGCGGGCGCCCGGGCGGCGGACCCCGCCTATCCCGCCCTCACCGGCCGTATCGTCGATGGCGCCAAGCTCATCGCGCCCGAGGCGCGCCAGCGCATCGAGGCGAAGATCAAGGCGCATGAGGACAAGGCCGGCGACCAGCTCGTGGTCGCGACGGTGCCCTCGCTGCAAGGCATCGGCATCGAGGATTTCGCCAATGGCCTGTTCCGGTTCTGGAAGCTCGGCGAGAAGCCGCGCAACAACGGCGTGCTGTTCATCGTCGCGCCAAATGAGCGCAAGGTCCGCATCGAGGTCGGCTACGGGCTGGAAGGGGCGCTGACGGATGCGCTCTCCAAGGTCATCATCACCACGGCGGTGGCGCCGAAATTCAAGACTGGCGACTTCGCTGGTGGCATCGAGGGTGGCGTCGACGCGATCCTGACGATCCTCTCCGGTGATGCCGAGGAATGGCAGCGCCGCGCCCTGGTACGGGATGATGAGAGCTCGCCGGCCGAGACCCTCGCCGTCATCCTGGTGATGGTGTTCATCTTCATCCTGGTGGTCGCCTTCATGCGCGGCCTGAGCCAGGCGGGCGGGGCCGGGCGACATCGCCTGCGTGACGGGCGCTGGATCACGCTGCCGCAGAATTCGAGCTGGGGTTCGGGCTCGGGCTCGGGATCGAGCTGGGGAGGCGGCGGCTGGAGTTCCGGCGGCGGGGGCGGCTTCTCCGGCGGAGGCGGCTCGTCGGGCGGCGGCGGGGCTTCGGGGGATTGGTGATGGATTCGGACGACAGGGACGCGATTGCGGCGGCCGTCGCGGAGGCCGAGCGCCTGACCAGCGGCGAGATCGTGGTGGTGATCGACCGTGCCGCGAGCAGCTATCGCTCGGTGCCGATGGTGCTGGCCCTGGTGCTGTCGCTGTTGGTACCCTGGCCGCTGCTGGCGCTGACGATGACGAGCGCGCCGCGCATCTTCCTGATCCAGTTGATCTGCGCGGCCCTGTTGATGGCCGCGCTGCTCTGGTATGGGCGCGGCGGCCGCTTCGTGCCCGGCTTCGTCAAGCGCGGCCGCGCGCATGACGTGGCGCTGCGCGAGTTCACCGCGCGCGGGCTGACGCAGACGCGCGGGCGCACCGGCGTGTTGCTCTATGTCGCCTTGCAGGAGCGCTATGCCGAGGTCGTCACGGATATCGGCATCGACGGCAAGGTCGATCCGGAGACATGGCGGGACATCGTCGCCGCCCTGCTCGACGCTGCGCGGCAGGAGCGTTTGCGCGAGGGGCTGATCGACGCGGTCGGGGCGCTCGGGCGCGTCCTGGCGCAGCACGCGCCGCCGGTCGCCGATGATGTCGACGAACTGCCGAACAAGGTGATTCTGCTGTGATCTGGCTGCGCGCCTCGGGCAGGGGAGATGCCGACAGGCCTTGAACGATCAGCCCGGGACCGCCGCGATCAGGCTGCCGATGCCGGCTGTTCCGGTCGCCGCCAGACATAGACGAGCACGCCGAGCATGATCGCGGCCACAACGGCCTGAAGCAGGCGCGAATCGGTTTCCAGGAAGATCAGCGAAAAGCTCGCGATCATGCTGATCGTGATCAGCCATTTCGCGCTGCGCGGTATGGCGCCGGCCGCATTCCAGTTCGCGATCAGCTTGCCGAAGCGGGGATGGGTCGTCAGCCAGGTTTCCATCCTCGGCGAGGATCGGGAGAAGCAGGCCGTCGCCAGCACCAGGAAGACGATGCCGGGAATCAGGGGCACGACCAGCGCGACGACGCCGATCGCCACACTCAGGCAGCCGAGCGCGAAATAGACCGGGCGCTGCCAGCGCGGCTTCAGGGAAGCATTGGGTTCCACTCGAGATCCTTGCCGCAGGGGTCGCGTCGCGCCATGGCCATGGGCCGGCCGCACGTCACTGGCATTTAGGGTAGGTCGATACAAGCCGGGTTCGGGGTCCCGGATCAGCGCGCGCTGCGGGCGGCGCCCAGCATCGCGGCGGGCATCATGCCGTATTTCCCGAGCGTTTCGGCCTGCACGACGACGATATAGCTGTCGGAATCGGCGGCGCGCGTCGTCGTGAGGGGAGCCGTCAAGGTCGTCTCCCCGCCATCCCATTCGCCGATGCGCACCATGCCGCGCACGACATTGGCGTAGGTGATGGTGCGGCCTTCATTCTCGCCGCGCGTGATCGGAACGGTGACCAGCTTCGCGACCGGAAGAATCCAGACGCCGGCGGGCTTGTCGCCCGGGCTGGCGGAGGCTGCGATCTTGATCCGCAGCGTCGTGCCGTCCTCCTGCAGCGAGAGCTTTACGGGCAGGGCACTGGGTGCCTGCTCGCGCAGCATGCGCTCGATCTCGGTCTTGTCGGAGCCGACGATGTGGGAGGCGCCGTTGATCACGGCCTGGGGCGTGTAGACCTGGCCGTCGCCGCGGGCCTTGGCATAGAATTTCTGGCGCTTGGTGAAGACGTCCTGGCCGAGCGTGTCCTTCCAGCCGAGATAGTCCCAATAGGTCACCGGCAGCGTCAGCGCGATGACGGCAGGGTCCTTGGCGATCTCGCGCAGCAGCGCGTCCGCAGGCGGGCAGGACGAGCAGCCCTGGCTGGTGAAGAGCTCGACGACCGCCTTCGGCTGCACTGCGGGAGCCTGCGCATGCGCCGTCGCGACGCCCAGGAGGAGCGCGGCGATGGATACGGGAAGGAGGCGGGCGCGAAGGGTCATGGCTGAACTCGGCGACCATTATAGCTGTGAGGTATTACCAAGCGCCCAACAGCTCTCACTTGGAAATCACGTTGCCTTGAAAACCGGTTGAATCGTCATATTGGGCGCGTCGCCGCCCTTCGCCGCGGCGACCAGGTTAGGCCGCCAGCGCCGATGCATCCAGAGCCATTGCTCGGGATGCTCGCGCACCCATCCCTCGACGACGGCGGTCATCATCGCCATCGCGCCTTGAACGTCGATCTCGCCATTGGCATCGCGCGGCAGGTCGAGCGGCGGCGTCAGCTCCAGCCGGAAGCGATGATGCGGCAAGCGGATGACGCGCACGCCATGGACCGGGCATTCGAAGCGCCGTGCGAATTTGCCGAGGATCGGGTTGGTCAGCGCCGGCCGGCCCATGAAGGGCACCACCACGCCGCGGGTGAAATGCTGGTCGATCAGCATGCCGAGATGGCCGCCCTTCTCCAGCACGCCCTGCATGGCGAAGGCTGCGCCCTGCTTGGCGGCGGCGAGCCCGCCCATTGCGCCGGAACGGATCTCATGCACGATCGCGGCGATGGCCGGGTCGTTGGGCGCGCGGAACACGGCGGTGGTGTCGAGCTTGTAGGCGGCGGCACAGATCGCCGGCAGCTCCCAATTGGCGAGATGGGAGGAGAAGATCAGGCCCGGCTTGCCATCATCCTTGAGCGCGATGAATTGCTCGATGCCGTCGACCTCGACGCGCGAGGGCGCGTCCCGGTTGTCGTCGTCATAGTCGAACAGGGTGTTGAGATGGGCGTATTCGGCGGCGGTGCGGCCGAGATTCTCCCAGGCCCCGCGGGCGATCCGCCGAACCTCGTCCTCCGCCATATCAGGGAAAGCCGCGCGGATATTGGCGAGCGCGACGCGGTTGACCGGGATCACGGGGCTGACGCTGCGCAGCAGCCAGCCGCCGAGATCGCTCGCCCGCTCGGGCCCGAGCCAGCGCAGGAAGCCAAACAGCGCCCGGATCAGGCCGATCATCACCACGGCGCCGGCGCGCGCGGCGAGAACTTTCAGTCGTCTCAAGGTCAGCCCGGTCCCATCTCGCCCGTGCATTGAGCTTATCGGGCAGGAACCGGGGACTTGCGGCAGGAAGGCCGCCTGCGTCAAGCCTTCCGGGCGCGGACGGCCGCGTCAGAAGGCGACGATGACCTTGCCGAAGACCTGCCGGCCTTCAAGCCGGGCCAGGCCTTTTTCGAAATCGGCGAGCGGAAACACCGAATCGATCACGGGTTTCATGCCGCCGGCCATCTTTTCCAGCGATTGCGCGATGTTTTCGATGCGGCAGCCGAAGGAGCCGGTGATGCGGTATTGCTGCTGAAAGAGCTGCATCAGGTTCATCGTGGTCGAGGCGCCCGACGTCGCGCCGCACGTGACGAGCCGGCCGCCACGCTTGAGGCAGAGCAGCGAGCCGTTCCAGGTGTCGGCGCCGACATGCTCGAAGACGACATCGACGCCCTTGCGCTTGGTGAGCTGGCGAACCTCGCCCTCGAAGCGCTCGGTCTTGTAGTTGATGACGAAATCGGCCCCGAGCGCCTTGGCCTTGCGGCCCTTCTCGTCATCGCCGACGGTCGTATAGACCGTGCAGCCGATCGCCTTGGCCATCAGGATGGCGGCCGTGCCGATGCCCGAGCCGCCGGCGTGGACCAGGACGGATTCGCCGGGTTCGAGCTTGGCGTTGTCGAACAGCATGTGCTGGACCGTGCCGAAGCCGATCGGCGCGCAGGCCGCGTCCTCGAAGGAGACGCCTTCAGGCGCCTTGATGACGAGGCGCGCCGATTTGTTCAGCAGTTCACGCGCGAAGCCGTCGATATGGAAGCCCATGATGCCGGCGACGTTCTCGCAGAGATTGTCGCGGCCCTCCCGGCAGGCCTTGCAGTGGCCGCAGGTCTCGGCGCCATAGGCGGTGACGGTGTCGCCGACCTTGAGATTGGTGACGCCCTCGCCGACGCAGACGATCTCGCCCGCGGCCTCGACGCCGGCGGCCTGGGGCATCTTGCGCTTGGCGAAGGCCATGCCGCGAAAGCCCCAGACGTCGAGATAGTTCAGCGCAACCGCGCGGATGCGGATCTGCACCTCACCGGCGGCGGGCGGCGGCGGCGGCTCGATCTCCTCGAGACGGAGGTCGCGGTCGCCATGAAGCTGGAGGGAACGCATGTCTTGGAAAGCCCTTTTGCGGTCGGCGATCAGCGATGCACGCCAAGCTGTGCCGTCACCCCGCCATCGATCGGCAGCACGGTGCCGGTGATGTAGGCCGCCGGCTCGCTCATCAGGAAGGCGGCGAGCCCTGCGACCTCCTCGGGCTTGGCGAAGCGGCCGGCCGGGATCTGGGCCTGCATCTTGTCGCGATAGGCCGCATAGGGCGCCATCATGTCGGTGTCGACGAAGCCCGGCGCGATCACGTTGACGGTGACGCCGCGCTTGCCGGTCTCGACCGCGAGCGTCTTGGCATAGGAGATCAGCGCGCCCTTGGAGGCGGCGTAGGCGGCATTGCCCGGGTTGCCGCGCAAGGCCGCGACGGAGCCGATCGCGACGATGCGGCCGGCGCGGGCGCGGATCATGTTGCGCATCAGGCTCTTGGCGAGGCGGGTGAAGGCCCAGAAATTGACCTGCATCGCCGCTTCAGCCTTGTCCTGCACCATCATTGCGGCCAGCGAATCATAGGGCTGGCCGGCATTATGGATGAAGCCGAAATAGCTTTCCGCCTCACGCCCCTCGCAGAAGGCGTCGAGCGCGGCCTTGTCGGAGAGATCGAGCGGGAGGGCGGCGAGCAGACGATCGGGGTGGGCCGCATTGATCTCCGCGACGAGCGCCTGCGCCTGCTCGGGCGAGGAGCGATAGGTGAAATCGACATCATGACCGGCCGCGGCCAGCGCACGGACGATCGCGGCGCCGACGCCCTTGGCGCCGCCTGTGACGAGGATGCGGGTCATGCGTGGGTCGGCTCCACAGTCAGCACGAGGCAGGTGTTCTGGCCGCCGAAGCCGAAGGAGTTCGAGATGATGGTGCGCACCGTCGCGTCGCGCGCCGTGTTGGGCACGACGTCGAGCGCTATCGCCGGGTCGGGATTGGCGTAGTTGATCGTCGGCGGAATGCGGCCATTGGCGATGGTCATGAAGGAGATCACGGCCTCGACTGCGCCGGCCGCGGTCAGCGTGTGGCCGATCATCGACTTGTTGGAGGAGATCGGCAATGTCGCCATGCGCTCGCCGAAGACGGCAGCGCAGCTCATCGCCTCCATCTTGTCGTTCTCGGGCGTCGAGGTGCCGTGCGCGTTGATGTAGTCGACATCGTCGGGCGTAAGCCCGGCATCGTCGAGCGCATCCTGCATCGCCAGGATCGCGGGCTTGCCGTCGGGGCTCGAGCGGGTGCGGTGGAAGCCGTCGCCGCGCTCGCCGCAACCCGCGACGATGCCCAGGATGGTCGCGCCGCGCGCGAGCGCATGGTCGTAATCCTCCAGCACCAGCGCGCCGGCGCCTTCGCCCATGACGAAGCCGTCGCGGTTCTTCGAGAAGGGTTTCGCGGCGGCTTCCGGCGGATCGTTCTGGGTCGACAGCGCCGAGAGCAGCGAGAAGCGGATCAGCGCCTCGGCATGGACCGAGCCGTCGGTGCCGATGCAGAGCGCGGCTTCCGTATCGCCGCGGCGGATTGCCTCGACGCCCATCTGGATCGCGGTCGCGCCGGAGGAGCAAGCCGTCGAGAGCGAGATCGGCGAGCCCTTGGTGCCGAATCTGTCGGCGATATGATCCGCGACTGCGCCGAACAGGAAGAGCTCGTGCATGGGTTTGAATTTCTGCGAGGCGGCGGCGCGCAGCAGCCCGTCATAATCCACGTCGCCTTCAAGGGTTTGGGCCAGCTCCTGCTTCTGCGGCCATTCCATCTCGACCGGCGGCACCGCCATGAAGAGCTCGCCGGGAAAATCGCCGGGCTGGCCGAGGCCGCTCTGGCTGACCGCCTCGTCGGCTGCGAGCGTCGCGAGCTTCTCCGAGAGCTGCGGGGCGGTGAAGGAGCCGTCGAAGAGAAAATCGACCGTGCCGGCGATGGTGGTGCGCAGGCCCTCGGTCGGGAAGCGTTCGATCCGGTGGATGCCGGATTTGCCGGCGGTCAGCGCCTGCCAATTGGCCTCCTTGCCCTGGCCGAGCGAGGTGACGATGCCGAGGCCGGTAACGGCGACGACCCGGCGACCCTTGGCGTCGCGATGGGCTGCGGTCTGGCCCGCCGCAGTCTGGTTCACTGCCGTCTGGTTCACTGCAGTCAGGTTCTTGGCGCTCATCGCTTGATCCTCACGCTTTCACCAGGCGCGCCGCGCCCTCGCCGCGCCAATGGCCGGCGCCGGTGACGATCGCCTCCTTGGCCTGCCCCGCCGAGATGGCGGCCGCGGCCAAGGCGACGGAAACCGGGAACGCGGCCTCCAGGGCATGGCCGACGAGGTCGCCGGTCGCGACGCGCCTGGCTTGCGGCAGCGCAGCGATGACCGAAGCCTCTTCCGCCGTGACGCCGGCGGCGCCGGTCGCCGCCGAGACCGCCAGGGCGCCGGGTGCAATTGCGCCAAAACCCGAGAGCAGTCCGCTCAGGGCCGCCTCGACCGTGCCGGACTGGCGCTTCGAGCGCGCCGCGGCAACATGGCTCAGCCGGGCATGGACCTTGGCGCCGCGTGCGGCGGCGCGCCCGGCCGATTCGAGCACCAGGAAGGCGCCGGCGCTGCCGGTGATGAGGCCGGGCGCTGCCTCGCGCGCGAAAACCGGGGCAAATTCACCCTTGCGCAAGTAGCCGCCGAGTTCGAGCAGCAGCAGCATGTCGCGCCGCTCGGCATTATAGGCGCCGCCAACCAGCATGACCTCGGCCTGGCCTGCCGCGATGCGGGCATGCGCGGTGCGGATGGCGTCGACGCCGGCCTGCTCCTCGCCCATGAAGGTGCGCGAGGCGCCGGTGACGCCGTGGACGATGGCGATATTGCCGGCAAGCAGGTTCGAGAGCTGGGCGAGGAAGAGGGTGGGGCGCAGATCGCCCATCAGGCGCTCGTTCAGAAAGGCTCCCGGCTCGTTGGCGCCGCGCAGGCCGGTGAGGATGGCGCCGTCGACGGCATGGTCGCGCTCGCCGCCGCCGGCGGCGACGATGACCTGCAGCGCGCTCTTGGCCTCGGCATCCTGCTTCAGCCCGGCATCGTCGAGAGCCAGGCCGGCGGCGTAGACGCCGAGCCGCTGCCAAGGCTCCATCTGGCGCTGATCCGATTTCTTCGGGATCTGGCGGTCGAGTTCGAGCGGCTTCAGCGGGTGCACCGGATAGGGTGCGAAGCTCGTGGCGTCGGTATTCGGCGCGGTGCCGGCTGCCAGTGCCTGCGCATGGGCCTCCAGCCCCTCGCCGAGACTGGACGCCAGTCCGATCCCGGTGATGACGACGTCGTGAGGGTTCATCGTGCAGGCTCCGGCTTGAGGCCGATGGTTTTGATGCGGCCTTCCATCAGCGCGCGCATGTCGGCGGGGAAGGGCATCAGTCGGAACCGCAATTCAGCGTCGCAGATCGGCTTGCCGGCGATGGTGATCTTCGCCTTGGTGGCGGCGTAGCCCGAGCCCTCGATCACCAATTCGGCGGTGACGTCGAGAACGGCGTCGGGCTCGACGAAGGTGCGGAAGCGCGCCTTGTCGACCGTCATCAGGAAGGGCATCTGGGTCAGCCCGTTCAGGCCCAGCAGCAGATAGCCGGAGGCCTGCGCCATCGTCTCGGTCAGCAGGACGCCGGGCACGAGCGGGTGGCCGGGGAAATGGCCTTCGAAGACCGGGCTCGCAGTTGCGGACGGCACGGTCGAGCGCGTGGCGATGCGCTTTTCCGAAGGTTCGAATGCGACAACGGTGTCGATCATGTCGAAATATTCGAGGCGCATGCGATCCTTGGCCTTGTCGGGCGCGACCGGAAACGGCGCGCGCCCGCGCCGCGGACCGAAGTCTCCGCGCGCGGGCTTGCATATGCTCTATCGGGAGAGTGTGCCCGGCTCAAGGCCGAGCGCAGATCAAGCAGGCTTCAGGCGCTGGGCCTTGGGCCGACCTCAGGTCTTCCTGCGACCCTAGGCCTTCTTGGCGGCCACGAGCTCGTCGATGCGCTTGCACAGGTTCTCGAGCACGAAATACTGCTCGGCCGGCGCCTTGCCCTCGTTGACTTCCTGGGTCCACTGCTCGAGCGGCAGCTTGATGCCGAAGGCCTTGTCGATCGCGAAGGCGATGTCGAGGAAGGCGAGCGAGTCGATGCCGAGGTCTTCGATGGCGTGGCTCTGGGGCGTAATCTTTTCGCGTGGAATGTCGCAGGTCTCGGAAATAATGCCGGCGACCGTCTCGAACGTGGCGGACATGCGGGTGCTCCCGTCTTGAATGATGATGGCGGGCGACATCCGGGCGCGGGGATCCCGCGCCTGCCCCAAGCCCCCCGCCGAGGATGACTGTGACGCCCCCTTACACCGAGGGCGGAAAGAGGACAACCTTGCGCGCCGAGAAGCGCGTCATGGCCGGGCTTGACCCGGCCATCTCTTGCTGAGGAGCCTCTTGCGGAAAGAGGTTCCCGGGTCCGCGCATGGCGCGGCCCGAGAATGACGTGCCTGGATCAGGCTGCGATGCCACGCAGCACATATTGCAGGATGCCGGCGTTCTTGAAGTAGTCGATCTCGTCCAGCGTATCGATGCGGCAGAGGATCGGCACCTTCTTGACCTTGCCGTCGGCCGAGGTGATCTCGGCTTCCAGCATCTGGCGGGGCTTCACGGTGGCGAGGCCCTTGATGGTCACGGTCTCGTCGCCCTTGAGATCGAGCGTAGCCCAGCTCGTGCCCTCGGCCAGCGTGAACGGCACCACGCCCATGCCGACCAGGTTCGAGCGGTGGATGCGCTCGAAGCTCTGGGCGATCACGGCCTTGACGCCGAGCAGGTTGGTGCCTTTGGCCGCCCAGTCGCGCGAGGAGCCATTGCCGTATTCGACGCCGGCGAAGACGACCAGCGGCACTTTCTCCTGCTGATAGCGCATCGCCGCGTCATAGATCGGCAGCTCTTCCTTGCTGGGATAGTGGATGGTGTAGCCACCTTCGCGCCCGTTGGGACCCATCATGTGGTTGCGGATGCGGATATTGGCGAAGGTGCCGCGCATCATCACCTCATGGTTGCCGCGCCGCGTGCCGTACTGGTTGAAGTCGGCGACTTCGACGCCGTGCTCCATCAGGTACTTGCCCGCGGGCGAGGCCGCCTTGATCGAGCCGGCCGGCGAGATGTGGTCGGTGGTGATCTTGTCGCCGAACAGGCCCAGGATGCGAGCGCCGACGATCTCGGTGACGGGCTTGGGCGTCTTGCTGATGCCTTCGAAATAGGGCGGGTTCTGGACATAGGTCGAGGCGTCTTCCCAGGCATAGGTCTGGCTCTGGGGCGTCTTGACCTTCTGCCAGTTGGCGTCGCCCTTGAAGACGTCGGCATATTTCGCCTTGAAGATCGCCTTGGTGACGTTCTTGGCGATGAAGGCCTGGATTTCCTTGTTGGTCGGCCAGATGTCCTTCAGGAAGACCGGATTGCCGGCCTTGTCCATGCCGAGCGGCTCGGTGGTCAGATCGAGCTGCACCGAGCCCGCCAGCGCATAGGCGACGACCAGCGGCGGCGAGGCGAGGTAGTTCGCCTGCACGTCGGGCGAGACGCGGCCCTCGAAATTGCGGTTGCCGGAGATGACGGCGGCAGCGATCAGGCCCTGCTCGTTGATGGTCTTGGAGATCTCCGTCGGCAACGGCCCGGAATTGCCGATGCAGGTGGTGCAGCCGAAGCCGACCAGGTTGAAGCCGAGCTTGTCGAGGTCCTTCTGCAGACCGGCCTTGGCGAGATACTCCGCCACGACCTGCGAGCCGGGGGCGAGCGAGGTCTTGACCCAGGGCTTGACCTTCAGGCCCTTGGCGACCGCGTTGCGGGCGAGCAGGCCCGCCGCCATCAGCACCGAGGGGTTGGAGGTGTTGGTGCAGGAGGTGATCGCGGCGATGACGACGTCACCATGGCCGAGGTCGAAGTTCTTGCCCTCGACCTTGACCCGGCGCGAGAGCTCGACAGCCTTCTTGTACTCGGTGTCCATCGCAGCGGCGAAGCCGGATTTGATGGCGCCGAGATCGGCGCGGCCTTCCGGACGCTTGGGGCCGGCCATCGAGGCCTTGACCGTTGTCAGGTCGAGCTCGAGCGTGTCGGTGAAGACCGGGTCGGGCGTGGCGCGGGTGGCGAACAAGCCTTGCGCCTTCGAATATTTCTCGACGAGGGCGACGCGGGCGGGCTTGCGACTGGTGGTGTCGAGATAGTTCAGGGTCTCGGCGTCGACCGGGAAGAAGCCGCAGGTCGCGCCGTATTCAGGGCCCATATTGGCGATGGTCGCGCGGTCGGCGAGCGTCAGCGCGTAGAGGCCGGGTCCGAAGAACTCGACGAATTTGCCGACGACGCCCTTCTTGCGCAGCATCTGGGTGACGGTCAGCACGAGGTCGGTCGCGGTGATGCCTTCCTTGAGCTTGCCGGTGAGCTTGAAGCCGATGACCTCGGGCAGCAGCATCGACTGCGGCTGGCCGAGCATGGCGGCCTCGGCCTCGATGCCGCCGACGCCCCAGCCGAGCACGGCCAGGCCGTTGACCATGGTGGTGTGCGAATCGGTGCCGACCACGGTGTCGGGATAGGCGACCTCGACGGTCTCGGTCTTCTTGCCCTTCTTCACCTTCTCCTTGCCCGTCCAGACGGTCTGGGCGAGGTATTCGAGATTGACCTGGTGGCAGATGCCGGTGCCGGGCGGAACGACGCGGAAATTGTCGAAGGCGAGCTGGCCCCATTTCAGGAAGCGGTAGCGCTCGCCATTGCGCTGATATTCGAGGTCGACATTGGCTTTAAGCGCCTTGGGCGAGCCGAACTCGTCGACGATAACGGAATGGTCGATGACGAGATCGACCGGGACCAGCGGGTTGATCTTCTTGGGGTCGCCGCCGAGCGCCTTGACGCCGTCTCGCATCGCGGCGAGGTCGACCACGGCGGGAACGCCGGTGAAGTCCTGCATCAGCACGCGGGCGGGGCGGAAGCCGATCTCCTTGCCGGCCTTGCCCTTGTCGTCGAGCCAGCCGACGAAGGCTTCGATATCGGCCTTGGTGACCGAGCGGCCATCCTCGAAGCGCAGCAGGTTCTCAAGCAGCACCTTCATCGAGAAGGGCAGCTTCGAGATGCCGGGCAGGCCGTTCTTCTCGGCGATCTTGAGGGAGTAGTAGACGTATTTCTTGGTGCCGACGGTCAAGGTCTTGCGGCATTTGAAGGAATCGAGCGAAGCCATGCGGGCTATCCTGATCAAGGGGTTGCGGTCGCGAGCCGGTGAGCCTTGCGGCTTTGCCGGATCGAAGGCCTAATGCGCATGACGCGCGCGCCGCCTCGGGAGTGCCCGAGCCCCGCGCCGGATCGGCGTGCGGCGTAGCCACGGGTTCTATAGAGCAATTCCAAGAAGCCCGCTACATGTACCGTATGAGCTCGGCGATGACTTTGACGCTTGGGAAGACGCTGTAGGGCGTGTCGTCAGTTATGGTTTGGAGCAAGATGAGGTCAAAAATGGCTGGATGGGAGGAGCGAGCGCAGCCAAGACTTGCGTCTTGGCAAGCGAAGCGACGCTGCAGACGGCCATTTTTGACCTCACCGCCTCCGGCGGCGGGGCGCTTTTGACCGACGAGTGCGTCGGCTATCGTAGCAAGCCGAAAGGCTTGCGTCCTCACCCTCCTTCTCCTCGGTCAAAAGCGCTCCCGTCTTGCCCCAAACCATAACTGACGACACGCCCTAGCCTTGCCGCGATTTTCATTCCCCGAGCTGGTCCTGAACGCCGAGAATCTCAGCTGCCGACGCGGCGGGCGCTTGATTTTCGAGGGCTTGAGCTTCCGGCTCGGTCATGGTGAGGCGATCGCGCTGACCGGGCGCAACGGCGCCGGCAAATCTAGCCTGATCGCGATGCTGTGCGGCCGGCTGCGGCCCGACGCTGGGGATATGCGAATCGAGGGGGCTGAGGATGCGCCGCTGGCCGAGCTGAGCCATTTCGTCGGTCATCGCGATGGGCTGAAGGTCACGCTGACGGCGCAGGAGAACCTCGTCTTCGCGCAAGCTGTGCTCGGCGAACCCGGAGTGGCACCGCAGGATGCGCTCTCGGCTGTCGGCCTGCCCCATGTCGCCGGCCTGCCGGTGGGCTATCTCTCCGCGGGGCAGCGCCGCCGCGTCGCCCTGGCGCGGCTTTTGGTGTCGCGGCGGCCGTTCTGGCTGCTCGACGAGCCGATGGCGGCGCTGGACGCCGCCGCGCAAGCGATGCTGGCCGGGCTGATGCGCGATCATCTCGCGCAGGGCGGTGCGATCTTGGCGGCAACGCATGGGCCGCTGGGCCTCGAAACCGCACGCGAAGTGAGGATCGGGCCGTGAGGCGCGCCTTCCTCGCCATCCTGAAGCGCGACCTCGTGCTCGCCTCGCGTGCCGGCGGCGGCGGGGAACTGGCGCTCGTCTTCTTCCTGACGCTGGTCGTGCTGGTGCCGTTCGCGCTCGGGCCCGATCTCAACCTGCTGTCACGGATCGGTCCGGCCATCCTCTGGCTGGGTGCGCTGCTTTCGACATTGATCGGGCTCGACCGCCTGTTCCAGAGCGATGAGGAGGACGGCTCGCTCGATCTGATCCGCGCCTCGGCGCTGCCGCTCGAACTCAGCGTTCTGGCCAAGGGGCTGGCGCATTGGCTGACGACCGGCCTGCCCTTGGCGCTGGCCGCGCCGCTGCTCGGCCTGCTGGTCGCGCTTCCCGCTGAGGCGATGCTGCCGGTCGCTGCAAGCTTGCTGGTCGGAACCCCGGCGCTGAGCTTCATCGGCGCCGCAGCGGCGGCGCTGACGGCCGGCCTGCGGCGTGGCGGTCTGATCCTGCCCGTCCTGGTGGCGCCCCTGACGATTCCGGTGCTGATCTTCGGCGTCTCCGCCGCCAACAGCGCGCTGGGCGGCACGGTGCCGTTCCTGACGCCGTTCCTGATCCTGTGCGCGCTCTCGCTGGGGTCGATCGTGATCGGCACGGTCGCGGCAGCCGTGGCGCTGCGCCAGGCGGATTAGGACAAGGCCGGCGGCCGCTCCACAAGAAGCGTCCCGCGATCGCCAAACTCCAGGGCGCAGCCGCATTGCGCCGCAGCTCGTGCCACCATGTTGGCGATGTCTTCGAGCGCGACATTCTGATCTTCGTGCTTGCGGCGGATGCTCTCGGCCGTCGCAAAAACATCCAGAACCAGCGACTGGCTGAGGCTGAGCCTGACGGTTTCCTTGATGTCGTCTTGGATATTGCTGGATAGCTGGATCAGCATGGCTGGCCCTCCTGTTCATGATCGAACATAGGGTCGGCGTCGATTCAGTGCAACGTAAAAATCAAAAAATTATTATATATTTCAATTAGTTAGTAATATGCGTCGACAACGGCATGGAAGCCTTTGACGGTGTCGCGGGCAATGGCTGCGACGCGGCCACCGGCCCTTCCTGAGCAAGAGCCGGCCCATAGGGTGTCGGCGTCGACGGCCAAACTACCGCTTTTTTAGCAGCCTGTTGATTTACCTGATAATGCCATTATACATACACTTACTCATTTAGCTCATGGGGGAAGGGCGATGGCTGAGCTGGAACGTGCCGACAGGCTTCAGATCATGCTGAATCAGGACGAACTGCGCGCGGTCGAGAACTTTCGCTTTGAGAAGCGGATGCCGAGCCGCGCCGCCGCGGTTCGCGAATTGCTGCGGCGCGGATTGGAGTCGGAGGGCTTCAGTCTCGCTGCGGAAGGCGTCCGATCGCGCGACTTTGGCGTCGTCAGCGGTAACGGATCCGAGGCATCGTCCCAACAAAACGAGGACTGACCCAGCCGCCACGACGCGATTTGCCGCGCGCGTCGTGGATTGTTGAGACGCGCCGGCATTGCTAGATCAGGTTCGAGCTCCGGCTTCCGCCGGATGAGGACAAGCCGATCGCGATGACATGGCCAGCCTGATCGATTTCGCGAATCCGACGCGTTTCATGCGCCTGTCGGGCACGCTGTTGCCGTGGATGGCCGGCGCGGCCACGCTGCTGCTCGCGCTCGGCTTTTATCTCGCCTGGTTCGTCGCTCCGGCCGATTACCAGCAAGGCGAGACCATCCGGATCATGTTCGTGCATGTCCCGGCTGCCTGGCTCGCGCTGATGTTCTACACGATGATGGCGGTCTCCGGCCTTGGCACATTGGTCTGGCGGCACCCCCTGGCGGATGTCGCCCAGAAGGCGGCAGCCCCGATCGGGGCCTGCTTTGCATTGATCTGCCTGCTCACCGGCGCCTTCTGGGGCAAGCCGATGTGGGGCACCTATTGGGTCTGGGACGCAAGGCTGACCTCGGTGCTCGTGCTGTTCCTGATCTATCTCGGCATCATCGCGCTCTGGCGCGCACTCGACGATTCCGCCCGCGCCGGGCGGGCGGTGGCGATCCTGACGCTGGTCGGCTTCGTCAATGTGCCGATCATTAAGTTCTCGGTCGATTGGTGGAACACGCTGCACCAGCCGGCCTCGGTGTTTCGCGCGGGCGGACCGACGATCCACCCCTCCATGCTGTGGCCGCTGCTGATCCTGGCGCTGGGTTTCACCTTGCTGGGCCTGGGCCTGCATCTGGTGGCGATGCGGGCCGAGATCATGCGCCGGCGGGTGCGCACGCTGACGATATTGGAGGCCGAGCGGCTCGACCGGCTGGCGGCGCAGGCGGTGCCGGCATGAGCGGTCTTGGGCCCCATGCCGGCTTCATCCTCGCCTCCTATGGCGCAGTCGTCCTGATCCTCGGCGGCTTGATCGCGGCGATCCTCTTCGACCACAGGGCGCAGAAGCGCGCGCTCGCGGCGCTGGAGCAGCGCGGTGCCGGCCGCCGCTCGGACAGGGCGTCGTCATGAGTGAGGCTGATATCGAGGCGGCGCCGCGCCGCCGCTCGCCGCTGGTTTTCCTGATCCCGCTGATCCTGTTCGGTGCGCTGGCGCTGGTCTTCGCGGTCGGCCTGTTCTCGGGCGACGCCAGCAAGGTGCCCTCCGCCCTGATCGGGAAGCCCGCCCCAGTAATTGCGCTGTCGCAGCTCGACGGGCTGCAGCGGGACGGGCAGCCCGTGCCGGCTTTCGCGATGGCGGATCTGGCGAAGGGGCGCGCCACCCTCGTCAATGTCTTCGCCAGCTGGTGCGCGCCTTGCCGGGTCGAGCATCCCTTCCTGGTGGCCATGGCTGAATCGCCTGCGGTGAAGGCCGGCAAGGTCGCGCTGGTGGGCATGAACTACAAGGACGAGGCGGAGAACGCCCGGCGCTTCCTCGGCGCGCTCGGCAACCCTTATTCGGCTGTTGGCGTCGACCGGAGCGGGCGCGCGGCGATCGAATGGGGCGTCTATGGCGTGCCCGAGACCTTCCTGATCGGCCCCGACGGGCGGATCCTGGAAAAGCATGTCGGGCCGCTCGATGCGCAGGCCGCCGGGCGCCTGCTGACGCGGGCGGCAGCGGGGAAGTAGCGCTGCTCAGGCCTCTGACCCGAACTTCTCTCGCAAGAGAGCTTCCTTGCGATGGAGATTCCCGGATCTGCGCGGAGTTCATCCTTGGGCCGATCGAAGATCGGACCCGAGGGCTTCGCCCGGGAATGAGGATCTTACGCGGCGCGCTTGCCGCTCATCAGGCTTGCGAACATGCCGCGCCCGTCGATGCCGCCGGTCAGCGAATCGATCAGATTCTCGGGGTGCGGCATCAGGCCGAGCACGTTCAGCTTGGGCGAATAGATGCCGGCGATGTTGTTCTGCGAGCCGTTCGGATTGGCGGCGGCGGTGATCCGGCCCTGCTCGTCGGCATAGCGGAAGGCGACGAGGCCTTCGCCTTCGAGGCGCGCCAGGGTCTCAGTGTCGGCGATGTAGTTACCTTCGCCATGGGCGATGCAGACATCGATGACCTGACCCTTGGTATAGGCGTTGGCGTAGGGCGTGTCGGTGCGCTCGACCGTCAGATGCTGGCGCTTGCAGACGAATTTGAGGTCGGCGTTGCGCATCAGGATGCCCGGCAGGAGCCCGGCCTCGCAGACGATCTGGAAGCCGTTGCAGATACCCAGCACATAGCCACCGCGCTGCGCATGGGCGCGGGTCGCGTCCATGATGTTGGCGCGCCCGGCGATGGCGCCCGTCCGCAGATAGTCGCCATAGGAGAAGCCGCCGGGCAGCACCACGAGATCCGTGCCTGCCGGCAATTCCGTGTCGGCGTGCCAGACATGGGCGACCGTCGCGCCAGCCTGCTTCAGCGCCTTGGCGACGTCGCCTTCGCGGTTGGAGCCTGGAAAGGTGATGACGGCGGCTTTCACGGGGTCTCACTCCTCGGCTTGCGGTCGCGATAGCGCGCAGCATCGATCGACATGATCGTCATGACGGCGGGCGCGCCATTGCGTTGCACCTCGCTCAGCCCGTCCTCTCTCATGCCGAGCTTGGTGTAAAGGGCCATGCCACGCGCATTATGCGGCCAGACACGCAACCAGGCCTTCGCGGCGCCCAATTCGTCGAAGATCAGCGCGAGCGCATGGTCGAGCAAGGCGCGGCCATAGCCGCGTCCTTGGCTCAGGGCCGCGATCCGGCGCACCAATACGGCGCTGGCGGCGGGCGCGATCTCCTGCAGGATCACGAAGCCTATGACGGCATTGTGGGAATCGAGCGCGACGATATAGCGATGGCTCGGCTCGACCAGCGCCGCGAGATGCTCTTCGCGACTCCAGCGCCCGACGGTGTCGTCGTAGCCGGGCTGGCGTTCGCAAGCCATGATCGCATCGACGTCGTCATGGTTCGCGGGGCGAAGCGCGATAGTTGCGGTCACTGCCGATGGGTGCGCTATTCCCGTCATGGCGGCCCTGGCTTGCGCTGCCGGTCAGACGCCGATCTCGACGCGGTAGTTCTCGATCACGGTGTTGGCGAGCAGTTTCTCGCAAGCCGTCTTCAGCGCGGCTTCGGCAGCAACGGCATCCTGGCCGGCGAGCTCGATGTCGAAGACCTTGCCCTGGCGCACCGAATCGACGCCGGCGATGCCGAGCGATTTCAGCGCGCCCTCGATCGCCTTGCCCTGCGGATCGAGCACGCCGGTCTTGAGGGTGACGGTGACGCGGGCTTTCATGAGGTTCTCCGGACGTTTGTTGCGCGTGGCTTAGCGGCGAATCGGTGCCGGCTCAACCTCTCCCACGCGGTTTCACGTGAATCAGCGGTCGCGCCAGGCCGCGCGCGCCTGGTTGCGGGCGGCGTCGGGATCCGGGCTCACGCCCAGCGCCAGGTTCAGGCGGGCGCCGTCGCGGCCCGACAGGATCGCGGTGACGGCGCGCTTGCCGCTGGCGTCGCGGGCGCGGATCTCGACGAGCAGGCCCTGGGCGCCGTCCTCGCTGAAGCGGGAGACGGTCGTCGTGCTCTTGGGAGCGGTCGGCTCTGCCGTCTTGGCCTTCTTGCTCGCATCCTTGCTTGCCGGCTTCTTGCTCGTCGACTTGGCGAAATCGCGCGCGAGCCGGGCCGGGTCTGTCGCCAGCGTCTTCTCCATTGCGTCGGCCTCGCGGCCTTCCAGCGTGATCAGTGCGGCGAAGCCCTGTCTGGTACAGGTCGCGCGCGGGCAAAACGACATCGCCTTGGCCGAGAGCCCGTCATTCAGCACCCAGGATTCGATCGGCAAGGGTTGCCAGCCGCGCTCGGCCGGGAGTTCGGTGATGCCGAAGCCGTAATGATTGCTGCAGCCGGCGAGCAGCAGCGCGCCCGCCAGCGTCAGGGCGACATGAAAACGGGAGCGCGAAGGCTCCCGTTTCCGTGTTGTGATCTGTTCGCGAGGAAGGCTCACGGCAGCAGGCGCGGCGATTACTGCACCAGCCGGGGGCCCGCCGGTCCGACCTTTTCGTTCTCGCCGAGGATGCCTAGGCGGCGAGCGACTTCGGTATAAGCCTCGATCAGCCCGCCCATGTCGCGGCGGAAGCGGTCCTTGTCCATCTTGTCCTTCGACTTGATGTCCCAGAGCCGGCAGGAATCAGGGCTGATCTCGTCGGCGACGACGATGCGCATCATCTCGCCTTCCCAGAGCCGGCCGCACTCCATCTTGAAGTCGACGAGGCGGATTCCGGCGCCGAGGAACAGGCCGGACAGGAAGTCGTTGACGCGGATGGCCAGCGCCATGATGTCGTCGATCTCCTGGGGCGTCGCCCAGCCGAAGGCGGTGATGTGCTCTTCGGAGACCATCGGGTCGTTCAGCGCGTCGTTCTTGTAATAGAACTCGATGATCGAACGCGGCAGCTGCGTCCCTTCTTCCAGCCCGAGACGGGTGGAGAGCGAGCCGGCGGCGACGTTGCGCACCACGACTTCGAGCGGAATGATCTCGACCTCGCGGATGAGCTGCTCGCGCATGTTCAACCGGCGGATGAAATGCGTGGGCACGCCGATATCGTTGAGATTGGAGAAGATATGCTCCGAAATCCGGTTGTTCAGCACGCCTTTGCCGTCGATCACTTCATGCTTTTTGGCATTGAAGGCGGTCGCGTCGTCCTTGAAATGCTGGATCAGCGTACCGGGCTCGGGTCCTTCATAGAGGACCTTCGCCTTGCCTTCGTAGATGCGACGGCGGCGATTCATTGGGATGTACCGTGGCTTGAGGAAATCCATAGGTCGGCCTTTCTCTGGTCGCGGTCGCCCGCGGCGGGATCGGGGCCCCTGATCAGCCGGTCCTGCGCGATCTGCGCTGATTCCGATTCTTAGGCGGGATCAGCCTAGACCGCATGGCCGGCCGGCTCAATGCGAAGGCGACCGCCAAGGCCGTCTTCGCGCCCGCTATATGGGACTTCTGCACTGCAAACGCAACAAATCCGCTCTGGAAGCCTTGACGCAGGGGTCATGGGCCTGCTCGCGATCGGGCGCGGGAGCATTCCGCTCTGGCTCTGGGCGGCACGCCATCCTATATGGCTCATAACCAAGCCTTCCCGAGCCCTTTTCCAGCGCGCGCCCCGCGAGAGGACTTAAAAAGATGTCGACATTCGATCAGCGCAAGGACGCCTTCGAGAACAAATTCGCTCATGACGAGGAGCTGCGCTTCAAGGCGACGGCGCGGCGCAACAAGCTGCTCGGTCTCTGGGCGGCCGAGAAGCTGGGCAAGAGCGGCGCGGAGGCGGACGTCTATGCGAAGGCCGTCGTGGTGGCCGATTTCGAGGAGGCAGGCGACGAGGACGTCGTGCGCAAGGTCAAGGCCGATTTCGTGGCCGGGGCGGTGACGGTCGGCGACGCCGAAATTCGCCAGATCATGGCGGAGCTCCTGATCAAGGCGGCTGAAGAGATCCAGGCCGGCCGCTAGTGGAACGAATTTGACATTTGCCTCGCGCCCGATATCGGGCGGATAGCAAATGTCAAATTCATAAGTTCCACTAGAAAACCAAAGAGTTGCCAGTGGTTTTGATGATTCCGACATTTGCTCCGAGCCCGATATAGAATGGGGAGCAAATGTCGGAATCAAACCACTAGGGCGCGCTGCCCGGCAAACACGGGATGCCGGCAAACGCAGGACGCATGTGAGACGGGCGCATGGGCGCCCGTTTGCTTTTGAACGTCGCCCCGGTCCAATTTGAGCGACCCGCCATCCCCCAAGAGCGGGCCCCAGAACCGGATGAACGCCCATGTCGAAGCCCACCGTGCTGTCCTCGCTCGCCGACCGTCTCGCCAAGGGCGACAAGATCCTCTCGGCCTGGTCGAGCATTCCCGAGCCGAGCATCGGCGGCATTCTGGCTCAGGAGGCCTTTGACGCCGTCACGCTCGACATGCAGCACGGACCGATCACGCTGGGCGAGGTCATCCGCGCGATTCCGCTGATCAACGCGGCGGGCAAGCCGGCGCTGGCGCGTCTTCCGGTCGGCGAGTTCCAGAACGTCTCGAAGCTGCTCGATGCCGGCGTTTCCGGTGTGATCGCGCCGATGATCAACACGATGGAGGATGCGCGCCGCTTTGCCGCCTATTCCAAATACCCGCCGATGGGCGAGCGCAGCTGGGGCAGCTACGGCGCGCTCGGCACCTCCGGTCTCGATGCGAACAGCTATTTCAAGGCGGCCAACGGCTTCTCGCTCTCCTTCGCGATGATCGAGACGCGCGAGGCGATCGCCATCCTCGACGACATCCTGGCGCTGCCGGGCATCGACGCCGTCTTCGTCGGCCCTTCCGATCTTTCGATCGCGCTGTCGGGCGGCGCACTGGTCGATGCGACGATCCCCGAGGTCGATGAAGCGATCCGCCACATCGTTGCGCGCGCATCTGCCGTCAACAAGCCGGTGGCGATCTATGCCCAGTCGGCGGAGCGGGCGAAGGATTTCTTCGCGCTCGGCGCCAGGATGGTGACGCTGATGAGCGATGCCGGGCTGATGCGCGCCGGCGCGCAGGCTGCGATCAAGACGATCAGGGGCTGAGCGGAGGCGCCCTCTTCCCTGGAGAAGGGAAACGCACGCGTCTTCCTTATCCCTTGGGGTCCCGGCAGCGCCATGTCCTGCCCAGGACGCTGCGTTCGGCTAAGCGTTGATGCCTTCGCGCTTCTTCAAGGCGGCGTAATAGGCCCAGAGCAATCGCGCCGCGACGCCGCGCCATGGCCGCCAGGCTTCGGCCAGCGCCGCGAGCTCGGCCGCTTTCGGGCGGGCGGGCAGGTCGAAGGCCTGCCGCGCCGCCTCCTGGATCGCAAGGTCGCCGGCGGCGAAGCCGTCGCGATGGCCGAGGCAGAACAAGAGGTAGATGTCCGCCGTCCAGGGGCCGATGCCGGAGACGGCGGTCATGTGCTCATGCACCGCCTCGGGCGTGGCGGCTTCCAGCGCCTCGAAGCGCAAGCTGCCCTCGACGAGCGCGGCGGCGACCGCGCGCAAGGTGCGTTGCTTGGGCCGCGAGAGGCCCGACAACCGCATCTCCTCGTCGCTGGCCGCCAGGATGCGCTCCGGCGTCAGGGGCGCGAGCACGCTCTCGACGCGGGCCCAGACGGCGCGGGCGCTCGCCACCGATAGTTGTTGCGAGACGATGATGGCCGCCAGCCCCGCGAAGCCGCCGGGGCGGCGGCGCAACGGCGGCAGACCGACCTTGTCGATGATCCCAGCCCAATGCGGCTGCAGCGCGCGCAGCGCCGCCATGCCTTCCTCGAGATCGGCGTCGCAGGTGATCAGGTTCATGTGATCAGATTCATGGCGGGCTGATGGAACGGCATGGTCGTGACGGGGATTGTCAGCAGCGTCGCGGTCTCGGCTGGCCGCCCGCGAAACCATAGAGCGTTCTCGAGCGAAGTGGGCATCGGTTCGTGTGAAGAAAGCTCGTTAAAGCAGAGGCCTGGAGCATTTTCGGCCCAGTTGGATCGGAAATTGCTCCAGAATCGGAAATTGCTCTAGACAAGGCGGATGGCAGCGTCCTCCCCTGATTTCGCGGAGCCGGTCTTCCGCTTCGCGCCGAGCCCGAACGGGCGGCTGCATCTCGGCCACGCGCTGTCGGTGCTGACGAATGAACGGCTGGCGCGCGAGCTGGGCGGCCGGCTGCTGCTGCGGATCGAGGATATCGACGTCACCCGCTGCAAGCCGGAATTCGAGGCAGGGATCAGGGAGGATCTTGCCTGGCTTGGTGTGTGCTTCGACGGGGCGGTCCGGCGGCAATCCGAGCATTTCGAGAGTTATGCCGAGGCGGTGAGGGGGCTGCAGGCGCGAGGGCTGGTCTATCCCTGTTTTTGTTCGCGCCAGGTGATCAAACGCGCGGTCGGCCTGCATAAGGCTTGGCCGGTCGATCCCGACGGCGCGCCGCTTTATCCCGGAACCTGCCGTGCGTGCGATCCGGCCGAGGCTGCGACACGCATCGCGGCCGGCGAGCCGCATATGCTGCGGCTGGCGATGGAGCGCGCGGTCGAGATGATAGGCGGAGCGGCTGACTATGTGCTCTTCGACGAGGCAGGGCATGAACGGTTCGTCGCCGCGCAACCGGCCCGCTGGGGCGATGTCGTGCTGGCGCGCAAGGAGGTGCCGACGAGCTATCACCTCTCGGTCGTGCTCGATGATGCGCTGCAAGGCGTGACCCATGTCGTGCGCGGGCGCGATCTCGAAGCTGCGACCGACATCCATGTCGCGCTGCAGCGGCTGCTCGGCCTGCCGACGCCGCGCTATCATTTCCATCCCCTGCTGAGCGACGAGACCGGGCAGAAGCTGGCGAAGAGCCGGCTCTCGCAAAGCCTCGCCGATCTCCGGGCGCGCGGCGTCACGGCCGGCGAGATCAGGGCGCAGCTCGGCTTCGGCTGAGCGGCCTCCGGTCATCGCAAGGACGGTTTGCGTCGTCAGCTCACCCCGAGCCAGGTCAGCCAGGCCGTGGTGGTGAAGAGCGAGAGCATGGTCGAGAGTGCGATCGCGCTGGAAGCGTCGGCGACACCTTGCTTGTAGCGTTCGGCGAAGAGATAGGCGTTGATGCCGCAGGGGCAGGCGGCGAAGAGCACGGCGACGCCCGACCAATGCGCCGGCATCTGGAAGACCATGGTCGCCAGCACATAGACGATCAGCGGATGCAGCCCGAGCTTGAGCCCGCTCAGGATGGCGGGCAAAGCGAGGCCCGATGTCAGCCCGTAACGCCGCATGGCGATGCCGAGGCTGATGAGCGCGCAGGGCACGGCGGCGCCGGCCAGGAGGTCGATGATCGTCCAGAGCGGCTCGGGGATCAGGCCGATGATCGGACGCGCCGCCGAGCCGAGCAGGATGCCGATGATGATCGGGTGAGTGAACAGCCGCTTGATCATCATCGTGATCGAGGCCGCGCGGCCTTCGGCGAGCAAGGTGGCGATCGTCATCGTGACCGGCAGATGGATCGCCAGCAGCAGGCCGAGCGGTACAGCGCCGGCGTCGCCATAGGCCTTCAGGATCATCGGCACGCCGACGAAGACGGTGTTGGATTGCGCGGCGGCGAAGCCCGAGACGACCAGCTCGGGGCCCTTACGGGCAAAAATGCGGCTCGCGATCAGCATGGCGAGCGCCCAGACGATGGCGAGGCCGGTGAAATAGGCGATCCAGTAGCCCCAGGGCTGGGTGGCCGGAATATCCGCCTTGGCGAGCGTGCGGAAGAGCAGGCAGGGCAGGGCCAGGACGAAGACGAAGTCGGAGAGGCCCTCGCCGGTGGTTTCCCGCACGATCTTGGCCCAGCGCGCGAGATAGCCGAGGCTGATCAGGCCGAAAACGGGCAGGACGACGATGAGGGCGGCGAGCATCGGCCTATTTCGCGGGGCAGGAGCAGAACAGGCTTTCCCGGTGTGCCCTCGCTGGCGCTAAGTCAAGCGCCGGCTGCGAGGCGGCGCCCCTCCTACGCCTTCGTCATGCGCTCAGCGCAACTGTGCGAGCGTGCCGCCGGCCTTCACGATCAGGCCCTGGATCTCGTCGCGCTGGCGCTTGAACTCCGCCAGCGCGACGCCCTGGAGTTCGCGACCGCGCGGCACGCGGATCTTCATCGGGTTCACGAAATTATCGTTGACCTTGACCTCGTAATGCAGGTGCGGGCCGGTCGAGAGGCCGGTCGAGCCGAGATAGCCGATGATCTGGCCCTGCCGGACCCTAGCGCCGGGCACGATGCCGTTGGCGAAGTTGGACTGGTGCGAATAGGTCGTGACATAGCCATTGGCGTGCTGGATCTCGGTGTGCTTGCCATAGCCCGAGGACCAGCCGGCGCTGATGATCGTGCCGTTGCCCGCCGCCAGGATCGGCGTGCCGATGCGGTTGGCCCAGTCCACGCCGGTATGCATTTTCGAATAGCGCATGATCGGGTGGTAGCGCATGCCGAAGCCCGAGCGCATCTCGCCTTCGGCGATCGGCTTGCGCAGCAGGAACTTCTTCAGCGAGCGGCCGTCCTCGTCGAAATACTCGATCAGCCCGTCCTCGGGCGCCTGGTAGCGGAAGACGCGGCGCGTCTCGCCGTTGATGGTCAAGGCCGCCGACAGGATTTCGGCGCGCTCGCCTTCCTCCTCCTCGGTGAAGATGACCTCGAGATTGTCGCCGCCGCGCACGCGCTGCTGGAAATCGACGTCGTAGGAGAAGATCCGGACGAGCTCGTCGACAAGCGGGCGCGGCATCTCGTGGCGCAGACCGGTCTCGTAGAGGCTGTCATAGAGCCTGGCGCCGGTGCTGCCGCCGCCATCTTCATCCTCCTCCTCGTCCTGCGCGTCGCCGGTCTTCCGCTGCGGGCGCTGCGGGCCGACCAGGTCCTGGCGGGGCAAGGTGACGGAGACGAAGGCGCCGGCGTCGTTGATCGCGACCGTGCCATCGGGCTGGCCCGCGGTCAGGAAGGAGACGCGCACGATCTGTCTGACATCGCCGGGGCGCGGACCCGGCGCGAACAGAACCTGCAGGACCTGGCCGTCGGGAAGGGCGGAGACGCGGACCTTGCCGCCAAACGCCTGCATCATGCCGCGGATCTGGTCCTGGGTCGCGCCGGCAGCACGCATGGTCTGCTCGAAATTCTCGCCGCGCTTGGCGATCACCAGTTTTTCCTCGACCAGCGGCTCGCGCGAGGCGGGGATCGGGGTCTTGCGCGCGTTGGTGACGTTCTCGGGAACGACGCGGACCTCGATGCCGGAAAAGCGCGTGTCGCTGGGCGCATAGGCCAAGAGGTCGCCGGCGGTCGGGGCCGCGCCGGTGAGCGTGCGGCTCAGCATCAATTGCGGCGGGATCGGCAGGCTGCGCTGCCGCCCGGCGGCGGCGGCATTGGCGCGCTCTTCCTCCATCTGGGTGATGACCTCGGCGTCGCCGAGCTGGGCTTTGCCGTCGGGGACCTGGATATCGGTCAGGTCGCGCTTCACGATGGTCACGTCGGCGTCGGGGAGATCCTGCACCGGCTCGGCATAGCGCTCGCTGGGCTGGCCGCCCTCGGCGAAGAGCCGCAACGGGTTGAAGGGTGGAATATTGGTCGCGTAGACGCCGGTCGTCATCGACAGGTTGGATGCGAGCCGGATGAAGGGCCGGACGCGGATGACTTCACGATCCCCGAGCTTCTGCGACATCGGCGCGCGCACGGCCTGGCGTGCGGCGATCACGGGTTGCTCGGCCACGAGCTTGTCCGCCTTGCGGGCCCCGCCGCCGGCGCCGGCGCCCGAGGAGGCGCGCGCCGTCACGGTCTCGGGCTGTTCGGGAAAGCTGGTGTCGCCGCGCATCGCGATCAGGATGGCGGCGCCGAGCAGGGCCGCGCCGCAGGAGCCGACGAGCATGCAGGCGAAGAGCCAGCGCACCGAGATGCCGCGCCGGTCCTGCAATTGATGCGCGGAGCCGTCCGGCCGGATCGGCGGCTCGATCCCGAGATCGATCAGCAGCGCCGCGGCCTCGGGGGCGAGCGGTTCTGCTGGGGCGTTGAACTCGGGATGGGCGTTCATCGTCTGGCGTCTTGATCCGTCTTTATCCGCACCTGCAAGCCTAGCCATGCGGACAAACCTGCCGCCGAGCGCGGGGGCCTCGCCCGCTCAAGCTGGGAGACCATGCCCGCGCGGCGGCGCGGAATCAATCGCGCAACGAGCGGCAAGCGCTCTCATGGTCTTGGATTGCGGCTGTTTACGGGCACCTTGCGAGTGTCTCTCGCGCGAGCGCTCGCCTACGCGCGCGATCAATAAGTGCTGCCCACAGCGAAGGCGGCCGCCGCCCAAAAAAATGGCCCGCTGTCTAAAAAGTTTCACGGAGTGTGTTGACAGGATTGGGAGGTGGGGCCTATACAGCGGCCATCGAGACGGCGACGCCGCTGGCGCCGCCGC
>NZ_JAVDTY010000019.1:0-61383 GCF_031456075.1 Allobosea sp. BE125
TCACTACAACTGGCATCGACCACACGGTGGCATCAATGCCAAAATCCCAATCAGCAGACTCGCTCTCGACGAGGACAACCTGTTGAGGCTCCACATCTAGCGATTCCGGTTGCTGCGGACATGGTCGAGCAGGGCCCTGAGCTTGGGCGCCATGTTCGGGCGGTTGGGGTAGTACAGGTAGAAGCCGGGGAAGAACGGACAATACGCCTCGAGCAGGGGCACGAGCGTGCCTTGCGCGATCGCTGATCGAAACGTTTCTTCCAATCCGATGGTTATGCCGCTGCCGGCGACCGCCATCCGTATCATCAGCGCCATGTCGTTGGTGGTCACCTCCGGCTTCACATCGACCGCGAAGTCGCGCCCGCTTTCCGTGAACTCCCAGCGATAGGGGGCCGTGCGCGGCGCCGGGCGCCAACCGATGCAGCGATGCGCCGTGAGCTCGCTGGGATGGCCGGGCCTGCCCCGGCGCGCGAGATAGGAAGGCGCGGCGACCGGGATCTGCCGTTGCGGGCCCGAGACCGCGATCGCGATCATGTCCTGCTCGATGACCTCGCCCAGGCGCACGCCCGCATCATAGCCGCAGGCGACGATGTCGATCTCCTCATCCGTCACCAGGATATCGAGCTCAACCTCCGGGCAGGCCTCGGTGAATCTCGGCAGCAGCGGACCGGAGAGGAAGCTCTCGGCGATGGAGGACACCGCAAGCCGCAACTGGCCGCGCGGCCCTGCGCCGAGGTGATGGGTCGCCTCCGTCGCGGCGCGGATCTCGGCGAGGGGAGGGGCGATCTCGGCATGGAGCCGCTCGCCGGCTTCGGTCAGGCCGACGCTGCGGGTTGTGCGGTGGACAAGCGCGATGCCCATCTCGTCTTCCAGCCGCCGGATCACCTGGCTGACGGCCGAGCGGGTGACGCCGAGGCGGTCCGCCGCCGCGCGGAAATTCCGCTCCTCGGCGACCAGGACGAAGGTTGCGAGCGCATTGATGTCTACAGTCATTGGTTAGGGATACTAACCAAGTTGTCGCCTCTTGGCCAGATACCGGCGACAGCCGGAAGCCTCCATCTTTCCGCTCACTGGCTTGGCGCCACCAGCCGAGCCGCATCAGAGGAATGGAGCATGGCCATGGACAAGACCGTTTTGATAACCGGGGCATCGAGCGGCATCGGCGCCGGCATCGCCCGCGAGCTTGCGGCTAGCGGAGCCCGCCTGATGCTGGGCGCGCGCCGGGTCGAGCGACTCGAAGAGCTCGCCTTGGAGCTGCGGCAGCTGGGCGCCGAGGTCGAATATGGCCGCCTCGACGTGACGCGCCGGGACCAGGTCGCCGGCTTCGCTGATGCCGCCCGCGGGCATTTTGGGCGGGTCGACGTCATCATCAACAATGCCGGCGTGATGCCGCTTTCCCCGCTCGCCTCGCTGAAGGTCGAGGAGTGGGACGCCATGGTGGATGTCAACATCAAGGGCGTCCTTTACGGCATCGCCGCCGTCCTGCCGGAGATGACGGCCAGGGGCTCGGGCCACATCGTCAACATCGCCTCGATCGGCGCGCTCAGCGTCTCCCCGACGGCGGCGGTCTACTGCGCCACGAAATATGCGGTGCGGGCGATCTCGGACGGGCTGCGCCAGGAGCACAGCGATATCAGGGTCACCTGCATCCACCCCGGCGTCGTCGAAAGTGAGCTCGCCGACACCATCACCGATGCCGCGGCGGCCGAGGCGATGCGGAGCTATCGGGCGATCGCGCTCCAGCCGGACGCCATCGCCCGGGCCGTGCGCTACGCGCTGGAGCAGCCCGAGGATGTCGACGTCAACGAGATTGTCATCCGCGCGACCAAGGCACCGCATTGATGCGCGCCCGGCTAAGCCTCACTGCGGCAGGTCTCGCCGCCGCGCTCACAACCATCGCCCTTACGGAGAACCTCATGGCGCAGGCCAGTCATTCCCAACTCGACGACCGCCAAGCTGGCCACCCCTATGTCGGGATGTGGACGACCGACGACAACCGGATCCGCCATGAACTGCTGCCCGGCGGCCGCTATGTCGAGGCGCGCGGGACGCGCGAAGGCGCTTATCGCGGGCGCTATGAAGTGACGGGCAACCGCATCGCCTATTGGGACGACACCGGCTTCACCGCCGATGGCGAGTTCGTCGACGCCGACACCCTGCATCATGCCGGCATGATCCTGCGCCGGCGTGAGCGACCATGACGGTGCCGTAAGCCTTCATCTCCAACGGCGCGGTGCGCTTTCGTGGAAATGCGAGCCGCTGATGACCCGCCTCGCGATCCCGCTTGTCCCTGAGATCCAAGGGCTCCGCCCGAGCATAACGGAAAGGGCGCGGGGAACCCCTCTCCTGTAAGGAGAGGGGCAGGGGTGAGGTGTAGGCCGTTTGAAGCTTTAGCCGTGACCTCACCCCTGCTTCGCTGTGAGGACATCACGTGACTGGTCCAACGGCCTACCCCTCACCCTGCCCTCTCCCTACGGGAGAGGGTTCCCCGCGCCTCGATAGGGAAGGGGTGAGGCGATGGCGGCCTATGCGCTTCGCGCCTACAAATCTCGTAAGAATTATTTCAAAGGCCTATTGACAATGATCCTATGATGGGTCCATTGTCTCAATCTCACTGTGAATATCTGTGCCTGCCGCCCGGAGCCAATCGCTCGCGGGCGTTTTTGTTTCAGGCCGGGCGCAAGCGAAGCCTTCAGTTCAAAGATCCAGACATGGCCAGGGGCGCTGCAAGGACGGGCCGCAAGGCCGGCGCGACGACGCGCCGGGCTGAGGCGGGGCCGGCCGCCGAGGGCGGCCTGACGCCGCTCGACTACATGCTCACCATGCTTCGCGACGAGAGCCTCGAGCCCAAGGCTCGGTTCGAGATCGCCAAGGCAGCAGCCCCTTATGTCCATGCCAAGCTTGCCACGGTCGAACAGAGCGGCGGCATCGCGCTCAGCCATGAAGACGCGCTCGCTGCGCTCGACGATGAGCCCCGAGACGATGGGCCAAAAGACCATGAGCCTCGAGGAAATGAACCCCAGGGAGATGAGCCCGAAGGAGAGGGCGATCCGCCTGAGGCTGCGGGCTGAGTTCGAGCCTTATGCGGAGAAGGCGCTGCGGATCCGGACCAAGACCGGCGCGATCGCGCCGCTCCAGCTCAACCAGGCGCAGCTTTATCTGCATGGCCGCCTCGAGGCGCAGCGGGCGCGCACCGGCAAGGTTCGCGCGCTCGTGCTCAAGGGCCGCCAGCAAGGCATCTCGACCTATATCGGCGGGCGCTATTACTGGCGCGCCAGTCACGCGCGGGGCGTGCGGGTTTTCATTCTCACGCATGAGCGGGAGGCGACGAACAACCTGTTCGGCATGGTCGAGCGCTACCACCAGCACTGTCCGCGGCTGCTGAAACCGCAGACCGGCGCGGCCAATGCGAGGGAGCTTTCCTTCTCCAGGCTGGAGAGCGGCTATGCCGTCGGCACCGCGGGCGCCAGGGCGGTCGGGCGCTCGCAGACGGTGCAGCTCTTCCATGGTTCGGAGGTTGCGTTCTGGCCCAATGCCGCGACGCATTTCGCCGGCGTCGTCCAGGCCATCCCCGATCTGCCGGGAACCGAGATCGTGCTGGAGAGCACGGCCAATGGCGTCGGCGGCGAGTTCCATGCGCGCTGGCAGCAGGCCGAGGCCGGTATCGGCGATTATGAGGCGATCTTCATCCCCTGGTTCTGGCAGGACGAGTATCGCCGGCCGGTTCCGGACGGTTTTGCGCTCGACGCGGACGAGCAGGCTTATGCCGGGGCGCACAGCCTGACGCTGGAGCAGATGGCCTGGCGCCGCGCCAAGATCGCCGAATTGAAGGACGAATTGCTGTTCAAGCAGGAATATCCGGCAACCGCCGCCGAGGCCTTCCAGCTCACCGGCCATGACAGCTTCATCACATCGGACGCCGTGCTGCGCGCCCGCAAGGCGCGCTGCGAGGGCATCGGGCCGCTTGTCATCGGCGCCGACCCGGCGCGCTTCGGCGACGATCGCTTTGCGCTGGCCTGGCGCCGGGGACGTCAGGTCAGCAGGACCGAAAGCAAGGCGAAGATCGATGTCGTCGCTGGCGCAAACTGGATCAGGCAGGTGATCGACCTGGACAAGCCGGCAAGGGTGTTCGTCGATGTCGGCGGTGTCGGCGCCGGCGTCGTCGACATCCTGCACTCCTGGGGCGCGCCCTATGACGATATCGTCGTGCCCGTAAATTTCGGCTCCGAGCCGCAGGAGCCGGTCGAATTGTTGCCTGATGGCACGAAGAAGCCGGGCCCGCGTAATCGCCGGGCCGAGATGTGGAAGCGCTCGCGCGACTGGCTCGACGAGCCCGGCGGCGCCGACATTCCAGACCTGGACGGTTTGCAGGCCGATGCCTGCGGCCCGTCCTACCATTACGACGCGAACCAGCGCCTGCTCCTCGAAAGCAAAGAGCATATGCGAGCGCGCGGAATCCGGTCGCCCGATGATTGGGACGCCATCGCATTGACCTTCGCCGAGCCTGTCAGGGATCGGCAGCCCAAGGAGCGCCGCCCGCGAAGCCCGCGCGGACGCGGCGCCTGGATGGGCGGATAGGACCAGACATGATCGCTCAAGACGATGATAACGCGAAGGCTTCCGATGATACGAAGGCCCCGGCCTCTGCGCCCGAGGACAGCGGGCGGGGCAGGCGACGGAGGGAACGCCTCTTGAACCGTTGGCGCGCGGAGGCGCGGCAGTGGTGACTGGAGGTCTTGCTGCTCTCGCAACTCGTCCCGCCCCGGCGACGGCCCTTTCCGCCGGTCTGCGCGGCGTTGATGAGGCGACCCTTGTCGCGGCGGGGCAGCTCATGCAGGCGGCTCAAGCGCGCGGCATCGCATTGACGTGGCCGGAGGCCATCGCGCACGTATCCAATGGCGGCGGCAGAGGTCTCATGAACCTTCAGCGCTTCACCGAGGATTCCGTCGGTGGCGGCGATATCATGGGCAGCTTCATGGCCCAGCGCCCGGCGCAGGTCGAGGCGGCGAGCCGGCGGGCATTTGATACCATCGCCCCGCAATCCCAGGCGCCCTCGACCCTCGGTCCCACCATCGGCCGCGCGGCCGATGATACGATTCAAGAGGCGACCGGAATCATAGATCGCGCGACGCCGCCGGCGGCGGCCACGCAGCCTGCGCAAGTCGGCTCATATGAGGCCGCACGGGCGCAGCAGGAAGCCTTGCGCCAGCGCTATCTCGAGCCGCTGATGGCTGGCCCGCTTGGGAAGCTTGCCAAGCGCGACATCGACACGCGCGAGGCGATCGCGGTGCTGTTTCCGAAGGACCCTCTGGCGGGGAGCGCTCGGGAAATCACGGATACCGTCGGGGCTCTGACGCAGCGAAACGCCACGGCCGCGCGCCAGCTCGTCCGCGCCCATGTCGAGAGCGTGTTCAATGATGCGACCCAGACGATTCAAGCCAAAGCGAACCAGTTCGTAGGCGCGGACTTCGTCGACGCGCTGAAGGGAAACTCGCAGCGGGCGGAAAACCTCGCAGCTGCGATCCAGGGTATCGGCGGCCCGGAACTCCTGCAGGGCTTTGACGAGTTCCTGAAGATCCTGAGCGCAACCGGCCAGCGCCTGCGCCCCGGTTCGCAAGCCGCCTTCACCAAGCAGACGGAGGATATCTTGAAGGGCGGTGGGATGGTCGCAGACGCTGCCGAGATGCTGGCGGCCGGCCGTATCAAATGGCCGAAAAAGGCCACGGAAATCTATGAGCGGTGGCAGTTGGGGCAGAATACGGAAGAGATCGCCCGGCTCATCACCGACCCGACGGGAATCGAGACGTTCAGGCGGCTGGCGAAGGCCGCGCCTGGTTCCAGTCAGGCTCAGGCTCTCGCCATCCGGCTGGCTGCCATGACCGCGCAGGCCATCGCGGCCGCGCAACCACGCAAATAGGCCCATGATGAGATGGCTGCGCCGATTCGGTCCGCAGCGTTGTCGATCGGGACGCCCTTTTACCTTCGCACACGCCCAACCCAAGGTGATCCGGGTCGCCAGAGCGAGCCAGGCGGATCCAAAATGCTCTCACCGTTCATTCAGCGATCCTGCCGCAAATGCGTCAGGGAACCGGGGGGCGAGGGCCGGCTGCCTTTGGCGATCCACTCGACGTCTGGTTCTGGCGCAGCAGATGCGTTTGACTTCCGAACGGTGAAGCTGTGCCACAACGCCAAGGTGGTGGCCCAGATTAGTCCAAGAATCCCGAATATAATAAATGAACGGTACAAGTACGAACGGACGTCTCCTGTCTCGAATACCATCGGCAAGCCGGGGCCGAAGGCAACAACGAGGATAGCCAAGAGCAGGCTTGCAAAAGAACGGCGCCCCCAGCGCCCGATGCCCCGCAAATGCAAAGGGGCATCCCGCACGGCTATGACTGCGGCGGTGTAGACGCCGGCGATCACCGCCCCGGCGATGAGCATGCCACCGACATTTGGCTGCTGACCGCTCGCTATTGAATCGACGTAGACAAGCCAAACCGTTCCGCAGAAAAGGCCCGCCTGCGGCAGATACCAGAGAAGCAGGTTCTTCATGTGTCGTCGCCCGCAAGCAGTCCCTCAGCTTGTTGATCCTGCCGTAGGGTCGGGCGCGGAGTCCATATCAAACCTTGCCAATTCTCCGGCTGTTTCAGCCAATCCGAATCGTCCCCAAGCCGCCCGTCACCGGGCGGCTTTTTTCATGAGGAGCCGCCATGGCCGGCGCTGCCTATCAGCTCAATGTTTCCGCGACCGATGACGAGACCTTCGCATTCACCTGCGAATGGACGCTCGCGGACGGTTCCGATTTTCCGTGGGCGGACTACGCTTACGCCTATGAGCTGAAACGCGACCGCCGTCCGGTCCTGTCGCTCACCGGCGGCGACGGCCTGGCTGTCGACCCCAGCGAAAACACCATCACCTTCCAGCCGCCTGAGGCGATGCGCCTTTGCGCCGGTCGATACCAGCATGGCTGCCGCATCACCCACACAGCGACCGGCAAGACGATCCAGGTCTTCGACGGCTCCGTCACCATTACCGAGGGGAATTTCTGATGCCCGATGTCAGCATTGTCGCGCGCGGACCGTCCTCGCTGAAAATGCGGTTTCGCCCTGGCCTTGTCGGGCCGCCACTGGCTGAAGACGACTTTGCCACACAGGCACAGGCGGAAGCCGGGACCGACGTTGAAAAGGTTATGTCGCCGCTGCGGACGAAGCAGGGCATCCTTGCGAACGCCAAGTCCAGCACTTGGCTCCAGAGCGGCACTGGCGCTGTCGCGCGCACGCTCGACGCCAAACTGAAGGATGTCGTCAACATCATCGATTTCGGCGGCGTAGGGGATGGCGTTTTCGACAATACCGCAGCCCTCTCGGCGATGATCACCTTCCTCAACTCGAGGAGCAATGGCTCCTCGGGCGGTGGAATCGGCATTATTCCGCAGGGCCGTTGGCGCGTCGCCGGTGACCTTCCCTACATCGGTACGAATGTGGGCCTCTTCGGCGACGGCCCGCAGGCCACGCTGGTCGATTTTCAGAACGGATCGAACGACTGCTTCAAAATCGGCGATCCGACCATAGCGGTGAACACTCGCGGTCAGGTCATCGCGGGCATGTATCTTGGCGCGCAGGCCAAGACCGGCGGCACGATGATCAAGGTCAGGGCGGCCTTCAATACGAAATTCTCCCGCATCCAGTCCGAGGCTAACTGGATCGGGATCGATATCGGGCCGCGCTGCAACAGTACCACGCTTGAGGACTGCTTCATCTCGGCGACGCAGGGCGCAACTCCCGTCTGCTTGAAGTTTGTTGCCGGTGCATCGAACGCGGATCGTTCCGACGTCCTCGCGATCCGCAATATCGTGCTCACCGGCCAATGGAGCGATGCAACCTGCTTCGAGTGGGATGGAGCGGCTTATACCGTCACGGCGCAGTCATTGCGCATGCTCCATGCGAAGTACGGCATGGTCGTCAAGAACTCTGCGGGGGACTCCAGTTGGTATCCGTCGTTCCTGAACGCGCACGACATAGAGGCCGAGGGCTTCAAGCAGCGAGCTGTGTGGATTCAAGCTGGTGCTGGGTTCAAGATCACTGGCTCCGATATCAACAATCTCACGGCCGGCGACCTGAGTCAGGGAGCGGCGGATCTATCGTCTATCCAGATCGACGCGGATATCGGAGCGAGCTATACGCGGGCGATTCAGATCAGCGACACGCGCATCGGTGGCACTCAGCGAGAAGGGCTTGTGTTCGACGCCCGCAATATGATGCTGTCGAACATCATCTTCTACACGACGAGCTATGCCGGCGTGAACAGTTACCCGGCGATGCGCTTTAGCGCCAATGCACAGAACGTGCAGTTGTCGAACATTCAGGCCGAGGAATTCGGCGGCGCGGCGCGCAGCTCCTATCTCCTCCAGCTCGATGCTGGTGCGGCGCGCATAAGCGGCAACAATCTCAACGCGCAGTTCTGCAATACAGGCGCGATCCTCGACAATTCGGGAAACACCTCGAACGTCTTCTCGAACATCGTGCGCACCGGCTCCTTGATTCCATCACAGAGCCACAACGGCGTCTGGTGGAATAGAGCGCCCCTGCCGAACGCCTACCTCCAAACACGCTCGCATAACGAAGACGCAGCCGGCACTTCGCAGGCCGGTTTTACCATGAGCACCGGCCTAGCCAACACGTTCCGTCAGTTCTTCATCCACAACAACGCCGGCACCCCATATTCTATGTTGAACGGGGGCTCGGCCGTGACGACGCAGTATTGGGACACCGATCTCGACGTCTGGCGGAACAACGCCGGCACGGACAAGGCGCGCCTTACCCTCGCTGCGTTCAATCTTGTCAGCGCTGCCGCCGTCTACCAGATCAACGCCGTGAAGGTTGTCGGCGCGCGCGATACCGGATGGACGGCCATGACAGGCACCGGCAGCAAGGCTGCGCTCGCGACAGCGGCGGCCGGTACGGTGTCTGCTGCTTATGTGCAAGCCGAGGCGCAGGCTTCGCGCGACCGTATCGCGGCCTTGGAGGCGCGTCTGCGGTCGCTTGACGCCGCGCTCTTCACCCACGGCTTGATCGGCGCCTAGCGCGCTCAACATCGCCAACATATGTCCGCCGCCTCCGGGCGGCTTTTTCATGTCTGGAGCATCGGTTATGACGGCGCAGAATTTCTCCAAGGCGTTGAAGGCTGTTCTCGTCCATGAGGGCGGTAAGGCAAACCACCCTAGGGATCCGGGCGGGCGGACCAATCAGGGCGTGATCCAGCGCGTCTATGACGGCTATCGCGCCCGCAAGGGCCGGCTGAAGCGCGATGTCTACCTGATGGAGCCGGTCGAGCGCGACGAGATCTATCGCGCGCAATATTGGGATGCCGTGCGCGGTGACGATCTGCCGCCCGGCGTCGACTATGTCGTGTTCGATGGTGCGGTGAATTCTGGGCCGACGCAGAGTGTGAAGTGGCTGCAGCGCGCGCTTGGCGGCGTGAAGGTCGATGGCGATCTTGGCGAGGCGACGTTGGCGGCCGTGGCGGCGCATCCCGATCATGATGCGCTGATCGCCGCTACCTGCGCGCGCCGCATGGCCTTCTTGAAGGCGCTGCGGACCTGGCCCGATTTCGGCAAGGGCTGGATGGGGCGCGTCACTGGAGTGCGCTCTCTCGGCCAGGCCTGGGCTTCGGGCAAAGATCCACAGCCATCCTTCCGTGCGGAGGCGGTTCCGGCGATCGGCGGCAACGTCAAGGCGACGCTCGACCAGGCCCGGCCGCTGCCGGCCATGGCGGGCGGGGATGCCGCGATCGGCGGCGGCGTGGCTGCAGGTGGCCTCGGCGGCGTGCTGCAGCAGGCGCAGGATGTGCTCGCGCCCCTTGCCGGCAACAGCATGATCATCGGCAACATCGTCGCCGCGTTCGTCGTCACCGGCGCTGTCATCACGATCGGCGGGCTCGGCTATCGCTTCCTCGCCCAGCGCCGGGCGGCGGCCCGGGCTGATGCACTCGATCTCGCGGTGCGGGCGTGACGGCGGCGCTCGCGGCGCTGCGGCACGTGCCGTGGCAGGCCTGGGCCGTGGCTGCGCTCGCGCTTGGCATCGGCCTCTATGGCTGGAACCGTTTCGAGGCTGGCGGCGAGGCCGCCCGTTCCGCAATCCAACTCTCCAACGACAAGGCAAGGAAGCGCGCCGATGATGCGAGCCGCACGGTTGAGAATTGCACTGGCGCTTGGGACCGCGCTCGCGGCCTCTGCCTGCCAGCCGACGGGGCCAGTCGATAGGCCCTGCGGCGTGATCACCGACAGCCTGATGTCGGTGCAGGGCGCCACGCCCGCCGATACTCGCCGCATCGATATCCATTTTGAACGCGGCGCAGCAGCCGGGTGCTGGAGCCGGCCGTGACTGACATGACGGATACCAGAGACCGGGTCATCGCCTTGGAGCGCGATGTCAAGCATCTGACGGAACAGGTAGACGACATGGCCGACAAGGTCGCCGCCATGCATGACATTCTGATGCAGGCGCGAGGGGTCCGTTGGATCATCGTGCTGATGGCCGGTGTTGGCGGCTTTATCGCGTCGAAGCTCGGGGCCTTCATCCCATGGCCCCGATAGAGCCTGCACCTGCAGCATAGAGGGCTCCTGAGCCTTCGGTTTATGCCCTGACAACCACTCTGCACGCTTGTCTTTCGGGACGGGCGGGGCTTTTTTCAGTTCAACTGCGGTGGAGCACGTAAAAGTAGATCAGGAATCCGCTGCCCAGAACTATCGTAGGGATAAGCAAAGGCTCAAGCAGCCTTAGCCAAATTGAGAACAACGACAGAGATAGCACGAATGCACCGCAGTTCAGCATTCCTCGCGTCAACACACCCTCGCTCCGCGATTTGCTCCTTATGCCCGAGAAACCGATGATTAAAAGCGCCAGAGCTAGGATAAAGCCCATCAATTGTTTCATAGCGTATCCAGCGCTAGAGCCGGTTAGTCCAAGAGCTTGAGGCGCGTGAGGCGGCTATCTCGATCGATCAACTCATCGTGCTGTCGAACGAGGTTCTTTTGAATTTCCACTCGTTCTGTGATCGCACGGACATGGCTTCGGTACTGCGAGAATACCGTTCCCGTGGCTGCGTCCTTGGCTGCCCACTCCAAAAGCTCGCAGCCAGGGTTGTTCGCCTGAAACCAGAATAGAAACTGGAGTTCAGCCTGCGCCAATTTGGGCTGCGTCAGTGGATCCTCGACCTCCACCGTATGCTTGATGCCGTGCGCCGTTGAAGCGCCGGGCACTGACCCTTGCGAAGGCATCCATTTGGCATGCTCAAAGACAATCTTGCTCATGCGCACCTCTATGAAAGAGAGCGGCTTTTAGCCCGCTTAGCCTTTCGTATGCCACCAACCTGTACGCTCAATGTGGTCGAAAATGCTATCCGGGGTGTCTCGACCGTACCAAGCTGGATAATACAAGCCAGACGACAGCTTGCCTGGAGGAACCCAATTAATAGAGAATTCCTCTTCAAAGCCGGAGCGGGGGTGGAGGGGATGATACGGGTTATCCTTGGGGCGCCAAAAAATGCAAGTTGGAACGTTCAGATAGGGACCAACAATTCCAACACCTGACGGGAAAGATATGACGAATTTGGCGCGCCGGATCAGAGCCAGCGTCTCTGTTATATCCATCTGACCGATAACATTGAGATAAAAATTGTCGGAGGTTCGGCCCAAGATTTCGTTGGCGTAGTCCAGATCATAGGGGGCGCCAATTACAATAATTGAGGTGTTGTATTTGGCGTTTATCTTCCTGCCCAGTTCAATCCAATCTTCTGGTTTCCAGATTTCGCCTGCGTTTAGTCCTCCGGTCTGGTTCGTGTTGCGCGCGCCAAAATGAAATATCACATAATCTTGACCAACGTAGTGCGCGGCGCGGCGATATCCTTTTAAGTCAGCGTCAAGTTCCTCGTACTGGTCAAAAAAATTGAAATTAATGTCTCTCGGGCCTAAATTGAACATGTCTGCGACGGCGTCCAGCGTCCAGCCGCGTTCCAAGAAGGTATTGAACACTAGGCGATAGTCAAACTCATCCAGACTATCGAGTGAGACGGGGCCGCCTGGGATGTAATTGATATGCCCACTCCGCTCATCCATGGTCGGATGGGCATGGATATCGAACTTAGAGCCGACGATCTCGTCGACAAACTTAAATCTGGCGAGCATGTTGTTGCTGCGCTTTGCGCGAACGTCGCCAGAATGATGGATGTGCAGCTGAACGTGCTCAGCGCCATACTTTCTGACGACCCCCTCAGCAAAGAGAAAGGACCAAGCAGCGTCTCCAATGCCCGACATCACTCCCATGCTGAAAACCGGCTTCTTTCGTACCCTGTACCAGGCTACATCAAACTTGTTGCCGCGAAGCTGGACCTCCTCGACCAATGGCTTGGTGAGCAACTGGCGTAGTGCGCTGGTAGAGAAGCGAAACAACGTGTTGTTCTCGGTTGAGACGAGCGAAGGCACGTCTGCTGGCTCGGCCGCCGCTTTCGCGTCGTCGATGATTTCCGCGCCAAAAACGAGATAACCGCCTGGACGTAACAACCGCAGACAGTCATCGATCATGCGCCTGACATCAGTCAGACCTTGAGAAAGATTGGGGATGATAATGATATCAAACTGACAGCGCGCCTGGCCACGATTCTGAACCCCATCGCTTCGGATGTTTATGCTTAGGATTGCGCTCGCTTCTGCCCGGTCGCCGACATCAAGATTGATCCCTGCGATGGAGCCGGCGGCTACCTTAGAATCGAGCCCAAGATGCTCGATGAGCTCTCTGAACTGCTGTTCGGATAGTTGTGCTCGCAGTTCGGAAACATCCGCGCTGACGCTGTTCTCATTCACATAAGTCACGGACCTTCGGAAATTCGTTCCGCAACTGTTGCAGATGAAATAGTTATTCCGAGATTTTCTGTAAGATCGTGACCAGCAACTACACTGAACGGAAGCGTTATTTGGTTGGTAAATTCCGTCTGTGTCCGCGTTGAAATCGGAAAGGGCGATTCGAACTCTAGCTTTCGAAATAGACGGTGCTGTCACAAGCACATGGTTTCTTTCCAATTCCGACTTGTCTTCCGGAAATTTCGCAACCTGCGGAGTATCGTAATACTGATCATGAGTCGCGATTATGTGGCGAATCTCGTGAAGCAATTCGGGATTGTCATTGATACGCGCCGCGCTTTGAAAATATTCGAGCGCCTCCGCCGGGCTCTTGCGGAGCTTGCTCAGATGACCAAGCTGTACATTGACGTCATAAAGCTCTGTTTGATGGTCTTGCCCTTGAACGTCACTTTTTTCTGCATTCAGAAGACGGCCAAGCTCAGATTCATAGATGTTTTTGGCTAAATCTAGTTGTCCGGAGTCCTTCGCCATGTTGCCGATCTGCATCAACAAATAGCGCTGATCGGGGCGAAGCTGCGCGGCCTGCTGATAGAGCGGCAACGCCGCAGCCGGCTGGTTTCCGTCACGGAACTGATTAGCCTCTCGAACTAGATCATCGAAAGATTTTTCGTTGCTCGTATTGCTGCGTACGGCGCGCTTTCGGCGTATATCCAATAGCGATCGAATATTCATGTCGTTGCTATCTCAGCTGCGCTTACGGAAGGTGCCCGCGATGATGTTCGGATCGTTCTCCTGAGATTTTCGGATTGTGTCTTCGATATTGCAGATATTCACCGTGTCGAAACCGATCGAATCGAAGAAGGCGGCGAGTGATTCTTTGTTGAAATGCCACAGGTGTTCATTTGGTTTGCGATGTTTCCAGTTAGAGAACCACTCGACCGAATGATGGTGGCACCAAGGCATCGTAACGCAAACAAAATTTGTCTGTAGCGAACGGATTTGGTACGGGTCTTCAAAGTGTTCAAGGCAGTCAAAGAACGTTACGACATCAAACTCTCTAGAGTAGATGTCTTCAATAATTTCGATCCCATCAAGAGGGTACGCCGGCGGGATGTCGTTGCCGTATGCTTCAGGGACCATTAGCTTGGCTACTTTGAGGAAATCCCCGCTTCCGTAGCCAACATCAAGTATCGATTTCGGAATTCGCCCGATCGATCCGCAGACATACCCGAACCGAAGATGAGACATTTCCGCGTGGCGGTGGTTCCGGTCTGCTGTGCCATACGAATTCGCTGTATAATTGATATCATAGACGTATGGCTCTCGTTGAATCTGATAGATGACGCCGTTCTCGTCTTTAGCGTAGTTCTCAAGCACAGGCAGCCCCCACATTCATCGGCGTAGCGCAGTTATCATTCCAAAAGAGCACGGTTGCCAAAAAAATTCTAGCAATTGCTGGGCCGGTGCCTTTCGCTGTTTGGCATCTACCACATATTCGGTTCGCGTCAATTTGCGGTTGAGGCAGGGCCGCCCAGCGGTTGTCATGCCTCTCCATGCGACGCGATGCAGGGTGCGGGAGACCGACATCAAACACCTAATCCGCGCGAGCGACTTAGTCTGGAAGAAGGTAAGGAGCGCGCTCAATCCCCGCCGCTCTGCGCGGTGCGTCTCTAGCTGTTTTATCGGTGTACGTGCTACGGATGGCGCCATCGCTGGACCGGTCTTGGCAAGAATCGGGATCGCTGCTCGCAGGTCGGAATTTTAGGGCTCAAAAGTGCTCGAACCTAATAATTTTCGCGAAGGGCTCGCTATCAAAGCGAGGGTCTACGACGCGCTTATTGTTCGCCATATTCTTATGCGATACGGTCGCGACAACCTCGGGTTCTTATGGACAGTCGTCGAGCCGATGCTGCTGTGCGTTGGCGTGATGGGCATTTGGTCGATTACAAAAGGCGGCCACGAGCATGGTCTTCAGGTTACGGCTCTCGTCTACACCGGATATATGCCGCTGACATTATGGCGGCATATGACTAATTCGATGGTGCATTGGTTGCGCTTCAGTAAGTTTTTTATTCAGTTTCGAGGTATATCGCTTTTAGATGCCCTGTTGTCTCGACTGTATATAGAGTTTATATCGGTAACTTCTGCTGCGATTATCGTTTATTTTTCCTTGAATACCGTAGGGCTTTTGCCGGATATTCAAGATTTTGGCACTGTCCTAGAAGGTTGGCTCATTATGGGGGCCCTTGGGTTCGGCGGAGGCTTTCTAATCGCTGCGGCAAGCGAAGCGACGGAGATCACCGAGAAGATAATGCCCCCGTTGCAATATTTTATGCTCCCATTCTCGGGGTGCTTTTTTATGCTTTCTTGGCTACCAAGTTCGGCGCGTGAGTATCTATCATATGTCTCTTTCGTTCATTCGTTCGAAACATTCAGGTCTGGTTTCTTTGGGTCATCTGTTGAAACGTATGGAAACCCCTCTTACGCATTTGCTGTTGCGCTAGCGACTGCGGGGTGTGGCTTCATTATATTTGAACGAATTCGCGACAATATTAGCCCGAACGGATAGCGTGTCTTCTAGCTCGGTCGGCGATGCTGACGTTGGGCGATACATTGTCGCTTATGCTCCGCCTAGCTGTCCGGACAGGATTTCCATGAAGCGCGCCGTGTCAAAAGGTGTGACGTCAGTTCCCGGGCTGACTCCTTTGTAGAGAGCCGGATTCGACGCAAGGCTGTCGACCCATGCCAGGCCCGCCTCAGCGTCGCCAAAGAAAACTCCTGGTAGGTCTCCCAGGCGCTCTTTCTGCTCCTCTAGGGAGAAAACTCCATCCGCCAAGCAGACAACGGGCTTTCCGTGCACCACCGCTTCAGCGATGATTGAGGACATCCCGTTTGTGATGACGAACTGGGCATTTGAGATGACAGACGGAGTGCTGGTCCCCCAAGGAGCAACCTCGGATCCGCGACTCCTGGCGAAATTGGCGAGCCTTTCGATTTCTCCAAATTTGGGTAGCAAGACAATCGGCCTGCGATCCAGAATGGGACCAAGAAGGGAAGCGATTTCATTCGGTGGCAACCGCAGTAAACGAGGGATTTCGCTGGGAATGAGCGCGATCGGATAGCGCGGTGTGCCGCGCTCCATCGCAGGTTTAAGTTTGATCCAGCCTATGGAGATGACGGGCACGAAACGATTGAGGTACCAGAAGCGGTCGTTCGGCATAAGAAGGGCGTCAAAGTATTTAAGGGCCGGAATCTCGTCGTCCTTGTAGGGATAAACTAGATCGTGGGGGACGTAATATGATTTGGATGGTCTGTAAGTCTGAATAAATTCTGGAATGGAAATTACGGGTGCTGGTATTCTATGAAATTTGATATAATCTTCTGCGCCGAGGTAGGGGTGGTGGCTGGTTACGAGAATGAAATTTTCACGTTCGACGGCATTCATGGCATCAAGCCAGCGACTATTGAGCATATCGATCTCTGTTACATCGAAGCCGGATGCTATAGTCTGTTTGGCGAGGTCGCTAAAAACATATTCAACACCTTGCCCTAGAAATACAATTCTTTTCATTTTCCATATGCTCTAAATGTGGAGTTATTGGCGGTAAATTCAATTAGAGGCATGCAACCATGTCACGGAACCCGGCAGTTGCTGCCATTCTTCCTGAAGCTTTAGGTTCGATCTGTGTAAAATGGGTGCGGTCGGAATCCCGAGGCTTGTTTGGATTGGGCTCGCGTTGGTGATTCCAATCGAGCGCGCCGTGCTGATGCCATTCGATGACGCTCGGACGCCCGAGACGGAGAAATATCCGGCACAGTGAAGGCGCTCTCTGATCGCACGAATGTCGGTTGGTCGCGAAGTGTCTAGGGATGCATATGCTTCTATTTTCGAGATCAGTACGCGCCGGTCCATGGAAACAAGTTCAAAATCCGAGATTGCTACACTAAGAACTCTATCGTCGCTCGCAAAAATAGGGGCTTCGGAAACGATAGAAATCGTAGCAATCGGTCCGCTGAAATGGACGGGCAATATGACTTCTGTCATTCCCTGGCTCACTGCGATGGTAACATCGACAGGTCCGCAGGATAACCTCACTTGTCGCGGCAGTTCGCCCGCAGACACAATGCCGAGAAGTGCCTGAGTCCACGAAGATAGCGGACTGGGTTGCCGGACGGTTATGTCGGCTGAGGCGCTACTCGCGTCGATCCAAGACCAAGTTGAAGTGTCGGAGCGCTCGAGAAATGAAAAATTTGGATCCCAGCATAAATGAGGCTCTAAGTCTGGCGCCAAGCTCGGCACGATCAATTCCGAGAAACGCAAGGCTATGCCGGATAAGGCGTCCGTGTGCGAGCAAAGTTGATCTGTGAGGTCAGGGTCTGTGCAAACCAATACCGTCGCGTCGCGCGAGGCAAGCGGGCTCCTCCTGAGTGCTTCAAAGAGGTCTTCTGACGCCCAAGATTTTACTGCGATATCAGCAGCGCAGCCAGCTATTGCTTGACTGAGTTCGTGGGCAGCACGCCCAATTATTGTTAATTTTTTACCTGCGGCGACCTCACGCATCCAGGGTATCGGAGCGGATCGATATGTAGGGATGTCAAATTGAAAACCGTTCACCAACCTCACCTCTTCGCGATCCGCACCCCCGTCTCTGTAATGTTTGGGGCACGATCCTAAAAAGGTTTTAGCCGACGATCTTTCTTCCCGCCAGTTTCGGGCTGCTTCCGGAAGGTTACCGATTATAATGACGTCACCTCTAATGGTGGAAGCGTTCCAATTTGCTCTCAGGGATGGGCGTCGCGGATCGCCGCGCACTCCTCGCTTCAAAAAAAACGGCGAACCGACATCATAACGACGCTGGCGATCATCGCGCCTCACGCGGTCGCCACGAAGAGCCCGCCCCTGACAATGAAGCATCGCTTACGGCTGCGTGCTCCGTATAGCGATGGATCGGGGAGGTGGGGCAAGGTCGAGACGGATATCCAGCTGCTCGGCGCGAACCTTGAGAACCTCGGGCAGGATCTGAAGAGCTTCCGAAGGGAATGGTCGGAAAAAGCTGAAGAAGACCGCGCCGCGCACAAATCCGCCCGCCTGACCATGCCGCAGATCGTCGGCATGATCGGCACCGCGGTGGTGGTGACCTCGGTCCTGTTCGGGGGCCTGATTTTTCTCGTCAACGGGCAGATCGCCACGGTGCGGCTCGATCTCGCCTCTCAGCTTGCGCAGGTGACGCTCTCGGTGCGGGGGCAGGGCGATGCCATCACCGCCCTGAACACGGCCCAGCAGCAGGCGCAGCGCGACATGGCTGCCGATCGGGTCAAGCTTGGCCTGGTCGAGCAGAGCGCGGCCATGAGCAGCCGCTTCATCGATCAGGCGCAGAGTTTCGACGCTGTGATGGCCCGGCATGAGGAGCGCATCCGCTCGCAGGACGAGCGGATGCGGGCGCTGGAAAAGCTGCTGCGCGAACTGGCGGCGCGAAGGCCCGCGCCGCCCTGATCGGAATGGCGGGCCTTGAGTGCAGATCGCCGGGGGCGCTTGGCTCGAGAGCGTGCGGGGGCGGGTTTTACGTCCGTGGAGCCCGATTTCGAATTCGGTGGAACGTAATCGGCCTGGAAAGGTTGCTCCCCAAGAGGTTCCTCATGTTTTCCAATAGAACTCGCCTTATTCCCGCAGGCTCAGCGCCGGTCAGATCTGTTTTGACCGGTGAACTCATCTCGAACATGTCCGAGGAATTTCGCCATGAGCGTGAAGTGGAATTTCTCTGCTCGCTTTCGCCTGATGGTCTGGAAGATATCCTGACCGGTTTCGGGCGAAGGGCAAGCCATCGCAGCATCACGGCGATCAGAGGGCCGGCCGAGGTCAGGTTCCTGCGAAGCCAGATCAGCCTGTTCCGGCTTCGCAGCGACGCGGTTCCCGCGCTCATCCGATAACCCTCGCCAATTGGGCCGTCCTTCCCTCGGGATCGGCGGCCCTTTTTCCTTGCGACAAGGTACTTTCTCGTTGCGGCAAGGACTTGCGGCACGCGTAGCGGCTCCTAAATTTTCCCTCGTCTTTGTCAATCCGGGGGAAAGAGAATGCCCTTTTCGTCGTTGAGAGACCCATTCGACCTGGCCCGAGCCTGTGCAGTGATGGAAGCCGCATGGAACGAGCTCAAGGATGCAATCCCTGAGCCGGAGCGCGGTGGCGAGCGCACAAGGCTTGCCTATATCGTCGCAAGCCTTGCGCCATTGGCGCTCGATGACGATGACCTCAAGAAAAACGTCCTGCACCAGTTCGGGCTGCGCGCTTCGCAGACCAGCGGCGCGTAGAGCAGGGTGCGAGCAAGTGAGAACCGGTTTTTCGCATTGATCCGGCTCTCACTCTTGGATGAGAGACGGATTCAGATGTCAAATGGGATCACTGCGTGATTCCATCTGACATCATCCGGCTCTCGGCGCTTTCAGGCGAAGTGCCCCCCGCTCGCGTGAAGAAAACGCGTTAAAACACAAAGCTGGTGCAATTGAACGATCCAATGGAAACGGAAATTACTCCGGACCTCTGTTCGCATGCCCGGCTTCGCTTCGGCGAGGCGGGGGTTTTTCGTTCAGCCGCGCTTCCGGATCTCGCTCAACCGCTGGATCTGCGCCCGCAGCGCTGCGACCGCCGCCTCTCCACGAACGCCCTTGATGCCGCGCGCATCGCGATCGGTCGACCCGGTCACGCCGTCCAGCATCGCGTTGCGCTTCGGGAGCGGCAGGCTGAGCAGATATGCGACCTCGCATTCGAGCCGCCATTCCTCGGAGGATGTCGAAACCTCGCGGCCGGCGAGATCGGACCAGGTGAATGACGGGGCAGGCATAGGCACAGGCGAATCTCCTTGGGAGCGGCGACCCTACCTCCTGCGCGCCTGTTGGGCATCTGTCGGGACGGCTGGCGATCCGCCTGGCAATGGCCATGGCCCGGCGCCTGCGCGGTTGGGCCATCGCGCCGGTCACGAACCATCACTGGTGACGCCTGGGCGGCGGCCCGGGGCGTGATCCGTAATGATTGAAGGAAAATGGTGGGCGACACAGGGATCGAACCTGTGACCACTCCCGTGTGAAGGGAGTGCTCTACCGCTGAGCTAGTCGCCCGCACCGGCGCCTCTCCTAGTCGGCGCGCGCCGTGGCGTCAAGAATGAGTGCCGTCAAGAATGTATGGCCTCATGCATCCTTGGCGTCATGCATCCTGGGCGTCGTGCACCCTTGGCGTCAGGAATGCATGGGCACGCGACCAAGCGCTTGCTGGCCGAAGACCTGGCGCACGGCGTCGGGCAGGGCATCGAAATGCTGGATCACGAGATCGGGCTCCAGCGTCTCGATGGCGACGTCGGTATAGCCGAAGGGCACGCAGATGCAGGGAATGCCGGCGGCTTTCGCCGTGGCGATGTCGGTGCGCGAATCGCCGATCATCACGGCCCGCTCCGGATCGGCCTTGGCAGCTTCGATCGTCAGGGTCAGATGGCGCGGATCGGGCTTGTGGAAGGGAAAGCTGTCGCGCCCGGCGATGGCCGCGAAGCGGCCGGTGATGCCGAAATGGTCGAGAATCAACCGCGTATGCAGGATCGGCTTGTTGGTGCAGACCGCGAGCGCATAGCCCTCAGCGGCAAGGGCATCCATCGCCTCCAGCACGCCGTCGAAGAGATGGCTGTTGGAGGCCGTGTCCTGCGCATAGATCAGCAGGAAGTCCTCGAACAGCCGCTCCAGCGTCGCCTCATCGAGCGGGCGGCCGGAGACGCGGAAGCCGCGTTCGATCAATGCCCGGGCCCCGGCGCCGACCAGTTCGCGGGCGCGTTCCAGCGGCAATGCCGCCAGGCCCTCTCTTATCAGGATGAGGTTGAGCGTGCGCATGATGTCGGGCGCGGTCTCGGCGAGCGTGCCGTCGAGATCGAACACGACGATGGCGGGCAGACTCATGGGCGGGTCTCTCTCATGGGCGAGGCTCTCTCATGGGCAAGCCTCTCCGGGCGGGGGCGCGGGGGCCATATAAAGCCTCTTAGCCCGCTTAAGGCTGCTTCGGAAAGGCTGTGACGCCGCACTGATGCCGCTCTGTCGGCAAAAGCTTCATCGATGGTGATATCGTCTCGCCGATTCGCTGGAAGGAATGCTGCGGTGTCGAACTCCCTGGAAAAGCTGGTGCGCCTCGTGGTGGTCTCTGGCCTGTGCATTGCGGCGGTCGGACCGGCACTGGCTGCACCCTTCGAATTCGCGCCGGCGCCGCAGACCGATCTCAACCGTGTCTACCGTGTCGACAAGGCGACAGGCGAGGTCGGGGCCTGCCAGTTCCAGCTCAAGGAAGGCGGCGTCGGCATGACGATCTGCTTTGCGGCGGGCGAGGGGGCCGGGCCGCAGGCGCCCAGCGACTACCAGCTCGTGCCGTCGCGGCACGAGCGCGAGGGCGGCATCTTCCGCGTCAACATCCGCACCGGCGAGATGAGCATCTGCTACGTCTTCGACGACAAGGTGGTCTGCACGCCCCAGGCGAAATAACCTGCCCCGGGCGGAATATCCCGCCCGGGCGAAATAACCCGCTATTTGCCGGCCTGTATTGAGCCGATGATATCGGCGGCATGCGGCATTGGCCGTCGGCATGTGCTGTCGCGCTATGCTAAACGAACGGCTCCCGTGATTTTCCCTCGAGATTTGTCATGCTCAAGCTCAACGATCCGACGCTCCTGAAGTCGCAGTGCTATGTCGATGGCGCCTGGATCGGCGAGGGCGTCGATGCGGTCGACAACCCGGCGACGGGCGTGGTGCTGGCCAAGGTGCCGCGCTTCGGCGCAGCTGAGACGACGGCTGCCGTCGAGGCCGCCTCGCGCGCCTTCAAGCCCTGGGCGAAGAAGACCGCCAAGGAGCGCTCCGTCATCCTGCGCAAATGGTTCGAGCTGATCATGGCGAACCAGGAAGACCTCGCCCAGATCATGACCGCCGAGCAGGGCAAGCCGATCACGGAAGCCCGCGGCGAGGTCGCCTATGCCGCCTCCTTCGTCGAGTTCTATGCGGAGGAAGCCAAGCGCATCTATGGCGAGACCATTCCCTCGCCCTTCCCGAATTCGCGCATCATCATCCAGAAGCAGCCCGTCGGCGTCTGCGCCGCGATCACGCCCTGGAACTTCCCGGCCGCGATGATCACGCGCAAATGCTCGCCCGGCCTCGCCGCCGGCTGCACCTTCGTGGTCAAGCCCGCGCCCGATACGCCGCTGACCGCGCTCGCCTTGGCGGAACTTGCGCAGCGTGCCGGCATTCCCGCCGGCGTCCTCAACATCGTCACCGGCGATGCCAAGGAGATCGGCGGCGTCATGACCTCGCACCCGGCCGTGCGCTTCATCGGCTTCACCGGTTCGACGCCTGTCGGCAAGCTCCTGATGCAGCAGGCCGCCTCGACGGTGAAGAAGGTCGGGCTGGAACTGGGCGGCAACGCGCCCTTCATCGTCTTCGACGACGCCGATATCGACGCCGCCGTGCAGGGCGCCATCGCCGCCAAGTACCGCAACATGGGCCAGACCTGCGTCTGCACCAACCGCCTCTTCGTCCAGGACGGTGTCCATGACGAGTTCGTCGCGAAATTCGCCGGCGAGGTCGCCAAGATGAAGGTCGGCAACGGTGTCGAGGTCGGCGTCGTGCAGGGGCCGCTGATCAATGAGCGCGCGGTCGAGAAGGTCGAGCGCCATGTCGCCGACGCCGTCGCCCATGGCGCCAAGGTCGTCGTCGGCGGCAAGCGCCATGCGCTCGGCCGCACCTTCTACGAGCCGACCGTGCTTTCGGGCGTCACCACCAAGATGCTGGTGACCAATGAGGAGACGTTCGGCCCGGTCGCCCCGGTCTATCGCTTCAAGACCGAGGACGAGGTCGTGACCATGGCCAACGACACGCCCTTCGGCCTGGCGGCGTATTTCTACTCCAAGGATCTCGGCCGCGCCTTCCGCGTCGCCGAGGAACTGGAATACGGCATGGTCGGCATCAACTCGGCCATGCTCGGCACCGAGGTCGCCCCCTTCGGCGGCGTCAAGGAATCCGGGCTCGGCCGCGAGGGCTCGCTGCATGGCATGGATGAGTTCGTCGAGATCAAATACATGCTGATGGGCGGGCTGGGCGTTTGACTGCCGATGACCTGAAGAAGCTGGCGGCGGCGCGGGCGCTCGAGCTCGTGCGCCCCGGCATGCGGCTCGGTCTGGGCACGGGCTCGACCGCGAAGCATTTCGTCGATCTGCTCGGCCAGCGCGTCGCTGCGGGGCTCGAGGTGATCTGCGTCGCGACCTCTGAGGCAACGCAGGCGCAGGCGCTTGCGCTCGGCATCAGGATGTCGACGCTGGACGAGACGCCGGAGCTCGATCTCACGGTCGACGGGGCCGATGAGATCGATCCGCAATTGCGCCTGATCAAGGGCGGCGGCGCGGCCCATCTGCGCGAGAAGATCGTCGCGGCCGCGTCAGCGCGGATGATCGTCATCGCCGACGACAGCAAGCTCGTCGCAAAGCTCGGGCGCTTTCCGCTGCCGATCGAAGTCGTGCCCTTCGGGCTGGCGGCGACGCGCCGGGCCGTGGCCGCGGCCATCGCCGCCAGCGGCTCTGCCGGAGAACTCGTGCTGCGTAAGCGGCCCGATGGCGCGACCGTTGTCACCGACAACGGCAACTCCATCCTGGACGCTCATCTGGGCGAGATCGCTCAGCCCGAGGCTTTGGCGCTCGCGCTCAGTCAGGTTCCCGGCGTCGTCGAGCACGGGCTCTTCATCGGCCTGGCGACGGGCGCCATCCTGGCGGGGGCCGACGGCTTGCGCCTGCTTGGTGCGACCGGGTGATTCCCAATCGGTGCAAACCACGCTAAGGATCGCCCCGAAACCGAAACGGCCCGCCGCGGCCGACGGCGCACCGGGCCGTTGTCCGGCCGCATGATGAAGGACCACTGCATGATCCGTCACTCTCTCGCCAGCGCGGCTCTTGGGCTCGCCCTAATCCTGTCGGCGCCGGCTTTCGCCCAGACGGCGGCTCCGGCTATCACGCCCAGCCATCTTCAGCTGGCGCGTGAAGCCGCCGAGCTCACCGGCATCTCGTCGTCGCTGGAGTCGATCTATACCGAGTTCAGCGAGCGCACGAAGCAGCTCGTCGGCACGACCCGCCCCGAGCTCAAGAAAGACATGGACGCGGTCATCGACGCGCTGAAACCGGAGGCGGACGCCAAGCGGGCCGAGATCATGGTCACGGCGTCGGAGATTTTTGCCCGGAAGATCAACGAAGCCGATCTCAAGGAGGTCGTTGCCTTCTTCAAGTCACCGGTCGGCCAGCGCTACAACGCGGCGCGCACCAAGGCGATCGACGAGATCTACGTGGTGCTCGAGCCCTGGAGCATCAACACCAGCAACTTCCTGTTCGACCGCTTCACCCAGGAAATGCGCAAGCGCGGCCACCAGATGTAAGCTCGGGCGCAAGCCATCCGAGAATCGAGAAACCCGCCTGCGGAGACCGCGGGCGGGTTTCTTTTTTGTCAGCCTCGGCGTCGTCCTCGCGCAGGCTGGAACAGCGCTGTCATCCTGGCCGAAGCTCCCGGGTGCGATCTTCGATCGGCCCAAGGTAAACTCCGCGGAGCGCCGGGATCAGAAGCGCGTCATGGTCGGGCTTGACTCGACCATCTCGTAAACCAGAGCACTCTGGTCATGAGATTCTTGGGGCGCAAGCCCGAGAATGACGCCATTCGTTGGATCCGGGACGCCCTGCGGGCGCCCAGGATGGCGCTGTGGTTCGTAGGCAAGCCGCGACGCGCGCCGTCAGTCCTCCGAGGCCTTGAACCTGTTCAGCCCGCTCATCACGAAGGGCGCGATCAGGCCGATGAAGGCCAGGCCCAGCAGGATGGCGGAGCCGGGGTTTTCCAGCAGGATCATCGGGTCGCCCAAGCTGATCTGCAGGGCGCGCCTGAGCTGCGCCTCCGCCATCGGACCCAGGATCAGCCCGACAACCATTGGCGCGACAGGATAGTCGTAGCGGCGCATCAGGAAGCCGAGGAAGCCGAAGACGAACAGCATCGAGAGCTCGACCACCGAGGCCTTGACCGCGAGCGTGCCCATCGCCGCGAAGACGAGGATGCCGGCATAGAGCCAGGGCTGCGGGATCGCGAGCAGGCGGACCCAGAGCCCGATCAGCGGCAGGTTGATGATCACCAGCATGGTGTTGGCGATGAAGAGCGAGGCGATCAGCCCCCAGACCAAGTCCGGCCGCTCGGCGAAGAGCAGAGGGCCCGGATTCAGGCCGTATTGCTGGAAGCCCGCCAGCATGATCGCCGCTGTCGCCGAGGTCGGCAGGCCCAGCGTCAGCAGCGGCACGAGCGTGCCCGCGGCCGAGGCGTTGTTGGCCGCCTCCGGCCCCGCCACGCCCTCGATTGCGCCATTGCCGAATTCGCCGGGATATTTGCAGAGCTTCCGCTCGGTCGAATAGCTCAGGAAGGTCGGCACTTCCGCGCCGCCCGCCGGCAGCGCGCCGATCGGGAAGCCGAAGGCGGTGCCACGCAGCCAGGGCGCCCAGGAGCGCTTCCAGTCTTCCTTCGTCATCCAGAGCGAGCCTTTGATCGGCACGATCTCCTCGGGGTCGCGGAAGCGCTTGGAGGCGACATAGAGCGCCTCGCCGACCGCGAAGAGCCCGACCGCCAGCGTCGTCACCTCGATCCCGTCGAGCAGCTCGGGCACTCCGAAGGTCAGGCGCGCCTGGCCGGTCAATTTATCGATGCCGATCAGCCCGAGCGTCACGCCGATCGCAAGGCTGGTCAGCCCGCGCAAGGGCGAGTCGCCGAATGTTGCCGACACCGTGACGAAGGCCAGGATCATCAGGCCGAAATAATCCCACGGCCCGAACTTGACCGCGATGTCGACGAGCCAGGGCGCGAGGAAGGCAAGTCCGAGCGTCGCGATCGTGCCCGCGACGAAGGAACCGATCGCGGCGGTCGCGAGCGCTGGCCCGCCGCGGCCGGCCTTGGCCATTTTCGAGCCTTCGAGCGCCGTCGCAAGCGAGGCGCTTTCGCCCGGTGCGTTGATCAGGATCGCCGTGGTCGAGCCGCCATACATGCCGCCGTAATAGATGCCGGCGAACATGATCATCGAGCCGGCGGGGTCGAGCTTGAAGGTGACGGGCAGCAGCAGCGCGACCGTCAGGGCCGGCCCGATGCCCGGCAGCACGCCGACGGCGGTGCCGAGAAACACGCCGACCAGGGCGAAGAGCAGCTTGGAGGGTTCGAGCGCGACGGAGAAGCCGTGCATCAGTGAGGCGAAGGTATCCATTGTCCCTAGCCTCTCAGAACAGGTTTTCGAGGGGGCCGGACGGCAGCGTCAGCTGCAGCAGCTTCGAAAACAGCAGGAAGATCGACAGACCCAGCACGGCGCCGATGCCGAAATCGATCGCCAGCGCCTGACGTCCGAAGGAGCGGGCGGTGCAGGAGAACACGATCGCGGTCGCCATGATGAAGCCGCCGCCGAGCCCGATGCAGGCGATCAGGCCGATCAGCCCGCCGGTCAGCCAGAGAATGGCGTTGCGGTCGACCGCTTCCGGCTTGGGCAGGCCTTCGCGGAAGGCGACGACGACATGCGACAGGCCCAGAATGGCCAGTACGGTGCTGACCAGATAGGGCATGGCCGTGGGGCCGAGGCCGTAGGTCGAGACGATGGTCTGCGAGCGGGCGTCGTAGAACACGAGCGCCGCGGCGATGAGCAGCAGGGCCGCGACGACGAGGGCAGGCCGATCGACCCGGCTTGTGGTGACATCCTGGTTCATTCCAACCCTCTTGCCTTGCGCGTTCTTGCTTCGCTGCTTCGCCGGTTGATCCGGCGTTGATCCGTAAACAAAGGGGCCGCTTGCACGGCCCCTTCGTCAAGTGGTTTTGCAGATGGGCCCTACTTTACCAGGCCTAACTTTACCAGGCTGCCTTACTTTACCAGGCCGACATCCTTGAGCACCTTGGTGACGCGGGTATCCTCGTCCTTCAGGAAGGTCTCGAAGGCGGCGCCGCCGAGATAGGCGTCGTCCCAGCCGCGCGCCTTGAGGATCTCGGCCCATTCCTTGGTCTTGACCATCTTCTCGATCGCGTCCGAGAGAACCTTGCGCTGCTCGGGCGTGATGCCGGCAGGAGCCATCACCGAGCGCCAGTTCAGCACTTCGAGATTGACGCCGCCCTCTTTCAGCGTCGGTGCGTCGGGAGCGTTGGGCAGGCGCGAGCCGGAGCTGACGCCGATCACGCGCAGCTTGCCGGCCTTGATCTGCCCTTCGAACTCGCCATAGCCGGAGATGCCGGCCGTGACGCGCCCGCCCAGCATCGCAGCCAGTGCCTCGCCGCCGCCCGAGAACGGGATGTAGTTGACCTTGGTCGCGTCGGCGCCGACGGCGCCGGCGAAGAGCGCCGCCATGATGTGGTCCACGCCGCCGGCCGAGCCGCCGGCCCAGGTCACCTTGGCCGGATCGGCCTTGACGCGGTCGGCGAGGTCCTTGGCGTTCTTGATCGGCGAGTCCGTCGGCACGACGATGACCTCGGCCTCGGCGGTGATCCGCGCGATCGGCGTGATCTGCGACAGGTTCACCGGCGACTTGTTGAGCAGGATGGCACCGACCATGACGAAGCCGTTGACCATCAGTTGCGAGCCGTCGCCCTTGGCGCCGTTGACGAACTGGGCAAGCCCGATCGTGCCGCCGGCGCCGTTGACGTTGTTGACCTGCACGCTCTTGGCGATGCCCGAGGCCGTCAGCGCCTGCTGCATCGAGCGGGCAGTTCCGTCCCAGCCGCCGCCGGGCGCGGCGGGTGCCATGATCTTCAGTTCGAGCTGGGCGAAAGCGGCAGTCGACAGGCCAGCCAACGCCACGGCGGTCACGGCGCCGCGCTTCAGAATGGATCTCAGCATGGGTTTCCTCCGCTCGCGGGTTTCCCGCGGATTTTATCTTGAACGATCCGCAGTGACACTTTGACGCTTCCAGCGTCAATTGCACGTGATTGCATAATCCTTCGTCATCAATCAGAGCGCGCAGCCCCACGAAATGGCCTGCCGCCGCGGCATGGGCGGAGGCCCAAATTCCTACCGTGATGCTCTAGGCGGGCCAGCCATGATCGCGTAATCGCTTGCCGATGAGCCGATCGACCTTGTCTGCGACATCTCAAGAGTCCGCGCCGGAAGAGCCCGCGCTGCCGCGTCAGGCTGCTTTGGCCCTGAACATCGCCAGCGCGCTTCTGATCATGCTCCCGCCGGTGATGTGGGCGGCCAATCGCTCCGCCCCGCTGCTTCTCTCGCTTGCGGCGCTGGCGGTCCTTGTCGCTGAGATCCTGGCCGGGCGGCTGTCCACCCGGCTGACGCAGGCGCGCGCGCTGCTGGGGCGGCCCCTGGCCTTGGCGCTCCTCGGCTTCCTGGCTTGGGGCCTGGTGACGCTGCTGTGGAGCCATCTCCCGCGCGCCGGGCTCGGCATGTATGGCGAGCTGGTTCTGTCGCTGGTGTCTGGCTTCGTCGTCGCGCTGTGCTGGCCGCAGACGGCGCCCGTGCGCGCCGGGCGGGCGCTGGGCTGGTCGCTGGCACTGACCGGCATCCTGGTCCTGGGTGAATTGCGCCTCGGGCCGGGCTTGCGTGACGCCCTGGGGCTGCGGAGCCAGCTTTATATCTTCAATCGGCCGCTCCTGACCTGCCTGCTCCTGCTGGCCCCGGCGGTCCACGGCCTTTGGACTGTCCCCGGAACCGGGCGCGGCGGCCGGGCGCTTGCCGCACTAGTGGCGTTTTTCGTCACTGCGGCGATCATGGCCGGCGAGAGCGGCGCGGCCAAGCTCGGGGTGATGCTGATGGCAGCAACCTGGCTCATTGCGTTGGCCGTGCCGCGCCTGGCGCTGGCCGGCGTGGCGCTCGCCTTCGTCGCCATGATGGCGGTCGCGCCCGTGCTCGGCCCGCTTGCCGACCGCGTCCTGCCGGCTGGCGTCTATGAGCAGCTCGCCCGCGCCCATGCGCGCGACCGCGTCGAGATCTGGCTCAGCTTCGACGAGGCGATCAGGGCGCGCCCGTTGACCGGCTTCGGTTTCGGAACCTCGGCCGCCTTGCGCAACCACCCGGCCGCGGCCGCGGTCTCCGAGCCGCACCGCCTGCTGCTCGATGTCGGCCATCCCCACAACGCCTTCCTGCAGGTCTGGGTCGAGACCGGCCTGATCGGCGTCCTGCTGATCTCGGCTGCAGGGCTCGCATTTCTGGGACGCCTTCGCCATATGCCGGCCCGGGCTCTTGCCCCGCGTCTTGCGGTGATCACTGCGGCGCTGGGGGTGGCCTCGGTCGGCCATGGCGCCTGGCAGGGGTGGTGGATCGCGGCTCTTGGCGCAACGGCGATCTGGTTCATGAGCATTGGGCGAAACGATGCCAAGCGGAACGATGCGGAGACAAGCCGATGAGTGAATTCGACGTCGATCTCTTCGTCATCGGGGCGGGCTCCGGCGGCACGCGCGCCGCCCGTATCGCGTCTGGTCACGGCGCCAAGGTGATGATCGCGGAGGAGGATCGCATCGGCGGGACCTGCGTCATTCGCGGCTGTGTGCCCAAGAAGCTCTTCGTCTATGCCAGCCGCTTCGCTGATGATTTCGAGGACGCCGCCGGCTTCGGCTGGAGCGTTCCCAAGCCGAGCTTCGACTGGCCGACCTTGCGTGATGCCGTGGCGGGCGAGGTCACGCGGCTGTCGGGCCTCTACCGCAAGGGCCTGGAGGGCGCCAAGGTCGCCATCCGGGAGGAGCGCGCCGTGGTCGAGGGGCCCCATAGCCTGCGCCTGACGAAGAGCGGCGAGATCATCCGCGCCCGCCATATCCTGGTCGCGACTGGCGGCTATCCCGCCTTCGATCCGCCGATCCCAGGTGGCGATCTCGGCATCTCCTCGAACGAGATCTTCCATCTGCCGAGCCTGCCCAGGCGCATGCTGGTCGTCGGTGGCGGCTATATCGCGCTCGAATTCGCCAGCCTGTTCGCGCGGCTCGGCGTCGCGGTGACGCTGCTGCATCGCGGCGACAACATCCTGCGCGGCTTCGACGAGGACATCCGCACCCGGCTGCGCGACGCGCTGGCGCATGCCGGCATCACGCTGCGGCTGGGCTGCACCATCGACCGGGTCGAATTGCTGCCGGATGGCGTGCGCCGCGCCCATTGCTCCACTGGCAGCCCGATCGACGCCGAGGTGGGGCTGGTTGCGACCGGCCGCCGGCCCAATACGGTCGGCCTCGGGCTGGAGACGGCCGGCGTCAAGCTCGGCCCCCTCGGCGAGATCATGGTCGACGAGAACTCCGCCTCCAGCGTGCCCTCGATCCACGCCGTCGGCGACGTCACCAACCGCGTCAACCTGACCCCGGTCGCGATCCGGGAGGGCCACGCCTTCGCGGACTCGACCTTCGGCGGCAAGCCCTGGCACATGGACCACAACCTCGTGGCTTCGGCGGTCTTCACCACGCCGGAGATCGGCACGGTCGGCTTGACCGAGAACCAGGCCTTTGCGGCCGGCTACGAATTGCGGGTCTTCGAATCGGCTTTTCGGCCGATGAAGGCGACGATCTCCGGGCGGCAGGAGCGCATCTACATGAAGCTTGTGGTCGATGCGAAGACGGACAGGATGCTCGGCGTCCACATCCTCGGCCATGACGCCGGCGAGATCATCCAGGCTGTCGCCATTGCGGTGACGATGGGCGCGACCAAGGCCGATTTCGACCGCACCATTGCGCTTCATCCCAGCGCAGCCGAAGAACTCGTGACGATGCGGACGGCGCGGGCAGGGTAGGAGTCAGGGCAGCACGGGCACGCCGAGTGATCGGGCGGCGGCGGCCAGGTCTCGGTCGCGCGTTGCCAGCGTTGCGCCCATGCGTAGCGCCAGTTCCAGATAGGCTGCGTCATAAGTCGTCAGGCGATGTGCGCGAGCGAGATTCTGCGTCTCGCGCCAGGCGCGGCCCGCCGTCTCCATATCTGTGACCAGCGCCAATTGGCCGAGCAGTTCCAGGCGCTCGGAGACCGCGGCGGCGCTGAGGCGGCCCTTCCGCTCTGCCTGCAACAGGATGTTGCCGATTTCCAGCGCAAACAGGCCGGGCACGATCGCTCCGCTTTGGCCAAGCCGGTCCGCGATCGCATCGCTCTCCGGGGACGCCTCGTCCTCGAAACACCATGCGAGTGCGATCGAGGCGTCGATGACCAGCGTCACCGCCGCCCCTCGTCGCGCAAATCCTTCCAGGAGAGCTCGCCCAGCGTCGCGTCGCCGCGCAGCGCCTTCAATTTGGCGAAGGCCACGTCGCGGCGCGATTGATCGAGATCGCCGGCGCCGGTCAGCCGCGCGATCGGTTTGCCATGTTTGGTGATGACCACCTCCTCGCCGGCGGCGACCCGTTCGAGCAGCGCTGAGAGATGAGTCTTGGCCTCAAAAGCGCCAATCGTGACCATGGCGAGTTTCCAACCTGATTTTCAAACTAGTTGAAAAGATAGGTCGGTATGGCCGGCGGGGCAAGCGCCTGTGCTTTGGCCAAGCTGAACGCGGCTGACGCGAAGCCGCGACGGCTGGAAACAAATCGCGTCTGCGCCATCCGCCGTCCGCCGCGCGCTATTTGCTCAGCCCCTTCCTGGCGAGCCAGTCCTGGATCAGTTGGGCGACCTCCAGATTGTTCTTGTCGAGCATCATCATGTGGGAGTTTCCCTTGATGCCCACGGTTGGGAGATTGACGACGTCGACCGAGCCGCCGGCCGCCTTGATCTTGTCGCCGAAATCGGTTCCCGCCTTGCGGATCGCCGGCCAGCGCGCATCCTGCTCGACATAATCGCCATAGACCATCAGCACCGGGATGTTCTTGAGGAGATCGGCCTTGGCGGGGTCGCCAAGGCCCGCCGGCTCGACCGCGATCAGCGCCTTGACCTTGTCGGGGCGCGCCTGCGCCACCTTGAAGCCGAACTGCCCGGCCTGGCTGTGGAAGGCGATCACGCAGGGACAGACCTTGTCGACCTCGGCGATATAGGCATCGATGATCATCTGGTCGGTGGAGGTCCAGCGCGGCACGATCTGCTTGACGAAATTGTCGTAGCCATCAGCCGGGAACTGGCTCCCAGTGAGATATTTCCGCTTGGCGGGATCGCCATTGTAGCTGCCGGCGCCGTCGCCGATGCGGAAGCGCTCGAACGGGTTCGCCGTGGTCAGGAAGACGGGCTCGCCTGGAATGACGTCGGGATACATCGCCCAGCCCGAACGGCCGCGCTCGACCGCGTCGGAGTTGTAGACGGCCCAGCCCTTGCGCAGGAAGAACTCGAGCCAGCCCTGCCGCCCGTCAGGCGTCGTCTCGTAATTGACGCCGGTCATGCCGCCGCCATGCCAGAGCAGGAGAGGGGCCGCGCCACGCTCGTTCTGCGGCAGGAAATACTGCACATACATCTGGCCGGTCTGGTAGGTGCCGTTGGGATCGACCTTGGCGGGAACGCCGCCGGGCGTGAACGTCACCTCCTTGACCGGCCGGCCCGAAATCTCGACCAGCTTGCCGCCGACATGGAACGACCCCATGCCGCGCAGCGACAGCGGCTCCTCTGCGAAAACAGCGGAGAGTGTGGCGGCGAAAAATGCCCCCGCCATTGCGAAGCACCGAAAGCCCATCTGCGTTTCCCTGACAGTTTCTCTTTCTATCTTGGGGCGGACGCTAGAGCCGGATGATTTCAGATGGAATCACAAAATGATCCCGTCTGAAATCTGAATCCGCCTCTCATCTGAGAGTGAGAGCAGGATGCGATCGCCCGGACCACAAGGCAGGCGCCAATAGGTGGTGAAGGGTTGGGGGCGCAGGCCAGGCGACGCCACATCGGCCTGCTGACGCAACGGCCGTTTTGGACTATAGAATGGCGCTGCCGAATTCTAGAAAGGAGACGCTGCCATGGGCTTGAGCATCAAGAACGAGGCCGTCGAGACGCTGGCGCGCGACCTGGCACGGCGCCACGGCACGGGCGTGACCGAGATCATCCGCCTGGCGCTGGTGGAAAAAGCCGAACGCGATCTTCCAGAAAAGACGCTTTGGGAGAAGCTGGCTCCGATTCATGAAGAGTTGAGAAAGGCCGGTAAAACGGGTTTGGTGGCCGACCGCGCGTTTTATGACGAGTTGAACGGCGAGTCAGAGCGGCCGTGATCGTTGTCGATGCCTCGGCGATCGCCGCGATCCTGGGACGTGAAAGCGACGGCGAGGCGCTCGCGCAGAGGCTGGAGACTTGGCCGCGTGGGCCTGGATTGCGGCATGCCTCCACCGTTACGCTCTGGGAGGCTGCCTCTGCCGTTGCGCGTCTCCACCGGGTGAGCCGCGACCGTGCTTTCGAATTGGTCATGATTTTCTGTGAGTTGACGATGGTGACGCCGATCGCGCCCGACATCGAGATCACGGCGGGGGCTGTGGCTGCGGCCGAGCGCTACGGCATGGGCGGCGGCCGCCCCGGCATCCTCAATCTTGGCGATTGCTTCTCCTACGCGACAGCCCGGCATCTCAAGGCGCGGTTGCTGTTCAAGGGCGACGATTTCAGCCGAACCAATATCGAGGTCGCGTGAGCGGCAGGCCGCCATCTCTTGCTGTCAGTTCCGCATGATTCAAAGCCTGAAGCCGTTGAAGCGACCGTCGATGTCGTTGAATCGCCATCTCAGCGACTTGAATCTGCGTCTCAATGGCCGGATTCAGGATGTGAGCCGAGCGCGCCATCGCGTTGCGATGATTCACGGTTTCGCCTCCGGCCGGGCAAAGGCCGCCGCGGCCTTGTCCGCGCGAAGCCTTTCCATGCCAGGCCTTTCCGCACCATGCGGCGTCGCCATGGTGGTCAGCCCGCGATGATGGGTGTATAGGCCCCGCTTCGCGCTGAGATGAGGTTAACAGCCGCGCGATCGCAAGCAGGAGCAAGACAAATGTCCGAGCGTTGGACGCCCGAGAGCTGGAGGGCCAAGCCCGTTCAGCAGATGCCGGAATACCCGGATCAGGCAGCCTTGAAGGCGGTTGAGCAGCAGCTCGCCGGCTTTCCGCCGCTCGTTTTTGCAGGCGAGGCGCGCAAGCTCAAACGGGCGTTGGGCAAGGTCGCGGCCGGAGAGGCCTTTCTCCTTCAGGGTGGCGATTGTGCGGAGAGCTTCGCCGAGCATTCCGCCGACAACATTCGCGATTTCTTCCGGCTCTTCCTGCAGATGGCGGTGGTGCTCACCTTCGCCGGCGGCTCGCCGGTGGTGAAGGTCGGGCGCATCGCCGGCCAGTTCGCCAAGCCGCGTTCGGCTGGAACCGAGACGATCGGCGGCGTCGAGTTGCCGAGTTACAAGGGCGATATCGTCAACGACATCGAATTCACGCCGGAAGCGCGCATCCCCGATCCGCGCCGCCAGCTCGAGGCCTATAGACAGTCGGCCGCGACGTTGAACCTGATCCGCGCCTTCGCGACCGGCGGCTACGCCAATCTCGACAATGCGCATCGCTGGATGCTCGGCTTCGTCAAGGATGCGCCGGCTTCGTCGCGCTACAACGAGGTGGCCGAGCGCATCACCGAGTCGCTCGACTTCATGCGCGCCATCGGCATCGATCCCGAGACGCATCCCGAGATGCGCACGACGGATTTCTACACCAGCCATGAGGCGCTGCTGCTCGGCTACGAGCAGGCGATGACGCGTACAGACTCGACCACGGGTGAGTACTACGACACCTCCGGCCATATGGTCTGGATCGGCGACCGCACGCGCCAGCTCGACCATGCCCATGTCGAGTTCTTCCGCGGCATCCGCAATCCGATCGGCCTGAAATGCGGGCCGTCCACGACCGTCGACGGCTTGCTGAAGCTGATCGAGGTGCTGGACCCGCAAAACCAGCCGGGCCGGCTGACGCTGATCGCTCGCTTCGGCGCCGACAAGGTCTTCGACAACCTGCCGGCTCTGGTGCGCGCCACCAAGCGGGAAGGGCGCAATGTCGTCTGGTCCTGCGACCCGATGCACGGCAACACGGTCAAGGCGGCGAGCGGCTACAAGACGCGGCCCTTCGACCTGATCATGACCGAGGTGAAGAACTTCTTCGCCGTCCACCAGGCCGAGGGCACCCATGCCGGCGGCCTGCATCTGGAGATGACCGGCAAGAACGTCACCGAATGCACCGGCGGCGCGCGCGGCATGACCGATGCGGACCTCAACGACCGCTACCACACGGTCTGCGACCCGCGCCTCAACGCGGAGCAGGCGCTGGAGCTGGCCTTCCTTGTGGCCGAGCTGGTCAAGCGCGAGCGCTCGGGCCGCGCGCGCCCGGAGGTCGAGGCGGCCGAGTAACCTCGCCAAAAATAATCTCGCCTGTATTCCGGCGGATATGAAAAAGGCCGGGGCTCAGCCCCGGCCTTTTTCAGTTCACGGTGCGATGCTCAGAATTTGAGAGCAGCCGCGACGCGGGCAGTGTTCACATTGACCGTGACGCCCTCGACATTGTTGAAGCGCGTGAAGAGATATTCGCCGCGAATGACGATGTTGTCGGCCAGGGCGGCCTCGACGCCGCCGCCGACGCTCATGCCGTAGCCCCAGACATCTTTCTTCGGGCCGCCGGCGACACGCGGATAGCCGTAGAAGCTGTTGGTGTAGTTGCTGGAAGCCGACGTCCAATCGGCGGCGACAGCGACATTGGTGTCGAAGCGTCCGGCCGCCGCGCCGATGGTGAAATACGGCATCAGCCGACCATAGGCGTAGCCCAGCCGCAGCCGGGCGTTGACGTAGTCGTTGAGCCGAGCGTTCTGGACCGAGGCGACATAGACGTCGCCGGTGGAGAGCCGGCGCCCTTCGATCGTCGAGGCCGAGGTCGTCTGGTCGATGCGCGAATATTCGGCCTCGAAGCCGATGACGGCATCGCCGAAGGCCATGTTGTAGCCGGCGAACCCACCGAAGGTGATGCCCCTGTCATCGCGCGGCGAGGTGCGAACAAGTTCTCCGGGGGTGGTTTCGCTGAGGACCGATGTCGCATTGAACAGGCCGTTTGCCAGATCCATCACGCCGCGATCGGTCCTGAAGCGGGTCTGGGTCTGCCCGGCGAAACCGCCGACATAGAAGCCGGTCCAGTTGAAGGTGCCAGAATCGAAATCTCGCGGCGGCGCGTCCTCGGTCTGCTGCGAGCCGCGCAGGACCGGGTAGTCCGCGCCCAAGGCGGCCCGGTCCACGGCCAGAACGAGGCCGGCTGCTGCGACGCCGGTGAGGATAAGGGAGCGGATGCGCATGAGGTTTCTCCAAGCCGGCCGGTCATCGTCACTGTCCGACACGCAGCTATTCATGCCCGATTAACCCTAACGGGCAGTTAAGCCCGCGCCGCACGCATTGCTGGCTTTGGGGCGTCGCGCTACAGGCAAAGTCATGACTGCGACCTCCCTTCGTCTTGCGCTCGCGCAACTCAACCCGACCATCGGCGACATCTCCGGCAATGCCGACAAGGTCCGCGCCGCCCGCCGCACCGCAGGCGATGCCGGCGCCGAGCTCTTGATGCTGCCGGAGCTCTTCCTCTGCGGCTATCCGCCGGAGGATCTGGTGCTGAAGCCGGCCTTCCAGGATGCCTGCCGCAAGGCCTGCGAGGCGCTTGCGCGCGAGACCGGGGATGGTGGCCCCGCCGTGCTCCTGGGCCTGCCCTGGGTCGAGGGCGGCAAGCTCTACAATGCCTATGCGCTGCTCGATGGCGGCCTGATCCAGTCGGTGCGCTTCAAGGTGGCGTTGCCCGATTATGGCGTCTTCGACGATTCCCGCGTGTTCTCGCCCGGTCCGCTGCCCGGCCCGGTGGTGTTCCGCGACAAGGTCCGGCTGGGCCTGCCGATCTGCGAGGATATCTGGAGCGAGGAGGTGGTCGAGTGCCTGGCCGAGACCGGGGCCGAGATCCTGCTCGCGCCCAACGGCTCGCCCTATCGCCGCGATGTCGGCGACGAGCGCATGAATATCGCGGTCGCGCGCGTGGTCGAATCCGGCCTGCCGCTGGTCTATCTCAACCAACTCGGCGGCCAGGACGAGCTCGTCTTCGACGGCGCCTCCTTCGTGCTCGCGGCCGACAGGACGCTGGCGCATCAATTGCCGGCCTTCCGCGAGGCGCTCGTCGTCACCCAGTGGTCGCGCGTGGCCGGGCAATGGCGCGCCCAGTCGGGCGAGATCGCGGCGATCGAGAGTGGCGACGAGGCGGATTACGCAGCTTGCGTGCTGGGCCTGCGCGACTATGTCAGCAAGACTGGGTTCAGGGGCGTCGTGCTCGGCCTCTCCGGGGGCCTCGATTCCGCGCTTTGCGCCGCGATCGCCGTCGATGCGCTCGGGCCCAGGCGCGTCACTTGCGTGATGATGCCCTCACGCTTCACCGCGCAGCAGAGCCTGGACGATGCCAAGGCCTGCGCCAAGGCGCTCGGTGTCCGCTACGAGACGCTGCCGATCGCGGCGCCGGTCGAAGGCTTCGACGCGGCGCTGGCCGGGCTCTTCGCGGGCACGCAAGCCGACGTCACGGAGGAGAACCTGCAGAGCCGGACGCGCGGCACGCTCCTGATGGCGCTCTCCAACAAATTCGGCTGGATGCTGGTGACGACCGGCAACAAATCCGAGATGTCCTGCGGCTATGCCACGCTCTATGGCGACATGAATGGCGGCTTCAACCCGATCAAGGACGTCTACAAGACGCAGGCCTTGCGCCTGGCGCAGCTGCGCAACCGCTGGAAGCCGGCGCGCGCGCTCGGCCCTGATGGCGTGGTCATCCCCGAGAGCATCATCGCCCGGCCGCCCAGCGCCGAACTGCGCGAGGGCCAGACCGACCAGGATGCGCTGCCGCCCTATGAGGTGCTCGACGCCATCCTCGCCTGCCTGATCGAGCGCGAGATGCGCGTCGCCGACATCGTCGCGCTCGGCCATGAGCGTGAAACCGTCCTGGCGGTCGAGCGCCTGCTGCATCGCGCCGAATACAAGCGCCGCCAGGCCGCGCCGGGCGTGAAGGTCACGGGCCGCAATCTCGGCCGCGATCGCCGCTACCCGGTCGTCAACGCTTTCAGCGACCTTGGCGAGGCCGCCTACGCGCCGGACGCTGCGCTGGTGAAGGGCGTGGGCCGGCCGGGCGGGGATAGCTTCGACGTCTGAGAGGGTTTCCTCCCGCGATCAATGCGCTGAGGCCGAGGGGGACGCGCCAGCCTTGTCGTGCTGGCCGAAGCGGTCGACCATCGTCGCGCTGGCTTCGTTCAGGCCGATCACGGTGACTTCCGCACCGTTGCGGCGGAACCGCAAGACCGCCTTGTCGAGCGCGGCGATCGCCGAGATGTCCCAGAAATGCGCATGGGTCAGGTCGATCGTCACGCGTTCCGGCGACTCGTCGAAGGTGAAGCCCGCCAGGAAGCTCTCGGTCGAGGCGAAGAAGATCTGCCCACGCACGATGTAGTCGCACTCCGTCCCGCCGGGGCTCTCGCGCTTGTCGACGGCGACGAGCCGCGCGACCTTGCCGGCGAAGAACACGCCCGACAGCAAAACGCCGACGAGCACGCCCTTGGCGAGGTCATGCGTGGCGACGACCGTCGTGACGGTCGCCAGCATGACGATTGAGGACGGCAGCGGGTTGAGGCGCAGATCGAGGATGGAGCGCCATGAGAAGGTGCCGATCGAAACCATGATCATCACGGCGACGAGGGCGGCCATCGGGATGATCCGCACGAGGTCGTCGAGCACGACGATCAGGAACAGCAGGAAGGCTCCGGCGACGAAGGTCGAGAGCCGGCCGCGTCCACCCGACGAGACATTGATCACGGACTGGCCGATCATGGCGCAGCCGCCCATGCCGCCGATCAGCGCCGAGGCGATGTTGCTCGCGCCCTGTCCGTAGCATTCCTGGCTCTTGTTGCTGCCGGTCTCCGTCATATCGTCGACGATCTGCGCCGTCAGCAGCGATTCAAGCAGCCCGACTGCGGCGAGCGCGACCGAATACGGGAAGATGATCCTCAACGTCTCGAAGGTCAGCGGAACCTGCGGCAGCGCGAAGACGGGCAGGGTCGAAGGCAGCTCGCCGAGATCACCGACCGTGCGCAAATTCAACCCGAAACCCCACGCCACCGCCGTCAGCACGGCTATGGCGACGAGCGGCGAAGGGATTGCCCTGGTCAGATAGGGCAGGAGATAGATGATCGCGAGACCAGCCGCGATCATCGCATAGGTCAATGGCGGCACGCCGATCAATTCGGGCAATTGCGCCATGAAGATCAGGATGGCGAGTGCATTGACGAAGCCGGTGATGACCGAGCGCGAGACGAAGCTCATCAGCCGTCCGAGCCTGAGCGCTCCGGCACCGAGCTGGATCAGCCCCATCAGGATCGTTGCCGCGAAGAGATATTGCAGGCCGTGTTCCTTCACCAGCGTGACCATCAGCACGGCCGTGGCGGCGGTCGCGGCCGAGATCATGCCAGGGCGCCCGCCGAGGAAGGCGGAGACACAGGCGATGGCGAAGGACGCGTAGAGCCCGACCTTTGGATCGACGCCGGCGATGACCGAAAAGCCGATCGCTTCCGGGATCAGCGCGAGCGCGACGACGATACCCGACAGGATGTCGGCCCGGATGTTGGAGAACCATTCACGGCGGTAGGCAGTCATTTTTGACATTGCGGAACCCACGAGCAATCAGCGCCTGCGCGATGCGCAGGATCAGGCTTGATCGACATTTGGGTTGTCCGGCGGATCGGCGGCCGGAAGAGCCACCCGGAATTTCACCGGGTCCATTCGAATAATCTCTTCTAGCCACGAGTCCTGCTGCACCGCAACAGGAATTGCGGCGCAAGCGATGGGCCCAGCAGCGACGTTCGCTGGGTGCGGCGATCAATGGGCGCGGCGATCAATGGGCGATTGTCCGGCCCCGTCAAACGCGCCATAAGCCGCGCATGACTTCTCCGCTCGTCCGCACCGCCCCGTCTCCGACCGGCTTCCTGCATATCGGCAATGTCCGGTCGATCATGTTCAACTGGCTGTTCGCGCGCCGCCATGCTGGGCGCTTCCTGCTGCGCTATGACGATACTGACGTGGCGCGTTCGAAGCCGGAATTCGCCGAGGCGATCGCGGAAGACCTGGCCTGGCTCGGCGTTGTGCCCGACTTCGTCATCAGGCAGTCGGACCGGCTGGCGATCTATGACGCGGCAGCTGCCCGCCTGCGCGAGGCCGGCCGGCTCTACCCCTGCTACGAGACTGCCGACGAGCTCGATCGACGCCGCAAGCGCCAGCTCGCGCGCGGCTTGCCGCCGGTCTATGACCGCGCCGCGCTGAAACTGACGGCCGAAGACAGGGCGCAGCTCGAGGCCGAGGGCCGCAAGCCGCATTGGCGCTTCCTGCTGGAGCCGCGCATCGTCGCCTGGAACGATCTCGTCCGCGGCGAGGCCCATGTCGATTGCGCCTCGCTGTCGGACCAGGTGCTGATCCGCGAGGATGGCAGTTATCTCTATCATCTACCTTCCGTCGTCGACGATGCCGAGACTGGCGTGACCCATGTCATCCGCGGCGAGGACCATGTCACCAACACGGCGGTGCAGATCCAGATCTTCGAGGCGCTGGGCGCAGCCCTGCCGCTCTTCGGCCACCACAATCTGCTGACGACGGCGAGCGGGGAGGGGTTGTCGAAGCGGCTCGGCCATCTCTCCCTGCGCGGCCTACGTGAAAGCGGAGTCGAGGCCCTGGCTGTCGCGGCGCTCGCCGTGCTCGTCGGCTCCTCGGATGCGGTCAGGCCTGTCGCGAGTCTCGATGAGCTTGCTGGCCTCGTCGATCTCGCCCATGTCTCGCGCGCCCCGGCCAAGTTCGACGAGCATGAGCTGGAGGCGCTGAGCGCCCGCACGCTGCATCAATTGCCCTATGCCGCCGTGGCCGAGAGGCTGGCAGGGCTGGGTGTGCCTGCGAGCGAGCCGTTCTGGCTCGCCGTGCGCGGCAATCTCGGCAAGCTCGATGATGTGAAGAGCTGGTGGCAGGTCGTCGAAGGGCCGCTGCAGCCGGTCGTCGCCGACCCTGCTTTCGCCGCTGCGGCGGCTTCCGTGCTGCCGGCCGAGCCTTTCGATGCGACGAGCTGGAAGAAGTGGACGCAGGCTGTTGCGGCCGCGACCGGCGCCAAGGGCAAGGCCCTGTTCATGCCGCTGCGCCTGGCCCTGACCGGGCTGGAGCACGGCCCGGAGCTGGCGGCGCTGCTGCCGCTGATCGGGCGAGAGAAGGCGTTGAAGCGGCTGGCCGGCGAGACGGCCTGAGCCAAGCCGTCATTGCGAGAAGCGAAGCGACGAAGCAATCCAGCGTAGAGTTCTGCCGCTCCTGGATTGCTTCGCTTCGCTCGCAATGACGTTTGCGGGAGGCGGCGCCCTCAATCGTGCCGGTGCATCGCCGAAGCGTGCTTGGTGTCGCGCATCGTCGTGTAGACTAGCAGCGAGAGGAAGATCACGCCCGCGAGGTAGTAGTAGAACCACTGCTCATGGCCGAGCGTCTTGAACCAGAGAGCGATCGCCGGAGCCGTGCCGCCGAAGATTGAGACCGTCAGCGCATAAGGCACCGCGACGCCCGTCGCGCGGATCGAGGTCGGGAACAACTCGGCCTTCACCACTGCGTTGATCGAGGTGTAGCCGGCGACGAAGACCCAGGCTCCCGAGATCAGCAGGAAGGCGATCCAGGGCGATTTCGTCCCGGCGAGCGCGGTCAGGATCGGCACCGTCAGCAGCGTGCCGGCGACGCCGAAGAAGATCAGCATCGGCTTGCGGCCGATCCGGTCCGAGATCGCGCCATAGATCGGCTGCAGGGCGGCAGCGAAGATCAGGGAGCCGGCGATGACATAGGTCGTGGTCAGGTCGCTGAGGCCCACCGTCTGCTTCACGAAGGTCTGCATATAGGTGGTGAAGGTGTAGAAGGCAGCGGTACCGCCGGCGGTGAGGCCGACCACGATTGCGATCTCACGCGGATAGCGCATCAGCCCGCGGATCGAGCTTTCGCGCTTCTTGCCCTTCAGCGCCTCGAAGCTCTCGGTCTCGTGCATGTGGCGGCGCATCAGCATGGCGATGATGGCAAGAGCCGCGCCGATGACAAAGGGGATGCGCCAGCCCCAGGCGACGAGCTGCTCATGCGTCAGGAAGACGTTCTGCAGCAGCAGCAGCACCAGGATCGCGGTGAGCTGCCCGCCGATCAGCGTGACATATTGGAAGCTCGAATAGAAACCGCGATGCTCGGGGTCGGCGACCTCGGTGAGATAGGTCGCGCTGGCGCCGTATTCGCCGCCGAGGCTCAAGCCCTCGACGATGCGGGCGAAGGCAAGCAATGCAGGCGCGGCGAAGCCGATCGAGGCGTAGGTCGGCGTCACCGCGATGATCAATGAGCCGAAGCACATCAGCACGACCGAGACGGTCAGCGAGAGCCGGCGGCCATAGCGGTCGGCGAGATGGCCGAACAGCCAGCCGCCGATCGGGCGCACGATGAAGCCCGCCGCGAACAGGGTCGCGGCGTTGAGCTGCTGGACGACGGGGTCGCTGGACGGGAAGAAATGCGGCGCGAAATACAGCGCGAAGGCCGTATAGGCGTAGAAATCGTACCACTCGACCAGATTGCCGACCGAGCCCATGAAGATCGCCTTCAGGCGGCGTTTGGCGTCGTTGAATTCGATCGGATGGGGATGGGCGGGAATGGCGTCGTCAGACATGGCGGCCTCTAGGTCTTTTGGGGACGGAGGCGGCCTCGCGCCGTCGGGAGACGGGCGCGTCATTCTGCGGCCAGGCGGCGTCCCCTTATGAGGGGTCGCTCTTTAATGCGCGCTGGCCGGTCATGCGTCCAGTGCTGGGTTACTCAGCTGGCGTCGTAGCGTCATGGTTCCTGTGCATGAAGGCATGATCGCTTCTAAAATTTATGGGCATTGCTCCCGCGAAAAACCGGTACCCGGTTTTTCGCGCAATGCTCTATTGCCGCGTCGCCGAGGGACCGAGATTGGGCGCCAGGTTCGGCGCAATGATCCGCACCGTGCGCTTCTCGCCGGTGACGCTCTTCGTCTCGCTCTTCACCCCGTCGCCCTTGTCGAGAACCTTCTCGCCGATCGTGTCAGGCCCGACGCCGGCCGATTCCGTGCCCGCCGTCGGCGAATTCTCTGACGGCATCGGCTTCTCGTCGGGGACATCGGGGACGGCGGCCGGCTGCACGGTCGCAGGCGCCGCGCCCCGGCGCTTGGGATCGACCCTGGGCCGCGACAATTCAGCCGCGCGCTGCTCGGTGACGATGACGTCGCCCTTGCGTTTGTCGAGCAGGTATTCGGCGTCCTTCAGGGTTTGCGCCCAGCTTTGGCCCTGGCCTCGGCAGGTGCAGGCGGCGTCAAAACTGCGCTGATATTTTCCGGCGTTCGCCAGCGAGGTATAGGGTTGGCCGGTGCTGCGGGAAACCGCGTTCTGGATGTCGCCGCCACCCGTCATGCCGAAGGCGGTGGTTTCCGAGCCCGGGCACAGCGCCTGGCACATCTCGTCGGCGTTGCCCGGATTGTTGGCGAGCGGGAAGAAGAAGCCGTCGCAGCTGCGCACGCAGACAGTGTAGGCGCCGCCCATGCGTGGCTTTTCGGGCTCCAGCGGCTGCTCGGGCTGGAGCTCCGGCAGTGTCGTGTCGATCTCGCCCCGGCGCGGTTCGATCCCGAAGATGGTCTCGAAGAAGCCGCGCTGCTGCGGCCGGCAGTTATTGTCGATTGCAGCAGCGAGCTGGGCGCGGCGCTGCTCGACGCTGCCGCCCTCGGCCTGGCGCTGAGCCGCGCCATATTGCGCCTGCAACTGGCCGATCTGCGAACGCAGCAGGCCGCATTGCGGCGGCGGCCCCTCACCGAAGAAGGAGAAGCTGCGGTCGCAGCCCATGGAGCGGTACTGGCTGGTCACTTGCGCAAGCTGCGCACCGGCGCGCTGCGCGGCCTGGGCGGAGCGCGGATCGCCGCCACGCTGGCCCTGCAGGCTGGCGAGCTCGGAGCGCCAGGCATTGCAAGCCGGCGATTGCGCAAAAGCCGCGCCACCCAGGCTCGCCAGCGCCACCAGCACAGCGCCGAAGCGTCGGAAAAACGGAACTGTCATCGCGGGTCGGGCCACATCACCTGTTTTGCTGGTCCAGGCGCTTGCCGCGCCGATTGCTCACGCGCGAGAACACCTGCCAAACGCGACGGAACTAAGGACGGCGCCTGCGGCGACCTGGCGCGGATTCGCTGGGAGCCGTAGCTGAACCCGCATGCCATATTTGCCTCTAGGCGGCAATCGGCTGCGGTTTCGGGCTCAAGGCTCTCGCATTTGGCTCCTCAGCCCTCATCCTTCGAGACGCCGCTTCGCGGCTCCTCAGGAGGAGGGCTCAAAAATCCAGATGCGGTTCCTCTGGTTTCGGGCTTTCAGCCGCGCGGCTCCCTATTGCGACAGGTGGCTCAGGAACGCCCTTCGGCGGGAAAGTCGGGCTGCGCTTCTGGGCGTGCGAGGCGGAACGCTTCGATGGGCGTGCAGAGCTGCTCGACCTGCAGCAGAAGCGGGTAGGCGGAGAGGTCGCACTGCAGGCGGCGGGCGGCGCCGAGCTGCGGAATGAGGTGAAGCTCGGCCCAGCCCGGCCTCTCGCCGAAGCAGAACGGCCATTGCCGTGTCCGTTGCGCCAGCGTCGTTTCGAGCGCCGCGAAACCCAGGGACAGCCAATGCTGCACCCAGCGGGCGACGCCGGCCTCGTCGACATTCATCTGGGATTGCAGGACGCGGCGGACGCGCTGAATGGTGAGAGGATGCATCTCGGAGGCGATGAGCGCGCCGAAGGCGCGGGCTTGCGCACGGGTGACGGGCTCGGACGGCAGGAGGCTGGGAGCGGGAAACATGCTCTCGATGTAGTCGAGGATCGCCGAGGATTGGGCGATGATCTGGCCGTCGACCTCCAGGGCAGGCAGCAATCCTTGCGGGTTCAGGCGCAGATATTCGCCCGGCGCCAGGGAGTTCACCGGGACATAGATGTAGTCCAGGCCCTTGAGGCGAAGCGCGATGCGGACACGCTCCCCGGCCGAATTCTGCCAACGCGATAACAGGCGCATCCCGAAGACCTCCCGCTTGTCTGTCGTTTCCGCTCCCGGAGCGCGCTGTACCGTCAGGTCTCGTCGCCGCGATAGCCGCCGGCGAGATGGCGGCCGCGCTCGGTCAGGGTCGAGAGCACGCGCTCGAACACCTTCAATTCTTCGGGAGCGATGCCTTCCGTCCAGCGTGCTTGCAAGGCGAGCGCCAACGGCACGATCTGGCCGTAGATTCGCACGCCCGCCGCGGTCAGCGCCACGAAGGATTCACGCCGGTCCTGCCGGTTCTCGGCGCGCGAGACCAGACCGCGCTTCTCCAGTTCGGTGACGGCGCGCGAAACCTTGGTCTTGTGCATCTCGGCGAGCTCGCCGATGTCGCGCGAGGTCAGCTTGCCGAATTCGCCGAGCTGCGCGATCACCCGCCATTGCGGGATGTCGATACCGAAATGCGCACCGATGATCCGCCCCAGCGCCCGGCTGCCGAGCAGGCCGACGACGTTCAGCCGGTAGGGCAGGAATTGCTCAAGGCGAAGCAGGGGTTCGGCGGCGGGAGAGGGATTGTTCGTCGACATCGATTTTATGTCCGGAGGCTTCAGTTTGCGCGATATGATGCGGGCTCATGGTCCCGGAGCCTAGAGGTTGTTAGGGACTCTGGGCCCGGCAGGTGAGGTGGGTGATCGCCTTTCGCCCCGCCTTGCACAAGACCTGGGCGGTCGCCGCAGGGCTTGCGGCTTCCCGGCGTTTGGGATTGTCTCTCCGGTAAGGGGAGCGAGGAGGGCGTTGTGGCGGTTCGAGCGAAAGCGCCGGCCAGGCGGGCTCGTGCCGGCAGCGGGTCTATCGTGCCTCGCAAGCCGGAGAAGCGTCTCGACGCAGCCGGCATGATGCAGCGCTGGGCCCGCCATTGGTTGCGCAGCTGCCGCGACATGCCCAAGCGCGCGCTTCGCCTGATCAACGACGCGCGGGCCGGGCCCGAGCAGCAGGTCCATGCGTTCCGCCGCCTGATGAAGGCATGGCGCTCCCTGCTCAAGCTCGCACCGGACTCCCTGGCCGAGGAGGCCAAGCTGATGCGCGCCGAGATCAGGGGGCTCCGCCGGGATTTCGGCGCCGCACGCGATGCCGTCGTCCTGGCGAGGACCCTCGAGGACGCGCTGGGGAAGCGCCTCTTCAGGCGTCTGCCGAAACCGGAGGGGGAGGCCAGCTCGCCGGCTGCGCCGTCCGATCTGCGGCAGCAACTGGAGGCCGCTCGCATCAAGCTCGGTCGGCTCTCCGTCGAGATGGCGCGTTGGTCGGTGGCGGGGGAGGGCGGCGCCTTTCTGCTGAAGGGCTTCGAACGCTCCTGCGGGAAAACGCGTCGGCGCCTGCAGCGCGATCCACTCCGGATGAGTTTGAAACACCTGCACGAATCGCGGACGGCGATCATCGATCTCGGCTATCAGCTCCAGTTCTTTCGCCCGGCCGAGGCGGCGGAATTTGCACCGCGGGGCAAGCTGGCAGAGCGCCTGCGCTCGCAGCTCGGCGCTGTCGTCGATCTCGATCTGGCCCAAAAACATCTGATCGCGCTGATGCCGGCCGGGCACGGGGCCAAGGCCAATCACAAGAAGGCCGAGCACAGAATCGCCCGGCGCATCGTCAAGCGGCGCGGGAAGGCGGCGCGGCTGGCGCGCCGATTGCTCGACGAACGGCCCAAGACCCTGCGCATCCGCCTGGGCGAGATGATGGCGATCCGGGAGCCGCACCGGGTCAAGCTGAGCTGACCCGGCGTGTCTTGTCGTCTCGCCGGAGGCCTGCGCCTCAGCGCGCCCGGAGCCGGTTCATGAAGGAGTCGTAGGACAACTCCGCCACCTGCCACCAGAGCAGGTTCTCGCCGCGGAAGGCGACCAGGGAATCATAGCCCTTCTTGAAGTCCGGGCTCTTGGCCGAGGTCTCGGCGTAGTATTCCTCGGCGGCCTTGAGGGCTGCCTCCATCACCGGCATCGGGAACGCCTTCAACTGCGCGCCTTGCGCCACCAGACGGCGCAGGCCGCCGGGGTTCACGAAGTCGTATTTAGCCAGCATCCAGTTATTGGCCGCCTCGCAGGCGTTCTGGACGATCGCCTGGTAATGCTTGGGCAGCTTGGCCCAGGCCTCCTTGCCGATGATCAGGTGCAGCATCGCGCCGCCCTCCCACCAGCCGGGATAGTAGTAATATTTCGCCACCCGGATGAAGCCGAGCTTCTCGTCGTCATAGGGGCCGACGAACTCGGCCGCATCGATCGTGCCGCGCTCCAGCGCCGGGTAGACGTCGCCGGGCGCGATCTGGGTTGGAACCACGCCGAGCTTGGCCAGCACCGCCCCGCCCATGCCGCCGATGCGGAACTTCAGGCCCTTGAGGTCGTCGAGCCCGGTCAGCTCCTTGCGGAAGAAGCCGCCCATCTGGCACCCGGAATTGCCGCAGGGGATCGAATAGGCGTTGAAGCGGTCGAGCACGCCGTTGACGATCTGCTCGCCGCCACCGAAATACCACCAGCTATGCTGCTGGCGCGCGTTCAGCCCGAAGGGGATGCCGGTGCCGAGGCCCAGCGTCGGATCCTTGCCGATATAGAAATAGGTCGGCGAATGCGCGCATTCGACCGTGCCCGACGAGACTGCGTCGAGCGCCTGCAGGCCGGGTACGATCTCGCCGGGCGCAAAAACCTGGATCTCGAACTTGCCGTCCGTGGCGTCGCTGACGAATTTCGAAAACTGCTGGGCGGTGCCGTAAATCGTGTCGAGCGACTTCGGAAAACTCGACGTCAACCGCCATTTCACCTCGGGAGCCGACTGCGCGATCGCAGGCATCGCGACCGGGGTCGCGGCGGCGGCGAGAGCCCCTGTTTTCAAAAAGTCGCGACGTTTCATATGGTCACCTCCCAAAAAGCTTGTTGCGCTCTTTCTGGCGCGTCCGGGGAGGAATGAAAAGACATGAAACTCGCGTCGCTTATGCACGGCCGGGATGGCCGACTCGTCGTGGTCTCGAAAGACCTCACCCGGGCCACCGATGCCTTCCCTGTCGTGCCGACCCTGCAGGCGGCGCTCGATGATTGGGATCGCTACGCGCCGCGCCTGGCCGATCTGGCGGAGACGCTGGAGCATGGCTCGGTCCCGTCCTTCCGCTTCCACGAGCATGATTGCGCGGCCCCGCTGCCGCGCGCCTATCAGTGGCTCGACGCCTCGGCCTATGTGAATCATGTCGAGCTGGTCAGGAAGGCGCGCGGCGCCGAGATGCCGGAGAGCTTCTGGACCGACCCCTTGATGTATCAGGGCGGCAGCGACTCCAATCTCGGGCCGCGGCAGGCGATCCGCGCCCGCAGCGAGGTCGACGGCATCGATTTCGAGGCCGAGATCGCGGTCGTCACCGGCGACGTGCCGATGGGCGTCTCGCCCGCCCAGGCGCTCAATCATATCCGTCTGGTCATGCTCGCAAACGATGTGAGCCTGCGGAATCAGGTTGCGAACGAATTGGCGAAAGGCTTTGGATTCGTTCAGTCAAAGCCGCCGACCGCCTTTTCCCCGGTCGCCGTGACGCCGAGCGAATTGGGCGCGAGCTGGGCCGGCGGCAAGCTGCATCTGCCGCTGTTGACGCAGCTCAACGGCAAGCCCTTCGGCAGGCCCGACGCCGGCACCGACATGACTTTCGATTTCGGCGCGCTGATCGCCCATGCGGCGCGCACCCGCCCGCTCGCGGCCGGTACGATCGTCGGCTCGGGCACGGTCTCCAATCGCGGCGCTGAGGGCGGCCCGGGCAAGCCTTTGGCGGAGGGTGGGCTCGGCTATGCCTGCATCGCCGAGCAGCGCATGATCGAGACGATCGCACGCGGGGCGCCGACGACGCCGTTCCTGCGCTTCGGCGACAGCATCCGCATCGAGATGAAGACCGCCGCCGGCCACTCGATCTTCGGCGCGATCGAACAGGAGATCCTGCCTCACGCCGAGTGACGGGCTGGGCCAAGCTCGCCGGCTGAGGAAAGGGGCGCTTCAGGCGGCGTGCGGCTGGACGGCCGAATAGTCCTGCTGCGTCTCGGCCTTGGAGAGGTCGTGCGCTGCCTGAAGATTGAGCCAGAAGCGCGGATCGGTCTGGAAATAGCGCCCCAGCCGGATCGCGGTATCGGCCGAGACGTCCCGGCGCTCGCGCAGCAACTCGCTGACGCGGTTGCCGGGAACGCCGAGCGCTTTCGCCAATTGCCTTGCGCTCATGCCGAGCGGTGCGAGGTATTCCTCACGCAGGATCTCGCCGGGATGGGTGCGGATGCGCGGCATCGCTAGCTCCTCAATGACAATCGACGATCTCGACCGCCGCCGGCCCCTCTGCGATCCAGCGGAAGCAGATGCGCCATTGGTCGTTGATCCGGATGCTCCATTGGCCGCGGCGGTCACCCTTCAGCGCCTCCAGGCGATTGCCCGGAGGCGAGCGCAAATCGCCCAGCGCCACTGCCGCGTCGAGCATGTCGAGCTTGCGCCGCGCGACGGACTCGATCGCGCGCCATCGCGTGGCGCTGAGGCCGTCCCGGAACAGGCGTTCGGTCTCGCGGTTCGCGAAGCTCTGGATCACGCTTTAGTCTACGATACGTATCGCGTATCGGTCAATGATGATGCCTCGCCCCGTCTGGTCTAGGCTCACAAAGCGCCTTCGACATTAAATGAAATCGGGTCGGCCTCCGAAAACCGGTTTCCAGGCTTCGGCTTGATGTTCTAGGCTTTGTCCGCAACCCGCTTGCCGCGAGAGCCCTGCCTGCCATGATCGAATCCGTGCCGCTCTACCCGACCACCATCCCGCTGGCCTTTTTCGTCTGGGGCCCGGCGCTGGTGATGCTGCTGTACTGGCTGGTCGGCGTCTGGGCGAGCCGGCAGGGCGTGGCACGCCTGCTCGAGAGCGACTGGAACGGTTTCACCGTGGCCGATGTCGAGAAGCTCTTCGCCGCCTATGGCGACGAGCGCCGTGCCAAATACCGCCATCGCGTGCTGCCTGCCGATGTCGCCGTCGCCTTCGTCTATGCGATCGTCGGTGCGGTGATCATCGCCGGGCTGTGCATGCGCGGGCAGCCCTGGTGGGTCGCGGCGCTGTGCGGCGGCGGCTGGCTGCTCGGTGGGCTCTGCGATGTCGCCGAGAATTTCGGCATCGCGCGCCTGCTCGACACATATCCCAAGCTCGAGGCCGGCGCTGTCGCCTTCGCGAGCAGGGTCACGCAATTGAAGCTGGTGCTGTTCACGCTCGGCATCATCGGCGCGCTCGTGGCGGCCTATCTGGTGTTCAAGCCGCTGGCGGCGTGATCATGCAAGTCTTGTCGCGTCTCTTGTCGCGTCTCCTGCCGGCCCTTGGCGTCATCCTCGCCTTCGCCGCTCCGGCCGCCGCCGACGAGGCCTATAAGCGCTGTATCGATGCTTCGGACGGCACCAATCCGGCTTGGGGCGCCTGCGGCGGCGCATGGGTCGCGCGCGAGGACGCCAAACTCAACGCGGCCTGGAAGCAGCTCTACGATGCGGGCGAGCCGAACACGAAGAAGGACCTGCTCGAGGAGCAGCGCGCCTGGAACGCCTTCAAGGAGAAATCCTGCAGGTTCTACGACAATGGCGATTTCGGCCGGGAAGGGCAGGTCCTGCACTTCCCGGCCTGCCGCGCTGAGGTCATCGCGCAGCGCACGGCAACGCTGAAGAGCTACGGCATTGGCCAATAGCGCCCTTAGAGTTTGATGATTGTCACCAGAATGAGGGCGGTAGTTCCGACTTAAGTCATCGCAATCTAGCGGGGGCGCTCCAGGCGCAGGCGGGTTGCGACGACGGGCGGTGCGCCGATCAGCGTCTCGGCCTGCCTCAGTGCCGGCTCGAAGCCGAGTTTTTCCGCCAGCCGCAGCGATGCCGCATTCTGCGGATGCGTGACGATGACGATCTCCGGCAGGGCCAGCGTCTCGAAGCCGTGGCGCAGCAGCCGGGAAACGGCCTCGAAGCCATGGCCCTGGCCCCAGTGGCGCGTCGCGAAGCGGTAGCTGAGTTGGACCTGCTGCTGCGCCTCGCCATCGGGAATGAGCCCGACATAGCCGATGAGCTCCGCATCGATGACGTCATGTGTCTCCGTCGCGGGAAAGACCGACCAGTAGCCGAGCCCGCGTGCGAGATGGGTGAAGCTGCGCGCCGCGATGCCGTCCCGGCCCATCGCCGGATCGCCGAGTGGCGCAATGTAGCGCATCACCTCGGGATCGGCGTTCATCGTGGCGATGGCGTCGAGATCGGCGAGCCGGCGCGGCCGCAGGGCCAGCCGCGCGGTCTTCAACTCTGGCTGTGCCGTCATGGTCATCTCGCGGTTCTCGCACGGCGCGATCTCGGCTGCGCCGTCACCATCTTGGAGCAACCGGTTTTTCGCATCGATCCGGCTCTGGTGCGGCAGGGCGCGATATCCCATATCCTGACCGCCGCCATGCGGAAAAGCGTCGGGAGAGAGAGAATGCGGTTTCGTCGTCACGTCCTGGTCGCTTTGGCGGCGTTCGCTCTTGCCGGCTCCGCGTTTTCGCCGGCCCAGGCCCAGGAAGATCTGATTTTTAGGAAATCCACGGTCTGGAAGATGCTGACGCCTGACGACAAGCTCGCCGTCTACGGCGTCGATGATCCGGTCGTCGAGGGCGTGGCCTGCCACTATACCGTGCCCGAGAAGGGCGGCGTCGCCGGCATGTTCGGCGTCGCCGAGCAGGTCTCGGACATCTCGCTCGCCTGCCGGCAGATCGGCCCGATCAAGTTCAAGGACAAGTCCGAGCAGGGCGATGTCGTCTTCCGCGAGCGCCGCTCGCTGATCTGGAAGAAGATGCAGATCGTGCGCGGCTGCGACGCCAAGCGCAACGTATTGATTTACATGGTCTATACCGACAAGCTGATCGACGGCTCCCCGCAGAATTCGACCTCGACCGTACCGATCATGCCCTGGGGCGCGAATGGCGATGCGCCGAAATGTGCGGAATGGGTGAAGTGAGGGCGATGGGCTGCCGGCGCTCCTGGAGCGTTTTCGAGCGAAGTGGACTCCGGTTCGGAGGAAGACAACGCGTTAAAGCAAAGAGCAGGAGCTGTTGAACGACACAATCGGATCGGAAATGGCTCTAGCGCTTCGGCGGATAGGTGCCGGCGAACTCGCAGCTCGCGCCATGGAATGCCGAGCAGCCGGGGCCCTGGCTGAGAGCGATCGCGTTGCCCTGCTTTCGCAAGGTCACGCGGCACGACGAGCCGAATTGGTTTTTTGTTGCGACCAGCACATCATTGTTGACACGGCCCGTGGCCGTCAGTTCGGCGATGCATCCGGGGACGGTCGCATCGACGACGACTTCGAAGGTTCCGCCCGTACGCTGCTTGATGACGAGCGTTCCCCGCTTGCCCGCATACTGGCCTTCGAAAGCGAGTGCGGAACCGCATAGCGCCACGAGCAGCAGTACAGCAATCGGAGGTCGTGCGTTCAGAAGTCTCATGCGGGCCTCCGAGCAATTATTGTCGGAGAGGATCGCAGATTGCGCGCTGAGGCAAGGGCATGCGGAACTATTGCCGCGCCATCCGGCTCACTCAGCCGCAGACGATGACCAGCGGCTGCTCGGGTTCGGCCGTCACGGTCGCCTTGGCGAGCGTGCCGGTGAAATCCTCGCGATCGGCGAGGCCGAAGCTGGTCGCCATCTTGAAGCCCTTGGCCTCGCACCAGGCATTGGCGACGATCTTGCCGCATTCGGATTTGGACGAGATGCAGTCGGCGACGCCGTAGCCGTCGCTGGCCGGGATCAGGAAGGTGCGCTGGTCGCTGGCCGCTGCGACGGTCTTGGTCGAGGGCAGGACCGACAGGGACAGACCTGCGCCGATGATTCCGAAGAGGCCGACAAGAGCGATGGCGCGGCGCATTTCAGATATTCCTCGTGACCCGGTCGGGCGCTCAACCCTCAAATCGTGAGGATGGTTCCAACAGGTTAAATTTGGATGAACTCGCGCGAGCCATGGTGCGGCGCAACAAGTGGGCCGCCCTCTTGACGCAAAGCTCGCATGCAGGCAATCAGTTTTTCATGACGCGAGCCGCCAACCCGATTTGCATTATTTGCCGCTAGCTTTCGCTGGCCGGCTGCTCACGTCCTCGTCCTGAAACGGAAAGACAGACAGCGCCCCGGCCAGCGGCCAGGATATGCTCGTCTCCATGCCTTCCGCCGTTTCGCCAGGACACTTTCCGATGTCGCCGACCTTGAGGCTCTACAACACGCTGACGCGGACGAAGGAGGATTTCGCTCCGATCGATCCCCAGAACGTGCGCATGTATGTCTGCGGCCCGACGGTCTATGACTATGCCCATATCGGCAATGCCCGCCCGGTCATCGTCTTCGACGTGCTCTACCGGCTGCTGCGGCATCTCTATGGCGCCGACCATGTCACCTATGCCCGCAACCTCACCGACGTCGACGACAAGATCAACGCGCGGGCGGCCCGGGACTATCCCGGCCTGCCGCTGAACCAGGCGATCGCTGGGGTCACGCAAGCGACGACCGCGCAGTTTCATGCCGATATCGGCGCGCTCGGCAACCTGCCGCCCGATGCCGAGCCGCGCGCCACCGACCATATCGAGGAGATGAAGGCGATCATCGAGCGCCTCATCGCGCGCGGCGTCGCCTATGTCGCGGAAGAGCATGTGCTGTTCCATGTGCCTGCCGTCGCGCATCTCAAGGCCGCGCCGAAATACGGTTCGCTGGCGCGCCGGCCGCTCGACGAGATGATCGCCGGGGCACGCGTGGACGTCGCTCCGTACAAAAGAGATCCGATGGATTTCGTGCTATGGAAGCCGAGCCGCGAGGGTGTCGATCCGGGCTGGTCCTCGCCTGCAGGGATCAAGACGCCCGGCCGCCCCGGCTGGCATATCGAATGCTCGGCGATGTCGATGGCAAAACTGCTCGCGCCCTTCGGCGGGGGCCTGTCTTGCGACGACCCGGCCAAGAACGTCTTCGACATCCATGGCGGCGGCATCGATCTCGTCTTCCCGCATCACGAGAACGAGATCGCCCAGTCCTGCTGCGCCTTTGGCGGCGTCGACGGGGCAGGGCGCATGGCCAATATCTGGATGCATAACGGCTTCCTGCAGGTCGAGGGCGAGAAGATGTCGAAATCGCTCGGCAACTTCGTCACCATCAACGAATTGCTGGAGACCGAGGTCTTTGGCGGGCGAAAATGGCCCGGCGAAGTGCTGCGCCTTGCCATGCTGAAGACGCATTACCGCCAGCCGATCGACTGGACGGTGAAGGCGCTGGAGGAGGCGGAGAAGACACTTGCCGAATGGTCGGATGTCGCCGGCGATGTGGAGGTCGGATCGCCTTCGCAGGCGTTCCTGGATGCGTTGGCTGATGATCTGAACATCGCCAAGGCGCTGGCCGAGCTTCATGCGCTTCGCAAAGCAGGCGAGCTGTCCCGGCTGCGCGGTGGACTGTCACTGCTCGGCATCGGCCTGCGTTCCCAGAGCAACTCGCTGGAGAGTGCAACGCTTCGTGCCGCCGTCGAGATGCAGATCGCTGCTCGCCTCGAAGCCCGCCGCGCCAAGAATTTCGCCGAATCCGACCGCATCCGCGACGCGCTTCTAGCGCAAGGCATCCAGCTCAAGGACGGCAAGGACCCCGCCACCGGCGAGCCGACGACAACATGGGACGTGAAACGATGAACCGCGCCGACACACCGAAAATCCGCCCCGCCGGCGCTTTATCCGTCGCCATGAAGCTCGTCATGCTCGCCATGGTGATGCCGCGCGTGCTGCGCTATCGCATGAGGATCAAGCGATGAACCGCCAACCTACCCCCTCTCCCCTGGCGGGAGAGGGTTGGGGTGAGGGGGCGCGCGACGATCACCACGTGGCGCCCGCAAAGCCGCAACCCGGAAACGTCACGGCGCCCCCTCATCCGGCCGCTGCGCGGCCACCTTCTCCCGCCAGGGGAGAAGGGAAGGACGCGGCGCTTGTTCCGGCTCGCATCCATCTCTTCGACACCACCTTGCGCGACGGTGCGCAGACGACCGGCGTCGATTTCTCGCTCGATGACAAGCGCAGCGTCGCCGCCATGCTAGACAGGCTCGGCATCGACTATGTCGAGGGCGGCTATCCCGGCGCCAATCCGCTGGACACGGCGTTCTTCGCGCAAAAACCGACGACGCAGGCCAAATTCGCCGCCTTCGGCATGACCAAGCGCGCCGGCCGCTCTGCCGCCAATGATCCCGGCATCGCAGCGCTATTGGAAGCCAAGGCCGACGCCATCGTCTTCGTGGCCAAGGCCTGGGACTATCATGTCCATGTCGCGCTCGAGATCCCGCTCGAAGACAACCTCATCGGTATTCGAGAGAGCGTCGAAGCCGCCAGGGCTGCCGGCCGCGAGGTGATGCTCGATTGCGAGCACTTCTTCGACGGCTACAAGGCCAACCCCGATTATGCGCTCTCCTGCGCCCGCGCGGCCTATGAGGCCGGGGCGCGCTGGGTCGTGCTCTGCGACACCAATGGCGGCACGCTGCCCGACGAGATCGGGGCGATCGTCGCCGCGGTCGCAAAAACCATTCCCGGCGACCATCTCGGCATCCACGCCCATGATGATTGCGGCTGCGCGGTGGCCAATTCGCTGGCGGCGGTCGAGGCCGGTGCGCGCCAGATCCAGGGCACGCTGAACGGGCTCGGCGAGCGCTGCGGCAATGCCAATCTGGTGACGCTGATCGGCGCGCTGAAGCTGAAGGAGCGCTATCGCGAGCGCTTCGCCATCGGCGTCGACGCGGCGCAGCTCGGCGAGCTCACCCATGTCTCGCGCGCGCTCGATGAGATGCTGAACCGGGCGCCCAACCGCCACGCGCCCTTCGTCGGAGCATCCGCCTTCACCACCAAGGCCGGCATCCATGCCTCGGCCGTGCTGAAGGATCCGCGCACCTATGAGCATGTCCCGCCCGAGGCGACCGGCAATCTGCGCAAGGTCCTGATTTCGGACCAGGGCGGGAAGTCAAACCTCGTCGCCGAGCTCGAGCGCATCGGCGTGACGCTCGGCCGTGACGATCCGCGCCTCGGCCGGGTGCTCGACGAGGTCAAGGAGAAGGAGGCGCAAGGTTACGCGTTCGAGGGCGCCGACGCCTCCTTCTTCCTGCTGGCCAAACGCATCATGGGCGAATTGCCGGCCTATTTCGAGATCGAGCGCTTCACCGCCAATGTCGAGCGCCGCCATAATGCGTTGGGCGAGCTCGTCACCTTCTCCGAGGCGATCGTGAAGGTGAAGGTCGGCGAGGAGGTGCTGATCTCGGTCGCCGAGAGCGCGCTCGGCCCGGTCAACGCGCTCGACCTGGCGCTGCGCAAGGATCTCGGCCGCTATCAGTCATTGATCGAGGGCCTGCGCCTCGTCGACTACAAGGTCCGGGTCTTCCAGGGCGGCACAGATGCTGTCACCCGGGTGCTGATCGAATCGGCCGACGAGACCGGCGCACGCTGGACCACGGTCGGCGTCAGCGCCAACATCATCGACGCCTCGTTCCAGGCGCTGGTGGACTCGATCACCTACAAGCTGATGCGCGAGGGCGCGACGGCTTGATCTTTTCCTTCTCCCCTCGGGGGAGAAGATGTCTCGATGGGCAATCTAAGTGTCAAAGTCGGCAACAGCCGACTTTGATGGGGAGGAGGAAGCGCCCTCACTCGGTCAGGCGGATGACCCTGTCCTTGCACAGATCCATGCTCTCACCGTCGCTCTCGGCATCGTCGCCGAAGCGGGCGAGCACGTAGTAATTGCAGCCCAAGGGCTTATTGAGCTTGATCGCGGTGCTCTTGCCCGGCTCCAGCGGTTTGGCGAGCTTGCCGACGAGGCGCGACTGGTCGCCGGTGGTGGCGATCTCGAAGGTCGTCAGGGGCGATGCCCGCATATTGGTGATCTTGATCTGCGCTGGCGGTTTGGCCTTCTGGGCCGCGGCAGGAGTGGCCGCGAGCATCAGCCCGGCGCAGAGGCCGGCAGCGGCGGTGGCGATAACGCGTTGGAACTTCATCATTGTTTCGTCCCCATTGGCAGAATTTAGGCATTCTTGGCCGATATCTGACACCGGGCTTGGGACGAGAACAAGGCAGCAAGCCGGCGCAATCGGTGCCTTGCGTGACATGGGCATGCATTGGCGCGCGAATGCGCCTATATCACCCGGCCAACTGGAATCGTTTCAAGATGTCTGCGCCAGCCGCGTCCAACCCGCCGCCGAGTTTCGCCCGCTCGGCCGTGCTCCAGCCCGGCTCCGGCTTCGTCGCGACCTTCCGCGCGCTCTGGCCCTATCTCTGGCCGGCCGACCGCGCCGACCTGCGCAAGCGCGTCGTGCTCGCCTTCGCTCTGCTGGTCGCGGGGCGCATCGTGCTGATGGGCGTGCCCTTCGCCTTCAAATGGACGACGGACGCGCTCGCCAATACGCCAACCAGCCTGGAGCGTTGGCTGCCCTGGCTCGTCGGCGCGCCCCTGGCGCTGACGGTGATCTATGGGCTGGCGCGCGTCGGCTCGGCCGCCTTCATCCAATTGCGCGATGCGCTGTTCGCACCGGTCTTCATGCATGCGGTGCGCACGCTGGCGCTGCAGACCTTCGGCCATCTGCATTATCTCTCGCTGCGCTTCCATTTGGAGCGCAAGACCGGCGGCCTGACCCGCGTGCTGGAGCGCGGCCGCAACGGCATCGAGGAGATGGTCCGGCTCGGCCTCAACCAGCTCGTGCCGGTGGTGATCGAGCTCGTGCTGATCATCGCGGTGCTGCTGACGATCTTCAACTGGGTCTATGTCGTCGTGCTGGTCGTGATGGTCACGACCTACATGACCTACACCATCAAGGCGACGGAGTGGCGCATCGCCATCCGCTCGCAGATGAACGAGTCCGATACCGACGCCAATTCCAAGGCGATCGACTCGCTGCTGAACTACGAGACGGTGAAGTATTTCGGCGCCGAAGCTCGCGAGACGGCGCGCTACGACCTCTCCATGGCGCGCTATGAGCGCAATTCGATCAAGGCCTACACCTCGCTCGCCTGGCTCAATTTCGGCCAGGCTGCGATCTTCGCCGCCGGGCTGACGCTCTCGATGGTGATGGCGGTGCAGGGCTTCCGCGCGGGCACGCTGACCGTCGGCGATTTCGTGCTGATCAACGCCATGCTGATCCAGCTCTACCAGCCGCTGAACTTCATGGGCACGGTCTATCGCGAGATCAAGCAGGCGACGCTCGACATCGAGCAGATGTTCTCGCTGATCGGCAAGGATCCCGAGATCCAGGACAAGCCGGGTTCGCCGCCGCTGCGGGTCGATGCCGGCGAGGTCCGCTTCGAGGACGTTCATTTCGCCTATATCCCGGAGCGGCCGATCCTGAAGGGCATCTCCTTCACCGTGCCGCCGGGCAAGACCATCGCGATCGTCGGGCCTTCGGGCGCCGGCAAGTCGACGATCTCGCGCCTGCTGTTCCGCTTCTACGAGCCGAATTCCGGCCGTATCCTGATCGACGGGCAGCCGATCGCGGACGTCCAGCAGGTCAGCTTGCGCGCCGCCATCGGCATGGTTCCGCAGGATACGGTGCTGTTCAACGATACGATCGAATACAACATCCGCTATGGCCGGCCCGATGCGAGCGAGGCCGAGGTCGAGGAGGCGGCGCGGCTCGCCCAGATCGACCGCTTCATCAAATCCCTGCCGGAGGGCTATGCCACCTCGGTCGGCGAGCGCGGCCTGAAGCTCTCGGGCGGCGAGAAGCAGCGCGTCGCGATTGCCCGCACCATCCTCAAGGGCCCGCCCGTGCTGGTTCTGGACGAGGCGACCTCGGCGCTGGATTCCTTCACCGAGAAGGAGATCCAGGATGCGCTCGACCGGGTCAGCGAGGGCCGCACCACGCTCGTCATCGCGCACCGGCTCTCGACCGTGATCAATGCCGACGAGATCATCGTGCTCGACAAGGGCCTGATCGTCGAGCGCGGCAGCCATCCGCAACTGCTCGCGGCCGATGGCGTCTATGCGGCGCTCTGGAACCGCCAGCGCCAGGTCGACGAGGCCAAGGCGACGCTGCAGCGCGCGACCGCGGAGGAAGCGCCGAGCGTGCGCGTGAGCCTGACGGAGTAGGGTCGCTTCCCTTCGCCCGCTAGGGGAGAAGGGAGGGGCCCTGTTTAAAACCACTCGCATCTGCGGCGCGCTTCCTGCATCGTGACCATGGTGGAGCCGGTGGCTCCAATGACTGAGGCGGGGGCTTCCAATGTTCGATCCAACCAGTTTCGTAGGCTTTCACACCTGGCTCAGCATCATCGCCATCCTGGCGGGCATTCCCGTCGCGATCGGCCTGCTCAAGGGTCACACCGTTCCGCGCTGGACCGGCGTCTATCTCGCCACCGCCTTCGCCACGAGCGCGACCGGCTACGGCTTTCCCTTCACCGGCGTGCTGCCCTCCCATATCGTCGGGGCGATCTCGCTCGTGCTGCTGATCGTGGCGGGTTTTTCGCTTTACGGTCGCGGTCTCGCCGATGGCTGGCGGCGGATCTATGCGATCACCGCGATGCTGGCGCTTTACCTGCTCGTCTTCGTCGCCGTCGCACAGGCTTTCCTCAAGGTGCCGGCGCTGCGTGCGCTCGCGCCGACGCAGGGCGAGCCGCCCTTCGCCATCGCGCAGGGCGTGGTGCTGGTCGTCTTCGTCGTGCTGACCTGGCTCGCCTCAAAGCGCTTCACCAGCGTCCACGCGGTTGCCTGAGTCTCAGCCCCCGTTTGAGATATTCCTCAGCCCTCATCCTGAGGAGCCATTCCGCGAGGAATGGCATCTCGAAGGATGCTCCAGATGGTTCAAGAGCCTCCTGGAGCATCCTTCGAGACGCCGCTGCGCGTTTCCTCAGGATGAGGGCTGAAGTTTCCAAACGGTCTCTCAGCGAGCCGTCGCGGCCATCAGCAAAGGCCGTTTCGGCCGCAAGGTGATCTTCAAGGTCGGCACGGGCGGCTCCTGCGTCAGCGGCTCCAGCCTGATCGCGCGCAGCAGCACGGCCAGGATCGCGACCGCCTCCATGGTGGCAAAGGCGCTGCCGATGCAGATGCGCGGGCCGGCCCCGAAGGGCAGATAGGCATAGCGATGCCGCTGGCGCGCAGCCTCGCCCAGGAAGCGGGCGGGGTCGAAAAGATCGGGCTGGTCCCAGAGCCGCTCATGCCGGTGCACCGCTTGGATCGGCACATAAAGCACCATGCCTTGCTTCAGCGCGACGCCGCCCAGCTGGAAAGGTTCCTCGACCTGCCGGGTGATGGCCGGCACGGGCGGGTAGAGCCGCATCGCCTCCTGGAAAACGGCCCTGGTCAGCGGCAGCGCCATGACATGCTCCGGCTGCAGCGCGCCGCCGCCCGTCACCGCCTCGATCTCCGCCAGAACGGCATCCTCGACCGCACGGTTCTGGGTCAGGAGATGGAAGGTCCAGGCGAGGCCGAGCGCGGTCGTCTCATGGCCGGCGGTGACGAAGGTCAGGAGGTTGTCGACGATCTCGGCATCGCTCATCGCGCGGTCGGATTCGGGGTCGGCGCTGGCGAGCAGCATATCGACGAGGTCGTTGCGGTGCTCACCGCTGGCGCGCCGCTTGGCGACCATCGCGCCGAGCGTTTCGCGCAGATAGGCGACGGAGGTGAAGGCGCGCCTGCGGCCCGGATAAGGCAGCCATTCCGGCGTGCGGAGCAGGCTGTAGGCGAACATGAAGTTGCTGGGTTCGAGATAGTCGGTAATGGCGCCTTCGACCTTGCCGGCGTCGAAATCGCCACTGCCCGAAAGCATCGTCTCGACGATGATGGCGAAGGTGGTGCGCATCATCTCATGGCCGATATCGAGCGGGCCCGCCTTGTCGAGCCAGCCGTCGCGTGTCGCCTCGGCGGCCGCGATCATCGCCGGCAGGAAGCCGGTCAGGCTGTCATGCTGGAAGCCCGCCGCGACCGCGCGCCGCTGCCAGCGCCAATGTGCGGCATCGGCCGTCAGCAGGCCCTGGCCGAGCGCGGGGCCGAGCACCCGGCGCATGGTGTCGCCCTTACTGAGCGCGTCGGCATTGCGCAGCAGTGCCTCCTGGATCAGCGCGGGATCGCAGATATAGAGGCTGTCCCGCCCGGCGACGCGCGAGAGCACGAGCTTCTCCGAGAACGCCTCCGGCGGTATCGCCTCGAGTGGGTTGCGCAGCAGCGAGGTCAGCACGGCGAGCGAGGAGCGCCGGCTCCTGAACGGGACTTCGGGGGCGATCTCGGCGGCGACGTCGGCCATCATGGTCAAGGCTTCGGTCTCCTGGTTCACGCTCCGCGACGCAATGCCATTGTGCCTGCGAATGTGGCGAATGAACAACTGCGATGTGTCTTCCCTTCTCCCCTCGGGGGAGAAGGTGTCTGCGAAGCAGACGGATGAGGGAAGGGTCGCGCCAGCGGCCCTTTTTCTTGTTTTGGGTTGAGGCTCTTCCCTCATCCGTCAGCGCTACGCGCTGCCACCTTCTCCCCCGAGGGAGAGCTTTGCGTAACCGGTCTTTTTGGCGCTTGTGGAAAGTGAGCGGATGGTTTGTCGGGAGCAGGATGTGAGGCTGGACTTGCCCGAGGCGC
>NZ_JAVDTY010000020.1:0-52431 GCF_031456075.1 Allobosea sp. BE125
TCAGGTCAAAGCGAGCCATCTCAACCTCCAAGGCTGAGATCAATGAATCAGAACTCAGTCCCGCAGGGAATCCCGTTTATGAGTATGTGACCTAGCGGTCGAGCTGGGGCTCATGGACGAGATCACGCATCTCGTTCTTGCCGAAGCAACAGCTGCGATCGACCGTATCGACGGCGCGTTCGGCGCGACCTCGACCATCAGCCTCAACGTCGCCGCGCGTCAGGCGGACGAGCCCGTCTTCATGCGCTCGCTGGTCGAGGCTATTGAAGCCACCGGCCGAGCCCAACGCTTCATGATCGAGCTGACCGAGGAAGCGTTTCTTTCGAAGAGTCGGTTCCAGACGCAGGTCCTGCCGATGATCCGCGAGATTGGAGCGCGCGTTTCCATCGATGATTTTGGTGTCGGATATTCGTCGCTGGCGGCGCTCGCCGACATCACGGCCGACGAGATCAAGGTGGATCGTTCATTCATCACCGCGATTCACCAGCGTCCGCGCAGCCAGAGCATTCTGAAGACGATTGAATCGCTGGCCGATGCGCTGGACATGTCGATCATCGTAGAGGGCGTCGAAACGGTTGAGGAGCTCCTCTACCTCCAGGCCGCCACGCGCATCCGACTCGCGCAGGGCTACTATTTCGCGAAACCCATGTTCCTCGATGAAATCACCACCAGGACGCCCGACCTCTCACTGCGGCAGGCCCCAGTTCCATTGCGCAGTCCACTGGTTCGCGCGGTCGGCTACGGGGCGTAAACCATCAAGCGACGCGGCCGGATTCCAGCGGTGGCGTTCTTGATTCAAGCTCCGAGCGGCCAGCAAGCATTTCCATGATGGCGAAGCGCGGTCAGGCCCTGTAGGCTGCGGGCCAATTCAGCAGCGGTCTCGACATCATGAAGCGTAAGCGTCTCTTCCAGATCATCGGCATTCTCGGCCTGGCGACCATGCTGGCGGCCTGCGACAAATGCGGCGAAACGCTGCGGCCGTTCAACATGCCCAAGAGCTGCGGCGATTCACGCCCGGCTGGCTGAGCGCCTAGACTACCTCCTCGACGCCAAGGCATGAAAAAGGCCGGGGTTTCCCCCGGCCTTCGCATTGCGTTGCTGCGTGCGGTTCAGCCGCGACGCTGGAGCATCGACCAGCCTGTGCCGACAAAGCAGGCCGCCAGCGCGACCTTGAGCGCATCGCCGATCAGGAAGGGCTGAACGCCGAAGGCGAAGGCCTTGGCGAAACCGACGCCAGTCACCCCGCCGGCCATCTGCGCGCCGAGCGCAAGCCAGAGGCAGCCGAGGCCGAGCATCAGCGCCTCGGCCGTGACGAGACCGACAATGAGACGGGTCAGGGAGGCGCCGCGCGCCGCCGCCCAGCCGGCCACAGTCGCCGCCAGGATGAAGCCGACGAGGAAGCCGCCGGTCGGCCCCACCAGGTAGAGCGGGCCGGCCGCGACCGGGGGCGTATTGGTGAAGACCGGCAGGCCGGCCAGGCCATAGGCGATGTAGAGCGCAACCGTTGCCGCACCGAGCCGCGAGCCATAGGCCGCGCCCAGGCCGAGCACCGCCAGCGTCTGCAGCGTCATCGGCACCGGCCAGAACGGCACCTTGATCTTGGCGGCGAGCACCAGCAGCAGGCTGCCGGCGAGGGCGAGCGCGATGTTGCGGGCCATGGCTGCGCGCGGAGTCGAGACCGCCGGGAGCACTGCATGGACGAGGGTGGGAGCTTGAAGGGGGAGCATGTCTGCCATCCGCGTTGGATCCTGTTCAGCAGGGTCGCGCCGCGCGACCATCTTTCCCGTCTATAGGAAATGCGGCAAAGCCTCACAAGCGCGCGGAAGCTGTGCGGATGGGCAGCCCGGAGCGCAAGGCGAGGCAGAGGCAGACGCATGAGCGACGAGATCGAGTTCGACAGGACGGCCACGACCCCGCCGGGCGAGATCGCGGAGCTCTCGCCACTGGTCCGGCGCGTCATCGCTGGGAATGGCGGGCCGATGACCTTCACCGGCACCTGTACCTATATCGTCGGGCGCGGTCGGGTTGCGATCATCGATCCGGGGCCGGACGATCCCGCCCATGTCGCGCGGCTGCTCGCGGCCGTCTCCGGTGAGACCGTGACCGATATCGTCGTCACCCACACCCATCGCGACCATTCGCCGGCCGTCCCTGCCGTCAAGGCCGCGACGGGCGCGCGCATCGTCGGTTGCGGCCCGCACCGCGCTGCGCGCGAGCTTGCGCTGGGCGAGGCGAACCCGCTCGATGCCGCGGCCGACCGCGCCTATGCGCCTGATCTGCTGATGCGCGATGGCGACCATGTCTCCGGCCCTGGCTGGACGCTGACGGCTGTCGATACCCCCGGCCACACGGCCAACCATGTCGCCTTCAGCCTTGCCGAGGAGGCGAGCCTGTTCTCGGGCGACCATGTCATGGGCTGGTCGACGAGCATCGTCGCTCCGCCCGATGGCTCGATGGCGGCCTATATGGCCTCGATCGAAAAGCTGCGCGGCATGGAGCACCGGCTCTACTGGCCCGGCCATGGCGGCCCCGTCATGGAGCCGCAGCGCTTCCTGCGCGGCCTGGTGCAGCATCGCCGCCAGCGCGAGGCGGCGATCCTCAATCGATTGAGCGTGGGCGACGAGCGCATCGCCGAGATGGTGCCGGCGATCTATCAGGGCCTCGCCCCGGCCTTGCACGGAGCGGCCGGCTTGTCGGTGCTGGCGCAGCTGGAGGATCTCGTCCTGCGCGGCAGCGTCTCCTGCGACGACGCCCTGCCGCTGCTGACGAGCCGCTATCGGCGAATCTAGCGGGTCTCGACCAGCAGCTCGACCTCCTCGGCGAAGGCTGCGATGCGCGCTGCGTTTGCGCCGATATCATGCGTGCCGAGGCGCGAGGCTGAACGGATATCGATCCGGCTGCCATCGGCGCGCGGGCGCACCCGGATGGTGATGTCGTCGGAGAAGCGCAGCAGGCGCGTGCGCGCCACCGCCTCGATGCGGCCGGCTCCGCTGCGCCCGCCCGGCCGCGTCGATTCAAGCACCTGCCAGCCGCGATTGAGTGCCGCGCGCCTGGCGATGTCGAAAGCCATCTCCGCCGGCACCTCCAGGACGATCGGCAGGGTCTTGGGGTAGGCCTGGCGCTGAACCCGCCGCTGCTCCGGCGAAACATCGGGCGGCACACGGCCCTTGCGCGCATCGAGTGCGACGCGCGAGCGGCTGAAGGCGGGCGGGTCGTCGATATCGGTCGAGATGTCGTTCAGGGCCGGCAGCGTGACGAGCTTGAAGCCGACATAGCCCGCCGGCACGAGCAGCAGGAGGGCGAGGGCGAAAGCCTGCGCCGCCATGCCGACGCCGCGATGGCCGGACTGCCAGATACGGATGAAGGCCAGTACCGACAGGAGTAGCGCGAGCAGCACGAAGCCATAGGCGCCCAGGATCGGGGCAAGGCCCTGCAGGCTCGGCTCGCCCGCCCGGAACACCAGCACCGACAGCAACAGCACTGCGAGCGAGAACCAGGCCAGCCGCCGGCTCCACAGCGCGGCGCGCGAGACAGGCTCCTCGAAGACGAGACGGCGATGCATCGCCTTTAGGTGACGCTGCGGCGGGCGGAAGGCAAGGCCGGCGATGATTCTCCGCCGACCTGCCTACCGGCGATGTCGCGCGAATGCGCGGCGTCAGAGCCGCTCGATGATGGTGACGTTCGCCAGACCGCCGCCCTCGCACATGGTCTGGAGCCCGTAGCGCTTGCCGCGCTGATGCAGCGCATGCACCAGCGTCGTCATTAGCTTGGTGCCGGATGCGCCGAGCGGGTGGCCGAGCGCGATCGCGCCGCCATGGACATTGAGCCTGTCGGGATCGGCGCCGCTGTGCTTGAGCCAGGCCATCGGGATCGAGGCGAAGGCCTCGTTGACCTCGTAGAGATCGATGTCGTCGATGCGCAAGCCGGCGCGCTTCAGTGCCTTGTCGGTGGCAAAGAGCGGCTCCTCCAGCATGATCACCGGGTCGCCGCCCGAGACCGTCATCGTATGGATGCGCGCGAGCGGGGCGATGCCGAGCGCCTTCAGGCCGCGCTCATTGACCACCATCACGCCCGAAGCCCCGTCGCAGATCTGGCTTGCGGTGGCGGCGCTGAGCCGCCCGCCTTCCTGGATCAGCTTGACCGATCTCACACCCTCCAGCGTCACATCGAAGCGGATGCCTTCATCGATCGTGTGGATGTCACGGCCGCCATCGGGGAGGAGAACCTCGATCGGCACGATCTCCCTTGCGAACAGCCCGCCTTGGGTCGCCGCGATCGCCTTTCGCTGGCTCTCGAAGCCGAAGGCGTCGAGTGCGTCCTTGGTGAAGCCGTGCTTCTCCGCGACCATTTCCGCGCCGGTGAACTGGCTGAAGACGATGTCGGGATAGCGCGCGTGCTGGCGCGGGCTCTTGGCCTCGCCATAGCCCGCCTTGGCGAGAAACTCCGAGGAGAGCGTCATCGGCACCCGGGTCATGCATTCGACGCCGGCGGCGATCACCACATCCATCTGGCCCGACATCACGGTGGCGGCGGCGAAATGCAGGGCCTGCTGCGAGGAGCCGCATTGCCGGTCGATCGAGACGCCCGGCACGCTTTCGGGCAGGCGCGAGGCGAGCACGGCGCCGCGCGCGATATTGGTCGATTGCTCGCCGACCTGCCCGACGCAGCCCATGATCACATCTTCGACAAGCGCCGGGTCGGCGCCGGTGCGCGCGATCAACGCGTCGAGGATGACGGCGGCGAGATCGGCCGGGTGCCAGCCCGAGACGCGGCCCTTGCGGCGCCCTCCGGCGGTGCGCGCCGCCGCGACGATATAGGCCTCGGGCATCGGACCCTCCTGGAGTGAAATATGTCGGGCTTGTCGTTGGAAAAGCGCCGCCCGCTGGCGGCGATGCTAACGAGGTCGACTTTGTCCGACAAACTCAAATCTTGGCTGGCTCGTCCGCGAATTTCCGCACATTGACTTTGTCGGACAAAGGGACAAGCGTCGCCTAGATCACGTCGCATTCGGACGGCTTCGTCCGAATGCGAAAAACGTGATCGATTCTAAAAGTTCAGAGCATTGCTCTCGCGAAAAACCGGTACCCACTCTTTCGCGCAATGCTCTGGCAAAGCTCAGTACGGGAAGTAGATGGTCGCTGCCCTCGAACGCTTCGACAAGATTGAGGTCGCGTCCGCCTATCAGCTGGTCGCTGACGCGATCGAGCGCGAGATCATGTCGGGCCGCATGCGCCCGGGCGACAGCGTCGGGACGGAAGCCGCGCTCTGCGCCCAGTTCGGCGTCAACCGCTCGACCGTGCGCGAGGCGATCCGCGTGCTGGAGCAAAGCGGGCTGGTGCGGCGCGGCGCGGATCGGCGGCTTTATGCCAGCCTGCCGCGCTATAGCGGCCTGTCCTCGCGCATCAGCCGGGCTTTGATCCTCCACGAGGTCACCTTCCGCGAGCTCTGGGCCACGGCGCGCGTGCTCGAGATCGCGGCTGCCGAGCAGGCGGCCGAGAATGCCGATGCCGCGATCATCGCGCTGCTGGAAGCCAATCAGGCGCAGGCGGAAGCGGCGCTGGACGATCCCGCCCGGCTCTCCCATCTCGACACCGAATTCCACCAGCTGCTGGCGAAGGCGACGCGCAACCGCGTGCTCGAACTGGCGCGCGAGCCGGCCGGGCTTTTGTTCTTTCCGACGACGGAGCTGATCGTCCGGCGGGTTCCCGAAGGCGCGGGGCGGCTCGTCGCGGCGCATCGTCATCTGATCGATGCACTCAAGGCCGGCGATGCCGCGCAGGCGGCGCTCTGGATGAGCCGGCATATCGCTGATTGGCGCAAGGGTTTCGAGCGCGCCGGGCGCGATCTCGATGAGCCGGTCGAGCGGGTCTATGCGCGGAGCGTCTTGCGACCACCTTACTGAAATGAAGCCACCCGAAGATGCCCAAGGCACGCGGGTTCGATGGGGAGGAGAACGAGGATGAGGACCGGGTCGGCCTGCCGCAGGTTGCGGCGATGACCAGCATTGGCGATGCGGCGCTGTCGGTCAGCGGCCTGACGCTGAATTTCGGCGGGCTCAGGGCCTTGTCCGATGTCGGCTTCGACGTAGCCGAGGGCTCGATCACGGCGATCATCGGGCCCAATGGTGCCGGCAAGACCTCGCTGTTCAACTGCATCTCGGGTTTCTACCGGCCGCAGGCTGGCGCGATCCGTTTCGAGGGGCGCGACATCTCCCGCCTGCATCCGCCGGAGCGCGCCAGGCTCGGGCTTGCCCGCACCTTCCAGAACATCGCGCTGTTTCGCGGCATGACCGTGCTCGACAACATCAAGCTCGGCCGCCACGTCCATATGCGCACCAATCTGCTCGACGGCCTCATCTATTGGGGCCGCGCCCAGCGCGAGGAGGTCGAGGTTCGCGCCGAGATCGAGGAGCGGGTGATCGATTTCCTCGAGATCAACCACATCCGCAACCAGCCGGTCGCCTCGCTCGCCTACGGCCTGCGCAAGCGCGTCGAGCTGGCGCGCGCGCTCGCCATGCGCCCGAAGATCCTGATGCTGGACGAGCCCGTCGCGGGGATGAACCGCGAGGAGACCGAAGACATGGCCCGCTTCATCCTCGACGTGAAGGAGGAATGGGGCGTGACGATCCTGATGGTCGAGCACGATATGGGCCTCGTCATGGACATTTCGGACCATGTCGTCGTGCTGAATTTCGGGCAGGTGATCGCGCGCGGCGCGCCTGCCGAGGTGACCGCCAATGAGCAGGTCATCCGCGCCTATCTCGGCGCCGGCGACATTGGCCAGCTCAAGGCCCGCATCGCGGGCGTGGAGGCGGCGTGATGGAATTCGACTGGCTCTTCTTCCTTGAGGTGACGTTGGCGGGGCTCGGCTCCGGCGCCTTGCTGGCGCTGACCGCGCTCGCCTTCGTGCTGATCTACAAGGCGACCAAGGTGGTGAACCTCGCCATCGGCGAGATGCTGATGGTCGGCGCCTATCTGTTCTTCTCCTTTGCCGCCGGGTTTGGCCTGCCGGTCTGGCTCGCCATCCCGCTGGCGCTCATCGGCGGCGGTCTGCTCGGGGCCATTGTCGAACGCACGATCATCCGGCCGATGCTGGGCGAGAGCGCGATCTCGGTCTTCATGGTCACGATCGGCCTGGGCTCGGTGCTCGTCGGCCTCGTCGAGATCATCTGGGGCGCAGCTCCGACGCAATTGCCGGAGTTCATGGGCACGACCCCGCTCTTCATCGGCGACGCCTATGTCTCGCGCAAGATCGCGATCGGCTTCGCGGTCGCCAGCATCGTCATCGCCGCCTTCGTGCTGGCCTTCCGCTTCTGGCGCGGCGGTGTCGCCCTGCGCGCCACCGCGACCGACCAGGGCGCGGCCTATTCCTGCGGCATCGATGTGCCGAAAGTGTTCTCCGCCGCCTGGATCGTCGCCGGAGTGGCGGCAGCGGGCGCGGGCATCCTCGTCGGCGCGGTCGGCGGCATCTCGCCGACCATGGGCGTATTCGGCCTGTCGGCCCTGGTCGTGGTCATCGTCGGTGGACTCGATTCGATCGCCGGCGCGCTGGTCGGCGGCCTCGTTGTCGGCCTCGTCGAAGCCTGGTCGGGCACCTTCATCGGCGGCGAATACAAATTGCTGGCGACCTTCGGGCTCCTGATCCTCATTCTGATGGTGCGGCCCTATGGGCTGTTCGGCACCGTCGAGATCGAGCGACTCTGATGCGGATCGGTGCGCTCAAGGACAACTATGGCGCCGATCAGGCGCTGTTCGACACGGCCGTGCAGCGTCTCTGGCTGGCGCTTGGAGCGGTCGCATTGCTGGCCTTCCCCTTCGCCGCCAGCGACTACTGGCTCTATCTCGCCTGCCTCGTCGGCATCCATATCGTCTCGACGACGGGCTTGAACATCCTCACCGGCTATACCGGGCTGGTCAGCCTCGGCCAGGCCGCCTTCATGGGCGTCGGCGCTTATGTCGTGGCGCTGGCCGAGACCAGGCTGGGGACGCCTTTCCTGCTCAATCTGCTGGCGGCCGGTCTCGTCACCGCGGCGGTCGGCATGGTGGTCGGCGTGCCGAGCCTGCGGGTCAAGGGGCTCTACCTCGCCATCGCGACGATCGCGGCCTCCTTCATCCTGCATTTCGTCTTCCAGAACTGGACTGCGGTCACCGGCGGCACACGCGGCCTGAGCATCCCGCCGGCGCAGCTCTTCGGCCTCGAACTGGCCAGGCCCTTTGCGCTCTATTGGGTCATCGCACCGTTGGCCTGCATCATGGTGCTCGCCGCCGCCAATCTCTTCCGCACCCGCATCGGGCGCGCCTTCATCGCCATCCGCGACCGCGACATCTCGGCCGAGGTGCTGGGCATTCCATTGCTGCGCTACAAGCTGATGAGCTTCGGCCTCTCCTCCTTCTATGCCGGCGTCGCGGGCGGCTTATGGGCGTATTTCTTCCGCGTGGTGACGCCCGAGAGCTTCCCCTTCGTCTATTCGATCTTCTTCCTTGCCGCCGTCATCGTCGGCGGCATGGGCACGATCCTCGGCGGCATCCTGGGCGCGGTCTTCATGACGCTGGTGCCCGAGGCGTTGAAGCTCGTCGTCGGCCTGCTCTCGCCCTGGATGCCCAATGCGGTCGCGATGCTCTCGCCGGTGCGCACCATCGTCTTCGGGGCGCTGATCATCGGGTTCCTGATCCTGGAGCCGCATGGGCTCGCCGAGATCTGGCGGCGCATCCGCCGCTTCTTCCATCTCTGGCCGTTCAAGACCTGACAACGAAAAAACCAAGGGAGGATTGCAACCATGAACATCACCAGACGACAGGCTCTCGCCGCCGGCATCGCAGCGGGCGGGCTCGCCGCCGGCATCCGGCCCGGGCTCGCCCAGGCCAACGAGATCGTCATCGCGGGGTCGATCCCGCTCACCGGCGTCTTCGCCTTCGCCGGCATCGGCATCAATGACGGGCTCAGTGACTATGTGAAGATCGTCAACGAGGCCGGTGGCGTCGCCGGTCGCAAGGTCCGCTATGTCTATGAGGACACCGCCTACAAGGTCGACCAGTCGGTCGCCGTGTTCAACAAGCTCACCGGCTCGAACGCGGCGAATTTCTATTACAGCGACTCCACGGGCTTCGCGAAGACGATCAACCCCGAGCTCAACCGCAAGGGTTCGATGATCATGGCCGGCGCCTCCTTCGCGACCGAGCTCAACGACGCCAAGGCCTATCCGAACCAGTTCATCGCCGGTCCCGACTATTCCGACATGATCAGCGTGTTGCTGACCTATATCGCCAAGACGCAACCCGGCGCGAAGATCGCGCTGGTGAACTCCGATACCGAGTTCGGCCGCGACCCGGTCGCGACCACCGAGGCGATGGCAAAGAAGCTCGGCCTCAGCATCGCCGAGAAGATCGTCACCCCGCCGACCTCCGTCGACGTCTCGACCGAGGTGCTGAAACTGCGCCGCGCCAATCCCGACTACACCATCTTCCACGGCTATGTGCTGGCGCCTTTGCCCGAGTTCATGACGCAGGCCAAGCAGCTCGGCCTCAAGACCAAGTTCATGGGCACCTTCTGGTCGATGGACAATTCGCTCTGGGCCAAGGTCGGCGAGGCGGCCAACGGCTTCATGGGCGTGATGCCCTATCGCTACTATTTCGACGAAGATGCCAAGGCGCCGATGCTGGCCAAGATCCGGCAGATGCGGCCCGAATATGTCTCGACCGCCTATATGCAGGGTTTCCTGACCGCCATGCTGTTCTGCGAAGCGGGCAAGCGTTGTCTCGACGCCAAGCAGGAGATGACCGCGACCAACCTCAAGGCCGCGCTCAACTCGATCAAGGACTTCGATACCGGCGGCCTGATCGGCGCGCCGATCACGATCACCGGCAATTCAATCCCGGTTGGTCGCGTCTACCAATACGACGCCGCCAAGAAGGTCATGGTCGGGCAGGGCGACTGGATCAACGTCTCGAAGCCGAGCTGACGATGACGAGCGCCGCGCCGCCGATCCTCGATGTGTCCAATATCGAGGTTATCTACAACAAGACCGTGCAGGTCCTGCGCGGCCTGTCGCTCTGCGTGCCGCGCGGCCGGATCGTCGCGCTGCTCGGCTCCAATGGCGCCGGCAAATCGACGACGCTGAAGGCGATCTCGCGCCTGCTCGAACTGGAGGATGGCGCCGTCACCGGCGGCGCCATCCGCTTCGATGGCGCCGATATCGCCCCGCTCGCTCCGCATGCGCTGGTCCGCAAGGGGCTGTTCCATGTCATGGAGGGGCGGCGCATCTTCGAGGACCTGACCGTCGAGGAAAACCTGACGGCGGCGACCTTCGCGCTGACGGGGCGTCGGGCTCCACCAAAAAGCTTCGACATCGTCTACGACTATTTCCCGCGCCTGCGCGAGCGGCGCGCGGGGCTCGCCGGCTATCTCTCCGGCGGCGAGCAGCAGATGCTGGCGATCGGCCGGGCATTAATCGCCGATCCGCAGTTGATCCTGCTCGACGAGCCCTCGCTGGGTCTCTCGCCGATGCTGGTCGAGGAGATCTTCACCATCATCGCCCGCATCAACCGCGAACAGGGCGCCTCCATGCTGCTGGTCGAGCAGAACGCGGCGGTCGCCTTCGCCGTCTCGCACTACGCCTACATCATGGAGACCGGGAAGATCGTCATCGACGGCCCGGTCGAGACGCTGATGCGCGACCAGGATGTACGCGAATTCTATCTCGGCATGGGGGCGGGCGCTGCCGGCCATAAGAGCTTCCGCGACATCAAACACTATAAGCGCCGCAAGCGCTGGCTCTCCTGAGGACGCGCCCCGTGACGCTGCCCGAACTCACCCTTCCCCAGATGCTGCGCGAGCAGGCGCGCCTGATCCCAGAGCGCATCGCCATCCGCCAGAAGGATTTCGGCATCTGGAAGCCGGTGACCTGGCGCGATTATTTCGAGCGCGCCGCGGCAGTCGGTGCAGGCCTCCGCGCGCTCGGCCTGAGCGAGGGCGGCCATGTCGCGATCCTCTCGGAGAACCGGGTCGAATGGGTGCTGGCCCAGCTCGGCGCCGGCCTCGTCGGGGCGGTCACGGTCGGCGTCTATCCGACCAGCCCGGCCAACGAGGTCGCCTATGTGCTCGGCCATTCCGACGCCGAGATCGTCATCTGCGAGGATCAGGAGCAGGTCGACAAGGTGCTGGAGCGCCGTGGCGAGCTGCCCAAACTACGCCGCGTCGTGGTGGTCGAGACCAAGGGCATCCGCTCCTATCCCGCTGATTTCGTCACCAGCTTTGCGAGCCTGGAGGATGCCGGCCGCGCCGCACGACGAGACGGGCCAGACGCGATCGATGCCGTGCTGGCGCGGCAGTCCCTCTCCGATATCGGCTTGATCATCTACACCTCCGGCTCCACCGGAAAGCCCAAGGGCGCGATGCTGAGCTACCGCAACATCCGCGCGCAGGCCATCGCAGTCTCGGAGCGCATCGGGCTGACGGCGGCCACCAGCCATCTCTCCTACCTGCCGCTCTGCCATGTCGCCGAGCAGATGCTGACCACGATGGCGCCGGTCTACAATGGCTCGCTGGTGAGTTTCGGCGAGTCGATCCGCACCGTTCAGGAGGATCTGCGCGAGGTCGCGCCCAGCATGTTCCTGGGCGTGCCGCGCATCTGGGAAAAGCTCAACTCGGCGATCCACATCAAGCTGGCCGAGGCCGGAGGCTTTCGCCTCAAGCTGTTCGAGCGGGCTTTCGCGGCTTGCGAGCCCTTCGCCGAGGTCGCGCGCGAGAAGCGCACGCTGGCGCAGCGCCTGACCTTCGCTGTGTCCTATTGGCTGATCTTCCGCGCCTTGCAGAACTATATCGGCCTGCGCCGGGCCGATGTCGCGATGACGGGTGCGGCGCCCATTCCGGCCAGGATCGTGCGCTTCTTCCGCACCATCGGCGTGCCGCTGGTCGAGGTCTATGGCGCGACCGAGACCTCGGGCATGGCGGCTGGCCAGCGCCTGTCGGAACTCGTGCCGCTCTGCGTCGGTCCGGCTGTTGCGGGCGCTGAGCTTGCTCGCAGCGACGCGGGCGAATTGCTCGTCCGCGGCGATATCGTCTTCTCCGGCTACTACAAGGGCGAAGTGGCGACGCGAGCCGCGATCACGCCCGATGGCTGGCTGCACACGGGCGACGTCGTCGAGATCGTCCAAGGCCCGTTCAAGCAAGACCAGTTCAAGATCGTCGACCGTCTCAAGGACATCATCATCACGGCCGGCGGCAAGAACCTCAGCCCCTCCGAGATCGAGAACACGGTCAAGGCCAGCCCCTTCGTCAAGGAATGCATCGTCATCGGCGAGGCGCGCAAATATGTCTCGGCCCTGATCCAGATCGATGCCGAGACGGTCGGCCAATGGGCGGAGGAGACCGGGCTGACCTACACCCATTTCCGCAGCCTGGCCGAACATGCCAGCGTGCGCGAGCTGATCGAGCGCGAGATCGCCGCAGCCAATGCGCAGCTTGCCCAAGTCTCCCATATCCGCCGCTTCCATCTGCTGACGAAAGAGCTCGACCATGATGATGACGAGGTCACGGCGACGATGAAGGTCCGCCGCTCCAGCATCCAGACGAAATACGCTCGTGAGATCGAGAGGCTCTACGGCGCGGCCCGCTAAGGCGTTTTCAAGCGAAGTGGCGAATGCAGGAAGGAAAGTCTCTCATGGCTGATGCGCTGGTCACCGCGACATTCGATGCGGCAAGCGGCATCGCCCGCATCACCTTCAACCGTCCCGATGTGCTGAACGCCATCGATGTCGCGACCGCGACGGCTTTTCGGGAGGCTGTCTCCAATGTCGTCGCGCAGGCCGGCTTGCGCTGCATCGTGCTCGCCGGTGCGGGGCGCGCTTTCGTGGCTGGCGGCGATGTCGCGAGTTTCGGCGACGAACCGGCTGAGGTCGTCGACGCCTTGCTCGGAGCGCTCCACCCCGCGATCCTCGCCTTGCGCGCCTGCCCCGCGCCCGTCCTTGCCGTCGTGCAGGGGCCGGCTGCCGGTGCGGGTTTGAGCATTGCGCTCAGCGCCGACATCCTGCTGGCAAGCGACAAGGCCCGCTTCGTCATCGCCTATGACCGCATCGGCGCGCCGCCCGATTGTGGCGGCACCTGGTTCCTGCCGCGCAAGGTCGGTCGCGGGCGCGCCTTCGCGATGATGCTGCTCGGGCAGGTTCTCGATGCGCAGGCTGCGCTCGCAGCCGGCATCGTCGCCGAGGTCGTGCCGCAAGCCGAGATCGAAAGCCGCGCAGGCGAGATCGCGGCGCGCATCGCAGCGGGCCCGACGGCAGCCTATGGCAGCTTCAAGCGCCTGATCGACGATGCGCTCGCCACGCCCTTGGAGGCGCATCTGGAGAACGAGCGCCGGCGCTTTCTGGAGGCGACGCGGACGCAGGATTTCCGCGAGGGTGTCGCGGCCTTCCTCGGCAAGCGCGAACCGGTCTTCCGCGGGCTATGAGACGTCCGCGATAGCGGCAGAGGAGTTTACGCCGTCGCGGCTTCGCGCTTCAGTCCGAAGTCGCGGCCGGGAATCGAGGCGAGCAGGGCGCGCGTATAGGCATGCTGCGGGTTGCCGAAGACGTCTCCGATAGAGCCGGCCTCGACCACCTCGCCGCTCTTCATCACCGCGACGAGATCGCAGACCTGTGCCGCGACGCGCAAATCATGGGTGATGAAGACGATCGACAGGCCCAGTCGCTGCCGCAGCTCCGCCAGGAGCTTCAGCACCTGCGCCTGCACGGAAACGTCGAGCGCCGAGACGGGCTCGTCGGCGACCAGAACATCCGGCTCCAGCGCGAGGGCACGCGCAAGGCCGATCCTCTGGCGCTGGCCGCCCGAGAACTCATGCGGGTAGCGGTCGGTCGCTGACGGATCGAGCCCGACCAGCGCGAAGAGCTCCCCGGCGCGGGCCAGAGCCTGCGCGCGCGGCGTGCCATGCACGATCAGGCCCTGCGCCACCAGCTCGCCGGCCTTGCGGCGGGGATTGAGCGAGGCGAAGGGATCCTGGAACACCATCTGGATATGGCGGGTCTCGGCCCGCATCTCCTCGCGGCTCAGGCACGCCAGATCGCGGCCGTTCAGGCGGATCTCGCCGCTCTCCGGATCGATCAGCCGCACGAGGCAGCGCGCGAGCGTCGATTTGCCGGAGCCGGACTCACCGACGATGCCGAGCGTGCCGCCCTTGGGGAGCACCAGCGAGACATCCTTGACCGCATGGGTCACGCGCTGCCCGCGCCCCAGGAAACCGCCGGTGCGATAGGTCTTGGAGACATGCTCCATGCTCAGGATCGGCTCGGACGAAAGCGCGCGCGGCGGCGGCGCCTTCAGTGGCGGCACGGCGGCGATGAGCTGCCTGGTATAGGCGTGCTGCGGGTTCTCCAGCACAGCGCCGACACTGCCCTGTTCGACGACGCGGCCCTGGCTCATCACCGCGACCCGGTCGGCGATTTCGGCGACGACACCGAAATCATGGGTGATGAACAGCACGGCCGTGCCCTTGCGCTTCTGCAGGTCGCGGATCAACTCGAGGATCTGCGCCTGCGTCGTCACGTCGAGCGCCGTGGTGGGTTCGTCGGCGATCAGCACTTTCGGATCGAGCGCCAGCGCCATCGCGATCATGGCGCGCTGGCGCTGGCCGCCGGAGAGTTCGTGCGGATAGGCTTTTGCGGCGAGCGCAGGATCGGGAATGCGCACCTCTTCGAGCAGCGCCAGCACACGCGCGCCGATCTCGGCTTTCGACAGATCGGTATGGATCTCGAACATCTCGCCGATCTGGTCGCCGATCGAGCGCAGCGGGTTGAGCGCCGTCATTGGCTCCTGGAAGATCATCGCGATACCGGCGCCGCGCACCCGGCGCATCTGCGCCTCGCTGACGCCGGCGAGGTCTTGCCCCTCGAACAGGATGCGCCCGCCATCGATTCCGACCCCACCCGGCAGGAGCCGCATGATCGCATTGGCGGTCATCGATTTGCCGGAGCCGGATTCGCCGACGACGCAGAGGATTTCATTGGCGGCGACCGAAAGCGTCACCTCCGTCATGGCGTGCGAGCGGTCCGCACCCTTCGGCAGCTTAACGCTGACGGCGTCGAGAACGAGGATCGGGCTCATCGGCCTCTGAGCCTCGGGTTGAGCGCGTCGTTGAGCCCCTGGCCGACCAGCGAGACGGCGAGCACGGTGACCAGGATCGCGATGCCGGGAATGGCCGAGACATACCATTGCACCCGCAGCACATCGCGGCCGGCGCCGATCAGATTGCCCCAGGAGGCGACATTGGGGTCCGACAGCTTGAGGAAGGCGAGCGCGCTTTCCAGCAGGATCGCGACCGCCATCACGACGCTGGCATAGACGATCACCGGGGGCAGGGCGTTGGGCAGGATCTCGCCGAAGATCAGCTTGGCGTCCTTGAGGCCGAGCGTGCGCCCGGCCTGGACGAATTCGCGGTTGCGCAGCGACAGGAATTCGGCCCGCGTCAACCGCGCCGAGGCCGGCCAGGAGACGATGCCGATCGCGACCGTTACCGTGGTGATGGTCGAGCCGAAGACCGCGACCAGCACCAGCAGCAGCAAGAAGTTCGGCAGCGTCTGGAAGGCTTCGGTGACGCGCATCAATGCGGTATCGACCCAGCCGCCGTAATAGCCGGCGAAGGCGCCGATGGTGATGCCGATCATGATCGAGATCACTGTCGCGACCACGCCGATCAGGAGCGAGATGCGCGCGCCATGGAAAATCTGGGCGGCGATGTCGCGGCCGGAATTGTCTGTGCCGAGCAGGAAGCGTGGGTTGCTGAACGGCCAGACCAGCGGCCGCCCGGCGAGCGCCAGCGGATCCTTCGGATAGAGCCAGCCCGCAGTGGCGGCCATGGCGAGCACGGCAAAGAGCAGCAACAGGCCGATGATCGCCGAGGGGCTGCGGAGATAAAGTTTTACCAGCGCCATACCCTCAGGCCCCCGTGGCGATGCGCGGGTCGAGCCGGGCATAGAGCAGGTCGACGATGAAATTGACCGCGATCACCAGCAGCGCCGAGACAAAGACGATGCCGAGCAAGGTGTTGAGGTCGCGCTGCACCACCGATTCATAGGCGAGGCGCCCCAGCCCCGGCAGCGAGAACACGCTCTCGACCACGACCGAGCCGCCCAGCATCGTGCCGGCCTGCAGGCCGATCAGCGTCACCATCGGCAGGAGCGCATTGCGCAGGACATGGCGCACCACGACCCGCGTCTCATCCATGCCCTTGGCGCGGGCCGTGCGGACGAAATCGAGGTTCAGCACCTCCAGCATCGAGCCGCGCATGATGCGCAGATAGATCGCCATGTAGAACAGGCCGAGCGTCAGCGTCGGCAGTACGAGGTGCTGAGCGATGTCGAGCGTGCGCGACAGGCCGGCATGGGCGATCGTGATGTCCTCGAACCCGCCGGCGGGCAGCCATTGCAGGTAGATCGCGAAGACGACGATGGCCATCAACCCGAACCAGAAGGTCGGCATCGCATAGAAGACGAGGCCAAGCGTCGAGATCAGCGTGTCCGGCCAGCGATTGACGCCGCGCGCCGCGACGACGCCCAGGATCAGCCCGAAGAAGAAGGCAAGCGACAGCGAGGCGGTCATCAGCAGGATCGTCGCCGGCAGCCGCTCCGCGATCACGGTCGCGACCGGCTTGCCGTAGATGGCGGAGAAGCCGAGATCGAAGCGGACCAGTCGCCAGAGATAATTGCCGAGCTGAGCCCAGACCGAGAGGTCCAGGCCATAGAACCGGCGCAGCTCGCGGGCGGTCGCCGCATCGCCGCCGCCCATCTGCGCCATCATCGCATCGACCGTGTCGCCCGGCGCGAATTGCAGCAGCAGGAACACGCCGATCAGGATCAGCACCAGCGTCGGGATCGAGGCGGCAAGCCGCCGCCCCGCTAGGACGAGAACGCGCATGGAAGTCGGCCGGAAGCGACAGGTTCGGGAGGCGAGACGCTCACTCCGCCAACCACAAATCATGCCAGGAGCTGGAGCCCCAGCGCGGCGTGTTGGAGTGGTTGCGGGCCTTGGCGTTGATCACGGTCAGGAAGATCTGCTCGATCGGCGTCCAGATCGGGAGTTCCGTGTTGGCCCGGCGGACGAAATCGCCATAGAGCGCCTTGCGCTTGGCGACATCGACCTCGGTGGCGGCATCGTCGATGATCTTGTCGATCACCGGGTCGGTCCAGTCCCATTGGTTGGTCCAAGGCGCGCCCTTGGGCTGACCGGAGCGATACCACACCGTCGTCGAGACGGCCGGGTCGTTTCGGTACTGGTGCCAGCCGGTGGCGAGGTCGAAGGCGTGGTCGTCATAGACCTGCTTCAGGAAGCCGCCGCCATCGGTGCGCACGACCTCAACCTTGATGCCGATCTCGGAGAGCGACTGCTGGATGAAGGTGGCGAAGAGCGAGATGTCCTCGCCCCAGGGCGCAGGCAGCAGCCGCAGCGAGAAGCGCGTGCCGCCAGTGCCGGCCTTGAAGCCGGCCTCGTCGAGGAGCTTGGCCGCGAGCTTCTTGTCGAACGGGTACTGCGGCCCGTTATCGGCCGGGTAGAAATCGGTCGAGACCGAAGGCACCGGTCCGGTGCCGCGCTTGGCGAAATCGCCCAGAAAATTCTCGATGAAGAAGGGGATGTCGAGCGCATGCGCGATCGCCTGGCGGACGCGGATATCGGCGAGCTCCTTGCGGCGGAAGTTGAACTCCACCGTGTTGGTGCGGGCATTGCCTTCATTGCCCTTGGTCGAGACGATGAAGCGCGGATCCTTGGCGAGGCGCGCCGAGTCCGAGATCGTCAGGCCCGAGAACGGGCTGTAATGGATCTGGCCTGCTTCCATCTGGGCGGCCGCTGCGGCCCGGTCGGTGACGACGCGCCAGACGATGCGGTCGAGATAGGGCGCGTTTTGCCGCCAGTAATCGGCATTGCGGTCGGCGATGACATGCTGGCCGCGCTCATAGGTCACGAATTTGAACGGGCCGGTTCCGATCGGCGCGAGATTGACCGGGTTCTGGCGGATGTCGCCCTTGCCCTCATAGAGATGGCGCGGCGAGATGTAGCCGAGATCGGGCAGCGCCCGCAGCAGCAGGGCAAGCGGCATCGGCCGCTCATAGCGGAACACGGCGGTCAGCGGGTCGGGCGTATCGACGGCGGTGAGGAAGAGCTGCAGCGTCGTGCCGTAGTTCAGGATCTTCTTCCACATCTCCATGGCGGTGAACTGCACATCCGCCGAGGTGAAGGGCTTGCCGTCATGCCAATTCACGCCCTTGCGCAGCTTGAAGGTGATGGTCTTACCGTCGGGCGCGGCCTCCCAGCTCTCGGCGAGCACGCCGACGGGCTGGCCGGTGGCGTCGAGGTCGACCAGCTGCTCCTGGATTTTGCCGCCGATGATGTAGACGCCGGTCGAAGCTTGCAGGCTCGGGTTCAACTGGCGCTGCTCAGCACCGTAATGCACCGTGAAGACCCCGCCCTTGCGTGGCGTCGCCTGCGCGAAGGAGCGCATCGGGTTCAGCACGTTCGCGGCAATGGCGGCGCTGGTCAAAAGCGCGGCGCGGCGGGTCATGTCCATGACGGAAATCCTTGGTCCTGCGATCACGTAAGGGAAACGATGCGAGCCATGGCAGCGCCCGTCAACAACGGCGCCGCCCAAAAAGAAGGCGCGCTCTATTGTGGTACGAAACTCACGATGATGCCGTTGGCGGCGCTCGCCGGCACGCTGACGGCGCCGTCATGGGCGAGCGCCTCTGCGCCAAGCGCAGCTTTTGTCAGCTCGATATCGACGCTTTCCAGCACGACCGAAGCCAGCCCCTCGGGCGGGGCCCCAGTGCGCGCCGCCTGCGGGTAGCGCCGGGCGAAGGCGGCAGCCTCCAGGAAGAGCACATCGGCGCGCTTGCCGCCGGAGGGCACTTGCCAGCCGCCCTCGACTTCGGAGGCGGGCTCGTCGATCAGCCGGCTCAGATGCGCGGCTGCCGCCTTGGGATCGGCGGTGAGAACTTCAACCCGTCGGATGCGGGTCGCGCCATTGGCGTGGCTCTGCCACTCCGGGACCCAGACCGTCTCGCGCGTCAGGTGCTGGCAGGCAAAAATCCGCAGGCCGCCCGGATTCTCGTCCAGCGGCCAGCGAAAGACGTTGAATTTGGCCTCGCCGACGCGTCCGCCGGGCAATTCGACCGGTCGGCCGAAATGCACCGGCCCGTCCGCGGCGATACCGCGCGCCTGCAATTCGGCGACGCCGGCGGCGGCATCGTCGGTCGTGAAGGCCACGCGCTCCACACCCTCGCGGGTCCTAAGGAAATCCCGCATCGGCTTGTTGTGCTCGGTCTCGGTGAGAATGCCGAGCAGCTCGATATAATCCTCGCCGAACATGATCGTGTAGTTGCCGGAGCCGAGATGCGGTGAATGCGTGCCGCGCGGCGAGACCGTGAACCCCAGGCGCTTCCACGCAGCGGCTGACGCATCGAGATCGCGCACCGTAACCATGACGTGGTCGATACCGAGAACATGCTTGAGTGGCATGACGCCTCCTTGAATCCAAAGCCAGCAGGCGCCGAGTTCAGCCGAACCGGCCCGGCCGCGCAACCGGCGCGCCAAAGCGTTTCCGGCAGATCGCGCTGCGCTGCACACATAGCGTTTCGAAGATGAAACTTTCAACAGCAGGAAAGAAAACGCAAAAGAACGATAAGTTAATTCTCTTTTCCAGTTGATTTATAGCAAATACATCTCGTCCTGGCTGTCTTGGGGGGAGGCGCCGACTTGCGGCGGGGACAAAGCGGGGCGAGGATGGCGCTCTTCCTGCGAAAGCGCACCACGTTGCGCCTTCGTCTTCGCCTGACGAGACCCACCCTATGACAGCCTCCTCTTCCGTCACCTGGCCACCCTCGCTTTGGGCAGCGACCGCCCAGCCCGGCCCGGCCCTCGCCGTGCTGGACGGGGACGTCACCACTGACGTCGTGGTCATCGGAGCCGGCTTCACCGGCCTCTCGACCGCGATCCATCTGCGCGAGAGCGGGGTCGGCGTCACAGTTCTGGAAGCCGCCGAGCCCGGCTGGGGCGCTTCGGGACGCAATAACGGCCAGGTCATCCCGACGCTCGCCGGCCACGACCCGTCCGCCATGGTCAAGCGTCATGGCGCGGCCGGCGAGCGCTTCAACGCGGTGCTGCGCGACAGCGCCCAGTATCTGTTCGACCTCATCGGCAAATACGGCATCCCCGCCGAGGCCGAGCAGGCCGGCTGGGTCCAGCCGGTGCATTCGCCCGGCCGCTTCAAGCTCGCCGAGAAGCGGGTCAGGGAGTGGTCCGCGATCGGAGCGCCGGTCGAGCTTCTGGATCGCGCCGCGACCGCCGAGATGCTGGGCTCGCAGGCCTGGTTCGGTGGCTTCTGGAATCCGACCGGCGGCCATATCAATCCGCTCGCACTCACCCGTGGCCTCGCCGAGATCGCGTTGAAGCTCGGCGCGGTCATCCATGCCCGCTCTCCCGCGATCGCGATGGCGCATGAGAACGGGCGCTGGCGCGTGAAGACCGCGCGGGGCTGCGTCACGGCACCAGCGCTGGTGCTGGCGACCAACGCCTATACCGGCGAATTCGAGCCGGGCCTCGCGCCTGGGGTCGCCAATGAGGTCATCCCCGTCCTGTCCTGGCAGATGGCGACCAAGCCGCTCAGCGACAACATCGCCAAGACCGTGATCCCCGCCCGGCAGGCCATGTCGGACACGCATCGCGAGCTCTATTTCGCGCGCTGGGACGCCCGCAATCGCCTGGTCACGGGAGGCGCTGCGGTCTTCCCCGGAGCAGGCGGCGCCAATCTGCGTCCGGCCGTGGCGGAGCGCCTGAAGCGCCTCTGGCCGCAGCTCGGCGATGTCGAGTTCGACTATGTTTGGTCGGGCTATGTCGGCATGACCCCGGACAATCTGTTGACGCCGCAGGTGCCGGGTTTTCCGCGCATCCATCGTCTGGGGCCGGACGGCTTCGGCTGGGTCGGCTGCAACGGCCGGGCGGTGGCCTTGTCGATCTCGCTTGGGCGCGAGCTCGCCCGGGCGACGCAAGGCGTCGCGATCGAGACGCTGGGCCTGCCCCTGTCGGAGCCAAAATCCCAGCCCTTCCGCAGCATCGTGCGCCGGATCGCGCCGCTCGCTCTGCCATTGTACCGGCGGCTGGATGCGGCCGAGATTTGAGAGGCTTCTGTTTGGCAGCTCCGCGAGCCCTCATCCTGAGGAGCCATTCCCCTCAGGGAATGGCGTCTCGAAGGATGCTGCAGGAGGCTCCGGAACCATCTGGAGCATCCTTCGAGACGCCGCTGACGCGGCTCCTCAGGATGAGGGCTCATCTTTCCAAACGATCTCTGAGCCATTGCCGCGCAATCATAACCGCTGCCGAAAGCGCTTTGAGCGCGATTGGCCGCGGCGCCGGTCGCCGCTAGGCTCGCTGTCATGAGCGAACGCGATCTCCTCGGCTATGGCGGCATCTGGCCCGATTTCACCTGGCCCAACGGCGCGCGTCTCGCCGTCTCCGTCGTGGTCAATTTCGAGGAAGGCGCCGAGCTTCAGGTCGGCGACGGCGATGCGCGCTCGGAGATCATGGGCGAGGTGATCAGCGTCGTAGCGCCCGGCAAGCGCGACCAGGGTCAGGAGCAGATCTTCGGCTACGGCACGCGCGCCGGGCTCTGGCGCATGCTCGCTGCTCTGGACGAAAGCGCGATCCGGTCGACCTTCCTGTTCTGCGGCCGCGCGGTCGAGCGCCTGCCGGGGCTGGTGAAGACGATCGTCGCGCGCGGCCATGAACCCGCCATCCATGGCTGGCGCTGGCGGCCGCATGCCGACTACGACGATCCCGAACGCGAAGCGGCCGATATCGAGCGCTGCGTCGAGGCGATCATGACCGCGACCGGGCAGCAGCCGCTGGGCTTCTTCTGCAGGGGCGGCGAAAGCCCGTGGACGCGCGAATTGCTGGCGCAGCGCGGCTTCCTCTACACCTCGAACGGCTTCGACGACGATCTGCCTTACTGGGATCGTTCGCCGGCGAGCTGCCCGCTGCTGGTCGTGCCTTATGCGCTCGACAGCAACGACATGAAGTTCTTCCATCCCAATGGCTTCGTCCGCGCTCGCGAGATGGTCGACTATGTCGAGGATGCGCTCGGCGTTCTGGAGGATGAGGCGGCGCGTGGCCTGCCGCGCCTGCTCAATATCGGCTTCCATCTGCGCATCGTCGGGCGCCCGGCGCGCTTCGCCGCCTTCCGCGAGATCCTGCATCTGCTGGCCGGACGGCGCGAGACGATCTGGATCGCGACCCGCGCGGAGATCGCCCGCGCCTTCAGCGCAGCGGTGCCTCCGCCGCCACGCTGATCACGCGAGGCCGGCCCCTCCGCGCAGCCGTCAAAGCCGCCGCAGCCGCGTGAGCCGGCTGGGGCTGCTCTCGGCCAGCAGGATATCGCCCTCGGGCGTGCCGAAGATGCCATGCGCGCCGTTCAGGAACGGGCGGCAGCGGCCGAGCTTCTCGCCCCTGGGGCCGATTTTCTGAAGGGTCGGCTGGGTATCGGTCACATAGGTATTGCCGTCCTCGTCGCCCCAGATCGCCACGGGGTCGCGGAAATGGGTCCAGTTCCCGAGATGTTTGCCGTTGCGGTCGAAGATCTGGACGCGGTCATGCGTGCGGTCGACGACCAGCACGCGCCCATCGGCATGCGTCCAGATCGCATGCGGCCAGCCGAACTGGCCGTCGCCGTCGCCATGCTCGCCCCAGCTCTGGATATGAACGCCATAGGCGGAGAAGCGATGCACCCGGCTCGCCGCATAGCCGTCCGCGACATAGATCTCGCCCCAGGCCGAGACATGGATGTCGGTGGGGTGGTTGAAGGGCGCGAGCGGCTGGCCGCGCTGGCCGAGCCCGCTGATCCGCTCGCCCTGGGCCGAGCAGATGATGATCTCGTGCATGTCGCGATCGACGCAGAGGATGCGCCCAGTGGCATCGGCGGTCAGCATATGGGAATCCGCGATCAGATCGCCGCCCCAGCCGCCGAGATAGGCGCCGTCTGGTGCCAGTTCGATCACGCGGGGATCGTTGGGATGCACCAGCGGGTCGTGCCGCAGCATCACGAAGACATGGCCGCGGGAATCGACCGTGACATCGGTGACGAAGCCGGTGTTCTGCGGCCAGGAGCCGAAGGGCCGTTCGACGCGGTAATGCGTGTCGCCGAGCGCGACGATCAGATCATGCGAGGTCAAGATAGGTTCCTTCAGGCGAGGGTGCCGGCAAAGGGATGCGTCTTCACCCAATGCCTGGCAATGTCGAGACGTCCGGTGATCCAGACATCTTCATGGCCCTGGACATAGTCGAGGAAGCGCGCGAGCCCCGCCGCCCGGGCGGGATGGCCGATCAGGCGCATATGCAGGCCCACCGACATCATCTTGGGCTGCGTCGCGCCTTCGGCATAGAGCATGTCGAAGGCGTCCTTGTGCCAGTCGAAATAGTCAGACGAGGTCGCGAAATAGCCCGAGCCGAACTTGCCGTCATTATTGGCGAGCGAATAGGGCACGACGAGATGCGGCTTGCCGCCGACGACCTTCCAATACGGCAATTCGTCGTCATAGGCGTCGGAATCATAGAGGAAGCCGCCGTCCTCGACCACGAGCCGGCGCGTATTCACGCTCGGCCCATAGCGGCAATACCAGCCGAGCGGGCGCTCGCCGAGCGTGGCCTCGAGCGAGGCGATCGCCTTGGCGATATGTTCGCGCTCCTCCTCCTCGCTCAACTCGTAGTGCTTGATCCAGCGCCAGCCGTGGCAGCAGACGTCGAAGCCCGAGGCCCTGATCGCGGCTGCGGCCTCGGGGTTGCGCTCGATTGCGAGCGCGCAGCCGAAGACGGTCATCGGCAAGCCGCGCTCCTGGAAGAGCCGCATCAGGCGCCAGAAGCCGACGCGGCTGCCATAGGCGAACATGCCCTCGCCGGCGAGATCGCGCCCCTTCACCGCCATGCTGAGGCTGCTCGATTCGGTCAGCGCGGTCTCGGTATAGCCCTCGCCATCCTGCATCGAGGGCTCCGAGCCCTCCTCGTAATTCATCACGAAGTTGATGGCGATGCGCGCGCCGCCCGGCCATTTCGGGTCGGGAGGGTTGGCGCCGTAGCCGATCAGGTCGCGGTCATAGGTCAAGGCCAGCCTCCACTCGTCATCCGCTGATGCGTTTCGTCAGCCCGGTCAAGCGGTCCATCACGATCATCAGGATCAGCGTCGCCAGGATCAGAACGCCGGCGATCGCGGCGATGCGCACATCCAGCGTCGATTCCATCATGCCCCACATCCGGATCGGCAGCATGCCGGTGCGCGCGTTCGACAGGAAGAGCGAGACCGGCACATTATCCATCGAGGAGATGAAGGCGAGGAAGCAGCCGGCCGCTATGCCCGGCGCGATCAGCGGCAAGGTGATGCGGCGGAAGCCGAAGAACCGGCTGGCGCCGAGATTGGCCGAGGCTTCCAGCAAAGCGGGATCGAGCTGCGTCAGGCTCGCCAGCGTGGTGCGGAAGATGAAGGGCGCGATCACCACGAGATGGCCTGCGATCAGGAGATTGAGCGAGGGCCTGATGCCGATGACCGGATCGCCGATTTCTTCGCGCCCGGTGCGGCGCATTGCAGGTTCGTCGACCCCTGTTAACCCGTATTTCCGCCGCTCCTAGTGGCTGCCGCCAAGATAGGCTGCGCGCACCGCCGGGTCGTTCTTCAGGCTGTTGGCTTCGCCGGAGCTGGCCAGGCGGCCGTTTTCCAGCACATAGCCGTAATCGGCGACATCCAGCGCTGCGGCGGCGAATTGCTCGACCAGCAGCATGGTGATCTTGGCAGCCTTCAGCCGCGCGATCGTGGCGAAGACCTCCTCGACGAGGCGTGGCGCGAGCCCCATCGAGGGTTCGTCGAGCAGCAGCACTTCAGGCCCCAGCATCAGCGCCCGCGCCATCGCCAGCATCTGCTGCTCGCCGCCCGAGAGCGTGCCGGCGAGCTGGGTGCGACGCTCCTTCAGGCGGGGGAAGAGCTCGAACATGCGCTGGCGATCCTGCTCGACATCGCCCTTGGGGCGCGCGCCGGTCAGGCGCGGAAAGGCGCCGAGCTCGAGATTGTCGTCGACGCTCAAGGCGGGGAAGACCCGCCGGCCTTCGGGCGAATGGGCCATGCCGAGCCTGGTGATCTCATGCGAGGCCATGCCGGCGATGTTGCGGCCGGCCAGCAGGATCTCGCCGGCATCGGGCTTGATCATGCCGGAGATCGCCCGCAGCGTCGTGGTCTTGCCGGCGCCGTTGGAGCCGATCAGCGTGACGAGCTGGCCCTTGGGCACGGAGATCGAGAGCTGGTGCAGCACCTGCACCTTGCCGTAGCCGGCGACGAGATTCTGGACCTGGAGCATGGTCTCGTCCCCTCAATGGGCCGTGGCGGCGCTGCCGCCGAGATAGGCCTCGATCACGCGCGGGTCGGCCTGGACCTGGGCGGGCACGCCTTCGGCGATCTTCTGGCCGAAATCGAGCACGGTTACCGTGTCGGAAATGCTCATCACCACATCCATGTGATGCTCGATCAGGACAACGGTGATGCCATGCGCCTTGATCTTGCGGATGATCTCGATGAGCTCCTTGATATCGGGCGCGGTCAGCCCCGCGGCCGGCTCGTCTAGTAGCAGGAGCTTGGGGTCGAGCGCGAGCGCGCGGCCGATCTCGAGCAGTCGCATCTTGCCATAAGGCAGGTTGCGCGCCTCCTCATTCGCCAGGGCGTCGAGCCCGACGAATTGCAGGATGCTGGCGGCGCGTTCGCGCGCGGCGCTCTCTTCCTTGCGTGCCTGGGGCAATCCCAGGGCGACGGCAAAGAGGCCGCTGCGATAGGTGTGATGCAGGCCGACCATGACATTCTCCAGGCAGGTCAGCTCGCCGAAGAGCTGGACGTTCTGGAAGGTGCGGGCGATGCCCTGCTCCGCGATCTCGGGCGAGTTTCGGCCGACCAGGCTCTTGCCTTCGAAGAGGATGTCGCCGCCGGTCGGCGTGTAGATGCCGGTGAGCACGTTCATCATCGTGCTCTTGCCCGAGCCGTTGGGGCCGATCAGCCCGTGGATGGTGCCAGGCTTCACCGCCATGTCGATGGTGTTCAGCGCCTTCAGGCCGCCGAACTGCATCAGTACGGCCCGCGCGTCGAGCAGGGTGCCTCCCGGCGGCGTGCTGGTCGCGGTGGCGCCCCAGATCCGCGCTTCGTTGCCGGTTTCCCTGGCCACCAGCGCCCGGCCGCCGCGCCGCAGCGACAGGCGCGTGAGCAGCTGCCGGACGAAGCCCATGATGCCGTCGGGCAGGTAATAGACCACGAACAGGATCATCAGCCCGTAGATGGTGAGCTTGTAGTCGACGATGCGCTCGAGGAAGAGCGAGAACACGAAGAACAGGACGCAGAGCCCCACGGCGATGCCGATGCTGCGCGCCTGGCTCGGATCGTTGCGCCAGGCGTAAAAGCCGCCCGCGACGGCGCCGAGCGCGATCAGCCCGGCGGTGATCCGGAACAATTCGAGATCGGCCAGGATATTGGGCAGGAAGACGACGATGGCCGAGCCGATGATCGGCCCCATCCTGGATTTGCGCCCGCCCATGGCGACGGCGAGCAGGAATTCGATCGAGGTGGCGAAGTTGAAGGCTTCCGGCGCGATATATTGCCGGAAATAGGCATAGAGCGCGCCAGCCAGCCCGGCGAAGCCGGCGCTGATGACGAAGGCCAGGACCTTGTGCTTGTAGACGCTGACGCCCATGCAATCCGAGGCGATGGGTGAATCGCGCAGCGCCTCGAAAGCCCGGCCATAGCGCGAGGCGATGATGCGGTTGATCACCACCACCGTCAGCACCAGCGCGATGGCCGAGATGTAGTAGTACTCGACCTCCCTCAATCGCTTCAGCGAGAGGTCGATATAGTCGCGCAGATCGATGAAGAGCGGCGTGCGCAATTCGATGCCGAGCGGGCCGTTGGTCAAGTTGAGGTGATTGAACCAGGGGCCGAGATCGGTCATCTCGTTGATCAGGGTGACGACGATCGTTCCGAAGGCCAGCGTCACCATGGCGAGATAGGGCCCGGTCACCTTCAGCGCCGGCAAGGCGAGCAGCGCCCCGAATAGCGCCGTGATCACGATGCCGGCCGGCAGCGCCCACCAGAAGCCCAGGCCGAAATGCAGGGATAGCAGGCCCGCCGTATAGGCCCCGACGCCGAAGAGCGCGGCATGGCCGATCGAGACCTCGCCGGTATAGCCGAAGACGATGTCGAGCCCGAGCACCAGGATCGAATAGATCACGATCGTGGTGATCAAGGGCAGGTAGTAGGACGAGGTCACGACGAAGGGCAGCGCGAACAGCGCAACGACGCCGGCGATGAAGAGAAGCGTCTTCATGGCGGGCTCAGACCTTCTTGATCGCGGTCTTGCCGAAAAGCCCGGCGGGCTTCAGCGACAGGACGAGCAGCAGCAGGATCAGCCCGGGAACATCCTTGTAGCCGGTGTCGAAATAGAAGCCGGTCATGCTTTCCGTGATGCCGAGGATCAGGCCGCCGACGACGACGCCGAGCCCGCTCGACAACCCGCCGATGATCGCGACCGCGAAGGCCTTCAGGCCCAGCGCCGCGCCCATATTGGCGCCGGTCAGCGTGATCGGCGCGATCAGCACGCCGGCGAGCGCCGCGGCGAGTGAGGACAGCGCATAGGAGAAGGTGATGACGAGCGGCGTGTTGATGCCCATCAAGCCGGCTGCATCGCGGTCGTTCGAGGTCGCCACCACGGCCTTGCCGTAGATCGAGCGGCGGTTGAAGGCCTCGACGGCGAGCATCATCGCAAGCGCACCGAGCACGATCGCGATCTCCATCGGGCGGATATTGACGCCAGCGATCGTCAGCGGGTCCTCGCTCAAGGGCGAGGGGAATTTCAGCGGGTCCTTGCCCCAGATGTTCTCGGCCATGTTCTTGAAGATGATGCCGAGCGCGATCGTCGCCATGATCCAGCCGGCCTCGGACTTGGTCTTCATCGCCTGCCTGACGCCGAGCCGCTCGACGACCGCGCCCTGGGCGAGGCCGAAGGCGAACACGAAGGGCAGGGCGATGAGATAGGCCGCGAGCGTGCCCAGATGCAGCCCGATCAGAAAATTCACGCAGGTCAGGCCGACGAGCGCGCCCAATGTCAGCGCCTCGCCCTGGCCGAAATTCAGCGTCTTGGAAGTAGCGAAGGTCAGCTGGTAGCCGAAGGCGATGACGCCGTAGATCATGCCGACGGAGATGCCGGAGACGAGGATCTGGAAGAAGTTCTGCATGGAGGGACCGACACTCCGACCGATAATGAAGAACCCTCCCCGCTGGGCGGGGAGGGTCGGTGTCTAGCGAAAGCCGCCGCTCAGGACTTCGGCTTGACCCGCAGCGCGCCCGCGCCTTCGAGATCGGCCGGGTTGGCCGGCAAGACGCGGCCGCCCTTGACGATGCCGAGCACGGGGATGTTGGCCGTGATGGCCTCGTGGTCGGTGGCGCTGAAGGGCTTGTCATAGGTGGTGACGACGCCTTCGACCTTGGTGGTCAGGTTCTCGAGCGCCTCGCGGACCTTGCGGCCGTCGGTCGACTTGGCCTGGTTGATCGCGGCGGCCAGCAGATACATCGAGTCATAGCCCTGCGCGGCCGAGACCGGGGAGGGGATGCGGTCGACCTTGTAGGCGGCCTGATAGGCCTCGATGAAGCTCTTGCGCTTCGGCGTCGAGGGCAGCTGGATGAAGGTCTGCGGCATCATCACGCCTTCGCCATTGGCGCCGGCAGCATCGATGAAGCTCGCCATCGACAGCGTCCAGGAGCCCAGGACCGGCACCTTCCAGCCGAGCTTGACGACGGCGTTGACCGTCTGCGCCAGCTCGGGGCCGATCGCATAGGTCAGCACCACATCGGCGCCGGCATCCTTGGCGCGCAGCGCCTGCGCGGTCATGTCGGTGTCGCCGATATTGAACTTCTCGACGGCGACCGGCTTCAGGCCGCGTTCTGCGAGCGCCTTTTCCAGATCGGCGCGGCCGAGTTGGCCGTAATTGGTCGAGTCCGCGATGATCGCGACCTTGGTGTAACCGTTCTTCTTGACGGCTTCCGCGATCATCGAGCTCTGGATCGTGTCATTGGCGGCGTTGCGGAAGACGTAGTTGGCCTTGTGCTCGGGCGCCTTGAACTGCTGCGTCACCAGCGTGCCGGTCGACACGTTGTTCATCACGGGGATTTCGGCTTCCTGGTAGAAGCGCTGCGAGGCGAGCGAGACGCCGGTGTTGATGAAGCCGACGGTCGCGACCACCTGCTCCTTGTTGATCAATTCCTGGGCGATCTGGACGCCGAGCTCGTTCTTGGCCTCGTCGTCGCGCTCGATCAACTGGATCGGTTTGCCGAGCACGCCGCCGGCCTTGTTGATCTCCTGCGCCGCGAGCTTCACGCCATCGCGCATGCTGACGCCCATGGCGGCCGAGCCGCCTGTATAGGGGCCGCTGATGCCGATCTTGATGGTTTGCTGAGCATAGGCCGCCCCGGTCATGGCAGCGCTGAACGCTGCGGCGGCGAGCCATTTCTTCATCGTCATGGTTTCCATCCCTATTACACGGTTCATTCTTCCGATTTGCTCGGAATTGATGCTTCTTATTGTTATTATAAACGGTCCGTCGGTGGCCTGCGCTGCAAGGCGTGCCCTCGACAGCAGTCAAGGGCGCATTCCCGCGGCTGGCAGGACATACCAAGTCTTCAAAGGCTTAGGGCGGACTGGTTGCGCGGGCAACCGAGAATATGGGGCGCGCGGCCCCGGAGTATCAACCTTTAGTCTTATCGGGGTGGCGGCACTTTCCCTCACGGATGGAGGTTGCCCGCGAATGAGGCAATTCTCCGCCAAGCTTGACGCTCGTATGCGGAGCCTCGCCATGCGTCTTGCGGGCCGGTTGACGCTCAAGCCGGGCCGAATCGCGCTTCCAGCAGGTCGATTTCCCTGACGAGTTTCCTGGCGATCTCGTCCGAAGTGCCGCGCGCCCGGGCGACGCGGTAGATTTCATCCCGCTCGGCGCGCAGGCCGGCGAGGCGCAATTCGCGCTCGATCGCATCGGCCTTGCGGGCGAGATCGGCTTCCGCGCCGGTCTTGGAGCGTCCGTCGATGCGCTCGCGGTAGAGCTCCATCAGCCGTGCACCGACTTCGACATAAAGGTCGGCATCGTCGCGGCCGCTGCCCATTTTGTGCTGCACCTTCTCAAGCGCCTTGATCGCCGCTTCGGCGGCGGCGTTGCGAACCCGGTCCTCCTCTTCCTGATGGGAGGGTTCGGGAGGCAGCTCCAGATTCTTGAGCAGGAAGGGCAGGCCGATGCTGGCTGCGGCCAGCGACAGGATGATCACGCCCGCGGCCAGGAAGATGGCGAGGTCGCGGGCCGGGAACGCCGAGCCGTCATTCATCGTCAATGGCAGCGTCAGCACGCCGGCGAGCGTGATCGCCCCGCGCACGCCGGCAAGCGAGGTCGCCGCGACCAGGCGCAGGCCGGGCACATAGCGCTTCTCGCCGCGGCGCGCCGCCCGCGCGAGCGTGAAGCGTAGCGATACCCAGACCCAGGTGAACCGGAGTGCGGCCAGCGCGAAGGTGATGACGGCGACATAGGCGATGAGCCAGACCGGGTCATGGTGTCCGGTCTCGCGCACCGCTTTCGCCGCGCCTGCGATGATCAGCGGAAGCTGCTCGCCGAGCAGCACGAAGATGATGCCGTTGGCTGCGAACTGGACCGTGTCCCAGACGGCATGGCCGCGCACGCGCGTGATCGCGAGGATTTGCCCGCTCTGGTCGGCATAGCTCATGGTGATGCCCGCCGCGACGGCCGCGAGAATGCCGGAACAGTGCAGATGCTCGGCCAGGAGATACGCTCCGAACGGGATCAGCAGGCTGATCAGGATCTGCGAGCCGGTCTCTTCCCCGAGCCGGCGCGTAACCCAGCCCACCGCGCGCGTCGTGCTCCAGGTCACCGCGACGCCGATCGCGATGCCGCCGATCGCGACCCAGAGGAAGGTGCCGAAGGCGCCGACCAGGGAAAAGCTCCCGGTCAGCGCGGCCACGACGGCAAAGCGCATGCAGACCAGGCCCGAGGCGTCGTTGAGTAGCGATTCACCCTCGAGGATGTGCATCAGTCGCTTGGGAACCGGCACCCGGGCGGCGATGGCGGAAACCGCGATCGGGTCCGTCGGCGAGAGGATCGCGGCGAGCGCGAAGGCCACCGCGAGCGGCATGGCCGGAAACAGCCAGTTGAGCAGGAAGCCGACGCCCAGCACGGTGAAGATGACGAGGCCCAGAGCGAGCTCCAGGATCGTGCCCTTGTCCCGGAACAGGCCTTCCTTGGGGATGCGCCAGCCATCGAGGAAGAGCAGCGGCGGCAGGAACAGCAGGAAAAAGATGTCGGGCTGCAGCTGGACGCTGAGATCGGCGACCGAGGCGATGAGCGCGCCGAGCCCGATCTGGACGAGGGGGAGCGGCAAAGGTGCAGGCGAAAGCCGCGCGAGCATGCCGCTGACCACGACGGCCAGCAATAGGACCAGAATGATCGCGATCATCTCCACGGCTTACCTCTTATCCACTCGCCCGCTCCGGCGCGCCCAGCCGCTCACAGGGAAGCAGATGCTCGACCCATCCCTGTGATGAGCATGATCTCAGCGAGAATAGGGCGGGGCTGCTTCGAGACCACGTCTTCATCGCCACGATTTTCGTCGCAAAGGGCTTTCGGCGCGATCGGCTTGCGGCCGGACAAGGCGTTCACGCCTCCTGAGCAGTCCACACATCTCCTTTGTCCTCGACGCGTCTTTCGGATTTCAGCTTGAGGAGATGGGCCAGGACATTGCGTTCGGCCGCGAGCTGCAGCCATGGATCGGTCTTGGAATAGAGCCGGTCGACCAGTTCCCGGGTGCCCAGCGGTCCGGCGGCGAGAGCCGCTGCGATCTCGTTCTCGCGCTTGAGCCGGCGGTCGAGCAATTCCTGCACATAGGGCCTGGGATCGGGCAAGGGCGGCCCATGCCCCGGCAGATAGAGCCGGTCGTCGCGGGCCATCACCAGGCGCAGGCTCCTGACATAGTCGGCCATGTCGCCGCCGGGCGGAGAGACGATGCTGCTCGACCAGGACATCACATGGTCGGCGCTGAACAGGATCCCGTCCCGATAAGCGAAGCAGAGATGGTCGCTCGCATGGCCGGGGGTGTGGATGGCGAGCATGCCCAGCGCGCTGTCGCCGTCCCGCAGCAGGATGTCGGGTATGAAGGCGTCGTCGGCGCTGAGATGAAACGCGTAGGTCTTCGCCCCGGTGCGGGCCTTCAGCGCCGCCGTCGCGCCGAGATGGTCGGAATGGCTGTGGCTGAGCAGGATCGCGGAGACGGCGCCGCCCGTCGCCCTCAGAATGTCGTCGAGATGGCCGACATCATCGGGGCCGGGATCGAGAACCATGAAGCCGTCGCCGGTCTCGATCAGATAGGTGTTCGTGCCGTGATAGGTCATCAGGCTCGGATTCCTGGCGACGATGCGGGAAATGCCAGGAATAACGGCCAGGGGAACGCCGCGCGTGGGCTCGCTCTCGCTCAGGAATGCCAATGCCGGTCCCTTTCAGACAATCGCCCTGGGGCAGCGACCGTCGTTCTTCTAGATCATCTCGGCCAAGGGCGTCTCCGCCATGCGGTGCATGCCGCTCAAAGCGCGCTGCAGATCGGCGATCAGATCTGCCGCATGCTCCAGGCCGATCGAGAGGCGGATCAGCGTGTCCGGACAGGCGGAGCGCTCGCCTTCCGTGCTGCGTCGATGCTCGATCAGGCTCTCCGTCGAGCCCAGCGACGTCGAGCGGCGAAACACCGCTGTCCGCTCGCATATGGCGAGCGCATCCGCCGCGGTGCCGACGATCTCGAAGGACAGCATGCCGCCGAACCCGCCCAGGAACTGCCGCTGGGCCAGTTCATGATGCGGGTCGCCGGGCAGGCCGGGATAATGCACCGCGGTGACCCCGGGATGTGCGGCCAGGGTCGTGGCGATCTTGAGTGCGGTCTCGCAGGCGCGCTCGACGCGCAGGGCGAGCGAACGCATGCCGCGCAGCAGGAGCCAGGCCTCGAAGGGGGGAAGGATGCTGCCATGCGCTTCCCGGGAGGCGAGAATCTCCTGCCAGGCCGCCCCGCTTTGTGCCGCGATGAGCGCACCGGCGACGAGATCGCCATGGCCGTTCAGATATTTGGTCGCCGAATGCAGGACGAGATCGGCGCCGAAATCCAGCGGCCGGCACAGCACCGGCGTCGCAACCGTCGCGTCGACCAGGAGCTGCGCGCCGCCCTGATGCGCGATGGCCGCCAGCGCGGCGATATCCGGCACGCGCCAGAGCGGGTTGCTGGGGCATTCCGCCCAGACGAGCCGCGTCTCGCCCGGGCGGATGGCCTGCCGCACCGCCTCGCGGCAGCACATATCCGCGCGGGTCACGGTCACGCCCCAGCGCTGGCCGAAGGTCTCGATGATGGAGCCGAATTCATAATAGGCGGCCGAATCCAGCACGAGATGATCGCCCGGGCGCAGATTGGCGAGGACCGCCTGGGCCGCTGAGGAGCCGGCGCTGAAGACCGCGGCGGCGGCTCCGCCTTCGAGTTGGGCCAATACACGCTCCGCGACGGTGGCGCCGCTATTGCCGGAGCGCGCATAGCGCGAGGCGGTCGAACCGGGTCGCAACGCCGCGTCTCCGGGCGGGGCATGCGTGACCGCCGGATGGATCGACGGCGCGAGCCCTCCGGTCACCGGGTCCAGGTAATGGTCGAGTTGGGCCAGCACCGTGGCGGCGTGCATCGGGGTCTCGTCAGCGGGGATCATCACGCACAGGATAGGCTGATATTGTCGATTGTCGATCCTCGATCATGTTGCGAGAGGGGTGGATCTATGGCTAGATGCCGCCGCAATTTTCAAAACGGCCTAGAGCTGCTGATGACTCACGATCGCCCGAACGAACTGACCCGCGCCATCGCCGACCAGGTGGAGGCGATCGAGCCGGCGCTCATCGCCCTGCGCCGCGATATCCACGCCCATCCCGAGGTCGGTTTCGAGACGGTGCGGACGGCGGCGCTGGTCGCCTCGGAGCTGGAGCGGATCGGCCTGAAGCCGCAGCGCGGCGTGGGCCGCGTCGGCGTGGTGGCGGAGATCGAGGGTGGGGCGCCCGGGCCGTGCCTGCTGATCCGCGCCGATATGGACGCCTTGCCGATGGAGGAGCTGACCGGCCTGCCCTTCGCCAGCACCATTCCCGGCAAGATGCACGCCTGTGGCCATGACATCCACACCGCCACCCTGCTTGGGGCGGGCATGGTGCTGAAGAACCTGGCGCCGATGCTGCGCGGCAGCGTCCGCCTCGTCTTCCAGCCGGCTGAGGAGACGGTCGAGAGCGGAGCGGCCGCGATGGTCGCCGACGGTGCCGCCGATGGCGTGGCGATGGCGCTCGCCTTTCACAACCGGCCGGAGATGCCGGTCGGTCGGTTCGGCTATGTCCGCGGCGCCTCGACGGCGTCGAGCGACGAGTTCGACGTGGTCGTCCATGGCCGCTCGGGCCATGCCGCGCGCCCCCATGCGGCTGTCGATCCGATCGTCGCGGCCTCGGCCATGATCATGCAGTTGCAGACGGCGATTTCGCGCGTCATGGACCCCTCGCAGTCGGCCGTGCTGACGATTGGCCACATCGCCGGCGGCTCGACCCACAACATCATTCCCGACAGCTGCATGTTCCAGGGCACCGTCCGCTGCCGCTCGGCGGCCTCGCGCGACACGATGGAAGCCACCTTCCGCCGCATCTGCGAGGGTGTCGGCACAGCCATGGGCGTGACCTGCGAGATCTCCTATATCCGCGGCGCGCCGGCGTTGGTGAATGACGACGGCGTGGTCGATGCCGCGGTTCGTTCCGTCTCGGCCCAGTTCGGGGCGGACAGGATCGACCAGCTCGAAGGCCGCTTCGGCGCGGAGGATTTCTCCTATTTCTCCGAGCGCATCCCGTCCTGCCAATTGCTGGTGGGCGCATCCCAGCCCGGGCGCAACGACCGCGTGCACAACTCCGACTACCAGCCCGACGAGCGTTGCATCGGCCTGGGCGTGGCGGCGCTCGTGCGCACCGCGGTCGATGTTCTTTCGTAATGCCTATCCCCGTTCAAACCCCTTCGTTGGAGATTCCGGCGTGAAGATCACCCGTTCGTCTTTCCTCACCCTCGGCCTCGGCGCCGCCGCCGGACTCGTATTTGGCACCGCGCCCCGCAGCGCCAGCGCCAAGGAATGGAAGGTCATCCGCGTCGCCACCGAAGGCGCCTTTCCCCCCTACAACATGCATGCGCCCGATGGCCGCCTGATCGGCTTCGAGCCGGAGCTGCTGCAGGAATTGTCCGCGCGCATGAACATCAAATGCGAGATGATCGCCCAGGCCTGGGACGGCATGATCGCCGGTCTGACCGACGGCAAATACGACGCGATCATGGATGCGGTCTCGATCACGCCCAAGCGCCAGGAGGTCATCGCCTTCTCGACGCCATACGCGGCGGCTCCCTCCGGCCTCGCCATCATGAAGGACGGCGCCATCAAGTCGCTGCCGGGCACGGGTACGCGGATCCAGCTGGCCGATGAGGTTGCGACGAAGGCGGCGGTCGAAGAAATGGCCAAGCTGCTCGCCGGCAAGACCATCGGCGTCCAGGTCGCGACGATCCAGAACGATTTCCTGACCAAATACCTCAAGGACGTCGTCACCATCCGCACCTACTCGTCCGGGCCCGATACCTTCCTCGATCTGAAGAGCGGGCGCGTCGATGCGGTGATGGCCTCGGCGATCAACCTGAACGCCTCCGCGAAGAAGTCGAATGGCGAGATGGTCGCCTCGGGCTATGTCTTCGCCGGCGGCCTGCTCGGGCAGGGTTCTGCGGTCGGGCTGCGCAAGGGCGATCCCGAGCTGAAGGAGCTCTTCGACAAGGCGCTGAAATCCGTGGCGGAGGACGGCACGCTGAAGCGCCTCGCGCTGAAATGGTTCGAGATCGATATCACGCCCGCGCTCTGACGTAGCGGACGATACGGCTGAGATGGGCGAGGCGTTCACCCTGCTAGGTTTCGGCCCCGAAGGCTGGGGGCACGCTTTGCTGACGGCGGGGCTGACGACGCTTGCCGTCTCGGCCTGCGCCTTCGCCTGCGGGCTCGTCCTGGGCACGCTCTGCGCCTGGGCCAAGATCGCGGGGCCGCCCGTGCTGCGCCGCGCCGCCGATATCTACGGCGTGGTGCTGCGCGGGATTCCGGACCTGCTGGTGATCTATCTGTTCTATTTCGGTGGCCGCCAGATCGTCACCGCGATCGCCAACCAGTTCGGCCATACCGGCCCCGTCGAGATCAGCGGCTTCGTCGCGGGCTCGCTTGCCATCGGGCTGATCTCGGGCGCAGCGCAGGCGGAGGTTTTGCGTGGCGCCTTCCACGCCATTCCGCCGGGAACCCTGGAAGCTGCGCGCGTCACGGGCATGAGGCGTTGGACCATGTTCCGGCGCATCATCGCGCCGCAGGCGCTGCGAACCGCTTTGCCGGGGCTGGGCAACCAATGGCAGTCGGTGATCAAGGAATCGGCGCTGGTCTCGGTGACCGGCCTGGTCGAGACCTTGCGCGCCGTCAGCGTCGCGGCGAATTCGACGGAATTGCCCTTCCTGTTCTTCCTGGCCGGTGGCGCGATCTACCTTGCGATCACCACGGTCTCAGGGCTCGTCTTCCGCTTCGCGGAATGGCGGGCCATGCGCGGCCAGCCGGCCATGCGCGTGGGGGGCTAGCGGCGTGGATCTCGCTTTCATCGCCGAGGTATTTCCGAAGCTGCTGGCAGGCCTGCCGCTGACGCTGAGCCTCGCCGTGCTCTCCTTGAGCGGCGGCGCGGTCCTCGCGCTCATGCTCTCCGGCTTGCGGGCCTCGTCCTGGCTCGGCGCGCAGTTTGCGAATTTCTATGTCTACATCTTCCGCGGCACGCCGCTGCTGATCCAGATCTTCCTGATCTATTACGGGCTCGCCCAGTTTCCGGCGCTGCGGCATTCGCTGCTCTGGCCGCTCCTGCGCGAGCCTTATGTCTGCGCCGTCCTGGCGCTCATGCTGAATGACGCCGCCTACACCTCGGAGATCCTGCGCGGCGGCTTGCGTGCCGTGCCGAGCGGAGCGATCGAGGCCGCCAAGGTCGCCGGCATGTCCCGCCCGACCATGCTGCGCCGCATCGTTCTGCCGCTGGCCTTCCGCCAGGCGCTGCCGGCCTATGGGGCGGAGGTGACCAGCATGGTCAAGGCGACCTCGCTCGCCAGCGTCGTGACCTTGATGGAGGTGACGGGCCTCGCCCGGGCCGAGGTCTCGCAGAGCTATCGCGCGATCGAGGTCTTCCTTTGCGCGGCGGTGATCTATCTCGTGCTCGTCACCTTGATCACGCGCCTCGTCCATTGGCTGGAAGCCCGGCTTTCGACCCATCGCAGCCCTGCCCTCGACCGGAGCCCGGCATGAATCCGACAACGGTCCAAACCCCGACAACGGTCCGACTGGCCGATATCCATAAGAGCTTCGGCAAGCAGGAGGTGCTGCGCGGCATCGATCTCGAGGCTCGCGATGGCGATGTCATTTCGATCATCGGCTCCAGCGGCTCGGGCAAGAGCACCTTGCTGCGCTGCATCCCGTTCCTCGAGATTCCCGATCAGGGCGAGGTCACGGTCGGGGACGAGACGATCGTCCTGACCGGTGCGGCGCACCGGTTTTCACGCGTGGAGAGGCAGAAAATCCGCCGGCTGCGCGGGCAAATCGGCTTCGTGTTCCAGAGCTTCAATCTCTGGCCGCATATGACTGCGCTGCAGAATGTCATGGAGGTGCCGCTGCATGTGCAGGGCAGGCCCCGCGCCGAATGCCGCGAGGAGGCCGAGGCCATGCTCGCCAAGGTCGGCCTGGCGGATAAGCGCGATGCCTGGCCGGCGCATCTCTCCGGTGGCCAGCAGCAGCGCGTGGCGATCGCCCGGGCGCTGGCGAGCCGGCCCCGCGCCCTGTTGTTCGACGAGCCCACCTCGGCGCTCGATCCCGAATTGGTGGGCGAGGTCCTGCGCGTCATTCGCGCCCTGGCTGAGGAGGGGCGCACCATGCTGATCGTGACGCATGAGATGGCCTTCGCACGCGAGGTCTCCAATCACGCCATCTACCTGCATGAAGGCCGCATCGAGGAGGCGGGTCCGCCACAGCAGGTCTTCCTCGATCCGGTTTCCGAGCGCTGTCGCCGTTTCGTCCGGGGCCAGGCCGGTCCTGTCGATTGAACTGCAGGTCCTGTCGATTTAACTGAAAGTACGCCGTGTCGTCCGATCCCCATCTCTCACTGCCCATCGAGCGGCTGAGTCTGGCCGACATCGCCACGCTGCGCCTCCAAGAGGACATCGTGCGCGGCCGGCTCGCTCCCGGTGAGACGCTGACCGAGGTCGCGCTCTCGAACCGGCTGGGCGTCGGCCGGGGGACGATCCGCACGGCGCTGTTCACTCTGGAGGGCAATGAGCTCGTCATCCGCGCGCCATACTCCAATTGGCGGGTGGCGCCGCTGAACGCGCAGGTCATATGGGAGATCTATACGCTGCGCGAAGCGCTGGAGGGCCTGGCTGCGCGCATCCTAGCGGAGCGCGCGACGGAGGCTGCGGCACAGCGGCTGCGGGCGGCTTTCGCCAGGCTCGGGCCTGCGGAAGCGGAGCCCCTGGATCAGCGCGTGGCTGCGGATCTCGATCTGCACCGCGCCATTGTCGAGCTGACCGGGCACCAGCATCTGATCCACCGGTACGCCGCCCTGTCCGCCAAGATGGAGTGGCTCTATCGCTGGTCGGAGGAGCACTGGCCGCAGCGCTATCCCCTCGAGGAAAGCCACAGGTCCCTGGTCGAGGCCCTCCTGAGCGGCTCGCCGCACCAGGCCGAAGCAGCCGTGCGGCAGCATATCGCCGTCAGCCTCGCGGAGGACCTCAAGGGTTACGCCGGGCTCGAAGCCAGGCGCTCAGCGCGTTGAATATCCCTATCGGATCGGAAGAGTGAGATGACGACGAGCGCTGGCGTGACCGTGCTGGATGGCGGCATGGGGCGGGAGCTGGAGCGCATGGGCGCGCCGTTCCGGCAGCCCGAATGGTCGGCGCTGGCCCTGATGGAGGCGCCCGACACGGTGCTCGCCGCCCATCGCTCATTCATCGCCAGCGGGGCGGAGATCGTCACCACCAACAGCTATGCGCTGGTGCCGTTCCACATCGGGGAAGAGCGCTTCGCGCGCGATGGCGCGCGGCTGGCGGCGCTCGCCGGCAAGCTGGCGCGGCAGGCGGCCGATGAGGAAGTCGAACGGACGGGCCGCGTCATACGTGTCGCGGGCTCGCTGCCGCCATTGTTTGGATCCTACCAGCCCGAACTGTTCGACGCCGCGCGCGCGCCGGCGATGCTCGATCGTCTGGTGCAGGCCCTGCTGCCCCATGTCGATCTCTTCCTGGCCGAGACCCAGAGCTGCATCGCCGAGGCCCTGGCGGCTTGCGCCGCGGTCGCCCCGACCGGACGGCCGATCTGGGTTTCGTTCACGCTGCAGGACGACGAGGTCAACCGGAGAGAGGCCAGGCTGCGCTCGGGCGAAGCCGTGGCCGATGCGATTGCCGCGGTCCGCCAGGCGGGTGCGCAGGCGGTGCTGTTCAACTGCAGCCGGCCCGAGGTGATGGGGCCTGCCGTCGATATCGCCGCGCAGGTGCTGGGCGGCAGCGATATCGCGATCGGCGTCTATGCGAACGCCTTCCCGGAGAAGACCGGCGAGGCTGCGGCCAATGAGGGCGTCACGGCGCTGCGCGAGGATGTCGCTCCGCAACGCTATCTCGGCTGGGCCCGGGACTGGCGCCGGCGCGGCGCCAGGATCATCGGGGGCTGCTGCGGGATCGGGCCGGACTATATCTGCGCCCTTCACAGGGGGCTGAAGGCGGAGTGAGGCGGCCCGGGTAACCGCGCTCAGCCGGTGGCCGCTTGGTGGCCCGTCTCGGTCGGCGCTGCCGGCTCGGCGCTTGGCTCCTTCAGCCGGAACCAGGCGACATAGAGCGCCGGCAGGAACAGCAGCGTCAGCACCGTTCCGACGATGATGCCGCCCATCATGGCGTAGGCCATCGGCCCCCAGAAGACCTCGCGCGCGATCGGGATCAGCGCGAGGCTGGCGGCTGCCGCGGTGAGCAGGATCGGCCGCATGCGGTGCTCGGTCGCCTCGACCACGGCGGTCCAGCCATCCCGGCCCTCCTCGCGCAGATGCTCGATCTGGACGACGAGGATGACCGAGTTGCGGATCAGGATGCCGATCAGCGCCAGCACGCCCAGAATGGCGACGAAGCCGAGCGGCGCGCCGCTGGGCACCAGCGCCGAGACCACGCCGATCAAGCCCAGCGGCGCCACCACGACGACCAGGAACAAGCGCTGGAAGCTCTGCAGCTGGATCATCAGGATCGTGGCCATGGCGAAGAGCATCACGGGCACGATGGCGACGATCGGCCCCTGGCCCTTGGCGCTTTCCTCGACGGCGCCGCCGGTGACGATCTTGTAGCCCGCCGGCAGCGTCGTGATGATCTCGCGCAGGCTCGGTTCGAGCGCCTTGACCACGGTAGCCGGCTGCAACGCGCTGACGACGTTGGCCTTGACCGTCACCGTCGGCAGGCGGTCGCGCCGCCAGACCACGGGCTGCTCGGATTCGTAGCGGAAATTGGCGATCGCCGCGAGCGGGACCGTTTTGCCGGTACTGCTCTGGACCTGCAGGTTCTGCAGCGTGTCGATCGAGGAACGCTCGGCGTCGCGCGCCCGGCCCATGACATTGATCAGGTAGATGCTGTCGCGCACCTGTGTCGTGGTCGCGCCGCTGACGACGCTGTTCAAGGCGGTCGCGATCGTTTCCGAGGTGATGCCGAGCTGGGCCGCCTTGTCCTGCAGCACATCGACCTTCACGACACGGCCGGGCTCGTTCCAGTCATAGACGATGTCGCCCAGGTCCTTGTTCTGCCCGATCGTGCTGGCGACCTTCTGCGCCAGAGCGCGCACCGTCTGGATGTCGGGTCCGCTGATCCGGTACTGGATCGGGCGCCCGACCGGGGGGCCGATGTCGAGCAGATGGACGAAGGCGTCGGTCCCGACGAAATCGCGTGCCAGAATGGCCTTCAGCTTGGGGCGCAGGCGATCGCGCGCGGCGATGTCCTTGGTCACGATGACGATCTGCCCGAAGTTCGGGCTCGCCGGCTGGACGTCGTAGGACAGCACGAAGCGCACCGCGCCCTGGCCGACATAGGAAGACCAATGCTCGACATCGGGCTCGCCGACGAGGGCCTGCTTCTCGAAACGGTCCATCTGGTCGCGCGTCTGCGTGATCGAGGCGTTCTGCGGGACGGTCCAGTCGATGATCAACTCGCGCCGGTCGGAGGACGGGAAGAACTGTTCCTGGACGAAGCGCATGCCGCCGACCGAGAGGGCAAACAGCGCCACCGTCGCCGCGATCGTCAGCCATTTCCAGCGCACGCAGGCGCGCAGGAGCTGGTTGAAGGCGCGGGTCAGCCGCCCGGGCCCCTCGTGATGCTGCTTCATCGTCTTGGGCAGCAGCGTGACGCCGAGCAGCGGCGCAAACAGCACCGCGACCACCCAGGAGACGAGCAGCGACACGGCGATGACGACGAAGAGCGTGAAGGTGAACTCGCCCGCGGCGCTGCCGTTGAGGCCGACCGGAATGAAGCTCGCCACCGTCACCAGCGTGCCGGTGAGCATCGGAAAGGCCGTCGAGGTGTAGACATAGGTCGCGGCCTTCTGGAGCGTGTCGCCGACCTCGAGCCGCGCCACCATCATCTCGACCGCGATCATGGCGTCGTCGACGAGCAAGCCGAGCGCGATGATCAGCGCGCCGAGCGAGATGCGCTGCAGCGAGATGCCGGTGAGCTCCATGAAGACGAAGGTGATGGCGAGCACGAGCGGGATCGTCAGCGCCACCACGAAGCCGGCGCGTACGCCCAGGCTGATGAAGCTGACGATGAGCACGATCGCGACCGCCTCGGCCAGCGCCTTGGTGAAGCCGCCGACGGCCTCTTCCACGATTGCGGGCTGGTCCGAGACCAGATGCACGCCGACGCCGATCGGCAGCTCCGCCTCGATCTTGTTCATCTCGGCCTTCAGCGCCTCGCCGAAATGGAGCAGGTTGGCGTTGGGCTTCATGCCGATGGCGAGCCCGATCGCCGGTTGCCCGCCGACGCGGAACAGCGATGTCGGCGGATCGGCATAGCCGCGGCTGATGGTGGCGACGTCGCCAAGCCGGAAGAAGCGGTCGTTGATGCGCAGATTGATCGCGCGCAGGCTGTCTTCGGAAGTGAACTGGCCGCCGACGCGCACGCTGACGCGCTCGCCCTTGGCTTCGATCGTGCCAGACGGCGTGATCGCGTTCTGCGCCTTCAGCGTGTCGACCACCATTTGCTGGGTAATGCCCAGCGCTGCGATCTCGCGTGTCGAGAATTCGAGATAGATGACCTCGTCCTGCGCGCCGATGAGATCGACCTTGCCGACATTGGCAACCGTCAGGACCTTGGCGCGGACATCCTCGACATAATCGCGCAATTGCCGCTGGCTCAGCCCGTCCGAGGTGAAGGCGTAGACATTGCCGTAAACGTCGCCGAAATTATCGTTGAACAAGGGTCCGACGATGCCGTCGGGAAATTGCCCCCGGATATCCCCGATCATGTTGCGGATCTTGACCCAGATCGCGGGGATGTCCTTGGCCTTGGTCGTGTCCTTGAGGTTGACGAAGATCGTCGTCTGGCCGGGCATGTTGAGGCTCTTGGCGTAGTCGAAGCTGTCGAGCTCCTCGAGCTTCTTCTCGATCCGGTCGGTGACCTGGCTGATCGTGTCCTCGACGGTGGCGCCCGGCCAGCGCGCCTGGATGATCATCGTCTTGATGGTGAAGTCAGGGTCCTCGGCCCGGCCAAGGTTGAAATAGGAGAACAGGCCCATGACCGAAGCCACGATCATGAAATACCAGATGAGCGAGCGGTGCTGCAGCGCCCAGTCGGAGAGGTTGAAGCTCTTCACCGGGTAGTCCTCTCATCGGTCTTGTCGGCCTGGATCTTGACGGCTTGTCCCTCGGACAGGCTGTTGACGCCTGCGACGACGAGGCGGGCGCCGGCCTCCAACCCGCCGCCGATCCGGGCGCTGCGTCCATTGCGCTCCGCGACCTGGACCGGCACTGTCTTCACGGTCTTTGCGGTGGTGTCGACGATCCAGACACGGGTTGCGCCGTCGCGTTCGAGCAGCGCCGAGAGCGGCACATTGATCGTCGAAGCCGTTGCCTCCAAGGGCGTCGCCGTCACTGTTGCGCCAAGCCGGAAGGCCTCGCTGGCCTGTTCGAGCGTGACCTTGATCCGCCGGGTCCGGGTCGCGGCGTCGGCCTGCGGCGCGATCTCGCGGACTTTCCCATTGGCCTTGACCAGCGGGTCGGCCTGGAGATGAACCTCGAACGGCGCTCCCGCCGCCAGCAGCTGCGCGCGGTCGTCAGGAATGTCCACCACGGCCTCGCGAATATCGGTCCGGGCCAGCGAGACCACGCGCTTGCCGGCGGCGACCATCTGCCCGACCTCGGCATCGGTCGTGGTCACCACGCCGTCGATATCGGCGCTGAGCGTGGTGTAGCCGAGCTGCTCGCGCGCCTTTGCCAGATTGGCCTCGGCCTGCTGCACAGCGGCGGCTGCCGCTTCCTTGGCCTGCTGCGCGCTGTCGAAATCCGCCTGGTTCGAGACCTGCCGCCCGAGCAGGATCGAGATCCGGCTTTCGGCGGCGGTGGTGTTGGAGAGCTGCGCGCGTGCCTTGACCAGATCGGCCTCGGCGGTGCGGAGCGCAAGCGCGAGGATGAAGGGGTCGAGCTGGGCCAGGCTCTGCCCAGCCTTGACGAGATCGCCGACATTGACGTTGCGCGCGATCAGGCGACCGAGCACACGGAAGCCGAGCTCCGTCTGATATTGCGGCTGGATCGTGCCGGCAAAGCCGATCGTCTTGTCGCCATTGGGCTTCACAACGATCGACAGAACGGGGCGCGCTGGCGGTGCCGCTTTCGTGTTCGAATTTGTCTCGGAATTGCAGCCCGCGAGCGCCAGGGCGGCTCCGACGGCGGCGACTGTGGCGATGTGTTTCATCCTGCGTTCCCCGCTTTGGCCGGCAGGAGCGCCGTCGGTTTCTGCTCGGTGGGCGCGACGATCTGGCCCGGCCTGAGAAGCTGCGCCCCGCCGGTGACCACGACATCGCCGGCGCTCAATCCGCTGCGGATCAGCACTTCGCCGGTCCGATAGATGTCGATGACGACAGGCTTGAGCGAGACAGCGCGGCTTTGCGGATCGACCACCCAGACGGCCGGCTTGCCTCCTTGCGTGAAGAAAGCCGTCCATGGCAGCGCGAAAACATCCCGGGGTTGGAAGCGGCCGACCCCGGAGACCGCGGCGCCGAGCGTCATCTCCGGCGGCGGCTGATCGAGGCCGATCTTGACCCTGACCGACCCGGTCGCGGGATCGACGACGGGCGCGACCTCCCGCACCGTGCCCGCGACCTTGATGGCGGGATTCGAGATCAATGTGATCTCGACAGTGCCGTCGGCCGGCTTCTGCACGAGGAGCGCCTCATAGACGTCGAAAACCGCATCGCGCGCGCCGTCCCGGGCAACGGTGAAGACGGCTTGCGCCGGCTCGACGACTTGCCCCACCTCGGCATTGCGCGCCGTGATGATGCCGGGCGCTTCGGCGCGCAGGGCGGTGTAGGAGAGCTGGTCCTGCGCCGTGGCGAGATTGGCCTTGGCGCTGTCGAGCGAGGCTTGCGCTGCCCGATAGGCTTCATTGGCATTGTCGTAGCTGCGTTGCGTCGTATAGCCGTTGGCGAGCAGCGATTTCTGCCGCTCGAAGGTGGCGCTTGCCTGGCGCAATGTCGCCTCGGCGGCCTGCACGCTCGCCGTCGCCGAATCCGTGTCGGCCTTCTGCTCGGTGGTCTCGAGCGTGGCGAGAACCTGGCCGGCCACGACGCGGTCGCCGACATCGACGCTGCGCGTCGCGATGCGGCCGGCGAAGCGGAAGGACAGATCGCTTTGGATGCGGGCCTTGATCTCGCCCGTGAGCGAAACGGTCTGGGCACGCGGTGAGAGCCTGGCTGTCTGCGTCAGCACTGCCAATGGCGGTTGCGCATCAACCGGTGCGGAATCCTGGCAGCCGGCGAGCGCCAGCAGCGCAAGGAGGCCCAACCCTGGCCCGGCGCCGCGCCGCGGTCGCCATGGCTTGCCTTGTCGAGACTGTGTCATCGAACACCTGCTAAACTAAACAGTTCAGTTTATTTCGTTGACGGATGCCTCGTGCCCTGTCACGAGTCAAGAGGAAACTAAACGGTACAGTTCAAAAGGGGCGAAGACGGCATGACGCCAGGCACCCGCACAAGCAATCCGCCGGAAGGTGGCATGAAAAGCGTGGAGGCGCGACCCGATCGCCGCAGCCGGAAGGTGGAGCAGATCCTGGTCGCGGCGTGCGATCTGTTTCTCGAACACGGCTTCGACGCCGTCACCATGGACATGGTCACGCGGGTCTCCGGCGTCTCCAAGGCGACGCTCTATGTCCATTTCGCCAATAAGGAAGCCTTGTTCGAGGCCGTTGTGACCGATGAAGCCAAGCGCATCACCGACACGATCTGGCTCTCCGATGTCGAAGTTGGCGACGTCCCGACGGCGCTCAATCGTGTCGCCCGGAACTTCATCGACATTTTCACGGCTTCGCGATGCGTGCAGTTGTGGCGCGCAGCTATCGGGGCGGTCCCACGTTTTCCGGGGATCGGTCGCGTCGTGTTCGAGGCTGGACCAGTGGTGGTGACGGAAAGGCTCGCGCGCTTTTTCACCCTGGCGGATGAAAAGGGGCTCCTCGATGTCCCCAATCCAACCCTGGCCGCCCGGCAATTCGTGAGCATCGTCCGGGGCGATCTCGACGTCAGGGGGATACTGTCCCTGGAACTGCCCCCGAAGGCCGAAATCGAGGAGCAGATCGAGGAGGGGATCGCGCTCTTCCTGGCGCGCTATCAGCGCCGCGACGGCATGAGCCGCCGCTCATAACGCGATCTCACCTGGACAGGCGAGGCGTTTTCAAAGGCTGTTTGGACGATTCCTGAGCCCTCATCCTGAGGAGCGCTCCGCAGGAGCGCGTCTCGAAGGATGCTCCAGGAGGCTCCGGAGATATCTGGAGCATCCTTCGAGACGCCGCGTGCCGCGGCTCCTCAGGATGAGGGCTGGAGTTTTCAAACCGGCTCTCAAGTCGCAGCGCGGTCCGGGCGCCGTTTCGGTTGTCCGCCCTGCATCACGAAGCGGATATCGCGCAGCACCTCGAGATCGTCGAGCGGGTTGCCGCGAACGACGATTGCATCGGCGGCGAGGCCGGGCGTCAGCCTGCCGACATGATCGTCGATGCCGATAACCGTTGCGGCCAGGCCCGTGCCGGCAATGATCGCCTCCATGGCGCTCATGCCGCCCTGATGCATCAACGCCAGCTCCAGCGGCAGATCGTCGATCGCCGTGAAGCGCCAGCCCGCATCGGTGCCGGCGACGAATGTCACGCCCGCCTCGCGCAGCTTGCGGAACTGGTCGAGATTGGCGGCGAAGGTTTTGCGCCACCGCGCCAGGAAGGCCTCCTCGGTCGGTGTGCGCTCCTCCCTGGCGAGCATCGCCCTGAGCACGGCTCCGCCGACCGCCAGCGTGCTGGTCACGGGAATGGCGGAGCGCGCGAGGCGCTCGGCCACGGCCGGGTCGTAGGACTGGTTGCCCTTGCCGTCGGTGATGAAGCCGGCATGCTCGATCTGGTCGAAGCCGGCCGCGACGACATCGTCGATCGAGGCCGCACACAGACAATGCGCGGTGATCTTGCGGTCGCTGCGATGCGCCTCGTCGACCATGACGGCCAGCTCCCTGGGCGTGAAGGAGGGCTTCCAGGATTGCGTGTTCAGCGTTCCGCCGCCGCTCGCCATCACCTTGATGAAATCCGCGCCCAGTTTCGCCATCTCGCGGACCTTGCGGCGCAGGCCGTCCTCGCCATCCGCCTCGCCGCCGAAATACCAGGTATGGCCGCCGGTGATGGTGATGGGCTGGCCGCAGGCGAGCACGCGTGCGCCTTCGCCATGGCCGAGCTCCAGCGCCCGGCGCAGATGGATGGCGGTGCCGTTGAGCGCCCCGACATCGCGCACCGTCGTGATGCCTGCTGCGAGCGCCTTGCCGACAGCGAAGGTCGAGGTCGCCATCAGCACGCCCTCGGGCTCGCGCATCGCCACCTCGAGCGTGGTGCCGTCACCTGGCAGGTTGAGATGGACATGGGTGTCGATCAGCCCGGGCAGGATGGTGCAGCCCGGGAAATCGAGGATCTCGGCATTCTCCGTCGAGAGGCCGCCCGGGATGCCTCCGGCATGGACAGCCACGACCTTGCCCTGCTCGACCACGAGCACGGCGTCCTGCACGGGCGCCGAGCCGGTTCCATCGATGAGCCTGTCGGCCCGAATGAGCGTCGTCACTGGCGAACTCCTGTCTCGTCATGTCGGGTCATCCGGGCGCGATCAGCTCGCTCGCGCCCGGATTCTGAGTCTCCGGGCGCTCAGTCGGCCAGCGAGGCCGCGCCGAGATATTCGAAGCCGCCGCCCGTATAGGTCACGCCGGTCAGCTTCTTCGTCGTCATCACGAGGTCGATGTTCTGGCGGATCGGCAGCATGACGGCCTGGTCCATCAAGATCTTCTGGACCTCATGATAGATCGTCAGGCGCTTGGCGGGGTCGCGCTCCTGCTGCCCGTCCTTGAATAGGGCGGTCAGCTTGGGGTCGGAGAAATGGCTCCAGTTGAAGTACTGGCCGGGCGTGAACCAGGTCTGCAGCGCGTCGGGATCGACGCCGATATACTGTAGCGGCGTCAGCGACATATCGCCGTTGATATTGGCCGCGAGCCAGGCCGGCGAGGCGAGTTGCTGGACATTCACCTCCATGCCGATTTTCTGCAGATAGCCCTGCATCGCCTGGGCGAGCAGCGGATAGGAGGTCGAGGTCGAGATCGCGGTCACGGTCAGCGTCAAGCGCTTCCCGCCCTTCTCCCAGAACCCGTTCACCTTGGTCCAGCCGCCCTCCTTGAGCACGGCCTCGGCCTTGGCCGGATCGTAGGAATAGACGCTTTCGAGCGCGGCATCGTAGCCGATCATGCTGGGTTGCAGCGGCGTCAGGCTCGGTGGGAAAGCGCCGGCCTCGGCGAGCTGGATCACGCCCTTCTTGTCGATCGCGTAATGGATCGCCTTGCGGACGGCGAGATCGTCGGTCGGGAACCTGCTTGCATTGATCGGCGCGAAGATGCCGAGCCCGGTGATCGGGACCGGGATCGCCGTGTACCGGTCCATCTTCTGGAAGGCGTTCCAGTAGACGCCGGGCGTCTGCTGCATCATCTGCGACTGGCCGCTCTGGAACTGGCTGACCCGCGCCTGCGGGTTCGGCACGATCTGGAACAGCACCTGCGCGATATCGGGCGGCCCCTTTCGGCCGAGTACCGAGGGGCCCCAGTTGTAGTCCTCGTTGCGCTTGAGGATCAGGCTCTGATTGGGCTCGTAGCTGACGAAGGAGAATGGGCCGGTCCCGGTCGGGTGCAGGCCGAGATCCTTGCCGTATTCGGCCATTGCCTTGGGCGACTGCATGCCGAGATAGGGCACGCCGAGTTGTCCCAGGAAGGGCGCATAGGGCGTCTCGCAGCTGAACTCGACGGTGTATTTGGCGGTTGCGGTCGCCGTCTTGCAGGGGCCGAGCAGGCCGATCGAGACCTTGGACTGGGTGCTCTTGTCGGTGATGTATTTGATGTTGGCGACGACGGCCTCGGCATCGAAAAGCGTGCCGTCATGGAACTTCACATCCTCGCGCAGCGTGAAGCTGTAGGTCTTGCCGTCCTCCGAGATCGTCCATTTTGTCGCCAGATGCGGCACGATCTTGAAATCGGGCGTCAGCCAGATCAGCGTGTCGAAGATGTTGGCCAGGAGCGGGCCGACATTGCGCGCGCCGGTCGTGGCGGGATTGAGCGTGTCGATCGGCTCGGCCCAGCCGACCGTGAGCTTGGCCTGCTTGTTGGGAGCGGCCGGTTGCGCCTGGAGCCCGCCGACACTGAAGGCAAGGCTGCCGACGGCAAGGAGGGTCGCGAGCGCCGTCTTCATTCCGGTGTTGCGCTGTCGTTCACTCATCTCGTCTCTCCAATGGTGAGGCATGCCAATGGTGAGGCATGCGATCTGCGGCATCAGCTGCGGTCGAGCGTCGGATCGAGTTCGTCCCTGAGCCCGTCGCCGATCAGGTTCACGCTGACGACGAACAGGGACAGGAACAGGCCGGGGAACACGGTGATCCACCAGGCGAGCGTGATGTAGTTCTGGCCGTCATTCAGGATGGCGCCGAGTTCGGGCGTCGGTGGCTGCACGCCGAGCCCGATGAAGCCGAGCGCTGTGATCCAGAGCGCGGCGATGCCGAGCCAGGTGGTGGTCAGCACGATGACACCGGACATCACATTGGGCAGGATGTGGCGGGAGATGATCCTGAAGGGGGAGGCCCCGCCGCAAAGCGCGGCCTCGACGAAGGGCAGGTTGCGGATCTCGACGGTCGCCCCTTCCACCAGCCGGGCGAAGACCGGGACGAGGATCACCGAGATCGCGATGACGCCGTTGACGAGGCCAGGCCCCAGAATCGCTGTGACGGTGAGGGCGAGCAGGATGCCCGGGAAGGCCAGCAGCAGATCGTTGAGGCGCATGATGACGAAGCCGATCGCGCCGCCGAAATAGCCGGCGACCAGGCCGATCACGGTGCCGAAGAAGGCTCCGAGCACCACCACCGCAAGGCTTGCCAGCATGGTCGTGCGCGCGCCGAACAGGACGCGGGCGAAGAGGTCGCGGCCGAAGGCATCGGTTCCCATCGGATAGATCAGCGAGGGCGGCGTGAAGGTCGCCATCGGATCCTGCATGGTCGGGTCGATCGAGGTCAGCAGCGGGGCGAAGAACGCCGCCAGCGTCAGGAGCGTGCAGATCAGGAGGCCGGTCGACAGGCTGCGATGGCGCAGCGCGCGGAGGGTAGCGCGCCGCCGTGACCATGCCGGCGGCGCTGCGGCAACGGCGTCGCCCTGGCCGGCTGGGAGCGCTGCGGTTGAGGCGAGGTCAGGCATTGCCTGCAATCCCTGCTAGCGGTTGGCGATGCGCGGATCGAGCACGGGGTAGAGAATGTCGACGATGAAGTTCGAGACGGCGTAGATGATGGCGATGATCAGGATGATGGCCTGAACGGTCATGTAGTCCTTCGCCAGGATGCCCTGGATCAGCAGGCGTCCGACGCCGGGACGTGAGAACACGGTTTCGACGATGACCGAGCCCGAAAGCAGCTGGCCGACCTGAAGGCCGGTGATCGTCAGGATCGGCAGGAGCGCATTGCGCATCACATGCCTGACGAAGACCTTGAACTCCGGCACACCCTTGGCCCGGGCGGTGGTAACGTGGTTCTGCGACAGGGCCGCGATGATGCTCGAGCGCACGAAGCGGGCGTTGAAGCCCAGCGACCCGAGCGCGAGCGTGACCGCCGGCAGCACCAGCCCCTTCAGCGAGGTGCCGCCGACAACGTCGAAGATCGGCCAGGTCACGGCGAAGGCGAGGATCAAGAGCAGCCCCAGCCAGAAGCTCGGGACCGACATGCAGACCAAAGCGAGCCCCATGCTGGCCGTGTCGGCCGATTGGTTGCGTTTCAGGGCCGCGAGGATGCCGAGCGCGGTGCCGCCGCTGAGCGACAGCGTCAGCGCCGCAAGCGTGAGCTGGATCGTGGCCGGAAAGCTGGAAGCGAGCAGCGAACTCACGCTCTGCTGATTGGCGTAGGAATAGCCGAAATCGCCCTGCAGCACATGCCCGAGCCAGATGAAATACTGCAGGTGCAGGGGCTGGGTCAGGCCGAGCTGTTCGCGCAGGCGCTCGATCAGCGCCTTGTCGCCGGCGCTCGTGCCGAGCATGGCCACGACCGGATCGCCCGGTATCAGTCTGATGATCAGGAAGGCGATGACGCTGATGCCGAATGCCAGCGCCACGATCGCGGCGAGGCGCTTCAGGATGTATCCGCTCACGAGGCCGAAGCCGTTCGCGCCGCGACCGCCGAAGGCTGCCGAGGGGTGTGGACTCTGACGGACGGAATGGCCGAACGTAACATCGTACTAGAACACTCCCATGGCCGGCAAAGCGGTGTCAATCGCGTGCGGGTTGCATCACATGGCTCGGGGAGGGGAATGTTCGGCGGCTTGTCAGGGCCGTCGGCCAGTGTACCTGCTATATCTGACTAGAACACTCGATCAGGGCAGGTGGGCATGGAATTCAAGATCGATCGCGACCTGCCGATTTCGATCCGTCAGCAACTCAAGGGGCTGATCGAATACGGCATCGCCTGCGGCGATCTCGCTGTCGGCGAAGCCTTGCCGTCAGTCCGCGACTTGGCCGCAAGGGTCGGTGTCGCCCCGATGACGGTGAGCCAGGTCTATGGCGATCTGAAGGGGCTCGGGCTCATCGAGACGCGCGCCGGAGCCGGCACCAGCGTGGCCGGCAGCAGCCAGGCCGGCCTGGTGGGACGGCCCGATCTGATGACGCTTCATCGCCGCATCGATGCATTGATCGACGAGGGCATGGCGCTGGGCCTGCGCGCCTCCGATCTGGCGTCGCTGATCCATGCGCGACTGGCTTCGCGGGCCCGGCTCGGCCGCAGCGCCAGCGTCGTCATGGTTGGCCTGTTCGCCGGGCCGACGGCACGCTACGCCCATGTCATCGCGGCGCGCTTGGGGCAGGGCGCCACGGTGGAGCCGATGACGATCGATGCGATCCAGCGCGACCCTGCGGTTCAGGCGCGCGCGGCCTCGGCCGATCTGGTCGTCACCTTCGTCAACCGGCACCGCGAGGTCGCCAGCATCCTGCCGGGCGCACGCGTGGTCTCGATCCGCTTCATTCCTTCGGAGGAGACCAGACGGGCGCTCGCCTCCATCGACCCGATGGCACGCGTGCTGCTGGTGGCGCGCTTTCCCGAATTCCTGCCGATCATGAAAGCAGGTGTGCTGCGCTTTGCGCCTCATGTCTCGAATCTGCGCTCGGCCGGAGCCAGCTCAGACGATGCGCTCCTGGCTCGTGACGATGCCGATGTCATCGTCTTCGCATCGGGCACGGACTCGGTGCTGAGCGGTCTCAAGGCCTCGGTCCGTGCGATCGAATATATTCACATCCCGGAGCCGGGCGATATCGACCGCCTCATCGTTCCGCTCATCCAGGACACCGCGTCGAAAGCAGCCAAGCAGTCCTAGGTGACCGACTCATAACTTCGCAACCAGATGCGGATTGAAGCGAGTTGGACTGAGGCGAGGAAGTTGTCGTCTCGCTTATCGTAGCGCGTG
>NZ_JAVDTY010000021.1:0-50473 GCF_031456075.1 Allobosea sp. BE125
AAGCGAAGCGACGAAGCAATCCAGGAGGACGTAGAGCTCTGCCGCTCCTGGATTGCTTCGCTGCGCTCGCAATGACGGTTCAGTCAGGTCGAAAATGATCTAGCCATGGCCGCCAGGTGGGGTCGAGGCGCGACGCGGCATGATCGCGAAGCAGATGACGCCGAAGAGGGCGCAGACGAGGAAGCCGATATCGAAACGCTGCGTGAGCATCAGCAGAACCGCGAAGACGGATGGACCCACGACATAGCCCAGGAAGATGATCAAGGTCGCACCGGCGGAGGCTTCCCTCACGAGATGGGCCGGGCAGGCCCGGGCGACCTCCGACAACTGGACGCCGTTCCAGCTCGATACGGTGACACCCGCCACCGCTGCGAGAATGCAGAAAAGCCCGTAGGACCATTCCGGCCCGGCGAAGGCCATGGTGAGCGAGGTCAGGCCGGAGGCCAGCCCCATCAGGCCGAGAAGCTGCCGCGGCGAACCGAGCCGGTCCGCCAGCCAGCCGAGCAGCATGCGGCCGACGACGCTGCTCGCTTGCATGATCGCGAAGGCGATGCCGGCCGCGCGGAGATCATGCCCCATGGCCGAAACCGAGAACGTCATCAGATAGGCAAACCAGATGCCCTGGCCGAGCGCCAGGCACGCCCCTGCCATGGCGAGCCTGACGATGGAGGCCGAGCTGGTCAGCGCCGCAAGCGGCGCCCGGATATTCGCCGGCGACAGGAAGGCCCGCACCGTCACCGCCTGGTCGCGCGTCCTGCCTGCGTCCAGCCGCTCGCGCATGGGCTGCACGGCGAGCAGCACGAGCATGACCAGAACAGCCGATACCAGCAGCGAGGCGCGCCAGCCAAAGGCCTCCACGACCGGCGGCAGGATCAGGCCGGCGACGATGCCGCCCGCCGGTACGCCAGCCTGCTTGATCGAGAAGATCATCGCGCGGTGGCGCACAGGCGCTGTCCGGTGCAGCACATCGTTGCCCGCCGGCGAGGACGGGCCGTAGCCGAGCCCGATCAGCAGCGAGGCCGCGGCGGCGGCCGGCCAGAAGGGCGGCAGGAGCAGCAGCAATCCGATGACGCCGAGGCAGAGCCCGCATTGCAGCGCGCGTACCGAGCCGAGCCGGCGCAGCATCGGAGCGCCGAGCGTCAGGAAGATGATCGAGCCGAGCGTGCCCAGGCTCGCCAGATAGCCGATGATCGCATCAGACCAGCCCCTTTCCGCTGTGAAGGCAGGCGCGAGCGTCGGCGGGATGCGCGTCAGGAACGCGGTCGCCGCCTGGACGGCGGTCATGGTCACGAGCGCCGAGATCCATTGCGGCGGAGCATCGCAAGGCTTGCTGTCGGCGGAAGGCTTGCTCTCGGCCGCCGGCTGTACCTCGTCTGAAGACATCGCTTGGGTCAGCCCGTCGGGTCAGGGGAGATGGGAATGGGTTGCGTGATCGATGACATCACGCGGCATATTCGCGCCAGCGCAGACAGGCAACGCCATGGCCGTTTTCAAAATCGATAGCCGGCTCTGTTGTTGCGCATTTGTCGATTGCGAGCGGGCAGCGCGTGCGAAAGCGGCAGCCGGAGGGCACATTGGACGGGTCCGGCGGCTCTCCTTGCAACGTGAAGCTCTCGGTGACGCGCGGCCCGCCGATGCGCGGGGCGGCGGCGAGCAGCGAGCGGGTATAGGGGTGGCGTGGGGCGCGGAAGACCTCTGCGGTGTCGCCGATCTCGACGATGCGACCCAGATACATCACGACGATGCGGTTGCAGATCGAGCGAACGACGGCGAGGTCGTGGCTGATGAAGAGATAGGTCAGCCCGAACTCTGCGCGCAGGTCGCGAAACAGCGCCAGCACCGTCGCCTGCACGGAGACGTCGAGGCCCGAGGTCGGCTCGTCGAAGATGATCAGTTGTGGGCCGAGCACGAGGATGCGCGCCAGGCCGACGCGGCGCTGCTGGCCGCCGCTGATCTCGTGCGGATAGAGGTCGAGATGCGCCTGCGGCAGGCCGACCGCGCTGACGATCGCCTGAACGTGCTCCTCGCGCTTGGCCCGGGACCAGTCGGTGTGGATGATCAAGGGCTCATGCAGCGAGCGCCGCAAGGTCCAGCGCGGATCGAGCGAGGCGCCGGGATCCTGGTAGACATATTGCAGCTTGGCCCGCACTGCCGCGGCGCGCTGCTGGCCGGGCGCGGCGATGCGCTCGCCCTGCAGGCGGACTTCGCCGCTGGTCGGCTCGTGAATGCCCATCAGGGTCTTGCCGAGGGTGGATTTGCCGCAGCCGGATTCGCCGACGATGCCGAGCACCTCGCCTTCCCTGACCGAGAAGCTGACATCGTCCAGGGCCCGCAATGTGCCGACGCGGCGGTTGAGAAAGCCGCGCACCGGGAAATGGCGGCCGAGCCGATCAACCTCGAGCAGGGCCGGCACCGGGACCTCAGACATTCCCAGCGACCTCGCTTGCCTCGACAGGATGATGGCAGGCGACCTGATGGGCGCCGTGCTGTCCGGACAGCACAGGGCGCTCGTCGCGGCAGATCCCGGTCATTTGCGGGCAGCGCGGGTTGAAGCGGCAGCCCGGCGGCGGCTGCAATGGGCTTGGCACCGCGCCGGGGATGCCGACCGCGTCGCGCCCTTCTTCCGGCAGGCTCTGCAGCAGCATGCGGGTATAGGGGTGGCGGGGATGGGCGAAGAAGGCCTCGCGCGGCGCGATCTCGGCGGTCTGCCCGGCATACATCACCACGACGCGGTCGCAGATCTCCCAGGCGGCGCCGAGATCATGGGTGGTGAACAGCACGGAGACGCCGCGCTCGACCGCCAGCCGGCGCAGCAGGCCGAGGATCTGCGCCTGGACGGTGACGTCGAGCGCCGTGGTCGGCTCATCGGCGATGATCAGGCGCGGCTCCGGCAGCAGCGCCATCGCGATCATCACGCGCTGGCGCTGGCCGCCGGAGAGCTCATGGGGGTATTTCTCCAGGATGCGGCGCGGCTGCGGCAATTGCACCGTGTCGAGCATGGCGAGCACGGCCTCATCGTCGGCCTTCTGCTCCGCGCGCGAACGCCAGCCGAAGCGCGAGGCCGTCCTGCGCGGCGTCTTCCAGCGCATCAGGTCGCCGATCTGGGCCCTGATGCGGAACAGCGGGTTGAAGCTGGCGAAGGGGTCCTGGGGAATGAAGGTCACGACCCGGCCGCGCAGGCGCTCAGTGGCCCGGTCGTCGCGGAGCATGTCGACGCCGTCGAGGCGGATATGGCCGCTGCCGATCTCGGTCAGGCGTTCGGGCAAGGTGCCGAGGATCGCGCGCGCCAGGGTGGTCTTGCCGCAGCCGGATTCGCCGACGAGGCCGACGATCTCGCCGGGCTGCACGACAAGGTCGATCTGGTCGAGCACGCGCGCCGGGCCGCTCTCGGTGCGAAAGCTGAGGGAGAGTTTCGCGATGTCGAGCAGCGGCGCCATCGCCTCAGACGCTCCGCCGCGTGCGTGGGTCGAGAATGTCGCGCAGCCCGTCGCCGAACAGGTTGAAGCCGAGCACGGTCAGGAAGATGGCGATGCCCGGCGCGAGTGCATACCACCAGGCCTCGGGCAAATATTCGCGGCTTTCGGCGATCATGCGGCCCCATTCCGGGGTCGGCGGCGGAGCGCCCAGGCCCAGGAAGCCGAGCGTCGCGGCGGTGAGGATCGTCGCGCCCATGCCGATCGAGGTGCGCACGATGATCGGCGAGGCGATGTTGGGCAGGATATGCAGTACGATGACCCGCCAGGGCGAGGCGCCCAGCGCCACGGCGGATTCGATGAAGACCTCGTTTCGCATCGAGCGTGTCTCGGCATAGACGAGCCGCGCCCAGAACGGCCAATAGGTCAGCGACAGCGCCAGGATGACGTTCTCGATGGAGGGGCCGAGCGTCTGCGCGATGGCGATGGCGAGAACGATCTGCGGCACCGCCAGGAAGATCTCGGCGACGCGCATCAGGGCGTCGCTGACCCAGTTCTTGTAGTAGCCGGCGACAAGGCCGATCGGGACGCCGATGAGCAGCGCCGAGCCGACGGCGATGGCGGCCAGCATCAAGGTGATGCGCGCCCCGAAGAGCAGGCGGCTGAAGATGTCGCTGCCCATCCGGTCGGTGCCGAACAGCGCTGCGGCGGCTGGCGCTTGCAGGCGTCGTTCGATGTGGAAATCGGTGACGTCGCCGGGATGGGGGGCAAACCATGGCGCGAAGATCGCCGCGATGACGAGGAGCCCGAGCAGGCAAGCGCCGAGCAGGGCCGCCTTGTCGCGCGCGAAGCGTTTGAGCAGCGCCAGCATCAGGCTGCCCCGCGCGGGTCGATCGCCGCCTGCAGCAGGTCGACCAGCAGGTTGATGAAGACGAACAGCGCCCCGGTGCAGAGCGTGAAGCCCATCACGGCGTTGTAGTCGGATTGCAGGATGGAGCGCACCGCATAGGCGCCGAGCCCGGGCCAATCGAACACCGTCTCGACCACGACGGCCCCGGCGAGCAGGATGCCGAAGATCAGGCCGAGCTGTGTCACCGTCGCCGTCATCGCCATGCGCAGCACATATTTCCAGACGATCACCCGGCGCGGAAAGCCCATCGCCTTCTGATAGGCGACGGAGGGCGAGTTGATCACGCCGATGACGCCGTTGCGGGTGAAGCGCACCACCGTCGCGGCCGCCGGCAAGGCCAGCGTGAGCGCCGGCAAAGCGAGGTGGCGTAACGCGTCGCCCAGCATTTCGCCATCGCCTTCGATCAGGGCGTCGACGACCATGAGATTCGTCACCGGGGTCGGCGGAAAGCCCTCGATCCGCCCCGAAAGCGGCAGCCAGCCGAGCTTCATCGAGAACAGGAACTGGAGCTGCATCGCAAACCAGAACGAGGCGACGGCAAGCCCCGACACCGTGACGACACGCAGGATGTGGTCCATCCAGGAATTGCGGTTGAGCCCGCAGAGCACGCCAAGCGGAATCCCGACCAGCGCCGCGATCAGCACCGCCACCAGCGTCAGTTCCAGTGTCGCCGGCAGGCGCGCGACGAGGTCGTGGATGATCGGCTGCTGCGTGAACAGGCTGACGCCGAAATTGCCCTGGGCGACATCGAGGACATAGCGCAGGAACTGCACCGGCAGCGGCTTGTCGAAGCCGAAGCGCTCCCGCACCTGCTGCAGCTGCTCGGCGGTGGCGTTTTCACCGGCGGCGAGAAGCGCGGGGTCGATCGGCACGACGCGCGACAGGACGAAGACGATCGCAAGCAGGCCAAGCATGGTCGGCAGAAACCAGATCAGTCGGTTCGCCACCAGGGACAGCCAGTTCATGCAGTCGCCTCCGCTCGCATCGCCTGCTCAACCTCGTTTCAACGAGGCCCAGCGGATGTCCTGCCCGTTGCTGACGGGCGAGAAGCGGATGCCCTCGACCTTGCTCGAATAGGGGCCGTACCATTTGGTGTTGTAGACGAAGATGCCCGCCGCCTCGTCGCTGACGATCTGGGTCATCTCCTCATAGAGCTTGCGGCGCTCCTCCTGGTCGCTCGAGACCAAAGCGCGGTCGAGCCGCCTGTCGATCTCGGGGTTGCTGTAATAGGAGAAGGTCCGCGTGCCGTGGTAGCGCGTGCCATAGAGCTCGCCGACCCAGTTATTGGGGTCGACATAATAGGTGCTCTTCCAGAGCGGGATGATGTCGGCCTGCGTCTGGGCGTTGCGCATCCGGCTCGAGACGACCGACCAGGGCGAGACCTCGACCACGACCTCGACGCCGATCTGCCGCAGCGTGTTCTGGAACAAGGTCGCCGCCTGTTCGGACTCGCTGAAGCCCGCCAGCGCGTTGATGGTGATCGGCCGCAAGGGCTCGGTCACCTTCTTCAGCTCCTCGCGAGCCAGGTCGAGATTGTAGCTGTAGCCCTTCAGCCCCGGCGGCGTGCCCCAGATATTGTTGGGGTTCGGACCCGGATTGCGGTTGACCGAGCCTTTCATGATGTTGGCGATGAAGCCGTCATAGTCGAAGGCATAGGCCAGCGCCCGCCTGAAATGGACGTTGTTCATCAGGGGCTTGCTGGTGTTCAGCGCCAGGATGAAGACGCGCATCGACTCCTGGTCGATGATCTGGACATTGGGTGACTGCTTGAGGCGCTGGATCTGGTCATAGGGCAGATAGCCGTCGGCGCCCTGATAATCGCCGCGGATCAGCCCGAGCACGCGGGTATTGGTCTCCAGCACGGTGCGGAACTCGACATCGTCGAAGGGCTGCCCGGTCCAGCCGGCGAAATGCTCAACGAAGCGCCGGCCGGTCCAGCCGACCGCCGGATCATGCCGGCGCAGGGCATAGGAGCCGCTGCCGGCCTCGTTGCGCGCGAGCCACGCCTCGGCCCAGTCGCCGTTCCTTTCATTGGCCTTCACCAGCTCGCTGTTGACGACGAGGATGTCGGGCACCGTCGTCAGGAAGATCGCGGAGGGCTGGCTGAGATTGAATTCGACCGTGTGGGCGTCGAGCGCCTTGGTCGAGCCGGGCTTGATCGCATCGAGATAGAGGCTGGCCGCGCCCTTCTTCAGCGCGATGATGCGCTCGATCGAATAGACCACATCGTTGGCGGTGACGGGTTTTCCGTCATGGAACCTCGCATTCTGGCGCAGCTTGAAGGTGTAGACCTTGCCGTCGCCGGAGATGCTGTGGCTCTCGGCGAGCCAGGGGATCATCTTCGGGGGATTGTCGACCCAGCGATAGAGCCCGTCATAGAGGTTGAAGCGCGACGCGGCCCGGGCGGTGTCGAAGATCGTATGGGGGTCGAGATTGTCGTAGGGGCTGTTATTCGCATAGACGAACTTGCCGCCGCTTTGCGCCGAGGCGCCGCTCCATCCGGCCGAGGAGAGGGCGACCGAACCCAGAACCGTCTTCAGAGCATCTCTGCGTGTCTTGGTCATGCCATCCTCCTCTGTTGCTGGGGTCCGGGGGCTTCTGTTGGGGTCAAGGACTTCCCGTGACCGAAAGCACCTGACCGGTGATGAAGTCGGCGTAGTCGGAGGCCAGGAACATCACGGCATGCGCGATATCCTGCGGTGTCCCCGCCCGCCGGCGCGCCGTGTTCTCGATCATGCCGGCCTGGCGCTCGGGCGAATAGGAATTCCACTGGCGCTCGTAATCGGGGCTGGTGCGCTGGAAGCCCGGCGCCACCGCATTGACCGTGATGCCGAAGGGGCCGAGCTCCTGGCCCAGCTGGCGCGCGAGCCCGATCTCGCCGGCCTTGGCCGAGGCATAGGCCTGGATGCCGGTGAGCGAGGTACGCAGGCCCGCCCCGCTGGCGATGAGCACGATCCGGCCCTTGCCGCGTGACTTCATGCCGGGCGCGACCGCCTGCGCGGCGAGAAAGGCCCCGGTCAGGTTGACGTCCAGAATGGCGCGCCAATCTGCCTCATCGACCTCTTCGAGCGGCTTGGCGCTCTGGCCGAGCACGCCGCCGGCGACATAGACCAGCACATCGACCGGCCGGCCGGCGATCGTCTCGCTCCCGGCGACCCAGGCCTGAACCTGACTCTTGTCGCGTAGGTCGAGCGCGGTCTTGTGCGCCTCGAGCCCGGTCATCTCGTCTGCTAGCCGGTCGCCGGCAAAGACGCTGGCCCCACGTGTGGCGAAACTCTCGACGATGCCGCGCCCGATGCCCCGCGCAGCGCCGGCGATCAGCACGCTCTGGCCCTCGAAGGTGATGTTCATGCCGCTGCTCCGATCGTCCGAGGCGCCATCTGCGGATACAACAGCAGAAGGCTCGCATAGGCGCGTTCGATCGCGGCGACGGGGTCGCTTGCGGCGGCAGTGTCGATGCTCACGGCCGCGAAGACCTGGTGCTTCATGAAGAAGCGCCATTCGACGGGTAGCGCAAAGAGCCTCTCCGAGAGCTGGTCCCAGGCGGCATCGGACCAGACCGTCTCGAAGGCGAGGCGCGCCGGATCGAGCGTCAGGCCGTTCGGTGCCGGTCGCGGCCGGACGCGCAAGGCGGCTGTCTCGTCCTGATCGACGACGCCTGCTGCGATCACCACGCCATAGGCCAAGGCGCCGGCTTCGCTGACCTTGCCTTGCGCGACATCGTCGAGCACCTCGGCCAGCGGCCGGGTAAATGGATCGCCCCAGCCGCCGGCCCCCGAGGCCGAGATCATCAGCACGTCACCGGGCGCGCAGCGCACCACATCGGTGTTGCCGAGCGCTTCCTCGCCCGCCGTTCCGGGGTTGCGCAGGAAGCCGCAGGTCGCGCCGGGCTGGCCGCCCTCCAAGCCCCAGCAGGAAAAACGCACGCGGTCGCGGTTGCGCGCCGTGACCACCGAATTCGGCGAGAACAGCTGGAACGTCATCTGCGCCGCCAGCCCACCGCGATGGCGCCCGGCGCCGCCGCTATCGGGCACCAGGCCGTAGCCGAGCACCTTGATCGGCACCTCGGCTTCGGTGATCTCGATCGGCGTGTTCTTGAGGAAGGAGTTGGAGCCGTCCTGTCCGTCCTCGCGCGCCGAGCCGCCGCCGCCGCCCGTGATCGGATTGATCGAGGCCATGGCGAGGCGCCCGGTTCGGCTGTCGGTGGTGCGCACATTGAGGATGCCGCCGCCGCCGGCGGGGCCTGCCGGCAGCCGGTCCGGCATGGCCTGCGAGAAGGCGCCCACGACCATGCCCTGGATCCGGGTGCAGGTCAGGCTGCGCATGCCGGTCGCCGCCGGATAGACCGGATTGACCACCGATCCTTCCGGCAGAATGCAGCGCACGGGCCGCAGCAGCCCGGCATTGAGCGCCACCGTCGTGTCGAGCGAGTAGACGACATAGTTGTAGCCGACCAGCGGCAGGATATGCCTTGGCAGCCCGCCGGTCGGCATGTTGAGCGCCGATTGCAATTGCGGGTCGCTGCCGCTGAAATCGAACACCGCCTCGTCGCCGCGCACCTGCACGCAGAGCTTCAATCGGCATGGCACGCCGCCGGGGCTGTCCTCGTCGATATAGTCGGTGAAGACGTAGTCGCCGTCCTTCATCTCCGCGAACAGGCGCCGGGCCTGCCGGTCGGCCAGGTCGAGCACGCCATACATCGCATCGCAGACCGTCTCAGTGCCGAAGCGGGCGACCGCGTCCATGATCTTGCGCTCGCCAGTCTTGAGCGAGGCGATCTGGGCCTTGAGGTCGCCCCAGTTCTGATCCGGCATGCGCACATTGCGCAGCATGATCTGCAGCACCTGATCGTTCATCACGCCGGCATCGACGAGCTTCATCGGCGGAATCCGGATGCCCTCCTGATGGACCTCCGTCAGCGCCCGCGACAGCGAGGCGGGCACCGCGCCGCCCATATCGGTGTTGTGGATATGGCCGACGGCGAAACAGATCAGTCGCTCGCCCGCGAAGATAGGCATCCACAGATGCATATCGGGCGCATGGGTGCAGACGAAGCCGGAATAGGGATCGTTGGTGACGCAGATGTCGCCGGGGCGGTAATCGGGAATCGCCTCGATGGCGCCGGCATAGTCGAGCCCGATGAACCAGGTCGCGCCGAGATCCTTCGGGCTGGCGAAGGTCTGCCCGCATGGCGTGGTCAGCCCGCTGGTGAAATCCTCGGTCTCCTTGACGAAGGCGGAATGGGCCGTGCGCAGCAGCGTATAGGCCATGCTTTCGGCTGCGGCCTCGAAATGGCTCTTCAGGATCTGGAGCGTGACCGGGTCGAGCGTGCTCATGTCATGCTGCTCCGTTCCATGCCGCTCCGTCGCAGGATGAGGTTGGCGTAGGCATCGACCTCACCGGTGAAGCCGGGCGGGGCCCATGTGGTGGTGTCGTCCTGGATCACGACGGCCGGCCCATCGAAGCGGCTGCCGGGCGGCAGTTCGCGACGTTCGAACAGGCCCGCCGCAATCTCCGCGCCGCGATGCGTGACGGTCAGCCTTCGGTGAGCGACGACATGGGTCCTGGTCAGCTCTCGCTCCGGCAAGGAGGGCTTGGGCGTGCGGCCGGTGATGACGACGCGCAATGCGACGATCTGCACCGCCGCCTTGTCATCCGCATGGCCATAGATCTCGGCATGCTTGGCGTGGAAGGCCGCAGTGATCGCAGCCTGGTCGCCCGCGCTGATCCAGGCCGCCTCCAGCGGCGTCTCGATCTCGTAGGACTGGCCGCGATAGCGCATGTCACCGGAGATGGTCAGCGCGGCCTCGCCGGAATGGCCCTGGCTGCCATGGAGCCAGTCCCGTGCCTCGGCGGCGAGCCCCTCGAACGCGTTGGCCAAAGCACCCATCGCCCCGGCCGTCATGTCCAGAAAGACCACGCGCACGAAATCGGAGCGCAGATCGGCGAGCAGACCGCCGAGCGCGGCGAGCACGCCGGGCGTCTCCGGGATGATCACCGCCTCCATCCCGATCGCCTCGGCGACGAGGCAGCCCAGCATCGGCCCGGCGCCGCCGAAAGCGAGCAGCGCATAACCGCTCGGCTCCTCGCCGACCTGCGAGAACAGGCGGCTGATCTCGCGATACATATTGGCCACAGCGAGATCGACGATCGCCTCGGCCGTTGCCGCGACATCGCGTGAAAGCCCCGCCGCCAGCGGCGCGAGGACCGCAAGCGCCCGCTCCCGGTCGACATTGACGGCGCCATAGCCGAGCCCCCCAGTGCCGAGCACGCCCATGGCGGCGAAAGCGTCGGTGATCGTCGCGCGCTCGCCGCCGCGCCCATAGCAGGCCGGGCCGGGCGTCGATCCCGCGCTTTCCGGCCCGACGCGCAGCACGCCGAGCGTATCGACGCTGGCGACCGAGCCGCCCCCGGCCCCGATCGACGAGACCGAGACGGTCGGGAGATAGATCGGATAACGCCCGACGAGCTCGCCGGAGCGAAAATCCGGCATGCCGTCGCGCAGCAGCGCGACATCGGCGCTGGTGCCGCCGATGTCGAGGCTCATCACCCGGCTGAAACCGGAGCGCTGCGCCACGAAGCCGGCGCCGATCACGCCCGCCGCCGTGCCCGAGAGCAGCATCTCGATGCTGCGATCCTTGCCGGCGGCGGCGGTCATGACGCCGCCATTCGACTTGGTGATCATCGGCGCTGGCGCAACGCCGCGCTCGGTGAGCGCCGCCTCGAGCCGGCCGATATAATGCGACACGCGCGGCTGCACCGAGCCATGAATGCAGGCCGTGATGGTGCGCTCATATTCGCGCACGATCGGCCAGACATCGGCCGAGCAGAACACCGGCAGTGACGGGTTGAGCTCTGCGATGCGGGCCTTGACCAATCGTTCATGCGCCGGATTGGTGTAGCTGTGCAGGAAGGCGAGAACGATGCCTTCCGCGCCCGCCTTTTCGGCCTGCCGCAACGCGTCGGTGATGGCCGCATCGCTGGGCACGCGTTCGGCCTCGCCTGCCGCGTTCATCCGCTCGCCGAGCTCGATCACGCGGTCGCGCGGCACCAGCGGCGGCGGCCTTCGCGAGAACAGGTCGTAAGGATCGGGGATCTTCAGGCGCGCCAATTCCAGCACGTCGCGGAAGCCTTCGGTCACGAACAGGCAGAGTTTCGCACCGGTGCCCTGGATGATGCTGTTCACGCCCACGGTCGAGCCATGGGTGAAATAGGAGATGGCGCCGGGTGGAATCGCAAAGCGGCGCTCGATCTCGTCGAGCCCCTGCAGCACCTCGGCTCCCGGCGCGTCCGGCCGCGACAGCACCTTGAGCGTGCGCAGCGCGTAGCTGTCCTCGTCGAACACGCAGAAATCGGTGAAGGTGCCGCCGATATCGACGCCGACGCGATAGCCCATGATTCAGCTCCGCCCGTTCAGCGTCGCAGGGATGCGTGGCGTGCCGGCGCGAACAGGACCGGCCGGGTTGCGTCGGGCATCTGTCGACCAGATCCGGGGCTCGCTTCGGGTGGAGAAGGTCATTGGCGGGCGCTCACCATTGATACTGGAAGCCGTCGATGGTGATCGCCTGGCCCGTGATGAAGCAGGGTTTCGAGGCGGCCAGGAACAGTACGAGTTGCGCGACATCCTCCGGAGTGCCGAGCCGATGCAGCGCGATGCCGCTTGCGGCGATGGCGGCGCCACGCTCGCGCGTCAGCACATTGCCCAGTTCGGTCTCGATCACGCCCGGGCAGATCGCATTCACCAGGATCGTCGGCCCCAGTTCCTTGGCCAGGGCCTTGGTCATGCCGATGATGCCGGCCTTCGCCGAGGCATAGGCGAAGCGGCTGACGGCCGCGGTGACGCCGCCGGAATGCGCGTTGAGCGACGACATCGAGACGATGCGGCCGCCGCCCTGCGCCAGCATGGCCGGGGCGACCGCGCGGACATAGTTGAAGCAGCTCTTCAGATTGATCGCGATGGTGCGGTCGAACTCGTCTTCGGTGATTTCGAGGATACCCTTGGCCATCGAGCGGCCGGCATTGTTCAGGAGCACGTCGATGCGGCCGAATTCCCCGACGACCTCCGTGGCGATGCGCTGCGCCTCCGCGAAAGAGGAGACATCCGCCTCGAAGGTCAGGACCTCCCGGCCGAGCCCGCGGATTTCATCGGCGGTGCGGTCAAGCTCCGGCCGCAGCAGATCGACGAGCGCGATGTCGAAGCCGGCTCCGGCGAGCGCCTTGGCGCAAGCCCGGCCGATGCCGCGCGCGCCACCGGTCACGATCGCCACTGATCTTTCGCTCGCCGCCGTCATGCGCAGAATTCACTCCGCTTGAACCTGTTGAATTCATCCGGATTGAAGGGGAGCGTATCGTCGGCTAATTTGTTCGACAAGCAGGATCAGGTTCACATATATGAATACCGAAGTGAAATCGGCGGCCCGGATCCTCGACCTCTTGGAGTATCTGGCAGGCTGCGCCGAGCCGGTGAAACTCAAGGAGATCGTCGCCGCTCTGGGCTTCCCCAAAAGCAGCGCCCATGCGCTCGCTCAGACGCTGGTCTCCCGCGGCTACGCCATCCAGGATTCCACCGAACGCTATGTGCTGGTCCACGCCAGCCGCCATCGTTCCGCGACCCGCGCCCATGAGGCAAGGCTGCTGTCCGCCGCGCATCCGATCATGGAGCGGTTGCGCGACATGTCTGGCGAGACCGTCGTCCTGGCGGTGCGCACCACCCGGGGTGAATCGAAGCGTCTGGCGAAATGCGTCAGCCGCCAGGCCATCCGTTTCGATGTCGATCTCGACGGCCAGAGCGATTCCTACTGCACAGCGACGGGCAGATTGCTGCTGGCGCATTGGGAGGCCGGTCTCGCCAATGCCTATCTGGCGCGCGTTCCCCTGATCGCGCGGACACCGAAGACCGTGACCGACCCCGACGCGATCCGCGCTCTCTTCGTGAGGATACGCGCGGAGGGCGTTTCCGTCTGCGACGAAGAGCATGTCACCGGCTCGACAGGCCTCGCCGCGCCGATCCACGGCCGGGACGGCAGCGTCGTGGCGGCGCTCAATCTGGGCGTGGTGACGATGCGCTACCACGCCCGCAGCCACGAGCTGGTTGCGATGCTGAAGCAGGCCTGCAGGCAGATCAGCGAACGGCTCGGCTATCGCCAAGACGCGGACAGCGTCGCCTGAACGGAAAGCCTGCTTCGCGTTGCAGAAGCGTCCGTTCCGGAGACCGCGGACGCGAGATCCCGGCTCCGGAACGGAGATCTGGCGAGATGTTCTGCTCAGCCCTTGCTGACGTCCCAGAACAGCGGAAACGGTGCCTGCGCCACGCCCGAGAGCGCATTGCGCCAGGCGGAATGGCCGAGGAAGAAGCCGGTCGGCACGAAGGTGACATCGTCCATGCCGGCGCGATTGACCGCCTCGATCGCCTTCTTCTCGGCGGCGAGGTCGGGCGCATCGTACCAGGCGGCGATGTTCCGCTCGACCTCGTCATTGCTCGGCCAGCCGAACCAGGCCTTGTCGCCGCTGGCGCTGACGCCCTTGTAAGGCGCGGGGTTGATGCAATCGACGCCGGAATGCCAGCTGAAGAAGATGTTCCAGCCGCCCTCGGTGGCAGCCTTCTTGCTGGTGCGGCGGGAGCCGACCGTGCCCCAGTCCAGCGACTGGTAATCGACATTGACGCCGATGCGGCCGAGCATGTCGGCGGTGACGTCGCCCTGGGCCTTGGTGATCGGCACATCGGCGGCGACCAGCATCACCACCTTCTCGCCGTTATAGCCGCCCTGCTTCAGGAGCTCCTTCGCCTTGTCGTATTGGCGCGGGCCCTTCAGGCGCTCGGCGCCGGCTTCTGTGTAGAGCGGCGTGCCCGGCGTGAAGAAGCTCGGCATCTCCTTCCACAGCGCGGTGTCCTCGCCGACGATGGCCTGCATGTAGTCGGCCTGGCTGACCGCCCATTGCAGCGCCTGGCGGCAGAGCTTGTTGTTGAAGGGCGGCAGCAGATGGTTGATGCGCATGGCGCCGACATTGCCCAGCGGATCGGCGATGCCGACCTTGATGGCGCGGTTCTTGGCCAGCAACGGAACGAGATCGGCGATGGGGTTCTCCCACCAGTCGATCTCGCCGTTCTGCAGCGCGCTCGCGGCCGTGCCGGGGTCGGGCATGGTCATCCATTCCACGCGGTCGACCTTCATCACCTTGCCGCCGGCGAGCCAATCACTTTTCTCCGGCCTGGGTTGATAGCCGGCAAAACGTTGGAAGATGGCGCGCGAGCCTGAGACCCATTCGTCGCGCTTGAAGGCCATCGGGCCGGAGCCGATATACTCCTTGATCTGGGTAAAGGGGTCGGTCCTGGCGATCCGCTCCGGCATAATCACCAGCAGCGGCGTGTTGCTCTTGCCGAGTGCGTAAAGCAGCTTCGGGAACGGTGCTTTCAGGCGGAAGCGGAAGCTGCGGTCATCGACCGCCTCCAGCGCATCCAGGCGCGACTGGATCATCTGCCCCATGCCGTCGCGCGGCATCCAGCGGTTGATGCTGGCGATGACGTCCCTGGTCAGCACCGGCTCGCCGTCATGGAATCTCAGCCCGGCACGCAGCTTCAGCGTCCAGGTCTTGCCGTCGGCAGAGACCTCATGGCCCTCGCACATCTGCGGTTTCGGGGTGAGGTCGGCGCCGATGCCGTAGAGCATGTCGAAGACCAAGAGGCTCGCATTGCGCACCACGAGCTGCGTGCCGGCGACGGCGTCGAGATTGGGCAGGTCGGCCTGGGGCACGAAGCGAAGCACCTTGGCGTCTTGCGCGCGGACGATGCTGGGAGCCGTGAGGCGGCTGCCGGCCAGGGCGGCGCCTGCGCCCAGAAGGAAGTGACGGCGTTTCATGCTGATCTGTTCTCCTGATTCCTGCGGCATTGGCCCAAAGCGGCTGAGCGGTTGGCTGTAAGGTCAGCCCCGTCAGCGCGAGCGCTGCTGCGTCACGCTGCGAAAGCAAATCCGCGGCCATGTCATGCGCCGCCAGCCGATTGCGGTCGCCGGAGAATCTGCCTCTACTGCCGGCCCTGTTCGCCCATGGCCGGTCGAATGCGTCGCCGGAGGGCGACGCCGGCCCGAGGCGCAGGGTTTTGGCATGCGGAGCGGCGATATGAGCGGTTTGGTGATCCGGGGCGGCCGGGTGGTGGATCCTGAAAGCGGGATCGATGCGGTGGCCGAGATAGCGGTGCTCGACGGCAAGATCGCCGCTGTTGGAACCGGGCTCGGCGAGGCCGAACGGGTCATCGACGCGACAGGGCTGGTCGTGGCGCCTGGCTTCATCGACCTGCACGCCCATGGCCAGTCCATCCCCGCCGACCGCATGCAGGCCTTCGACGGCGTCACCACGACGCTCGATCTGGAAGCCGGCGTGATGCCGGTCGCCTCCTGGTATCGGCGCCAGGCCGAGCAGGGGCGGATCCTGAATTATGGCGCCTCGACGAATTGGGCCTTCGCCCGGATCGGCGCCATGGTCGGCATCAACGAGGAATCGTCCCTGGAGGCGTTCGGCCGCGCCATGCGCGACCCGCGCTGGATGGACAATATCGCCAGCGACAGCGAGCAGGCCGGGATCATCGCGCGCATCGCGCAGGGCCTGGACGAAGGCGGCATCGGCATCGGCATCCTGAACGCCTATGCGCCGGGCGCCGGCGTGCAGGAATTGACGGCGGTCTGCCAGCTCGCAGCGGCGCAGGGCGTGCCGACATTCACCCATATCGCCTATATGTCGCGCATCGACCCGAAAAGCGCGGTGGAGGCCTATATCCGCCTGATCGGCTATGCCGGCGCGACCGGCGCGCATATGCATATCTGCCATTTCAACAGCTCCAGCAAAACCGATGTGGAACGCTGCGCCGAGCTGGTGATGAAGGCGCAGGCACAGGGCCTGCCGATCACGGTCGAAGCCTATCCCTATGGCACCGGCTCCACCGTGCTGGCGGCCGCCTTCTTCAGCGATCCCGAATTCGAGACGCGCAACGGCACCGGCTATGATTCCGTACAGCGCGTCGCCGATGGCCGCCGCTTCCGCGACCGGCAGGAGCTGCTGGCGGCGCAGGCCGAGGAGCCCTCCACGCTGGTGCTCTGGCACATCCTCGACACCGAGAACAACGAACAGCACCGCCGCATGCTCGATCTCTCTGTGCTCTATCCCGGCGGCGCGATCGCCTCCGACGCCATGCCCTGGAGCTTGCCGGATGCCTCGATCTATACCGGCGATGCCTGGCCACTGCCTGAGGACGCGACCTCGCATCCGCGCTCGGCCGGAACCTTCACCCGCTTCCTGCGCCACTGGGTGCGGGAGCGCCAGGCGGTTTCGCTGCTGGACGGCATCGCCAAATGCACGCTGATCCCGGCGGAGATCCTGGCGGCGAGCACGCCGGCCATGCGCGACAAGGGGCGGCTGCGGCGCGGCGCCGATGCCGATATCGTCATGTTCGATTTCGAGACGCTGACCGACCGGGCCGAATTCACGGCGATGAACCGCCCGGCCGAGGGCGTGAAGCATCTTCTGGTCAATGGGCAGGCCGTGATCAGTGACGGCGTCATGGAGGTGGCGGCGCGCCCCGGCCAGCCCGTGCGCCGGCCTGTCACGGCCGGTGCCTGAGCCGGCATGCCCGTCCCGATCCTGCTCGTGGCCGGCTTTCTGGGAGCCGGCAAGACGACGGTGGTGAACCATATCCTGGCCCATGCCGGAGGGCGGCGCATCGCCGCCGTGGTCAATGATTTCGGCGCCATCAATATCGACGCCGAGCTCATCACTGGGGCCAGCGACGGGGTCGTCAGCCTGGCCAATGGCTGCATCTGCTGCTCGCTGGAGGGCGACCTGCTGCGCACGCTGGCGATGATCCTGCGGCGCAAGCCCAGGCCGGACGCCATCCTGATCGAGACGAGCGGCGTCGCCGACCCCGAGGATATCGTCCGCAATCTCCTGGATCCCGTGACCTTCCAGGAGGCGCCGCTGGAGACGGTGCTGTGCGTGGTGGATGCGACGATGTCTCCCACAGGGCTGGACGATCTCCTGCTGCGCGCGCAGCTTCGCGCCGCCACTATGGTGGCGCTGAGCAAGGTCGATCTCGTCGACGATACGCAGAGGCAGCGGGTTCGCGCTGCCGTCGCGGCGATCCGCCCGGGCGTGCTCCAGATCGAGGCCCCGCACGGCCAGGTGCCGCTGGAGCTGGTTTTCCCTGATAGTCTGGACCGGCCGCCCGTCCCGCGCATGCCGGGCAGCCGTCGCCCGAGCTTCGAGCGGTTCGAGAGCCTGAGCTGGACCTCCGATTTGCCGGTCTCGCTGCCGCTCCTGCAGCAGGCGATCGCCCGGCTCGCCCCAAACCTCGCCCGCGCCAAGGGGCTGTTCGAGACGGTGGAGCAGCCGGGCCGGCAATTCTTGTTTCAGCTCGCCGGCGGCCGGGCGACCCTGGTCCCGGCTGGCGCGCCGGCATCGGGGCTGCCGCGCTCGCGGATCGTGTTCATTGCCGAACTGGAGGCACTGTCCGCTGCCGAAATCGCGGCGGTGATGGACGGATGCGTCGCTGCAGCGGCGGAATGAGGCGGGCCAATAAGGTCGCTCGTTGAGCGCGCCATGTGCGATCGCGCATGCCGGCCGGCACGCAACACTGTCTGGATGATAAGAATGAAAGCCGGGTCATGAAAGCGGCTTAAGGAAATGGCGCGCCCGACACGATTCGAACGTGTGACCTCTGCCTTCGGAGGGCAGCGCTCTATCCAGCTGAGCTACGGGCGCAATCCGTGGATGGTGGATAGCTGATTGCCGGGCGCTCGGCAACGAGGGATTTTGCGAGGGAGCAAGGGCCCCTCAGGCGACGGTCCGATGTTCGAACGGTGTCGGGCGCGCCGCGGCTGTGGCGGCGATATGCCGCCACAGCGAACTGTCCTGCATTGATGGCGAGCGTCAGTTCGTCACTTTGCCTTGCTGGTTGACCCTGACCCGTTGATCGTCGTCACCGCCAGCGTCGTCAGTTTGGCATTTGCCGCCTTTTCCTCGTCGAGGATCGATGTCAGCAGCTCGTGCGCTTCGGTGTGCCCCAGGACTTTCGCCCATTCGCGCAGTGTTCCATAGCGGGCAATCTCGTAATGCTCGACGGCTTGGGCGGCGCCGATCAGACAGACGTCGCGTGCGTGGCCTTCTGCCTCGTCGATAAGACCGTCCGCCTCCTTCAGGAGGCCGGCCATCGCATCACATTTCTCGCCGCTGGCCTTCAGGCCCAACGATTTGAACACGGATTCGAGTGTCGACACATGGCCTTTCGTTTCTTTCAGGTGATCATCGAAGGCCTGTTTCAGCTCGGCGCTGCCTACTGCTTTCGCGACTTTGGGCAGGGCCTTGAGAAGCGCGTTCTCGGCCCAGTAAATGTCCTGAAGTGTGTGCTGAAAAGCGTCCTGGAGGGTCTTCATGGTGGCGTCCTCTTTGTGCGGCGACATCCCTCGGGCTTGAGGGGCACATGGCAATGAGAAGACAACGTCCCGCAGTAGGGACCGTTCCCAGACGGCCTCTTGAAGATGGCCGATCCAATTGTAAAAGATCGCAGGGCAACCGCATCTTCTTTAGCGCGGCCGAGCTGGACTGCCGGTGGTCGAGCGCCCGCAGCAATTGCGAATGGGCAAACGCCCCTCAGGCGAGGGTCCCATGTTCAAACCGTGTCGGGCCGTGGCTGTGGTGCTCAATCAGGCGCGCGGCACGCAGCGTCGCTCCCGAGGCGTAGGCGGGGCCTGTGTATTTCGAGTGCCACGGCTCGGTATACGTCCCCCTGTGACCTCCATCACCTGACCCTTCGAACATTTCCGGCTCTCGACGAGAACCTTCTCCCCGTATCGGAGGCCACCACGAGCAGGCTCTCGCTTCAGAACCTCCTGTGCGATCGTGGGCGAGGCAATCGTGAGAAGGGCGGCGCACGCTACGATCCAACGCTTCATTGACCCACTCCAGGAATGAGACATTGCTCCGACGCTACGCTTCCCGAGTTGGCTGGTCAAAACGGCTGCTGCTTGGGGCTTACTCTTAGTTGACCGCAAGGACGGAAGCCGTTGTGAAGGAGCACCGCCCCTCAGGCGACGGCGCACGTTCGAACCGTGTCGGGCGCGCCGCGGCTGTGGTGGGCGGTTTGACAGCTCATTGCGTCTCGGCGTTGGCGTCAGAAATCTCCGACGCCGGCCCCCAACGTTGATCTCCAGGCGGCTTACTGAGAGCGTCGAGGACGGCGATGGTCCAGGAGCAAGTTCACCGTGCTGATGCTCTGCGCGACAGCCTCGGTTGAGCCAAATTTGCTGTGCGATTTAGCGTCAGGATTACCCAACGCTGCCAGCCAATCACGTGCCCCCGCAACCCGGACACGCTGGAGCTGGTGCAGCACATCGTGATCGAAATGCTCGGCGCGACAATAAGAGCGTGCATCTGCGCAGATGCGATCGAATAGGTGCGCGGTCACGAACGTATCTGCGCTGGCTCGATGGAGCCGTCCCGGGGACGAGATTCCCATCTCTTCGATGAGTCCGCCCAATCGATAACTTTTCCGGCCCGGGAACATCCGCCGAGCCAACAGCAGAGTGCAAAGAGTGCGAACGGGCCGCCCTTCCAGGAAGTTTCCGGCCTCGTGCTCATAAAATTTCCGATCGAAGCCCGCGTTATGGCAAACGATCGGCGATGAGCCGATGAAAGACGCCAGCTGACACATGGCTATGGCCGAGGTCGGTGCGCCGTGCAGCATCGCAGTGGTTATGCCGGTGATCTGGGTGATCTCGGCCGGCACGCGGACGCCTGGGTCGACGAAGGTCAGGAATTCTTGGCCTGCCCGACCATCCACCACTTCGCGGGCTGACACTTCAATCACCCGTGCGCCCATTGCCGGGCTGAGTCCGGTCGTCTCGAAATCGAGGACGACGAAGCGACCGCCGGGAATGCTATTCAAGGTTGAGACTCTCCGTGCCGACTTCGGCGAATCGAAAGCAAGGGTATCATCCAGCGGTGATGGGCCGCGCTGAAATTTTTCGGACATTCGAGCCGGTGATCAGTTGAATGTGGCGCTGTCGTGCCGAACCGAGTTGTGATCGGATCTCACGCGCGAATTCGAAGCGCAAGCTGCTGTCAATGTCGGGCGGTTTTGGCAGCGCCTTCGGCGAAACCCAGCTTCGGAGGGCAACACTCTATCCAGCTGAGCTGGGCGCAATCCCTGGAAGGGGGGATAGCCGGGAGCTCGGCAACGAGGGGTTTTGCAATGGCGCGGCGCCCGGGGACGGCAAAGGTCACAGGTTCGAATCGCCGCGCCTGTAGCGGGTCGGCGTGGACGCCAATGCGGTGCCGGGCGTCCGTTCGATTGAGGCCGTCGCTGCGCTTGGGCTTCAGCGCGCTCTGAGGCTCAGGATATAGGCGATGACGTCCTCGGTTTCGTCTCTCGTGAGCTGATAGCGCGGCATGTTGCCATGCGGCGTCTGCAGGAAGACACGCAGCGACAGCTCGGTCTGCGACGCCATGTCGGCGACGGCGCCGAAACCGGGTGGAACCCGGCTGGAATCGCGACCAGAACCGTCGATCTGATGGCACTGGCTGCACAGCGACGTGGCGATCTCCCGGCCTGCACGTGCATCGCCGATGCCTTCTGCCAGAGCAGGTGCCGCGCCGAACAGGGCGGCGCAGAGCGCAAACGATCCCCAGCGGCCGTGGGACGTCATCATGGGTCTTTGCCGCCTGGTCCTGATCGCCGTCATCGCGCCCAGCTCCTTTTGCCGCAGAAGGTCTTTTCCGTCAGGGCGTTGGCGTCCACTTGCGCGAAATCCGCCTGATATAAGCCACGAGACCGTCGGTCTCGTTCTCGAGCAGGTTGAACTCGGGCATACCGGGATGGCGAACGACAGTGCCGTCGATCAGGACGGGCGCCGGGTTGTTGCGGGGATAGCGCTCGGCGATCAGCGGAAAGGGCGGTGATTTCGGATTGGGGCTGAGGCCGGTCGCTTCGATCGCATGGCAACCGCCGCAGTAGCGCTGGGCAACGCGCTTGCCGACCCCGGCGCTCTCAGTGTTGTCCGGCCGCTGCGCATCGGCAGGCATGGCCCAGCCTGGTTGCATCGTGATCAGAGCGCCACTGAGCGCACCGAACGCGATCATCAGAAGTCGTCTTGTCGCGATCCGAAACATCATCCGCACTCCGAGCGTCTGCCTGTGTGCCCCGGCTGCCGCGCCGTGGCCTTGATCGAGGTCAATCGGCGGCCGCGATGCTCCATGCGCTGCCGGAGCCTTGGCGGTGATGGTTACGAGAGCATGTTCGAGCGAAGTGGACGCCGCTTCGCGTGAAGACAATGCGCTACAACAATGCTCTAGGTAGGTACTGTCCGTTGCGTGCGAGGCGTTGCCGAAGCCGCAGCAAAAAGCGAAGACATCAGAGAACCGCTAAAGGTGGGACGAGATCACGAGCTCAGCGCCATCCCTGCCGAGATCCGGCGCGCGGCCTGTGCATTTCATGAGGCCGGCCACATTATCGTCGGCTGGCACCATGAGCGATATGTCACCTATGCCTGGCTTCGCCCGCCCTATGGCTTCACCGGCGAGACCTGTTTCGAGCCCTATCGGAAAGGCTTCCAGGCTGAGCGGCTGGCGGACATCCGGCGCGCCGAGGTCGAGATCACGATCCTGTCCGCCGGCCATTGCGGCGAGATGATCTATTGGAACGAGGGGGCGGGCTCAGATGGTATCCGGGCGCGATCCAGTCCCATGCGGATGATCTGGACCAGATGCGGCCATATATCGCCTTCCTGCGGCCTGTCGATGAGCTCGCTTTGCGGGCGCGCTGCGCCAGGGCGGCCGCCGCGATTCTGTATCAACCCCCGATGCTCGCGGCCCAGAAGGCCATTGCCAAAAGGCTGTTCGAACGGCGGCGTATCGATCGTGACGAGATCGACGACATTCTCAGGCCTGCGACCAGCGGCTGAACGGTCGGCTCGGATTTGCCAAGAGTCTGTTTGGACCCCGGAGCCCTCATCCTGAGGAGCGGGCACAGCCCGCGTCTCGAAGGATGCTCCAGGAGGCTCCGGTGATGGTTCTGCCCTGACCACCCACGCGCCGTCATCCCGGGTGACCGAAGGTCGACCCGGGATCCATGCCGGAGCGCTGCCTGGTTAGGCTCCGGCATGGATCCCGGATCGGCGCGGCTTCGCCGCTTGTCCGGGATGACGGCGTGGTTCCGAGGGTGAACGGTCTGCTCCAGGAGGTTCCCCTGCGAGCTGGAGCATCCTTCGAGACGCCGCTTACGCGGCTCCTCAGGATGAGGGCTCACCTTTCCAAACAGCTGGGGTCTCAGAACTCTTCCCATCCGGCATCGCTGGCACGGCTGTTGGCGACCTTCTTGGCCGGCGCGCGCGGCGCTGGCGCGGCGGCCTGGCCCCGGGTTGTCGGCGCCGATGCCCTGGTCTGGCCGAAAGCGGCCTCGGCGAGCTTGCGCAGGCGGGCGGGCTCCGAGCCATGACTGGCCGATGAGGCGGCTGCACCCTCCGGCCCGGTCCTGAAGGCGGCGACGAGGTCGTTGAGCTCGACGATGCGCGAGGACAGCGAGGTGGCCGAAGCTGCGCTCTGTTCGGAGAGCGCGGCGTTGGCCTGCGTCATCTCGTCGAGATGGGCGACAGCCTGGCTCATCTCGTCGATGCCATTGGCCTGTTCGCTGGCGGCCGAGGAGATGTCGGCGATGGTGGCCGCGACCTTGCGCGAATGGCTGAGAATCTGGTCGAGCTGGTCGCCGGCCTGGCGCACCAGTTTGACACCCTCGCCGACCTCCATGTTGGAGGACGAGATCAGGCCGGAGATGTCCTTGGCAGCGGCGCTCGAGCGTTGCGCCAGCGTGCGCACTTCCGAGGCCACCACGGCAAAGCCCTTGCCGGCATCGCCGGCGCGGGCCGCTTCCACCGCCGCGTTCAGCGCCAGGAGATTGGTCTGGAAGGCGATGTCGTCGATCACCCGGATGATGTCGGAGATCTTCTGCGAGGCGCTCTCGATGCGTGCCATGGCGTCGACCGCCTGGCCAGCGATCACGCCGCCCGACTGGGCCGCCTGCATCGCGTCATTGGCGATGCCGGCTGCGTCCTTCGAGGCCTGGGCCGAGGCCTTGACCGAAGCTGCGAGCTCCTCGGTCGTGGCTGCGGTCTCCTCCAGCGACGAGGCCTGCTCTTCCGTGCGCTTCGACAGATCATCGGCGCCCATGGTGATCTCGCGGGCGGCCAGGCCGACATCCGCCGAGGTTACCTGGATCGTGCGCACCGTCGTGGACAGGCGGTCCACCGTCTCGTTGATCGCGCCCTTGAGCTCGGCGAACTTGCCGCGATAGGCGGTCTCGATCCGAGCTGTCAGGTCGCCGCCGGCCACCGCCGAGAGCGCCTGGGCGAACTCGTTCGTCGCTGAATCGACCACCGCATTGATCTCGTTGATGCCGGCGACGAGCTTCTGCATCTGTTCGTCGGCCTGGTCGATCTGCAGCCGCGCCGAGAAATCACCCGACGCCGCAGCGGCGACGACCTCGCCGACATCCGAGACGACCAAGGCCATGTTTTCCGCCGCACGCAGACGGCGCGACGAGGCCTCGCGCTCCTGTTCCTCGAGCGCGCGGATCTTCTGGAGATTGTCGCGCAGGATCTGCAGCGAGGCGGCCATCTGGCCGATCTCGTCGCGGCGCTCGGTGCCTTCGACGGCGCTGTCGAGATCGCCTTCGGCGATGCGATGCATCGTGCCGTTGAGGCCACGCAGCGGCAGCAGGATGCCGCGGCGCGCGACGAACAGGCTCAGCAGCAACCCGCCGAGGATGCCGAGCACGGCGACGATTATCTGCACCAGAAGGAAGCGGTCGACGGAGGTGAAGGCGGTGTCGCGGGTCGCCTCGATCGTCTTGCCGGAATATGTGGTGTAGGCCTTGACCGCTTCGGTGACGGCCTTCTGCCCGCCGAGGCAGGCAGCCAGCGCGGCCTCGACCGCCGAGCGATCGGCCGTGCTGTTCCGGGAGGCGGCGACCATGGCGCGGATCTGGTCGAAATAGCTGCCGAGCTTGGCGCGGACATCGCCGATCAGGCGCTTCTCCTCGGCATCGGCCTGCGCCTCCAGGATCGGCAGCCGTGCCAGCATTTCCTTCACGCGCAGCTCGGTGTCGGTGGCGAACTCGGCATATTTTTCAGGCTGGCGCGCGAGCTGATAGGTCATCCGGCTGATCGCGATGATGTCGATGCGCAAATCCATCGCTTCGCGGGCGACGCCCCCGGTCTGCTCGACATCGAGCATCGAACGCTTGAGCTGCGTCAGCCCCATCCAGCCGACAAGGGCGATGACGATGGCGACGACGCTCATCACGGCGACGACGCCGATGGATTTCGACACGATGGAGGCGTGCTTGAGCATGGCTATGGTCAGCTTTCGGCGGCGGGGTTCTGCGGGACGGCGTGACGACGGGAACGGGCTTGGTTCGATCGTGACGATCGAGGCAGTCGGTTCGGCCGTTTCCTCATCGTCAGATCATGAGGCGCTGGCAGCCCCGGCCGGTTGCGCCTGGGCCCGAGATGAAGGCCTGCGGCATTCCGGTCTTGTGATCCGATCCAATGCTTCTACAGGCGCTGTCTTAACGAAGTTTTGTGCGCGCCCTGGCGTGCCGGGACATGGAGGCCGCGGGCTTCGGAAAGCGTTTGGAAAATGGGTTCAGCCCTCATCCTGAGGAGCCGCTCCGTCAGGAGCGGCGTCTCGAAGGATGCTCCAGGAGGCTCCGGAACCATCTGGAGTATCCTTCGAGACGGCCCTCATGGGCCTCCTCAGGATGAGGGCTGATTTTGCTAGAGCATTTCCGCGTTTCTCCGAATCGCGAAAATGCTCTAGCTCCTTGTTTTATCGCATTTTCTTCACGCGAACCGGTGTCCACTTCGCTCGAAAATGCTCTAGCGAACCTCAGTTCAGCCCTTCGATCGCAAAGATGCGTGCCGGCGAGCCATCCGCATTCGGCAGCTTCAGCGGCGCGGCGCAGAGGAAGGTCCTTGGGCTCTTCAAGGCTCCCGTGTTGACGACATATTCGATCAGGGTGATCCCCGCACGCAGGCAGACGTCATGGGTGACATGCTCCGCGAAGGGCACATGCTTGTTGTCGAGCAGAAGCCTGATCGGGAAATCCTGCGGAAAATCGAAGGCCAGCGCGGTCGGGTTGCGGGATTTGAGCCAGAGCGCCGCGTCGCGGGTCAGATAGGGCGCGTCGAGCCAGAATTCGCGCGTCTTGTAGTCCCGCTTTTGATCCCAGCCGCTCGCCAGCAGCAGGATTTCGCCGTCGGGACCGCCGGGGTCGGCGGCAGCGAGCCGCTCGGCGTCGATCGCCTGATTGGCAGTGACGTCCCGCAGATCCAGCACCCGGCATGGGCCGACGACGCGCGACAGCGCCGTCGCCTCGATCGTCGGGCTATGGGCGATGACATGGGCCTGGGCATCGACATGGGAGAAGCCGTGGCAGGTCATGCTGATCCGCGAGACGCGGAACTGGTCGCCCGCTGCGATGTCGCCCTTGATCGCCAGCTCGACGGGCCAGCGGAAATGCGGCTCTATCGTCATGGAGAGGTCGATGATCTCCATCAGACGGTCGCCTTCTTGATCGCCTCGAGCGTCTCGCCGCCGAACTTCGTCACGAACTCCTTCTCGACTTCGGCGGTGACGATCCTGGAGAAGGAGTCGCGGTCCGGCGTTTCCACCGCCTGCATCCCCGCTTTCTTGAGTTCCGCCAGGCTCGACCCTTCCGTGTCCTCGTTCATCCCGCGCTGGACGACAGCCAGTTCGAGAGCCGTCTCGGCAAGGAGCTTTTGCAGGTCGGGCGCCATCGCATCGAACTTGGCCTTGTTCATCACCACGGGACCCGTGGTGAAGGCGTGGCGGGTCAATGACAGATGCTTTTGGACTTCGCTGAACTTGGCGTTGAGGATCAGCGTCACCGGGTTCTCCTGGCCGTCGACCGCGCCGGTTTCGAGCGCGGAGAACAATTCGGTGAAGGCCATCGGCGTCGGCACGGCCCCTAACAGCTGGAAGGCGCGGATATGCGCGGGGTTGGGCGTGGTGCGGATCTTCAGGCCCTTGATGTCGGCAGCGGTGGCGACAGGGCGGCGGCTATTCGTCAGGTTGCGCCAGCCGATCTCCCAGGTCGCGAGAGCTTTCAGATTCGACGCTTCGAGCTCCTTGCGCAAGCCATCGCCGATCGGCCCGTCCATCACCGCCGCCACATGCTTGCGGCTCTGGAACAGGAACGGCAGGTCCAGGACGTTCAGCTTCGGCGCGAGCCCGGTGAAGAACGGGTTGCCTGTCAGGCAGATGTCGAGCGAGCCGCCGCGAACCGCGCTGATCGTCTGCGAATCCGAGCCCAGAGCCCCGTTCGCGAAGACCTGGACCTCGAGCTTGCCGCCGCTCTTCGCCTTGACCTTCTCAGCGAACTGGAGCGCGGCCTTGTGCCAGCTATCCGACTCGGGATGGGGATGGGCAAAGCGCAGTTTGGCGGCTTGCGCATGAGCGGGGCGACCTATGGAAAACAGGGCAAGCCCGGCGCCGGCGGTCGTGAGGGCGGTGCGTCTGGTGATGGTCATGGGGGCCTCCTCCGGATTGTTTTTGCGAGTGGGCTTTTCAGCGCCCGTAGAACCATTTTGCCGGCACCATGACGATCTCGGGAACGAGCGTCAGCAGGACGAGAACTGCGATCTGTGCGAGCAGGAAGGGCATGACGCCACGGATGACCTTGTCCATCGGAATGCGGCCGACCGCGCAGACGACGTTCAGCACGGTTCCCACCGGAGGCGTCAGCAATCCGATGGCATTGTTCATGATGAAGAGGACGCCGAAATAGACCGGGTCGATCCCGGCCTGCTTGACGATCGGCATCAGCACGGGCGTCAGGATCAGGACGGTGGGGATGAAGTCGAGAGCCGTGCCGACCACGACGACGAGCAGCATCATCGCGATCATCAGGAGCATCTTGTACTCGATCAGCGGGCCGAGCATGGCGCCGACTTCGGCCGGTATGTTGGCGATCGTGATCAGCCAGGCCGAAACAAGCGCGGCGGCGACCAGGAACATCACCGAGGCCGACATTTTCAGCGCCGCCAGGAAGGCCGGGCGCAGATATTCGACCTTCAGCTCGCGATAGACGAACATGCCGACGAAGAGCGAGTAGACGGCGGCAACCACCGCGGCCTCTGTCGGCGTGAAGGCTCCGACCTTCATGCCGCCGATGATCAGGAACGGCAGAAGCAGAGCCCAGAAGCCATCGAGAGCAGCCTTGGCAATGCTCTTCATGCTGGGGCGCGGCAATTTGGAGACCGGCTCGTCCTTTGCCAGGACATACCAGGTGAGCGCCAGGGCCAGCCCCATCAGCAGGCCCGGAACGATGCCGGCCAGGAACAGGCGCGTGATCGATACGCCGGCGGCCACGCCGAACACGACGAAGCCGATCGAGGGCGGAATCACCGGCGCGATGATGCCGCCGGCTGCAATCAAGCCGCAGCTGCGGTCCAGGCGATAGCCGGCCTGCCGCATCATCGGAATGAGCAGAGCTGCCAAGGCCGCTGTGTCGGCCACCGCCGAGCCGGAGATGCTCGCCATCACGATCGCCGCGAGCACGGCGACATAGCCAAGCCCACCCCGGACATGTCCGATCAGCGCCATTGCGAAGGCGATGATCCGCTTCGAGAGGCCGCCGGCATTCATCAATTCGCCGGCCAGCATGAAGAAGGGCACGGCCATCAATGGAAAGCTGTCGGCGCCTCCAATCAGGTTCTGCGCCAGAATCTGAGCGTCGAACGCGTCGAGATGGATCATCAAGGCGACGCCGCAGACCAGGAGCGAGGTCGCGATCGGCATGCCGAGCGCCATGGCGCCCAGAAGCGACACAAGGAAGACGAGAATGGTCATGAGCGAGGCCGCTCTTGGTTATGCGCCTCGAAGGCGGCCAATTCCTCCGACTCCGCTCCGGTGATCAGTTGATCGGGAGGCAGGCGTCCGCTCAGCAGCTTGATCAGCGTCACGATGTTGAGGAGGCCGATGCCGAGCCCGCAGGCCAGGCCCGCCAGGTAGAAGACCGCGGTCGGCACACCCAGCACCGGGGACAGGTTGCTGAAATTGATGCTGCTCTGCAGCCAGCATCCCCAAACCAGCAGCGTCATGCACAGCAGCGAGAGCCCCTCGGCCAGCAAGCGCGCGAACCAGCGCCCGCGAAGCCCGAGCATCTGCACGACGGTCGTCATGCCGAGATGCCCGCCCTCCAGCGCGACCAGGAAAGCCCCGCCAAAGGTCAGCCAGACGAAGATCATCCGCGAAGCTTCATCCGACACCGTGATGCCGGAGTTGAACAGGTAGCGAAGCACGACATTGCCGAAGACCATGATGATCATCACGACGAACGCTGCGATCAGCAGGTTCTCGATCAGGCGAAGGAAGGCTTTGGGGAGTTGCATCGCGGGTCAGCTCGTCGAGCGGGCAGGGAACGCTTTGGAGAGTGGCGAGGAGGCTTTGCTGGCCTGCGCCGGGCTCATGCGGGATCAGCGGCATCGCCTTGCCCAGAGCAGAGGCATGCCGGCGATTGTCATGGCATGGGGCAGCGATCGATCGCGTGATCGGCGATGACGGATTCGCGAGCGCGCATTGGCGCACCTCCGTGGTTTCCTGGCCCTGAATGACCGTCGGTTCGAGCCAGCGGCCTTATTGTATGCTGTATACTGCACGCCGGTATTTGGGCTGTCAAATGCAGGATCGAGCGATCGGCGGGCAGGCGCGGAGCGTTTGGGACTGGCCCGCGCGAGGCGGGGGAGCGCCGACAGGGCGGGGTCCTGCGTTCTTGCCGAGACAAGCGCGGGGAACCCTCTCCCGTAGGGAGAGGGCAAGGTGAGGGGTCGGCCGTTTGACGTTCGCGCTGCAACCCAACCGCTGCCACGCTGTGAATTCGGCGCTCAACTGGTCCAGGGGCCGACACCTCACCCCTGCCCCTCTCACTGAACTCGGGCCTGCCCGAGTTCAGCACTCAGAGTTTCGAAGTCGGGTAGACCCGACTTCGATGAAGGAGAGGGGTTCCCCGCGCCTTTCGCATCAATGCGGTCAGAGGGTGTGCCGCGAGGGTCGTGCAGGGCCGAACAGCACCGCGGCCGGGCGTGCGAAGCTTTGCCGGCCGCCCCGGAAACCCATGATCGGCTCGGCGATCTCCGCGAGCGCGTCGCGGCCGGTCGGCGCGTCCAAGACGATCAAATCGGCCGGGTTGCCGATGGCTATCCCGTAATCGTCGAGGTTCATCAGTCGCGCAGGCAGCGTCGTCACGAGATCGAGGCAGCGCTGGAACCCGTCCGGGCCGATCTGCGCGACATTGGCGTAGAAATTCGCCATGCGCAGCAGCGAGCCGTCGCCGAAGGGCGTGAACGGGTTGAGGATGTTGTTGCTCGCGACCGAGCAGACCACGCCCTGCTCCACGAGACGATGCGCTGGCGCCAGGCCGCGCGGCACCGCATGCGAAGCCTCCCGCCCCATCAGATAGAGATCGGTCGCCGGCAGGACCGTCACCGCCACGCCCGCCTCAGCCAGCCGCTGCCCGATCCGGGCGAGGCTCGCCGGCTCCACCATCGAGAGCTTGGTGACGTGTCCGATCGCGACGCGGCCTTGATAGCCACGGCGCTCGGCTTGGCGGCAGATTTCGTCGAGATGCATCCAGCTCGGGTCGAGGTCGAAATCGAGATGGAAATCGAGGTCGACGTCGAACCGCCCGGCGAGGGTGAAGAGCCGGTCGATCTGGGCAAGCGGGTCGCTGTCGGTATAGGGGCAGCCGCCGAGCAGATCCGCCCCGTCGCGCAGGGCGGCGACGAGAAGCTCCTCGGTGCCGGGATCGTTGGTCAGCCCCTCCTGCGGGAAGACGCAGATCGAAAGCTCCAGCCCCCAGGCATAGGCCGCCTTCAGCGCCTTGATCGCTTTGAGGCTGCGCAGGCCGGCGCGCGGATCGACCTCGACATGGGTGCGCATCCAGGTCGTGCCCTTGGCGATCGCTTTCTCGATCACGCGGGCGCCGCGCTCATAGACGTCGTCGACGGTGAAATCGCGCTTCATCGCGGCGACTGCGGCGATGGCGTCTGCGAGCCCGCCATGACTATGGCCGCAGCGGCCGAGCAGGCAGGCCTTGTCGAGATGGACATGGCTGTCGACGAAGCCCGGCAGCACGGCGCGGCCGTCCAGGACGATCTCCGGCGCGTCGGCGACGATACGGGGCGAGATGGCCGAGATGCGTCCGGCGGAGATGCCGATATCGACCGGCTGATCCTGGCTGGGGATGATCGCCTGACGAAAGATGAGATCGAGGGAGCTGGGCATCGCATGCATAGAGCCGGATGATTTCAGACGGGGTCACTTCGTGATCCCATCTGAAATCTGAATCCGTCTCTCATCCAAGAGTTAGAGCAGGATCAATGCGAAAAACCGGTTCCCACTTTTTCGCATCCTGCTCTAGGAAATGAGTTCAGGCTGTACAAAAAACATGCATGCACTTTGTGTGCCGATCCCGCAGAGCCGGATCCGATCAGGTCGGATCGACCTGATCGGTGAATCCGTCTCTCATTATGTAATAGCGAACGCGTTATCCGATCAGGTTGCAGCGCAACCTGATCGGCGCGTGCGCTTGCACGCGTGTCGGGGCGGCGATGAGCGGATGGCCGGCGCGGGACTGAAGCAGCCGAAGGGCTGAACGCTATTCCGCCGCGTCGCGCCGTAAGCTGCGACCAGGGCCCGCCTTGCCGGCGGGGCGCGCCGGCGGCGTTTCGGCATAGGGCGCCAGGATATCCATGATGTCGCGGCCGCGCGGCTTGGCCTGTGCGACCAAAGCGCGGTCGGCGACGGAATCGAGATGGCTATGCATCAGGCTCATCACCTTGTCGGCGCCGCCCTCCGCCAGCGTGTCGATCAGCAGACGGTGCTCGTTGATGGCGCATTCGGACGAATGAGGCCGGCTGAACAAGGACAGGATCAGGCAGCAGCGATAGGCGATCTCGCTGACATAGCGGATCAGGATCGGGCTTTCCGTCATCGTGGCGAGCAGGATGTGAAACTCGGTCGCGAGCCGGATCGAGACCGCGTCGGGGCCGCCGCGCGCTGCATCCTCGGCATCGACATGGGCCTTGAGCGCGGCGATCTGGGCCCTGCTCAAGCGACCGGCCAGCTGCCGCACGACGAGGCGCTCGAGCTCGATCCGGATGTCGAAGGTGTCGCGCGCCTCCTGCCAGCTCGGCGTCGCCACGACCGCGATGCGGTTGCGGCGCAATTCGACCAGCCCTTCGGCCGCCAATTGCCCGAGCGCGTGGCGTGCAATGGTGCGGCTGACGCCGAAACGCTCGCCCAGCGCATCCTCAGGCAGCTTCGCGCCCGGCTCGAGCGCCTGCTCGATGATCGCGCGGCGTAACGCACGGCAGATCGTTCCGACCTTGTCGGACGAAGTGCGGCCCTGGTCCGTTTCACGCGCCATCATGGTTTCCACGTCGTGGGCGACCGTCTTAGCGCCATGTCTGCCGCTTCCGCAATGCGTGCGCGGGCCAGCCGGGTTGCCTCGGCATGCCGCTGATCGTGCTGGCCGTGATGGATTGCCGAGGCCATCAGAACAAGGAGGGCGAGTCGATCAGGATACAATGTGGCACTGCAATTGCATGCACTTTTGGCATGAGCCTGCCACGCCCCAAGCCCGCGATCATTCCATCGGCGCCGCCGCTGCCGGGCGCGGATGCGCCGCTACGCCCTGCTCCGGCGATCGAGCTTTCGCAGGCATCCGTCACCTTCGGCCGTGGGGCAGGCGCGGTGCCGGCCCTGTCCGAGACGAGCCTGCGCATTCCCGATGGCGAGTTCGTCGCGCTGGTCGGCCCCTCCGGCTGCGGCAAGTCCACCATACTGCGGCTGGTGAGCGGGCTCGTGCAGCCGAGTGCGGGCGTCGTCATCGTCGGCGGCCGCGAGGTCACCGCGCGGGCGCTCCGGATCGGCATGGCCTTCCAGAATCCGACCATGCTGCCCTGGCTGACGATCGAGCAGAACGTCATGCTGCCGCTGAAGATCGTGCAGCCGTTCCGCTCGCGTTTCGCGCGGGAGAAGCGCGGCGCTTTCCGCGACAAGGCGCATGCGCTGCTCGCCCAGGTCGGGCTCAAGGGCTTTGCCGGCAAATATCCCTGGCAGCTTTCGGGCGGCATGCTCCAGCGCGCCAATCTGTGCCGGGCATTGATCCATGAGCCGCGTATGCTGCTGCTCGACGAGCCGTTCGGCGCGCTCGACCAGTTCACGCGCGAGGAGCTCTGGGCGATCCTGCAGGAGCTCTGGCTGTCGCACCGCCCCACCGTCCTGCTGGTGACGCATGATCTGCGCGAGGCCGGCTTCCTGGCGAGCCGGATCTGCGTGATGAGCGCCCGGCCGGGCCGCATCCTCGACGATAGCGCGGTCGCCTTCGCCCGGCCGCGCACGATCGCCATGACCTTCGAGCCGGACTTCGTCGCGCTGAACCAGCGCTTGCGCGAGCTCATCGTCGATGCCCGCTCCGCCCCGGTCCTTGAGGAGAGCATCTGACATGGCCGATATTCGTCTCAGGCAGAGGCTGGGCTCAGCCGGGCTGATCGTGCTGTTCTTCGTCGGCTGGGAGCTGTTCTGCGTCATCTCGGGCATGTCGGACCTGGTCCTGCCGCGCCCGAGCCAGGTGGTCGCGACGCTGGTGCAGCGCTTCCCGATCCTGTGGCCACATATCCTGCAGACGCTGGCGACGACGATGGCCGGCTTCGTGCTCGGCGTTGCGCTCGGCGTCGTGCTGGGCGCGGTCATCGGCGTTTCGCGCACGGCCTATGACACGGTCTACCCGCTGCTGATCGGCTTCTCCTCGATCCCCAAGGTCGCGGTGGTGCCGATCTTCGTGCTCTGGTTCGGCTCGGGCACGGTGCCGGCCGTGCTGACCTCCCTGTCGATCTGTTTCTTTCCGATCGTGGTCAACATCGCGACCGGCCTCGCCACGACCGAGCCCGAGATGGAGGACGTGCTGAAGGCGCTCGGCGCCAGCAAGTTCGACATTCTCTGGAATGTCGGCCTGCCGCGCACGATGCCGTTCTTCTTCGCCTCGCTGAAGGTCGCGATCACCTACGCCTTCGTCGGCACGGTGCTGGCCGAGACCGTCGCCTCCAATCGCGGCATCGGCAATGTGATGATGTCGGCCTCGTCCAACTTCAACGTGCCGCTGGTCTTCGCCGGGCTGTTCATTCTCGCCGGGCTCGGCGTCGCGCTCTACGTCGCCTTCTCGCTGATCGAGAGGCGCGTCACCGGCTGGGCCACCCGCAAGACCGATCTCGCCACCGCCTAGACCTGCCGCAATCGTCAGAAGGGGAGACCACGATGCTGAAGAACGCGATGCTCAAGACATGGACCGCGACACTTCTTGCCGGCCTCGCCTGGGCCGGCTCCGCGCTGGCCCAGGAGGCCACGATCAAGTTCACGCTCGGCTGGAAGACGCAAGGTTCGGATGCAGCCTTCTTCGTCGCGCGCGACAAAGGCTACTACAAGGCCGAGGGGCTGAACGTCGTCATCGACCAGGGCGAGGGCTCCGGCGCCACCGTCACCCGGGTCATGAGCGGCGCCTATGATGCCGGCTTCGGCGACGTCAACGCCATCATCCAGAACGCCGCGGCCAAGCCGGGCGAAGCGCCGGTGATGGTCTACATGATGTGGAACCGGCCGCCTTTTGCGATCGTGACGAAGAAGGCGACCGGGGTGACCAAGCCGGCCGATCTCGTCGGCAAGACGCTGGGCGGCGCCCAGGGCACGCCGACGACCCGCCTGCTCGAGGTCTTTGCGCGCAAGAACGGCGTCGCGATGGACAAGGTCAAGCTCTCCAACATGGCGCCGAACCTGCAGGAGCCCCTGCTGATCAAGGGCGACATCGACGGCGCGCTGGTCTTCAACATCACCAGCTATTTCAACCTCGTGCTGAACCGCCAGGACCCGGACAAGGATTTCAACTGGCTGATGTTCGGCGATTATGGCCTCGACCTCTACTCGAACGGCCTGATGGTCTCGCAGAAGCTGATCAAGGAGAATCCGAAAGCCGTGGCCGGACTCGTCCGCGCCACCAACAAGGCGATGATCGAGATCGCCGGGGATCAGGGGCTCGGCATGAAGGGCGTGATCAACTTCGACAATCTCGTCGACGAAAAGGTCGAGAAACGCCGGCTGCAATATTCCTTCAGCGAGCTTATCGTCTCGCCGGAGATGAAGGAGATCGGCATCGGCGACACCAAGGATGAGCGCATGGCGCGCGCCATCGGCATCATCGTCGAGGGTTACCAGCTCGCGCGCACGCCGATGCCCGGTGAGATCTTCTCGCGCCAGTTCCTGCCGCCCAAGGCGGAGCGTGAACTGGTCTATACTGCGAACTGAACCCGCCGGGAGGGCGAGATGACAGGGACGGCATTCGCGACGAGCCTGTTCACCGGGCAAGGCCTTGTCGCGGATGCCGCGCTCCAGCACCGGGACGGGGCAATCACCGCCGTCCTGGACGGGCAGGCGGCGCAGGATCGGCGCCGGCTGATCATCCCGGCCCTCGTCAATGCGCATGACCATGCCCGGCCGAGCATGACGTCCTTGGGCGCAGCGAACCTGCCGCTCGAAACCTGGATGCTGCGCTCGGCCTTCGGCACGCCGCCCGATCCCTATCTCGCCGCCGCCGTCTCGCTGGCCAGGACGGCACGGGCCGGCTGCGGCGCCATGATGGTCCATTATACCCGCCCGAGCGGCACGATGCCGGTCGTCGAGGAAGCCCGGCAGATCGCGCGCGCGGCCAGCGATGTCGGCATCCGATTGGCCTTCGCACCGGCGGTGCGCGACCAGAACCCGCTGGTCTACGGCGACAGCGCCGCCCTGCTCGAGGCTCTCCCGGCCGAGGCGCGGCAGCCGGTCGAAGAGCTGTTCATCCGGCCGGCGCTGCCGCCGGCCGCTTATCTCGACCTTGTCGAGGAGATCGGCGCCGCGATCGCCGGGCCGATGGTCGATGTCCAGTTCGGGCCCGCCGGCGTGCAATGGTGCTCGCCGGCCCTGCTCGAGGCCATCGCCGAGCGCTCGGCCGCGACCGGCCGGCGTGTGCATATGCACCTCCTCGAAACCGTCTATCAGCGCGCCTGGGCCGACAGGACCTTCCCGGGCGGCATAGTTGGCTACCTCAAGGATATCGGTCTGCTGTCCGAGCGCCTGACCCTAGCCCATTGCACCCATGCGAGGCCTGAGGAGCTCGATCTCATTGCCGAGGCCGGCGCGACCATCGTCACCAATTTCAGCTCCAATCTGCATCTGCATTCCGGGCTCGGGCCGATCGCCGAAGCCCATCGCCGTGGCTGCGCGATCGCTGTCGGCGTCGATGGCGCGGCGCTCGACGAAGACGACGATGCGCTGCGCGAGATGCGGCTCGTCCAGATCATGCATGACGGCGCGGGCCTCCGGCGCAATTGGGGCCGCGCCGAATTCCTCGCCCTCGCGGTCCGGAACGGCCGCAAGGCCACGGGCGCGCCGGGGCCGGGCGCGCTGGTCGCGGGCGCTGCCGCCGATTTCACGGTGATCGACCTCGACCGGCTCGATCGTGACGCGATCATGCCTGTCGATCCGCTCGACCTGCTGTTCGCCCGCGGCAACACCGCTTGCGTCCGCGACGTGGTCGTGGCCGGGCGGGAGATCGTCAGGGACGGACGCCCGACAGGCATCGAGCTCGAGCGATGCGAGGCGGAACTGCGCGGGCTCCTCCGCAAGAACCTGCCGCGCTACCAGGCGCTGCAGGCGGCCTTGCCCGCCCTTACGGCGGCCGCCACGACATGGTTCGAATCGTCCTGCTGTGAATAGAGGCGGATGAGCGTGCGGTGGCCGCTTATTTCCGCGCGATGTTCCAGTAGACCGGTGCCGGCGGCGTCAGGATCCCGGTCAGGTTCGCCCGGTGGGCCCTGATCTGATATTGCAGGCCGATCGGAATATAGGGAACCGTCTCAACCGCTCGGGCCTGGATCTTCGCGGCGAGCGCCTTGCGCGCGCCAAGGTCGGAGAGATCGGCGAAGGCGGATCGCATGGCCTCGATTTCGGCGTCGCAAGGCCAGCCGAACCAGGCCTTGTCGCAGTTCGAGCGCAAGCCGAGATGGCTGAGGGGCTCCATCATGTCGAGCCCGCCAGGTCCCGAAATGAAGATGGACCAGCCGCCCTTGCCAACCGGCTCCTTGCTCGCGCGGCGGCTCACGACCGTGGCCCAATCCATCGCCTGGACGTCCGTCTTGAGGCCGATGCTGCGCAGCAATTGATCCGCGACCATCGTGAAGGCGTGGATATTGGTGTTCTCGGTGGCGTCGAGCAGCACGACCGGCGTGCCGTCATACCCGCTCTCCTTGACCAGCGCCTTGGCCTTGTCGAGGTCCGGCTTGGGAAAGCCTTCCTCCGTGAAATAGGGCGAGGAGCAGATATAGAAGGAGCGGCAGGTCTTGCCGAGGCTCGGATCCTCGATCACGGCGTCCAGGAACTCGGAGCCGTTGACGGCATGGAGCAGGGCCTGCCTCACCCTGGGATTGTTGAAGGGCGGCTGCAGCGAGTTGATGCGGATCTGCTGCGCCACGCCGAGTTCATCCTGACGGGCGATGACGACGTCCTTTGCCGGTTTGGCGAGCCCGATCAGATCGGCGGAGAGGTCTTCGCTGATGTCGATCTCGCCCTTCAGCACGGCGTTCACCGCCGTCTGCTGATCGGGGATGATCTGCCATTCGACGCGATCCACGCGCGCGATCTTGCCGCCGGAGAAGCCGCTCGGCGCCTCCGTGCGCGGCACATAGTTCGGGTTCCTGACGAAGACCAGTTTCGAGCCCGAGAGCCACTCCTCCTTCTTGAAGATGAAGGGGCCCGAGCCGGTCTGGTCGGTCACGCCTTGATTGGCGGGCGTCGCCGTGGCGATCCGCGCCGGCATGATGAAGGGCACGGGCGCTCCGGGTTTGCCGAGCGCGTCGAGCACGAAGCCCCAGGGTTGGGACAAAGTCAGCCTGAAGCTTTTGGCGTCGAGCGCGCTCCAGGCTGCGCCGCGCGCATTGAGCTGCTGGCCCATGCTGTCATTGCCGCTCCAGCGCTTCAGCGAGGCGATGACGTCGTCGGAGGTGACGGGCTGGCCATTGCTGAACGCCAGGCCGTCGCGCAGCGTGAAATCCCACGTCTTGCCATCGGCCGATGTGCTCCATGCCGCCACCATCTGGGGTTTCACCGCCAGAGTGTCGTCCACCGCGAACAGCGTGTCGTAGACCATGTAGCCGAAGTTCCGGGCCATCGAATCCGAGCCCAGCATCGGGTCGAGGATCTTGACGTCGCCGGACGGCCTGACTTTCAAGACGCTCTGCGCCGCCGCCGAACCGGCCGACAGTGCAAGCAGAGCGGCGCCGATTGCCCAATGCGCTTTCATGGTGTCCTCCCGTTTTTCTTGTGATTTGTCATGACGTTTCCAGCGCCGGGCGCCGGGCTCGCTTGCGGCCGGGCGCCGGGACCACGTGCCCGCCACGGCCGATGAAAGCGAAGGTGGCGAGCGCGATGCCGGAGGCAGGTTCTCTGCCGGGTTTCATCGCGGAGAAGGACAAGTCGACACCGGTCGCGCCGCCGAACAGGCTGCGATCGATGCCGGCCAGCACGGTCGGGCGGGCCCTGTCTTGCAGCGCGCTTGGCCAGCCTGCGACGACGACCCGCCTGACGCGGTTGAGATTCAAGGCATTGCCGATCGCTGTGCCGAGTTGGGTGAGGCGGAGGTCGATTTCCGCCCGGGCATGGCTTGGCACATGATCAGACTGCCGAACGCCCTCGCGCCAGCTATCGCGGGGTGTGAGCATATGCTGCTCCGCTTTGCCGAAGAGCGGAGCCATGGCCCCCGTCGAGACATAGGCTTCGAGACAGCCGGAATGGCCGCAGCGGCACTGCGCGCCCTGCCGGTCCATGACCATGTGCCCGATTTCGCAGGGGAGCACATCGTCGCTCCCGGCGCTTTCATCGACGAAGGCGCCGCCGACCCCATGCCCGAGGAACACATAGAAATAGGGTCTTTCATCCCGCGTGACGCCGATCTGAAGTCGATGCGCCAGGGCGCGCGTCACGATCGAGTTGGCGAATGTCGCGGGTACGTCCGGAAGCGCTGCTTCCAGCGTCCGGGTGATGAAGTCGCGCCGCAGCGCCACGATCGGGTTGCTCGCCTGGCCAGGATGGTAGCCGGGTATCGAGATGGCGATCTGGCGCAAGGCGATGTCGTGGCGCATGCACCAATCCGCCATGCCCGTGATGGCTTCGGCAGTGATGGTTTCCGCCGCCATAGCGGCCGTGCCGTCGGGCAGCTCGTGGTGCTCAGAAAACAGCACCTCGCCCTTGAGGTTTCCGACGCCGACATGCGCGCGGTTGTTGGAGAGCTCGATCGTTGCGACGAACTGGCTCTCGCTCAGCGTCAGAAACGTACTGGGGCCGCCGCGATAAGGCGCCCGTTTCCGGGTGTCGTCGACGAGCCCTTCCGCTTTGAGATCGGCCACGATGCGGGAGATGCTCGCATCGGTCAGGCCGATATGAGCGATCACATCCGGCCGGAATGATCCGCCGGATCGCCAGAGATAGCGGAGAACCGCGGCGCGCGTCTCCTGCCGGCTCCATGCCCCCTTCACATCTCCACCCTGTTCATTCTTGTTTTATGTAAGAATGAGAGTGGAAGACGATCCGATCGTTGTCAAATGCTCCGCATCAGGAGGCTGTGCCCTCGGCGCGGCTCCATCGTCATTGCGAGCGCAGCGAAGCAATCCAGGTGACGTGGAGCAAGCCCTCCAGGATTGCTTCGCTGCGCTCGCGACGGCAAGGGCGCGTGTCCTGTCCGGCTGGCGTCGCGCTTCGTCTAATACTTGATCACGCCGAAGCGCCGGAACGCGTCGTGGATGCGGTCGGCATAGGCGTTGAAGCTCGGATAATCGCCGAGATGCGCGGGGCGCGGGCGGGGCAATTCGATTGCGATCTCATCGACCACGCGGCCCGGCGTCGGCGACATCACCAGCACGCGGTCCGACAGGCCGATCGCCTCGTCGATCGAGTGGGTGATGAAGACGACGGTCTTGCCTGTCTCCAGCCAGAGCATTTCGAGATCGTGGCGGATCTGCGTGCGCGTGATCGCGTCGAGCGCCCCAAAAGGCTCGTCCATCATCAGCACGGACGGATCGTGGATCAGCGCGCGCGCGATCGAGACACGCTGGCGCATGCCGCCCGAAAGCTGCTTGGGGTAGCGGTCGACGGCGTGGCTGATGCCGAGCTTGGCGAAGAGCTCCAGCGCGCGTTCCTTCGCAGGCGCGAGCGGCAGGCCGCGGATTTCGGCCTGGAGCATGACGTTCTCCAGCGCCGTCCGGAATTCGAGCAGGAGATGGTCCTGGAAGACGATGCCGATATCGGTCAAAGGCGAGGTCAGCGGCTTGCCATTGACCAGGAGCTCGCCGGAGCTGATCGGAATCAACCCCGCCGCCATCAGCATGAAGGTGCTCTTGCCGCAGCCGGAAGGGCCGATCAGGCTGACGAACTCGCCGCTCCTGATATCGAGGGTGAGACCATCGACGGCGGTGAAGCCGCCGAAGCTCTTGATCACGCCGCGTCCGGAAATGGAGGCGGCCCCGGTGCCGGGCTGCGCAGAGCTGGGATGCATCATCGGCTCACGGGCAGGCCGGTGCCGAGGCCGGCAGCAGCTCGGTCGTGTAGTAATCGGTGATCGGCTTGTCCTTGGGCAGGCCGAGATACTGCGTCAGCAGGTCGTAGCTGACGGTCCAGTTCTTTTCCGGCACCTTGCCGAGCGCGGTTGCTCCCGGCGCGCAGAGCAGCTTGTTGACGACATCGAACTGCGCCAGCACCTGCGCCTTCTTCACCGCCGGGAACTGCGCCACGACGGCGTCAGCCGCCGCTTCGGGGTTCTTGCGCGCCGCGTCCCAACCCTGGAGGCTCGCCTCGACGAATTTTTTGAACAGCTCCGCATCGGCCTTGACCCGGTCGTCGCGGGCGATGATCGACAAGCCCACCGTCGGCACGCCGACATCGCGGTAGAAGATGTCGCGGACCTTGAAGCCGCGCTCGCGAATCTGGATCGAGTGGAAATCGGCGCCGCCCAGAATGGCATCGACCTTCTTCTCGAGCAGCGCGCCGACGAAGGCGCCGGGATCGATCGCGATGACATCGACCTTGCTCTTGTCGATCCCGTTGCTGGCGAGGATGGCCTCCAGCAGCGTCGTCTGCGCCGTTCCCGGCTGGACCGCGAGCTTCTTGCCGACGAGGTCCTTGGGCGCATCGATCTTGCTGTCTTCCAGCGCGATGATCGCAAAGCCATTGGTCTGGAGCACGGGGGCGATGATCTTGACCGGAGCGCCCTTGGTGCGCAGCTGCATCGCGGCCGGCGCGTCGGCGAAACCGATGTCGGTCTGGCCGGTGGCGACCATCTGCGCCGTGGTGCCCGAGCCCTTGCCCTCCTCGATCGTCAGGTTGATGCCGGCCTTCTCGTAGAGGCCGAGCTGCTTGGCCATCATGAAGCCGGCATTGGGCGCGGCCGCGAGGAAGTTCAGTGTGATCTTCATCGGCTTGCCGGCACCCTGTGCGAAGGCGCTGCCTGCGCTGAGTGCGAGCATGGCGACAGTGGTGATCAACATGCGTCGGTTCATGGTCTTGGTCCTCCCGTATGCCCCGGTTGGTCCGGGTTGATGGTTAGCGCGTGAACAGAATGGGTCGGCGCGTCAGCCCTTGGCCTCGTCAGCTCTTTCGCTTGTCAGCCTTTGCGCTGCCAGGGCATCAGCAGCACCTCGAGCCCGTCGACGAGATAGCTGAACAGGATCCCGACCAGGCTCAGCGCCACGAGGCAGGCGAAGATCAATGGCATGTCGAGGAAGCTCGTGCCGCGCAGCAGGAGATAGCCGAGCCCGGCATTGGCGCCGACGAACTCGCCGACGATCGCGCCCGTCGCGGCGAACACCGCCGAGACCTTGAGGCCGGAGAAGATGTAGGTCAGCGCGGCCGGCACCCGGACATAACGGAAGGTCTGCCAGGCCGAGGCGCCCATCGAGCGGGTCAGATAGAGCACGCGCTCATCCAGCGCCCGGAACCCGGTCATGCTGGCGACCAGCGTCGGGAAGAAGCAGAGCAGGAAGGTGAGCAGCACTTTTGGGAACAGGCCGAAGCCGAACCAGACCACGAAGAGCGGGGCGATCGCGATCTTCGGCACGAGCTGGAAGAAGACGATCACCGGATAGATCGCCTTTTCCAGGATTTTCACGGACACGATGATGTAGCCGAGCGGGATCGAGATCACCGCCGCCATCAGGAAGCCGAGCACGATCTCGTTGCCCGTCACCAGCGTGTGCTGGAAGATCAGGGCCCGGTCGCTCCAGAGCCGCTCGAAGAAGGCGCTCGGCACGGGCAGGATGTATTCGGGGATACCCGCCAGCGGCACCAGCCACTGCCAGGCCAGCAGCAGCACGGCAAAGCTCGCCAGCGGCCAGGCGACCGCCGACGTCCATGCGCCGACTCGCCCCTGCGCCTGGGAGGCCTCATTGGGCTGCTGCGTCGGCCGGGTTGCGACCTCGTCCGTCATGCGTTTGTCCCTGCGGCAAGACTGTGGCCCGAGGAAAGGCTGTGGCGCTGCTCGCCGCCTGCGACGGCAGGGACGAGGCTCTGGATTTGGCGGCGCCGCAGCGGCCAGATCTCCGCCATGGCGCGCGCGGCCTGGCGCAAGGCATCGCTGATCTCGCCATGCCGGCTCTCGTTCATGCGCGCTGCCGGGCCCGCGACGCTGAGCGTGCCCGCGACGGGAGCATCACTATTGGGGCCGGCGCGGAAGGTCGTCGCCATCGCGACGGTGCCGACCTCGCCCTCTTCTACGGCGAGCGCGACGCCGCGACGGCGGGTTTCGTCGAGATGGGCACGCAGCGCATCGACATCCTGCAAGGCATTAGGCCCGGTGCGGCCGTCAGCCCGGAAACCGCGCGCGCAGACGATGCGCAGCGCCTGCGCCTCCGGCAACGAGGCGAGCCAGGCCTTTCCCGTCGCGGTGGCGTGCAGCACGATCTCGGTGCCCATCGGCGGATCATAGCGCAGGCCCGCGGTCGCTCCCTGGGACCGCGCGATCCAGACCAGGCTCTCGCCCTCGACCACGGCGAGGCGGCAATATTCGCGGGTCGCGATGGCAAGCCCGTCGAGCACGATCTGTCCCGCATCGGGCAGGCCGCGCAGATCGAGATTGCGGAAGGCAAGCTGGGAGAGCTTCAGCGTCAGCCCATAGGCGCCGCTGGCTGAATCCTGGGCGACGAAACCGCGCTCGGCGAGCGTCGCCAGCAGCCGGTGCGTCGCGCTGGCCGGCAGGTCGAGGCGTTCTGCGAGCAGGCTGAGATCGACGCCGTCGGGCTCGCCCGACAACGCCTCCAGCACCTTCAACGCCCGCTCCACCGCCGCGATCGTCACTCTTAGGCTCCTTGCCGTCCCTCGCGATTTTTATTTTGGAATTGATTTCCAATTCAGAATTGAATTTCATATACGAACGGCAAGAGGCGGAGTCAACGCGCCCCAACGAGACCCGACCGGGAGGATGTCAGTGAGCTTATCGGGAGAAGGCGCGGTCGCGATCTGGCACGACATCGCGCCGGAAGGCCGCGAGATCTTCTATGCCTGGCATGGCCAGGAGCACATGCCGGAACGGCTCGGCATTCCCGGTTTCACCCGCGGGCGACGCTATGTCGCAATCGAGGCCGACCTCGAATTTTTCAATCTCTACGAGGCCTTGAGCGTCGAAACCCTCAAGAGCCAGGACTACACCGCCCGCGTCAACGCACCGACGCCCTGGACGCTCGCGGCGGTGAAGCATTTCCGCTCCGTCGCGCGCTCGATCTGCCGTGTCGCCCACAGCACCGGCCCAGCCCAGGGCGGCCTGATCGCGACGCTGCGCTACGACGTGCCGGATGCGGATGCTGCCGCGCATAAGGCTGCGCTGCTGCGCCAGACCATTCCAGACCTGCTCGCCAAGCCCGGCGTCGCCGGCGTGCACCTGCTGACGGCTGACGCCGAGGCGAGCGGCGTCGCCACCGCCGAGCAGAAGGCGCGCGGTGTCGCCAATGCCGTGCCGCGCTGGGTGCTGCTGCTCGAAGGCTGGGGCGACGAGGCGGGTTTCGTCGCGCTGGCCAAGGCGGAGCTGGCCGGCCAGAAGCTCGATGCGATCGGCGGGAGCGGCCCCTATTCACTGGGCCTCTACCGCCATCAGATCACCCGCACCAAGACGGCCTGGAGCGCCGGCTGATGAGCGCGCGTTATGATCTTGGTGGGCGCAGCGCCATTGTCACTGGCGGCGCCGGCGGGCTCGGGCGCGGTATTGCACGCGCCCTGATCGAGGCCGGGGCGATCGTCGAGCTCTGGGACGCCAATAGCGCAGCCCTTGCCGACGCGGTTGCGGAGTTGGGCGCGGGCGCCCGCGCGCGCCCGCTCGATATCACTGACGCCGTCGCGGTCGAGGCCGCGGCGCAGGCCGCCTTCGCGGACCATGGTCGCATCGACATCCTGGTCAACAATGCCGGCATACTCGGCGAGGTGAAGTCGGTCTGGGAGACGACGCCGGAAAATTTCCAGCGCGTGCTGCAGGTCAATCTGTTCGGCTCCTATCTCGTCACCCGCGCGGTTGTCGGATTGATGCGCCGGCAGCCGGCGCGCGCTTCTGCGATCACGCCGCATCCCCTGCGCGGCCATGTCGTCAACATCGCCTCGATCCAGGGCAAGGAAGGCATGGCCAAGGCCGCAGCCTATTCGGCCTCGAAAGCCGGGCTGCTCGCGCTGACCAAGAGCGTCGCCAAGGAGACGGCGCTCGACGGCATCATTGTCACCGCGGTCACCCCGGCGGCGGCAGAGACGGCGATGGCCAGGGAGATTTCGGCCGAGCGCCGCGCCGACATTCTAGGCCGCATCCCGATGGGGCGCTTCGTTGAGATTGAGGAGGTCGCGCGCCTGGTGCTCTGGCTCTCCAGCGACGAATGCTCCTTCTCGACCGGAGGCATTTTCGACCTGTCAGGCGGCCGGGCGACCTATTAAACATCGCCCGGCATGCAGGCGGTTCGAGCTAGCGTGGCGAGCCCGGACCATCTGCGAAGCTGTGGCCGTCGACTGCTACGGGCAGCCAAATCCGCCTTGCCCGTCGGGCAGGCAGCGCGAACCATTGGGCAAGTTCAGCGCACCGGACGCATCTCGGCGGACATAGTCGCCATTGGGGAGCGTGAAGCCGCCGGCGCGATCTAGCTCGACGCGCGATCCGTCTGGAAGAAACAGGCCGCCGACGCCATCGGGCGTAATGCGCTTCGTGATTGCGGCACCGCGACCGGGCTCGGGGCTCACCACGATTACACGTTCGCGGCTCTGCTGGACGCAGCCGGTTGCCAGAAGGGCCAGGCTCAGCATGCCGGCGGCCGCGATAACACGTCTCATGATTGAAGCCTCTCAGAGTGACTATGGATGGCGTCACGGCCCGCCCTGGCTGACACGAACTCACATATCATCGTTTCGTCTCCGTGATGCGACCGGAACGCGCAACCACGGTTTCGGTTTCAACCATGCATGCTGCTGCGAGCGTAACGACCCTGTTGCCGAAGCGCTCGGCATGACGGGGCTCGCGACGCGGCGAGTTCTGTCGGGCTGAAAGGTCACAGCTGCGAATCTGTGTCGGGCGCATTGCGGGAATCTAGCGACTATCCTCGCCCCATGCGAGCAGCACATGACGGCACGATGACCGGAATCCGGAAGGGCAGAGCTTCCGGGTCAATAGACAAGGAGGCGAGGGCGCCTCGACGACCCCCGGGCGATGCCGCACCCCGGGCCCGCCAGCGCCTGGATTTTGGCAAGGTCTGCTTTTGGATCGCGTCAGCTGCCCTTGCGGTCATGAATCTGCGGAATGAACATGTCGGTCCACTTGGCCGGCTTCACCTTGATCGTGCCGGCAAGGCCCATGAACTCGGCGAAATCCATTACCTTGTCGGGGGTGGTCGAGAATTTGGCGCCCTTGTCGTTGAGCATGGTCAGGACCTCGTCCTTCGAGACCTTGACCGGCGAGCCCCGCACGAAGATCTCGGCCGCGGCATCCTTGTTCTGGGCGATGAAGTCGCAGGCCTCGTCGAGGGCGGCAAGGAAGGCAGCGGTCATCTTCGGATTGGCGTCGACGAACTTCTTCGGCGCGAAGACGACGTCGAGCGTGATGTTGCCGATCACGTCGATGGAATCGGCGACGAGATGCACCTTGGGATTGTTCAGCTCGAGGAAGGAGAAGGGCGGCGAGGTGAAATGCGCCGTGATCTCGGTCTTGCCGGAGGTTAGCGCTGCGAGCGCCTCGGGATGCGGCAGGCTGACGGTCATCGGGTCGAGCTTGGCGAAGTTCTCACGGCCGAACTCCTTGGCCACCATCATCTGGAGCACGACGGCCGAAAGCGAGGTCTTGATGCCGGGAAGCGCGATCTTGTCCTTCGCGGTGAAATCCTTCAGCGACTTCACATTCGGGTTGATCGAGTTGAGCGAAAGCGATGTCGCGCTCATGCCGCCGATGCCGATGACCTCGACATTGGGGATGCCCTTGGCCTTCGACCAGAGCGTGACGAAGCCGGGTGCGCCGGTGCCGGCGAAATCCAGCGTGCCGGCCATCATCGCGTCGTTGATGACGTTGCCGCCGTCGAGAACCAGCCATTTGGTCGCGACATCGCCGAGGCCGGCCTTGGCGGCCTGCTTCTCCAGCAGCTTCTGGTCCTGCATCACGATGAGCGGCAGGTAGAGAATGCCGTAGCCCTTGGAGATCCGGACCTCCTTGACCTCGGCCATGGCGCCGGGCGCGCTGATCGCGAGAGTGAGGGCCGCGCCCGTCAGAAGGGCGGCCAGGCGTCTTGTTATGGTCCGTCTTGTGATGGTCATCATGTTGTCCTCCCGGATGATGCCGGATTGGCCCGGCCTTATGGTCTTGTGGAGATGTCGCCGCCTCAGCTCTGCATGCCCCAGCGCTGGACCGTGTTGCGCTCGATCGCGGCGAAGATGACGTTCTCGACGAACAGGCCGATCATGATGACCGTGAACAGCCCGGCGAAGACATTGGCGGTTTCGAGCTGATTGCGGTTCTCGAAGATGAACCAGCCGAGACCGCCCGACCCCGAGGAGACGCCGAAGACGAGTTCGGCCGCGATCAGCGTGCGCCAGGCGAAAGCCCAGCCGACCTTCAGCCCGGTCAGGATGCTCGGGAAGGCGGCCGGGATCAGGATCTTCCCGACCAGGCGCAGGCCACGCAGATTATAGTTCATGCCGACCATGCGCAGCGTGTTCGACACCGAGCGGAAGCCGGAATGCGTGTTGAGCGCGATCGCCCACAGCACGGAATGCACCAGTACGAAGATGACGCTGCCTTGTCCGAGCCCGAACCAGATCAAGGCCAGCGGCAGCAAGGCGATCGCCGGCAGCGGGTTGAACATCGATGTCAGGGTTTCCAGCAGATCGGTGCCGATCTGCGAGCCGATGGCGACCGTCGTCAGGATCGAGGCCAGGGCGATGCCGATGCCGTAGCCGATCAGTAATGTCTGGATCGACGACAGAGCGCGCGCCGGGATGACGCCATTGGCGAGATTCTCCCAGAACGCCTCGATTGTCGCGGTAAAGGTCGGAAACAGCAGCGGGTTGCCGAGCCAGCGGCCATAGATCTCCCAGATCACGGCCAGCGTGATCAGCAGGGCGGCCTTGCGGACGAAACCGATGCGATAGATCCGCTCGAACGGCGTCAGCGCCTTCTCGACGGCGGGCACATCCGTCGCCTGCTGGTCGCGGATGATTTCGGGGCGAATATGAAGCGGCGAGATGGATGCGTTCATGTCGACCTCAATGCGCAAAGAGCATGTCGTTGATGCGGGCCTCGAGCGCGACCTGCGAGGCCGTGCCGACCTCTTCCGCGGTGAGGCTGTTCAGCTCGGCGCGGACCTGGCCGGGATGCGGCGACAGCAGCAGGATGCGCGTGCCGCAGCGGATCGCCTCCTCGATCGAATGCGTCACGAACAGCACGGTGAACTTCGTGTCCTCCCAGAGCTGCAGCAACTCGTCCTGCATCTTGCGCCGCGTCAGGGCGTCGAGCGCCGCAAAAGGCTCGTCCATCAAGAGGACGTCGGGCTCCATCGCCATGCCGCGGGCGATCGCGACGCGCTGCTTCATGCCGCCCGACAAGGTATGGGGATAGCTGTCGGCGAATTTCGACAGGCCCACCATGTCGACATAGTGGCGCGCCTTGTCCATCGCTTCACGGCCGCTGGAGCGTCCGCTGGCTTCAAGGGCGAAGACGACGTTCTCGACCACGCTCTTCCAGGGCAGGAGCTGGTCGAATTCCTGGAACACCATCATCCGGTCGGGCCCGGGAGCCTTGACCTCGCGGCCCTTGAGCCGGATCGCCCCCTCGACCGGGCTCATATAGCCGCCGATCGCCTTGAGCAGGGTCGATTTTCCGCAGCCGGACGGCCCGAGCAGGATAAAGCGGTCGGATTGATGGACCTCGAAGCTGACCCGATAGGTCGCCGTGACCAGCGCATCGCGCGTCTTGTATTGCAGCGTGACGCCGTCGACATCGAGCAGCGGCGCAGATTGCGCGGGGAGCGTCATGTTTCCTCCGAAAGTCGTTGCCTTGCATCCACGTTTCGGGATGCTTGGCTGGACCTTACAGGGCCGAACTGACACGAAACTGACTGGCGCCTGTCTCACCTGATGGCGCAAGGGAACGGTGCGGGGAAACGGTGCAAGGAAAACGGTGAATGCGCATTCTCGTCGTCGAGGACATGGTCGATATCGGTGAGGCCATCGTCGCGCGCTTCGAGCGGATGGGCCATGCCGTGGACTGGGAACAGGACGGCGCCGTGGCCGGCGATCTGGCCGAGGTCCAGGCCTATGACCTCATCGTCCTCGACGTGATGCTGCCGGGGCGGGACGGCTTTGCGATCCTCAAGGATCTGCGCATGAAGCGGAAGGCAACGCCCGTGCTGATCCTCACCGCGCGTTCGGCGGTCGATGACAGGGTCAGCGCGCTGGATCTCGGCGCCGACGATTATCTGATCAAGCCGTTCGACTATCGCGAGCTCGAGGCGCGTGCCCGCGCGCTCCTGCGACGGGGCGGCGGCGAGGCCACGAATATCATCCAATGCGGCCAGGTCACGGTCGACCGCAGCGCGCGGATCGCCTCCATCGACGGCCGTTCGCTCGATCTCACGCGCCGGGAGCTCACCGTTCTCGAAATCCTGGCTGGGCGGCCGCAGCGGATCTTCTCCAAGGAAGAGCTGATCGACCAGCTCTTCGGCTTCGATCAGGAGCCCAGCCCCAATGCCGTCGAGCAATATGTGACCCGCCTGCGCCGCAAGCTCGCCGGCTCCGGGGTCGAGATCCGGACGATGCGCGGGCTGGGGTATCAAATTGTCGTTGCGTGAGCGCCTTCGCTCCTCGCTCTATGCGCGCAGCCTGCTGTTCATCGTCGCGGGCGTTTCGGTTGGCGCGATCGCGTTGAGCGTCGCTGCCTATTCCTATGCCCGTGTCGCGGCCGACGAAGCCTATGACCGGCTCCTGGTCGGCGGGGTGATCCAGCTCGCGGAAAACATCTTCGTCCAGGGCGGCGTCATCGCGCTGGATCCGCCGGCCGCCGCTCTCGCCTCGCTCTCCGCCTATGACCTCGTCTTCTATAGCGTCACCGATACGCGCAGCATCGTGGTCGCCGGCTATCCGGACCTGGCCTTTCCCGGGAGCGTCACCGCCGCGCAGAAGGGCGCGATCCTGTCGGATGGCGCCTATCAGGGGTCGCCCGTCCGGATCGCCGCCATCGGCCGCTATCTGTCGACGCCCTCAGTCACCGGCTGGGCCTATGTCGTTCTGGCGCAGACGCGCGAGGCGCGCTTCGCGCTCGCGCGCGATCTGACGCTGAGAGCCGTGCTGATCATCGCCGCGATGAGCGTGCTGACCTTGCTCGCTGGGGGGCTTGCCATCCGCTACGCCCTGGCGCCGCTCGCCCGCATCGAGCAGGAGCTCGCCGCGCGCGATCCCAATGATCTGCGCCCGCTGAGCATCGAGACGCCGACCGAGATCCACACGCTGGTCAGCGCGATCAGCATGTTCATGGAACGCCTGAGCGGTCGCATCCGGATCATGCAACGCTTCATCGGCGACGCCGCCCACCAGATCAGGACGCCGCTGGCGGCGCTCGACGCCCAGGTCGAGCTTCTGTCGACGACGCGGAACGCCGCCCAGCGCCACGCGCAGATCGAGCGCATCCAGCATCGCAGCACCGAGCTCCGGCGCCTGACCAACCAGCTCCTCAGCCACGCCATGGTGATCCATCGCTCGGATGCGGTCGCGATGGCGCAGGTCGATCTGGTCGCTCTCGCGCGGACGGTGCTGGCGGATGCGGTTCCGCTGTCGTTTCCTCGCGAGGTGCGCATCGCCTTCCAGGCTCCCGAGCATGCGATCATGATCGCTGCCGACGCTGTCAGCCTGAAGGAGGCCCTGTCCAACGTCATTCACAACGCCCTGACCCATGGCGCCGTGACGGCCCTGACGGTGACGGTTTCGCAAGATGGGCAGCAGGCAATGGTCGAGGTCTTCGACGATGGTCCCGGCATCTCGCCATCCGAATGGGCCTCGATCGTCGCGCCGTTCACATCCGGCTCGACGGGCAAGGGCGGATCGGGGCTCGGCCTCGCCATCGCATCCGACGTGATCCGCAGCCATGGCGGCGCGATCCGCTTCGCAATCAGGGCCGATGGCTTTGCCGTTATGCTGATGCTTCCGCTGGCTTGGCCGTGAGATGTCGGCGGTGGCTACGATTGCAAACCCTCGGGACCAGGTCCCGGGTTTCCTTCTGATCGCGGGGAGGGGGCTCGATCGGCATTTTCAGAAAAAATGCGCCGCTTCCAAAAAAAAGGAGCTCACCTCCCGGCGAGGTGAGACACCAAGGGGCCGATTCAGCCCCAAAACGACGGCCCAACGGCCCCGTTTTCGAAAAACTTCTGCGCTGTCTAAAAAGTTTCACGGAGTGTGTTGACAGGATTGGGAGGTGGGGCCTATACAGCGGCCATCGAGACGGCGACGCCGCTGGCGCCGCCGC
>NZ_JAVDTY010000022.1:0-49566 GCF_031456075.1 Allobosea sp. BE125
AACTCGGCTGCCCTGAAACCCGGTGCATCGCGATCAATCCCCTTTATCCAAAGGGAATCACGACACTGCCGGTTATGCAAAGGTCTCCTACGGGAAAGGGTTCCCCGCGTTTCGTTGGAGCTTCTCCCGCGAGGGGAGAAGGAAAAGGCCTCAGCGCCGCCGCTGCGCCAGCTGCGCGTATTGGCGCCTTGCGCGCTTATGGCCGTACCAGGAGGCTTCGCGCTCGCCGACATCGACATGCACGAGTCCGCCCGGATAGGAGCCGACGCCGCCGGTACTCTCCAGCGCCTTGGCGGCCGCGACAGCGGCCCGCGTCGAGGTTGCGAGCGGCCTGAAATCCACGGCCTTGCCGCCGTAATGCTGGGAGTGGCGGGCATGACGGCCGCCACAGGTCGAGGTGATCTGGATCGGACCGATCTTGGCCACGAGTTCGCTGATCATCGCCAGCGTTTCGGGCTTCAGGCAACCCAGCCCCTTGACCTGCGGCTGGAAAGAAATTTTCTCGATGGGAAGGTTGGCCCAGGCGGCCACAGGTACGCAAGCTGTGAGAGACAAAGCCAAGATCAAACGACGCATAATCTACCAGGTACGATTGGGGATGATGGGAAGGCTCAAGCCACCAAATCCTGGTCTGGCAGAGCATGTGATTGCGGACCTATTCTATCGATAAGGCCAAATCATGGCTGAGCCGGCAGAGCTCATCTTTGCAGATCGCTCCAGCGGCCTTCCGACAGATTGTGCCTCGCCCGGAAATAGCCACGACGCCGCTAAGGGCAGCCGGATTTCGACTTCGGAATCCGGGCAGCGGGACTACGGCAGGAGCTGACATCCGGCTCGCGCATTCACCATGCCGCCACCTCCTCCCCCTCATGCCGCAAACGGCTTGGACGGGGCAGGCGAGCCGCGCTAGCTTGCGCGCCTGGGCCACCCGTTTCCTGCGAAGCGCCCCGCAACCCTTTCGAGGATATGATGCCGAAATCCGAACTCATCGCCGCGCTCACCCCCGAGATCAGTGCGATCCGTCGCGATTTCCACCGGCATCCCGAACTGCAATACGACGTCCACCGCACCGCCGGCATCGTCGCCGAGAAGCTCAAGGCCTGGGGCGCCGACGAGGTCGTGACCGGCATCGGCCAGACCGGTGTCGTCGGCGTGATCAAGGGTAAGGGCCAGGATTCGGGCAAGATCATCGCCATGCGCGCCGACATGGACGCGCTGCCGATCCATGAGGAGACCAATCTCGAGCATCGCTCGACCGTGCCTGGCAAGATGCACGCCTGCGGCCATGACGGGCACACCGCCATGCTGCTCGGCGCTGCGAAATACCTCGCCGCCACCCGCGATTTCGACGGCACCGCCGTGCTGATCTTCCAGCCGGCCGAAGAGGGCGGCGCCGGCGCCAAGGCGATGATCGACGACGGCATGATGGACCGCTTCGGCATCCAGGAAGTCTACGGCATGCACAACAAGCCGGGGCTGGCGATCGGCAATTTCGAGATCCGCAAGGGGCCGACCATGGCCGCCGCCGACCGCATCCACATCAAGATCGAGGGCAAGGGCGGACACGCTGCTGCGCCGCACCGCGTCAATGATCCGATCGTCGCCGCCTGCCAGTTGGTGACGGCGCTGCAGACCATCTCCTCGCGCAACGCCGACCCGCTCGACTCCGTCGTCGTCTCGGTGACGGCGGTGAATGCCGGCGAGGCCTTCAACGTCATCCCGCAGACAGTCGAGATCAAGGGCTCGATCCGGACACTGACGCGCGAGATGCGCGAGCTGGCGCAGAAGCGCGTCACCGAGATCACCGATGGGCTGATGAAGGCCTTCGGCATGAAATACGACCTCGAATACCATCTCGGCTATCCCGTCACCGTCAACCATGCCGGCCAGACCGATTTCGTCACCAGCGTGACCAAGAACGTCTTCGGCAAGGATGCGATCGACACCGAGGTGCCGCCGACGATGGGGTCGGAAGATTTCTCCTACATGCTGGAGGAGCGCCCGGGCGCCTTCATCAATATCGGCAACGGCGATTCCGCCGGCCTGCACCACCCCGCCTATGAGTTCAACGATGCGGCGATCCCGGTCGGCGTCACCTATTGGGCAAGCCTGATCGAAATCTCCATGCCGCAGCGGGCGTGATGGCAAGCCGCGACGTATTCCCTTCTCCCCTGTCGAAGTCGGCTGCTGCCGACTTCGACAGTTTGGGCTGCCCATCTCGGGCAGGCCCGAGATGGGTGGGAGCAGGCAAATATGAGTGACATCGATTGCCTGGTGATCGGGGCCGGCGTCGTCGGCCTTGCCACAGCGCGGGCGCTTGCGCTCACCGGCCGCGAGGTCGTGATCGCGGAGGCGGCTGACGGCATCGGCACCCAGACCTCGGCGCGCAACAGCGAGGTCATCCATGCCGGGATCTATTATCCGCCGGGCTCGCTGAAAGCGCGCGTCTGCGTCGAGGGCCGCAAGCGCCTCTATGCCTATCTCGCGGAGCGCGGCCTGCCGCACAAGGCCTGCGGCAAGCTGATCGTCGCGACCTCGGCCAGCCAGCGCCCAGCGCTGGAGACGATCCTGGCGCGGGCCAAGGCCTCGGGCGTCGAAACCGTGCGCTGGGTCGATGCGAGCGAGGCCAGGGCGCTGGAGCCGGAGGTCGCCTGCGAGATCGCCCTGCTCTCGCCAGAGACCGGTGTCGTCGACAGCCATGCGCTGATGCTCTCCCTGCTCGGAGAATGCGAGGCGGCCGGCGGCTCGCTGGCGCTCAACACGCCGATCCTGGGCTGGCGGCGCGAGGCGGAAGGCTTCAGCGTCGATTTCGGCGGCGACGATCCGGCGACCTATACGGCCCGTACGATCGTCAATTCGGCCGGTCACGGCGCGCCGCGCCTGCTCGCCAAGCTCGAAGGCTTCCCGGCAAGCCATGTGCCGGTCCAGCACTTCGCCAAGGGCAATTACTTCTCGCTGCTGGGCAAGCAGCCCTTCTCGCATCTGGTCTATCCGGTGCCGGAGGCGGCAGGCCTCGGCATCCACGCCACGATCGACATGGCCGGGCGGGTCAAGTTCGGGCCCGATGTCGAATGGGTCGCGGACGATCAGGACCTGGTGGTCGACCCAGCGCGCGCCGAAAAATTCTATGCCGCGATCCGGACCTATTGGCCGGGCCTGGCGGACGGCGCGCTCGTCGCCGACTATGCCGGCATCCGGCCCAAGCTGCATTCAGCGAGCGAACCGATGCCGGATTTCCGCATCGACGGGCCGCAGGTCCATGGCGTCGACAATCTGGTCAACCTGCTCGGCATCGAGAGCCCAGGGCTGACGAGTTCGCTGGCGATCGCGGAGATGGTGGTGGAGAGGCTGGCAGCATGAGCCGGGCCGCTTCCTCCTATGTCGGGCGGATCATCGGCGCCGGCCGGACGCCTGACGGAAATCTCACCGTCGCCTACCGCGTATCCAGCCGCTCCTTCCCGAACCGGCACGCGGAGCGCATCGGCGATATGGTTAGGATCGTGCCGCGCGCGGGCTCGGCGGATGCGGCGTCGGACAGCCCCTACATCGCCTATGAATGCCTGCTCTGGAACGAGCGCCATATCGTGGCGAGCAATGGCACGCAGACGAGGCCGATTTTCGAGCGCCTCAAGGCCGGCAACACAGTCAGGGATGCGCTCGTCGCCGTCCTCGCCGGCCTCGACAGGGAGTTCGACTCCCACGATACGCCTCGAATCTGCGCCGTTCTCGATCGAAGCAGCGACGTGGCCTATCTTGCCAGCGTGACCGAAGACGCCCTCTCCGTCACGCCGGTCGTGCTGCGCCCGGGGACGATGGCCTACATCTCGACCTATGGAAGCCCGTTGCCGGCTTCAGACCAGACCGACCCCGCCTTCGTGGCAACCACAGCGTTACAGGCCTGCCGGCATGTGATCGACGGCTCGCTCTTCTCGCGCTTCGACAACCCTGTCTGCTCAACGGCCTGCGTCGCCGGCAAAGCCGGCGTCGATATCGCCGTCCTCAACCCTTGAGAACTCAGGTCGGCGTCAGCCCCGCAGCGCCTTGACGCGCTCGCGCGCCTCTTTGGCGAGCTGCGTCACTCGCGCCCAGTCGCGATTGACGATCGCGTCCGCCGGCACGAGCCAGGAGCCGCCGACGCAGATGACCTGCTTCAGCGCCAGATAATCGGCGAGATTGTTGAGGCCGACGCCGCCGGTCGGGCAGAATTTCATCTGCGGGAACGGCCCCGACAGCGCCTTCAGCGCCGAGGTGCCGCCGGCCTGCTCGGCCGGGAAGAACTTGCAGGTCAAGCGCCCGGCTGCAACGGCGCGCATGCAGTCGGAGGCCGTGGCGACGCCGGGCAGCCAGGGCAGGCCGGCCGCACGCATGGCGTCGTCCACCGCCTCGCTGAAACCGGGGCTGACCACGGCCTGGGCGCCGGCCTCCTTGACGTCGGTGACCTGGGCCGGCGTCACCACCGTGCCGGCGACGCTCAGGATTTCGGGCACCTCGCGCGCGATCGTCTCCAGCGCCGCCAGCGCGGCGGGACGGCGCAAGGTGACCTCGATCACGTCGATGCCGCCCGCCAGCAGCGCGCGCGCCAATGGCACGGCGAGATGCGCGTCCTCGAGCACCACGACCGGCACGACGCCGCAGGCGGCGAGCCGCGCGATTTCAGGTTCATTCGACATGGGCGAAACTCCGTGAGGCTCCGGCTCTAAGCCTTCGCCCAGTAGACGTCGAGCCCCTGCGGCCGTCCAAGCAGCAATCCGACAGGATAAGCGCCGGGCAAGGCCTGCGCCGTGGTCAGGATCTCTGCCTTCTCCGCACCGGAGACGAGGAGCGACGCCCAGGCGGCCCCGGCAAGTCGCGCCGGCGAAAGCGAGATGCGCGCCGGCAGGCCGGCGGGATGGGCCGCCACCGCATGGAGACCGCGCCCGGTCATCGCGGCTGCCGGCTCGCCAGGAAAGAGCGAGGCGACATGGCCGTCCGCGCCCATGCCGCTGACCAGGATGTCGAGCGCCGGCAGGCCTGCAAGCTCGGCCGAGACCGCGCCCGCCGCGGCGTCGAGATCGCCGGCGGCGCGATGAAAGGACAGGAAGCGCGCCCTGCCTCCGCCCAGCTGCGCGAAGGCCTGGCCCAGCGGCGCGAAGGCTGCACGGATCATGCGCTCGTTCGAGGCGGGATCGTCGGCTGAGACGAAGCGCTCATCGGTCGGCAACAGCGTGACCTTGTCCCAGGCGAGATCATGCGCGCCGAGCGCCGCCAGGAAACGCGCCGGCGTGGTGCCGCCCGGCACGGCGACGAGCGCGGAACCTCGTGTGGCAATGACGGCGCGCAGCCGCACCGCGACCGCCTCGGCCAGCGCCTCGGAGGCGTCGGCCAGCGTCTCGAAGCGATGCCAGATCAATGGCCCCGAAGTGATCATCATATCAGGTCCGGATCGGCCCAGGAGCGACCTTCGCGCTCGATCAGGCCGATCGCCTGCGAGGGGCCCCAGGAGCCGGCGGTATAGCGATGCGGATGCAGGCTGTAGTCCTGCCAACCGGCGATGATCGGATCGACCCAGGCCCAGGCCTGCTCGACCTCGTCGCGATGCATGAACAGGGTCTGGTCGCCGCGGATGACATCGGTCAGCAGGCGCTCATAGGCATCGGGCGTGCGCTCGTCGAAGGCGGTGGAATAACGCAGGTCGAGCTGGCGCGGCACGACCTTGAGCCGGCCCGAGCCCGGCACCTTCATCATCAGCTGGAGCTGCACGCCGTCATTGGGCTGGAGCCTGATGACGAGCCGGTTGGCATCGAGCCGGTCGCAGCTGCCGCCGCCGAAGATGGAATGCGGAACGGGCTTGAAGGTGACGGCGATCTCGGAATAGCGCTGCGCCATGCGCTTGCCCGTGCGCAGATAGATCGGCACGCCCGCCCAGCGCCAGTTGTCGATCTCGCAGCGGATCGCCACGAAGGTCTCGGTGTTGCTGGCGTAGCCGAGCTCGTCGGTATAGCCGCGCACGCGCTGGCCATCCATCTGGCCCGGGCCGTACTGCCCGCGCACAGTGTAGCGCTGGACATCGGGGCCGACGATCGGGCGCAGCGCCTTCAGCACCTTGATCTTCTCGTCGCGGACCGCACCGGCCTCCAGCATGTTGGGCGGCTCGATGGCAAAGAGGGTGAGCAGCTGCATGAGATGGTTCTGGACCATGTCGCGCATATGCCCGGCCTTGTCGTAATAGCCGGCGCGGCTTTCGAGCCCCACGGTCTCTGCCACCGTGATCTGGACGTTGTCGATGTCGCGGCTCGACCAGGAGCGCTCGAACAGCGTGTTGGCGAAGCGCAGCACCAGGAGGTTCTGCACCGTCTCCTTGCCGAGGTAATGGTCGATCCGGTAGGTCCGGCTTTCCGGCAGGATCGCCGCCACGGCGTCGTTGATCTCGCGGGCCGAGGCGAGATTGTGCCCCAGCGGTTTCTCCAGGATGACGCGCGAGGTCGGGGTGAGGATATCGGCCTTGGCGAGGTTCTGGCAGATCGGGATGAAGAGCTCCGGCGGCGTCGAGAGATAGAAGGAGCGCACCCGCTCCGAATCGCCGAGCGCATCCTTCAGCGCGCCGAAGGTCTCGGGCTTGAGCGCATCGGCCAGGACCACTGTCAGACGGCGCAGGAAGGCCGCGACCTGCTCGGCCGCGAGGCCTTCCTCGTTGAGGCGATTGGCGACCTGCTTGGGCAGGCCCTCGAGATCCTCCGGCTTGCGGACGATGGCGAGGATGCGGCTCTCTTCCGGCAGCACGCCCTCCCGGTTGCGCTGCGCCAACGCGGGAAAGAGCTTGCGCAGGGCGAGATCGCCGCCGGCTCCGAAAATCACCAGATCGAAGGGCGGCACCGGGGTGCGCTCGGGCGCAGCTTCGGGCCTCAGCGCGCGATCGGCGATGGCATCCATGGGGGTCGACTCCGTCTTGGCCTGTCATGCTTGGCCGGTCATGCGGCTCCACTAAAGCTTAGAGCATGCGGGCTGCGACAAGAATGAGGCGTCGGCGTCGCTTTGCCAAACGCCATGAGCGCGCAGCAGCCCCGCCCGGACCGCTGGGGCCCTCAGGCGGGGATGGCCGCAGCCTGGCGTTTGAAGCCTTCGCTGGCAGTGAGGAGCTGCTGGGCATAGGCGGTCTGGGGCGCACGCGCGGCGAGTGTTGCGGCCGTCATCTCCTCGACGCCGCGGCCGAACTGCATGACGTGCAGGCGCTCGCACATATGGGCGACGACGGCGAGGTCGTGGCTGACCAGGATATAGGTGAGCTTGCGCTCCTGCCGCAGCGCCTGGAGCAGGTTCAAAACCTCGGCCTGGATCGAGACGTCGAGCGCCGAGGTCGGCTCGTCGAGCAGCAGGATCGTCGGCTCCAGCACGAGCGCGCGCGCAATCGCGACACGCTGGCGCTGCCCGCCGGAAAGCTGGTGCGGATAGCGGAAGCGGAAGGACGGCGGCAAGCCGACATCGGCCATGGCGCGGCCGATCCTGGCCTCGGCGTCGCGGATGCCGTGGATGGTCAGCGGCTCGGCCAGCGCATCGTCGACCGTCTTCTTGGGATGCAGCGAGCCGTAAGGATCCTGGAAGACCATCTGGACCTGGCGGTGGAAGGCCTTGTCGCGGATCTTCGGCTGCGCCTTGCCGAGGATGGCGATCTCGCCGCTCCAATCGCGGTTCAGGCCGGCGAGCACGCGCAGCACGGTCGATTTGCCGGAGCCGGATTCACCGACGATGCCGTAGCTCTCGCCGGGCTGGACGGTGAAGCTGAGGTCCTTCACGACATGGGCGTCACCGAAGGAGACGTTGAGCTTGTCGAGGGCGATGGCGGGTTGGGCGATGGCGGGTTGTGTGGTCATGCCAGCCATGCCGGGTCGCGGGTGAGGGTTGCGAGCTTTGCCTTGGGATGGTCGAGGTCCGGCAGGCAGCCGAGCAGGCCGAGCGTATACGGGTGGCGCTGCGACCTTGCGGCTTCGTCGGCGAGCTCGGCGGCCGGCAGCGTCTCCATCGCCTTGCCGCCATACATCACGATGACGCGGTCGCAGAAGGACTGCACCAGATGCAGATCATGGCTGATGAAGATCAGCCCCATGCCGCGCTCGGTGACGAGATCGTCGAGGATCTTGAGGATCTGGAGCTGGACGGTGACGTCGAGCGCCGAGGTCGGCTCGTCGGCGATCAGGATGTCGGGCTCGGCGATCAGCATCATCGCGATCATCACGCGCTGGCCCATGCCGCCCGAAACCTCATGCGGATAGAGCTCGTAGACACGTCCCGGCTCGCGGATCTGCACGGCCTCCAGCATGGCGAGGCTGCGCTCCCTGGCCTCGCGCGCACTCGCCTTGTGGTGGACGCGATAGGCCTCGGCGATCTGCTCGCCGACGGTCTGGACCGGATTGAGCGAGAATTTCGGATCCTGCATCACCATCGAGATATGGCGGCCGCGCAGCTTGCGCCGCGTGCGCTTGTCCATGGTGAGCAGGTCCTGGCCGCGATAGACCAAGCGATCGGCCAGGACCTCGCCGGGATAGGGGATGAGGTCGAGGATGGCGCGCCCGGTCATCGACTTGCCGGAGCCGGATTCGCCGACGATGCCGAGCCGCTCGCGGCCGAGCGTGAAGGAGAGCCCGCGCACGGCGCGCACGATCCCGGTCGGCGTGTGGAAATTGACCCGGAGATTGTCGAGTTCGAGCAGCGGCTGTTCGGTCGGCGTGGTCAAGGCGCGCATCGTCTCACCTCTGGTCCATGACGTCGCGCAGGCCGTCGCCAAGCAGGTTGAAGCCGAGCGCGACGACGCAGATGGCAAGACCCGGGAAGGTCGCGACCCACCACTGGTCGAAGATCTGCTCGCGGCCGGCCGAGATCATCGCGCCCCATTCCGGGATCGGCGGCTGGGCGCCCAAACCGAGGAAGCCGAGGCCCGCCGCGGTCAGGATGATACCGGCCATGTCGAGCGTAGTGCGCACGATCAGCGAGGGCAGGCAGAGCGGCACGACATGCTTCCAGACGATGCGCCATTGCGAGGCGCCCTGCAGGCGCACCGCCGCGATATAGTCCTGCTGGCGGATGATCAGCGTCTCGGCGCGGGCGACGCGGGCATAGGGCGGCCAGGCGGTGATCGCGATCGCGATGACGGCATTCTCCAGCCCCGGCCCGAGCGCGGCGACGAAGGCGAGCGCCAGCACGAGGCGCGGAAACGCCAGGAAGACGTCGGTGATGCGCATCAGCAGGCGGTCGACCCAGCCGCCGAGATAGCCCGAGGTCGCGCCAATCAGGAGGCCGACCGGCCCGACCGTAATGACGACCAGAAGCACGATCACCAGTGTGACGCGCGCGCCGTAGACGATGCGGCTGAAGATGTCGCGGCCGAGCGAATCCGTGCCGAAGAAATTGACGGCCGAGGGCGGCAGCAGGCGCTTGTCGAGATTTTGCGCGAGCGGGTTATGCGGTGCGATCAGCGGCGCGAAGGCGGCGATCAAAAGCAGGGCCACGACGATGACCAGGCCGGCGACCGCGAGCGGGTTGCGCTTGAAGGCGAGCCATTGCCGGTAGAGCTGGCCGAGCCTGGCCTGGCGGCGGGAGGTCGGGGAATCGGTGGTGAGATAGTCGGTCCAGGTCGTCATGGCTCGCCCTCACCGCGTCCTGGGATCGACCAGCCGGCCGAGGATATCGGACAGCAGGTTGACGCCGATGAAGACCGCACCGACCACCAATGTGCCGCCGAGCACGGCGTTCATGTCGGCGTTCAGCAGGGAGTTGGTGATGTAGCGGCCTAAGCCCGGCCAGGCGAAGATCGTCTCGGTCAGCACCGAGCCTTCGAGCAGATGCGCATAGGAGAGCGCGATCACGGTGATGAGCGGCACGAAGGCGTTGCGCAGCGCATGGCGCCAGATCACCCGGAACTCCGACATGCCCTTCACCCGGGCGGCGATGACATATTGCTGCTGCAGCTCGGTGATCATGAAGCTGCGCGCCATGCGGCTGATATAGGCCAGGCTGAACAGGCCAAGCACCGCCGAAGGCAGGATGAGATGCGACCAGGCATCCCAGAACGCCTCCCATTCGCCCTGGATCGCCGCATCGATCAACAGCACGCCCGTCATCGGCGTGACGAAGTCCTGATAGGCGACGCCGATGCGGCCGGGTCCGCCGACCCAGCCGAGCTTGGCGTAGAACAGCAGGAGCCCCATCAGGCCGATCCAGAAGACCGGGATGGAGTAGCCGAACAGCCCGACGACGCGGGCAATCTGATCGGGCCAGCGGCCCTGATAGACCGCCGCGAGCACGCCCAGCGGAATGCCGAGCGCCACGCCGATCAGCGTGCCCAGCGTGGCGAGTTCGAGCGTGGCGGGGAAGACGCGCTTGATGTCGTCGACGACGAGATTCGAGGTCAGCACCGACTTGCCGAGATCGCCGCTGAAGACCTTGCCGACATAAACGGCGAATTGCTGCCAGAGCGGCTTGTCGAGGCCGAGCACGGCGCGCGCGGCGTCATAGACATCGGCCTTTGCATTGTCGCCGACGACCGCCAGCACCGGGTCGATCGGGATCACGCGGGCGATGACGAAGGTCACCAGCAGCAGGCCGAAGATCGTGATCGCCACGGTCGACAGCTCGCGCCAGGCGAGCTTGCCCCAGCGGATGGATCGCCCTGTCATGCTTGCCGCCATATCGACCGACCGCTTCTTGTTGCTGGCGCGTATGTCACCCTGCTTGGCCTAGACCCGAGGCTTGTAACCTCAAGGCTTGGCCTAAACCCAAGCAAGAACCCCGCCGCGGCCTTTTGAGCCGCGGCGGTTCGATCGGAGGCCCGATCTCAGTTCTTGCTGAGCGTCGAGTAGAGGTTGCTGGCCGAGCCCGGCCCCAGGATCAGCCCATCGACATTCTTGCGGTGGGCCGCGACCTCGACCTGCTGGAACATGATGACGAAGGGCGAGACCTTCTGGTGCTCGCGCTCCATCCCTTCATAGCCGACCTTGCGCTTGTCGCTGTCGGTCTCGAAGACCAGCGCGCCGGTCTTCTTGCTCATCTCGGGGATGTCCCAGGCGTTGCGCCAGGCGAGCGTCTTGGAGCGGGCATCCTCGGCATTGTTCTCGTTGATGGCGAAGGTCTCGGCGTTGGTGTGCGGGTCCTGATAGTCCGGGCCCCACTGGCCGATATAGATGTCGTGCGTGCGTGCACGATATTTGGTCAGCGTCTGCTTGCCGTCACCGGGGATGAGTTCGAGCTTGATGCCGGCCTGGGCCCAGTTCGCCTGGACCGCCTGGGCGATGTCGGTGATCGGGTTGACCGAGCGGGTGTCCATGGTGATGGAGAAGCCGTTCGGCAGGCCGGCCTTGGCGAGCAGCTCCTTGGCCTTGGCCGGGTCGAACTTGTAGGGCCGGTCGTCGATGGCGCCGAGGAAGCCCTTGGGCAGGAAGGCCTGGTGCGGCTTGTAGGTGCCGGCCACGATGTTGCGCTCGATCGAATCGTAGTCGACCAGGTATTTCAGCGCCTCGCGCACCTCGGGCTTGGCGAGGTTGGCGTTCTTCTGGTTGAGGCCGAGATAGAGGATGTAACCCTTGTCGCCGACCTGCTGGACGATATCGGCGTTGCTCTTGATCGAATCGAGCTGGTCCTTCGACAGGTTGCGGGCGTAGTCCACGTCGCCCTTCTCCAGCAGCAGCCGCTGAGAGGCGGGCTCGGCGACATGGCGTACGACGACCCGCTTCACCTTCGGCGCGCCCATGAACCAGTCGGGATTGGCCTCGAGCGTGTATTGCTCGTTGGCGCGCCAGGCGCGCAGCTTGTAGGCGCCCGAGCCGGCCGAGTTCTGCTTGAGCCACTCATAGCCGAAATCGCCGGCCTTCTCGTTCGCCTTGACCAGCTTGGAATCGACGATCACCGCGACGTTGGCGGTCAGGCAGTTCAGGAAGAAGCTCGGCGCATAGGGCTTGTCGACCGTGATGGTGACGATCTTGTCGTCGACCGCCTTGACCATCTCGGTGACGTTGTCCTTGGTCAGGCCGAACTGGGTCAGGATGAAGCCCGGCGACTTGTTGAGCACGACAGCGCGCTGGAACGAGTAGACCACGTCGGCGGCCGTCAGCGGGTTGCCCGAGTGGAACTTGACGTTGGGCTTGAGCTTGAAGGTGTAGGTCTTGCTGTCGGGGCTGATGGTCCAGCCCTCGGCGAGGTCGCCATAGAGCTTGGAGGGATCGGCCAGATCGAACCGCACCAGCTTGTCGTAGACATTGCCGACGACTTCGCCGCCGGAGAATTCGAACACTTCGGCGGGATCGAGCGAGATGATATCGTCGATCTGCTTGGCCATCACGACCGTGTCCTTCGGCGTCTGGGCCATGGCGGTGGTCGCCATCAACGCCGTAAAGGCCGATACCGTCAGCAATCTCGCAACATGACGCATGGAAATCCCCATCGTTTGATTTCGCCGGCCTTTCGGTGGCCGTTCAGTCCAATGTGGAACCAGTTGCGGGGCGATGTCCAGCGGCGCCGCGAAGAGCCCAGAGGCAAGCGCTGTGGAGAACTGCCTAATTCTTGCGCACACACTGCGATTGCGGGCGTGCCCTTGCGCAAGTTGCGCCTTTGCGGGTTTTGCCGGCATCGCTAACGTGTGATGGCCCGGCACCCCGCCGGACGACGACAAGCAGGTGCCAAGCCTTGGCCATCATCGCCGCGCTGAACCACGTCACCCATTACAGCTATGACCGGCCGGTCACGCTGGGGCCGCAGATCATCCGCCTGAGGCCGGCGCCGCATTGCCGGGCCGCGATCAACAGCTATTCGCTGAAGGTCACGCCGGCCGAGCATTTCGTGAACTGGCAGCAGGATCCCAGCGGCAACTGGCTGGCGCGCTTCGTCTTTCCCGAGCCGGTGAAGGAATTCCGCATCGAGGTCGACATCGTCACCGAGCTCTCGATCATCAATCCGTTCGACTTCTTCGTCGAGACCGACGCCGAGATCTTCCCCTTCGCCTATCCGGAAGAATTGCGCGCGGAGCTTGCGCCCTATCTCGTCACCGAGCCGGCAGGCCCGCTGCTGGCGGCCTATCTCGCGACGATCCCGCGCGAGCCGACGAACACGGTCAATTTCATCGTCGATCTCAACGCGCGGCTGGCACAGGGCATCGCCTACGGCATCCGCATGGAGCCCGGCGTCCAGGAGCCCGAGCACACGCTCGATATCAAATCCGGTTCCTGCCGCGATACGAGCTGGCTGCTCGTCCAGATCATGCGCCATCTCGGCTTCGCTGCGCGCTTCGTTTCCGGCTACCTGATCCAGATGAAGGCGGATATCGACCCGCTGGAAGGCCCGCGCGGCACCGACAAGGATTTCACCGACCTCCACGCCTGGGCGGAGATCTACATCCCCGGCGCCGGCTGGATCGGGCTCGACCCGACCTCTGGGCTGCTCACCGGCGAAGGGCATCTGCCGCTGGCGGCGACGCCGCATTACCGCTCGGCCGCGCCGGTCTCGGGTGTCGCGAGCTATGCCGAGACCACATTCGACTTCTCGATGAGCGTGGCGCGCGTGCATGAGGTGCCGCGCATCACCCTGCCCTTCTCGGACACATCCTGGAGCGAGCTCGATGCACTCGGCGAAAAGGTCGAGGCCGATCTCAAGGCCGGCGACGTCCGCCTGACCATGGGCGGCGAGCCGACCTTCGTCTCGATCGACGACCAGAGCGGCGAGGAATGGAACATCGCTGCCGTCGGCCCGACCAAGCGCCAGCGCGCCGATGTGATGATCCGCCGCCTGCGCGAGCGCTTCGCGCCGGGCGGCATGCTGCATTACGGCCAGGGCAAATGGTATCCGGGCGAGAGCCTGCCGCGCTGGGCGTTTGCGCTCTATTGGCGCACTGACGGCGAGCCGATCTGGCGCGACGCCGCGCTGATCGCACGCGAGCCCGGCGCACCGACCGGCGGCGACCGCGAATTGGAGGCCGCCGCCTCGATCCGCGACGCCGAGGCGCTGGCGGCCGGCCTCTCGGAGAAGCTGGGGCTGGGCGCCGATTATGTGCTGCCGGCCTATGAGGACACCGGTCACTGGCTGCTGAAGGAGGCGCAGCTTCCCGACAATGTCGACCCGCTCGACCCGCGCCTTGCCGATCCGGAAGAGCGGGCGCGCATGGCGCAGGTCTTCCAGCTCGGATTGGGCAAACCGCGCGGCTATGTCATTCCGGTGCAGCGCTGGCAGTCCCAGGCCGGCGACCGGCGCTGGCGCTCGGAGAAGTGGAAGCTCCGGCGCGGCAAGCTCTTCCTGGTGCCGGGCGACTCGCCCGTGGGCTATCGCCTGCCGCTGGGCTCGCTGCCGGTCGTGCCGAAGGACGAGTTTCCCCATATTCACCCGCAAGATCCGATGGAGCCGCGCGGAACCCTGCCGCCGGCCGCCAGCCTGGGCGGCGGTGGGACGGCGCCTGCAGCTGTGAACGGCGCGCAAGCCGCGCCTCCTGTCGCCGCGCCGCCCGCGCACCACCAGATGTCGCGCTCGGTCGAGACACAGGGCGAAGGCAGCGCGCAGGACCGCACCGAGCAGGAGATCGGCGGCGAGCATGTCCGCACGGCGCTGAGCCTCGAGGTCCGCGACAACATCCTGTGCGTCTTCCTGCCGCCGGTCGAGAAGCTGGAGGATTATCTGGAGCTGATCGCCAGCGTCGAGGCGGTGGCGCAGGAGCTGAACCTGCCCGTCCATATCGAGGGCTATTCGCCGCCCAACGATCCGCGCCTCAACGTCATCAAAGTCACGCCCGACCCCGGCGTGATCGAGGTCAACATCCACCCGGCCAAGAGCTGGCGCGAGGCGGTGGATATCACGCGCGGTGTCTATGAGGAGGCGCGGCAGTCGCGGCTCTGCGCCGAGAAGTTCATGGTCGATGGCCGCCATACCGGCACCGGCGGCGGCAATCATGTCGTGCTCGGCGGCTCGACGCCGCCCGATAGCCCGTTCCTGCGCCGACCGGATCTGCTCAAGAGCATCATCCTGTACTGGAACAGGCACCCGTCCCTGTCCTTCCTGTTCTCAGGCCTCTTCATCGGGCCGACGAGCCAGGCGCCGCGCATCGACGAGGCGCGCTTCGACCAGCTCTACGAGCTGGAGATCGCCTTGGCGCAAGTGCCGGGGCCGGGCGCGCCAAGCATTCCGCTCTGGCTGGTCGACCGGCTGTTCCGCAACCTCCTGGTCGATGTCTCCGGCAACACGCACCGCACCGAGATCTGCATCGACAAGCTCTATTCGCCTGATGGCCCGACCGGCCGTCTCGGGTTGATCGAGTTCCGCTCCTTCGAGATGCCGCCCGATGCGCGCATGAGCCTCGCGCAGCAGCTCCTGATCCGGGCGCTGGTCGCCTGGTTCTGGCGCGAGCCGCAGAGCGGCAGCCTGGTGCGCTGGGGCACGACGCTGCATGACCGCTTCATGCTGCCCGAACTGGTCTGGCAGGATTTCAAGGACGTGCTCGCCGATCTCGGCCGCGCCGGCTATGCCTTCGACCCGGTCTGGTTCGAGGCGCAGGCCGAGTTCCGCTTCCCGTTCTACGGCAAGGTCGAGCATGGCGGCGTCGAGCTCGAACTGCGCCAGGCACTCGAACCCTGGCATGTCATGGGCGAGGAGGGCGCGATCGGCGGCACGGTGCGCTATGTCGATAGTTCGGTGGAACGACTGCAGGTCAAGGCCAAGGGGCTCGTGCCCGGCCGCCACCTCATCACCTGCAATGGCCGCCGCATGCCGATGACGCCGAGCGGGAGCGCCGGTGAGGCGATCGCCGCCGTGCGCTTCAAGGCCTGGCAGCCGAGCTCGGGCCTGCACCCGACGATTCCGGTGCATGCGCCGCTGACCTTCGACATCGTCGATACCTGGGTCGGGCGCTCGCTCGGAGGCTGCGTCTACCATGTCGCCCATCCCGGAGGGCGCAATTATGAAACTCCTCCCGTGAATTCCTACGAAGCGGAGGCGCGCCGGCTCGCACGTTTCGAAGCGATCGGGCATAGTCCTGGCGCGCTGGCGATTCCGCCGGAAGAGCGCAGCGTCGAATTCCCGCTCACCCTGGATTTGCGGCGCCCCACAGGAGTATAAACGCAAGCGATGGCGTTGCAGGGCCGATCACCGTCGACGCGCGTGAAAGCGGAGCGGCGCAACGCTCTGCTGGCCGGTTATCGCCCGCTGGCGGGCGCGTATGACGAGTTCATGGCGCAGGATGGCAGCATCCGCCCGCATTGGGAGCCGTTCCTGACGGAATGGAGCGCGCTCTCGCAGGACGAGCTCAACCAGCGCTTCGGCCTCGCCGACCGGCATGTCCACGACACCGGCGTCTCCTACCGCGTCCATGGCGATATCGACGAGCGCGATCCGCAGGCCGGCGAGCGCGCCTGGCCGTTGAGCCATGTGCCGCTGGTGATGACGGGCGCGGAATGGCAGACCATAGCGGCCGGCGTCGCGCAACGCGCGCAATTGCTGGCCTCCTTGCTCGACGACATCTACGGCCCCGGCGAGATGGTCGCGAAAGGCCTTCTGCCTGCGGCGGTCGTCACGGGAAGCCCGGACTATCTGCGCCCGCTCCATGGCGCGCCCGATGGCGGTTCCCTGCAGCTTTACGCCGCCGATCTCGGCCGCGGGCCGGACGGGCGCTGGTGGGTGCTGGGCGACCGCGCCCAGGCGCCGTCGGGCGCCGGCTACGCGCTGGAGAACAGGCTGGCGCTGGCTCGCGCCTTTCCCGACCTGTTCCGGACGATGAACATCGAGCGGCTGGCCACCTTCTTCCAGGGTTTCCGCGCCGGGCTCGTCGCCAAGTCCAGGCGCGTCGAGCCGCGCATCTGCCTGCTGACGCCCGGGCCACTGAACGAGAGTTATTTCGAGCAGGCCTATCTCGCGCGCTATCTCGGTTTCCTGCTCGTCGAGGGCGGCGACCTGATGATGCGCGACGGCCGCATCCATGTCCGCACCATCGCCGGACCCAAGCGCGCCGACGTGATCTGGCGGCGCATCGACGGCGATTTCTCCGACCCGCTTGAACTGAACGCGCGCTCGGCGCTGGGCGTGGCCGGGCTCGTGCAGGCGGTGCGCCAGGGCCATGTCCATGTCGCCAATGGGCTCGGTTCCGGCGTCGTCGAGGCGCGCGCGCTGATGGGCTTCATGCCCAAGCTGGGCAAGCAGCTTCTCGGCGAGGAGCTGATCCTGCCCAATGTCGCAACCTGGTGGTGCGGCCAGCCGCGCGAGCGCGCCGCCGTGCTCGACCGCTTGGACGAGATGAGCATCGCGCCGGCCTTCCGCTCCGCCGGGAGCGGTCTCGACAGCGATCCGATCCTGGCGGGAGAGCTGCCGGCGGCCGAGCGCGCCGCATTGCGGGCGCGGATCGAGGCGCGCGGGATGGATTATGTCGGCCAGGAGGTGGTGCGGCTCTCGACCATGCCGGTCTTCCAGAACGGCCGTTTGCAGCCGCATCCTGTCACCTTGCGCGTCTTCGCCGCCGCCACGCCCGATGGCTGGAAGGTCATGCCTGGCGGCTTCTGCCGCATCTCCGACGAGCCCGATGCCCGCGCCGTCAGCATGCGCAGCGGAGTGCGCTCCAGCGATGTCTGGGTCACCTCGGATACGCCGGTCGAGCAGGTCAGCCTGCTGCCCACCGGCGACCGCATTGCGATCCGCCGGGTCGTCGGGACCTTGCCGAGCCGCGCCGCCGACAATCTGTTCTGGCTCGGGCGCTATCTCGAGCGGACGGAGGCGACGCTGCGGCTCGTGCGCGCCTTGCTCGGCCGCCTGATCGACGCCGACACGACCAACCCCGCCCGGCCCGACACGGTGCGCCGCCTTGCCAATCTTCTGGTCGCCTGGGGCGCGGCGCCTGCAGCCAAAGCCGCCTCTGCGAGGGGCTCGGCAGCCCGCAATCTCGCTGCTGCCAAGGGCTCGCCGGTTTTGGCGCAGGCGACCTCCGCGCTCTATGACGCGGCCGAATACGGCTCGGCCCGCGCCAATGTCGGCGAGGCGCGGCGCACCGCCTCCGTCATCCGCGAGCGGCTTTCGATCGACGCCTGGCGGCTGTTCGGCGATTTGCAGCGTCAGTTGACGCTTGAGCCGGGACGGCAGCCCAGCGAGGGCGAAGTCTACGAGGTTGCCGATCGCGCCTTGAAGACGCTCGCCGCCTTCTCCGGCCTGAGCCAGGAGAACATGGTGCGCGGCGCGGGCTGGCGCTTCCTCGATATCGGCCGAAGACTGGAGCGCGGCGTCGCGACCTGCCGCTTCGCCCGCCATTTCGCCGAGACGACGGCCCAGAGCGACGGCCTCGACGCCTTGCTCGACCTGACTGATTCGCAGATCACCTACCGCTCGCGCTACATGCTCGGCGCAAGCCTGCAGCCGGTGCTCGATCTGGTCATGCTCGACCCCTATAATCCCCGCTCCGTCGCCTTCCAGGTCGATCGTCTCGAAATCGAGATCGCGCATCTTCCGTCGCTGACGGAGGACGGCATGCTGGAAGCGCCGCGCCGGCTGGTGCTGAAGCTCGCGGCCGAATGCCGGACATCGGAGGCTAGCCGGCTCGACCGCACCAGCATCCTCTTGTTCGAGCAATTGCTGATGGGACTGTCGAGCGCGATCGCCGACCGCTACTTCCTCCAGAACAGCGGGCCGGAAGGCTCGAGGCTGACAGGCATCGCGTGATCTACGACGTTCGTCACCTGACCACCTACGGCTATAGCCGTCCGGTGCCTTTCGCGCGCTGCATCCTGCGCCTGCTGCCACGCGACGATGGCGGCCAGAAGGTGAGGAAGAGCGACCTCGTCGTGACGCCGCGCCCGGCCGACCGCATCGACGGCATCTGCTTCTTCGGCAACCAGATGACGACGCTGACGATCTCCAAGGCGCATCGCGAATTGAAGGTCGAGATGCGCGCCCGCGTCGAGGTCAACCGGCCCGCACCGCCCTTTCCGGGCCTGACCCGGCATTGGGAGGAGGTCGGTGCGCTGGCCCTGGCCTCGACGAGCCTCGCGCCCGATTCGCCGACGCATCACCTCTATCCAAGCCGGCTGGTGCCTGCGGTCAGCGAGGTCGTCGACTATGCCCGCAGGAGCTTTTCGCCGCTGCGGCCGGTGCTGGAGGCGGCTTGCGAGCTGATGGCGCGCATCCGCACCGAGTTCACCTACGACCCTGATGCAACCGAGGTTACGACACCGCTGGCCGAGGCCTTCCGCCAGCGCCACGGCGTCTGCCAGGATTTTGCCCATATCATGATCGCCGGCCTGCGCGGGCTCGGCCTGCCCGCTGCCTATGTCAGCGGCTATATCCGCACGATCCCGCCGCCGGGCCAGAAGCGCCTCGAAGGCTCGGATGCGAGCCATGCCTGGGTCATGCTCTGGTGCGGACCGGAGACCGGCTGGATCGGGCTCGACCCGACCAATGACCTGATCGTCGCCGACGACCATATCGTCACCGCCTTCGGCCGCGACTATGCCGATGTCTCGCCGCTCGATGGCGTGCTGATCGGCCCCGGCTCGCAGAAGGTCGGCGTCGCGGTCGACGTCATCCCCATCGGATGATCCGCCCCGCCGCCATGCACGGCCCGGAGGGGGCTCTTTCCAGAAGTTAGTTGCTATGGCAACTTATCTCCTGCCGCGCCGCCGGCCATTCGCAATGCGCCTCATTCCAGAGGGCGCTCGCGCCGGGCAGCGCCATGGGGAGATGCAGGCTTGCACACACAGGTCGCCATCATCGGTTCGGGCCCGGCCGGGCTGCTGCTCGGCCAATTGCTGTACCTCGCCGGCATCGACAGCGTCATCCTCGAGCGCAGGGACCGCGACTATGTGCTCGCCCGCATCCGCGCCGGCGTTCTGGAGCAAGGCACGGTCGGGTTGATCGACAAGATCGGCGCTGGCGCGCGCCTCCAGGCGGAAGGGCTGAAGCATGACGGCTTCGACCTGCTCTTCGGCGGCCAGCGCCACCGCATCGCGCTCGACCGCGCGACGGGAGGCGGGCATGTCACCGTCTACGGCCAGACCGAGGTGACGCGCGATCTGATGGACCAGCGCGCGGCCCGGAACGGGCCGACCGTCTTCGAGGCCAAAGACGTCGCGCTGCATGATTTCGACCGCGACAGGCCCTTCGTCAGCTATGTCGAGAATGGCGTCGCCAAGCGCCTCGATTGCGATGTCATCGCCGGTTGCGACGGCTATCACGGCGTCTCGCGCGCCAGCGTGCCGGAGGGCGCGATCACGAGCTTCGAGCGCATCTACCCGTTCGGCTGGCTCGGCATCCTCGCCGATGTGCCGCCGGTCTCGCATGAACTGATCTATGCCGGCGGGGAGCGCGGTTTCGCGCTCTGCTCGATGCGCTCGGCCACACGCAGCCGCTATTACGTGCAATGCGCACTCGATCAGCGGGTCGAGGACTGGTCGGACGAGCGCTTCTGGGACGAGTTGCGCCAACGGCTCGACCCGGCCTCGGCGGAGGCGCTGGTGACGGGCTCCTCGATCGAGAAATCGATCGCGCCATTGCGCTCCTTCGTTGCGGAGCCGATGCGGTTCGGGCGCTTGTTCCTGGCCGGCGACGCCGCCCATATCGTGCCACCCACCGGGGCCAAGGGGCTGAACCTCGCCGCCAGCGACGTGCATTACCTGTCGCAGGCGCTGATCGAGTTCTTCGTCGAGCGTTCCAGCGCCGGCATCGACGCCTATTCGACCAAGGCGCTGGCGCGCATCTGGAAAGCCGAGCGCTTCTCCTGGTGGCTGACCTCGCTGATGCACCATTTCCCGGAGAACGGTGCCTTCGCCCAGCGCATGCAGCGCGCCGAACTCGACTATCTCGTCTCCTCCGACCACGCCATGGCGGCGCTGGCGGAAAACTATGTCGGTCTCCCCTACTGACTTTCAGGCCGCCTACTGACCCTCAGGCCGCCTCCTGAGCCTCAGGCTGCGGCCTCCGCACCATCCGACGGCATCACATGCTCCTCGCCCCAGGCCCTGAGCGCCATGATGACCGGCTCCAGCGTGCGCCCCTTGGCCGACAGGCTATATTCGACGCGCGGCGGCACCTCGGCGAAGACGACGCGAATGATGAGACCATCCGCCTCCAGCTCGCGCAATTGAGCGGTCAGCATGCGCTGCGTCACGCCGGGAATGCTACGGCGAATGGCGTTGAAGCGCAGCGTGCCGCCGAGCAGATGGTAGAGCACGATCCCCTTCCACTTGCCCCCGATCAGGCCGAGAGCGGCCTCCACAGGGCAGGCCGGGGAGTTGAACGGCTTCTGGAAACGAAGCGGCATGACAGTATCCTTTTCGATACTATATGCGGAAATTGTGCGTTCTTGCACAGTCTGTTTGTAAGGCGCATCTCGCCTGCATCGCAACGCAGGAGACAAACGTTATGCGCGCCATCGGCTTTCGTGAACCGCAGCCCATCGACTCGGAAACCAGCCTGATCGATCTCGACCTGCCCGTGCCCGTCGCGGCCGGGCGCGACCTGCTGGTCGAGGTGAAGGCCGTGTCGGTCAACCCGGTCGACACCAAGGTCCGCAGGAATGCGCGCCCGGCCGAGGGCGAGGTGCGCGTGCTGGGCTGGGACGCTGCCGGTATCGTCAAGGCGGTCGGCCCCGATGTGAAGGCTTTCAAACCGGGCGACGCCGTGTTCTATGCCGGCGCGATCGACCGTCCGGGCTCCAATGCCGAGTTCCAGCTGGTCGACGAGCGCATCGTCGGCATCAAGCCCGCCAGCTTGAGCTTCGCGGAAGCCGCCGCCCTGCCGCTGACCGCGATCACGGCCTGGGAAGCCCTGTTCGACCGGATCAAGATCGCGGATGCGGTTCCAGGCGCGGCGAAGGCCCTGCTGATCGTCGGTGGAGCCGGTGGCGTCGGCTCGATTGCGATCCAGCTGGCGCGCCAACTGACGGAGCTGACCGTGATCGCCACCGCCTCGCGGCCGGAGACGCAGGCCTGGGCTCGCGAGCTCGGCGCCCAGCACGTCATTGACCACGCCAAGCCGCTTGCGGCCGAAGTCGAGGCGCTGCGGATCGGCGCGCCCGGCCTCGTCTTCGTCACCACCCATACGCTCGACCATCTGCCGGAGATCATCAAGCTGATCGCCCCGCAGGGCCGGATCGCAGTGATCGACGATGCTCCGGCGCTGGATGTCATGCCGCTGAAGGGCAAGAGCCTGTCGCTGCATTGGGAGATGATGTTCGCCCGCTCGCTGCACCAGACCGCCGACATGCAGGCGCAGGGCGATCTGCTCAACGACGTCTCCCGGCTCGTCGATGCCGGCAAGATCCGCACCACGCTGACCGAGACCTTCGGGACGATCAATGCGAGCAATCTCAAGCGGGCTCATGCGCTGATCGAGACCAACCGCGCCAAAGGCAAGATCGTGCTGGAGGGGTTCTGACGCCTAAAAGCTGGAGCATTGCTCCAGCGCTGCTCAGATGCCGGTCAGATCGCGGCTCTGCCGGTCGAGCTCGGCGTTGTAGCGGCGCAGGGCGAATTGTTCGGTGAGCAGGCCGAGGACCCGCAAGGTTTCGCGGCCGTCGACGACGACGAGCTCTTCCGTCTGCGAGGTCGCGAACAGGCTGGCGGCCTCGCGGATGTTCATATGGGGCAGCAGCACGTCCTTGCGATTGCGGGCGAGCTCCGCAATCGTCGCGACCGCGACGTCGGCGTCAAAGGCTTGGGCGCCAAAAGCTTGGACGCCATGAGCGTCGGCGACGAGGACGATGCCGGCATAGCGACCGAGTTCATCGACGAGCACGGCGCGCTGATTGGCGCCGAGCGGAAAATCACGCCGGAACTGCTCCAGGGTCAGGGTCGCAGGCACGGTGCGCACATCCCGGCGCATCATCCGGCCGACGCTCAGCTCCCGCATCCAGCCGATATCGGCGGCGCTGCGGATGGTCTCGCCGCGCAGATGGAAGCGCCAGGTGGCGAAGGAGTAGCCGAAGGTCCGGCGCACCGTCATCGAGGACAGGACGGACGCCGCCAGCACCGCGACCGTGAGCGGCAGGCTGCCCGTCGTCTCCAACGCCAGGAACGACATCGTTAGGGGACCGCCGACGACCGCGGTGGCCATCGCGCTCATGCCGATGACGGCGATGACCACGGAGGGCGTCTGCAGGCCGAAGCCGGTGATCCAGATCACCGCGACGAGCTTGCCGAACATCGCGCCGATGAACAGCGAGGCGAAGAAGAGACCGCCGCGAAAGCCCGAGCCGATCGAGATCGCCGATGCCAGCGACTTCAGCACGATCAGCAGGACGAGAAAGCCCGCCGGATAATAGGCATCGAAGCCGACATGCAGCGCCGAATGGCCCGACGAGAGGACGGCCGGCGTCACCAGCGCCATCAGGCCGACGAGCAGGCCGCCGACCGCAGGCCGCAGCGCCAGCGGAATCCGGCTGCGGCGGAACAGGCTCTCGGCGAGCGCGACGCCGCGCATCAGCACGATGCCGAGGCCGGCGCAGAGGATGCCCATGATCATCACCAGCACGTAGTCGGAGCCCGAGAGCGGGCCGGAAAAGCCGAACTGCAGCGTCACAGGGGTGAGAAACAGCCGCGTGACGCCGACCGCACAGATCGAGGCGACGACGACAGGCGCCAATGAACCGACCGTATAGGTCACGATGATCAGCTCGAAAGCATAGAAGGCTCCGGTCAAGGGCGCGTCGAAGGCGGCTGCGATCGCGCCCGCCGTTCCGCAGCCGACCAGCATGCGCAGATCAGCCCGCCTGACACGCAGAAGCCGCCCGAGCCCGGACGCGAAAGCCGCCCCGCCCTGGGTGTAGCCCGCCTCCATGCCGACGGAGGCGCCAAAGCCGTTCGAGACCATGGTCTGGACCACCAGGATCAAGCTGTCCTTCAGCGACAGGCGCCCGCCATGGAGAGCATTCGCCTCGACCGGGTCGACCACCGTGCCGCGGCCGCGACGAGCCAGGAGGATGCCGATCGCCCCCATCACCAGACCACCCAGGACCGGCATGCCGACGGCCCGCAGCGGATCGACGAAGACCGCCCCGCTGACCTCGCCATGACGTGTCGCGAAGAAGGCGGCATGCAGCGCCTTGGAGACGCCGACCATCGCCGTGACGAGCACCCCTGCCCCGACCCCGATCAGCGCAGCCAGGAGCACGAGCGAGATGTCGTCGCTGCGCAGCAGGCGCGGCAGATTGCGTCGGAAGCGAAGATAGGCGGCGCGGCCATTGCGGCGGAGGCGCTGCGACCGGGTCCGGCTGGCGGTCCTGGCGCTTAGGGTGTCAGCAACGCTCGTCATCAAAGCACGGCCCAGGGTCGAAGGGCGAGACTTCACGGACGAACAGACCGGCGATCCTCAGCCTCGCCGCGCTGTAGGTTTGGCGTCGGGCCAAGTCAACCCAGCCAACACGGTCAAGCCGACAGCAAAAAGGCCGCGCCCGGAGGCGCGGCCCTTCAAAACGATGCGGGGTACGAGGGTTCAGGCCAGCGTGTAGGCGGTCTTGACCGTGGTATACATTTCCTTGGCGTAGGCGCCCTGCTCGCGCGGGCCGTAGCTTGAGCCCTTCCGGCCGCCGAAGGGCACGTGGTAGTCGACGCCGGCCGTGGCGAGGTTGACCATCACCATGCCGGCCTCGCTGTTGCGCTTGAAATGCGTCGCAGCTTTAAGCGAGGTGGTGCAGATACCGGCCGAAAGGCCGAACTCGGTATCGTTGGCAAGATGAAGCGCCTCCTCGTAATCCTTGACGCGGATGACGTTGGCGACGGGGCCGAAGACCTCCTCGCGCGAGATGCGCATGGCATTGGTCGTCTCGGTGAAGAGGGCCGGCTGGAGATAGAAGCCGGGCGTCTCGCGCTTGAGCACTTCGCCGCCCCAGGCGAGCTTGCCGCCCTCATCCTTGGCGATCTGGATGTATTTCAGGTCCTGGTCGAGCTGGCTCTGGTCGACGACCGGGCCGATATGGGTGCCGGCCTTGAGTGCATCATCGACCACGACGCCCTTCAGCCGCTCGATGCAGGCTTCGACGAAGCGGTCATGGATGCCGGCCTGGACGATCAGGCGCGAGGAGGCGGTGCAGCGCTGGCCGGTGGAGAAATAGGCGCCGGTGACGGCGGCCTCGACCGCGATCTTGAGGTCGGCATCGTCCAGCACCACGAGCGGGTTCTTGCCGCCCATTTCGAGCTGGATCTTCTTCATCGGCGAGGAGGCGATACAGGCCTCGGCGACCTTGCGGCCGGTCGAAACCGAGCCGGTGAAGGAGATCGCATGCACGTCCTTGTGCTGCAGCAGCGCCTGGCCGACGACCGAACCGCGCCCCATGACGAGGTTGAGCACGCCCTTGGGCAGGCCGGCACGCTGGATGATGTCGACCAGGGCCCAGGCCGAGCCCGGCACGAGATCGGCCGGCTTGATGACGACGCAATTGCCATAGGCCAACGCCGGCGCGATCTTCCAGGCCGGGATCGCGATCGGGAAATTCCAGGGCGTGATCATGCCGATGACGCCGACCGGCTCGCGGGTGATCTCGACGCCGACGCCAGGGCGCACGGAGGGGATCGCCTCGCCCGACAAGCGCAGGCACTCGCCGGCGAAGAAGGCGAAGATCTGGCCGGCGCGGCCGGCCTCGCCGATGCCCTCGGCGAGCGTCTTGCCCTCTTCGCGCGAGAGCAGGCGGCCGAGCTCTTCCTTGCGGGCGAGGATCTCGTCGGAGGCCTTCTTCAGGATCTCGTAGCGTTCCTGCGGACCCGAGCGGCTCCAGGCCGGGAAAGCGGCCTTGGCGGCAGCGACCGCGTCATTCATCTGCTCGACGGAGCCCTGCGCATACTCGCCGACGACATCATTGGTGTCGGACGGATTGATGTTGCGCGAGGCGTTGCCGGCGCCGGCCCATTCGCCGGCGATCAGGTTCTTGAACATCTCGGTCATCTCAGGACTCCCACGGCGATTATGGATTTCGTGGGTGGTGGTAACGCCTTTGAGCCGCGAAGGCCAATGCAGCAGTCGCTATCGCTTCAGTCCTTTTGCGCATCATGGGCGAGCCGGATCAGAATTCGGCGTCGAGTTCCTCCAGTTCCTCCGGCTCGGATTTCGCCGCCTCGATCCAGCTTTTCAGCGCCGGCCATTGCGCGATCGTCTGGCAATAGGCCTGGCTGACGGAATCGAGCGGCACGTCATAGGTCAGGAAGCGCAGGCAGACGGGGGCGTACATCGCATCCGCCATGGTCAGTCTGTCCCCGAAGAGATAGGGGCCGCCATAGGTCTCCAGGCAATCGCGCCAGATCTCGGTGACGCGGTCGATATCGGCCTGCGCCCCGGCCCAGATCTTGAAGCCGGGGTAATGCGCCTTCAGGTTCATCGGCAGGGCCGAGCGCAGATTGGCGAAGCCCGAATGCATCTCGCCGCAGATGGCGCGGCAATGGGCGCGCGCCTTGGCATCCCCGGGCAGCAGGCCGGCCTGCGGGCTGATCTCGTCGAGATAGGCGGCGATGGCGAGCGTGTCCCAGACCTTGATCTCGTCATGCGTCAGGCACGGCACCAGAAAGGATGGCGACAGCAGCAGGAGTTCAGCGCGGGCGGAGGGATCATCGACCGAGAGCATGCGCTCCTCGACCGCGAGCCCGGCCATCTGGCAGAGCAGCCAGCCGCGCAGCGACCATGACGAGTAGTTCTTGCTGCTGATGGTCAGGGTCGCGGCGGTCATGGCAGGCATCCTCTCCGGAAGAGGTGATGATCGTAGCAAGAGATGTTCCAAAGTGTGATGGCTTTAGAACAATCTTGCGAAAGATCGCTTTTGCAGTGCAACATAGGGGCGTGGGGACAGGCTGCGGACGGCATCTCCGCCAGCCGTAGCCCGGGTTCCGCTCGTTTCGAGGTCGCACGCTGATGCTCTATGCTGCCTACCAGGCCCAGTCCGACCTCATCAATCCCGCCCGCATGATGGCCCAGGCCGCCCTGACCGCGCTCGGCGCCAGGGCGATGACGGGCCAGCCGGTCGACATCCGCGCCGCGGCCGCCGCCTATGAGATGATCGCGCGGGCCGGGCTGACGCATGAGCGGCCGCCCTATGAGATCGACAGCGTGCGCACCGGCAATCACGATGCGGCCGTGACCGAGGAGATTGCGCTGTCGCTCCCCTTCGGCAGCCTGCTGCGCTTCCGCAAGGACACCAACGCCGTCCAGGCCAAGGTCCTGGTCGTCGCGCCGATGTCGGGCCATTTCGCCACCTTGCTGCGCAACACGGTGGCGACGCTGCTGCGCGACCACGACGTCTACATCACCGACTGGCACAATGCCCGCGACGTCAGTCTCGAGGCCGGCGCCTTCGGCTATGACGACTATGTCGACACGCTGATCAGCTTCATCGAAAAGCTGGGACCCGACACCCATGTCGTCGCGGTTTGCCAACCTTGCGTGCAGGTGCTCACCGCAGCTGCCGTGATGGCGCAGGCGGGCAGCCCCGTGCAGCCGCGCAGCATGACGCTGATGGCCGGGCCGGTCGACACCCGCATCAACCCGACCGCGGTCAACAAGCTCGCGAACGACAAGCCGATCGAGTGGTTCCGCAAGAACCTGATCGCGACCGTTCCGTCACGCTATCCCGGCGCGGGACGGAAGGTCTATCCGGGCTTCATCCAGCTCGGCGCATTCCTGGCGATGAACATGCAGCGCCACGTCAACGCCCATATCGACCTCTTCACCCATCTCGCCACCGGCGAGACCGAAAGCGCTGCGACGATCAAGAAATTCTACGACGAGTATTTCGCCGTGCTCGACCTGCCGGCCGAGTTCTATCTGGAGACCGTGCAATGGATCTTCCAGGAGGCGCGGCTGGCGGCGCGAACGCTGACCTATCGCGGCGAAAAGGTCGATTGCAGCGCCATCCGCAAGACCGCGCTCCTGACCGTCGAGGGCGAGCGCGACGACATCTGCGCGCTCGGCCAGACCTCGGCAGCCCATGATCTCTGCAGCGGCCTGAAGCCCTTCCGCAAGCGCCATCACATGCAGGCCGGCGTCGGCCATTACGGGGTTTTCTCGGGCCGGAAATGGGACGGGCAGATCTACCCGATCGTCCGCAACATGATCCTCGCCAATAGCTGAGCGAGCCGACCGCATGCGACGGCCTTCGCTACCAGTCGGGCCCTGACTGCGGCTGCGCGACCAAGGCGCCATGTGCGGCGTGGAAGCCCAGGGCGCGGTAGCACTCGAATTGTTCCTCGGAGAACATCTGGTCGCCGGTGGTTTCGTGCGGAAAATCGGGATAGCGCGACTTGTAGTCGAGGATGTAGTCGTTCTCGTCGCCCGTGAGCGATGATTTGATGTAGATGATCTCGCCATGGTCGTCCGGCCCGTATTCGATCGTGCCCCTCGCCACATGGGTGCGCTGCCCGATCTTTGCCGGATCGGGCCCTTGGCCCTTTGCGTATTCCGCGTTGACCGCGAGCGAACTGGCCTGAATGTCGCGCCAGGGCAAGGTGATGCGGATACCGAGATCGATCCGGGCGTAGCGCTCCGCCTCGACGAGCGAGCGGAACGAGAATTGCGGATCGGCCTCGGCATCGAGGACGATGATCCGCGCGCAGCGCCGGCGCAGCAATTCGTAGAGGCCGAGATTTTCGATGTGGCCACCATCGGTTAAATAGACTTGAGAGCTCTTCTCGGAGAGCAGGCTCAGCATCTCCTGGAGGAGGTAGGGTTTGAACCAGTCGTTCGCATCGCTGCCGGCGCCGGCCTGCAGCACGAAAGCCGGGTTTGTCATCCAGTAGCCCAAGCGGATGTTGAGCAAGGCGAGCGTCGGGGAGAAGCCGCGCATCGTGTTTGCCCCCATATTGGAGGATGCCGCCGCGCCCGAAATCGCCATCGCGGTCGCGAGGTCGATCCCGGCGCAATGGTCGACGAGCTTGTCGGTGCGGATGTAGCCGGTGCTGGCGCTGCCGCAATACACCGGCGAGAACTGAAAGAAATCGGCGTTGCGGCCGCGCTGATTGACGTATTTCGAGCTTTGAATGTTCAAGGCCGCATTGACCAGATGCAATGGCCCATAGGCCGGATGCAGCCCGGTGAAACCGGCATTGTCGAGCCAGGGCGGATCGGTCGAAACGCTCCGGCCGGACTTCAGCTTGCGTATCTTGCGAGGGTCGAACAGGAATGCCTTGCTCAGGCGGTCGCGGTAGAGCCGATGCAGCGAGTTTCCGTTGGGCGTCAGGAACAGCCAGGTGCCGGCGGTCAGGATGAGGCCGGTCGCCGTGTAGAACCAGGGGAAGAAATAGGTTGCGGCGCAGGCATCCCTGGTATCCCCGCCCGACAAGCTACCGACATCCGGCTTGCCGCAGAGCTCGCCGACGAGCCATTGCATCCAGGCCGGGCGGTACGAGAAGCCTATGTCCCCGGCGATGGTGGTGTAGAGATAGGCCACCCATAAGGTCATCGGCAGCGCCAGCGCGATCAGGAACAGGATGATCTTCGACATCAGTCGGCTGAGCAGCGGCCTAAGGCCGCCCTCTCCCTCCTTCGTCTTCAGGATGCTCCCGAAGACATTGCTCGCGAAGGCCGAGACGGCAGCGACAGGCGCAAGATAAGGCGTGACGATCGCCACGATCTGCGAAATCCGGCCGAGCCAACTGTCGGGCCCCTCCTGAACGTAGAGCAGGAACAGGCCGCGCAGGGCGAAGGGTTGCAGCTCGAACAGCGCCGCCAGCGCCGTCAACGCCATCAGCGCCTGCGAGATGCGCGCCGCCGCGCCGACGAATTCGGGCGCCGAATCGCCATGTCCGCTCCGTAGCAGCGCCCAGCCGACATGGAAGCAGACAGCCAACAGCAGAAACCATTTGGTGAAGAAGAAATCGGCCGGTTCGGCTTTCTTGCGAAGATTGGCGAAGTCCTTCGTTTTCGACTGCAGCTGCGTCTGGAGCTCGGCTTTCCGCTCCAACTCCGTCAGCGTCGCATTCTTCGGGTCGAGCTCCTCGAACGGCGCGAGCTGGGATTTCAGGGCTGCGATCTCCTGCCCATTCCTCGCCAGGCTCGCCTTTTCGGGCTCCGTCAGCGCAACAGGATGGCCGGGAAATCGCTCCCAGCCGAGGAAATCCGGACGGGTCAGCGCGTCCTGGTTGGGATTGAGCGCCAGCGTGAAGCCGGCGCAGACCAACAGGACACCGGCAACGATGGCAAGGTTGGCGCCCAGCCCCCGCAAGATCACGGAGCAGGACGCCAGGATATCGCGCCAGCCGCCGGGAATGAGGTAGTTGGAATAATTGCGCAGATGCGCGACGGCGAGATTGTCGCTTTTATCCCCGTCATCGGTCGTGAATGGGAATTCGCCCGCGCCGGTATCCAGACCCAATGTCAGGGATGTCCCGATATAGCCGCCGCCGGAAACGGTCGAGAGATAGTCGATTTCGGCCAGAGCGCCATCCTGGTGCAGAGCCTGCAGGGCACCCAGACTGAACGCGGCACTTCTGATGCCGCCGCCAGAGATTGCCAGGCCGCTGCAATCCCGGCTGATCCGCGTCCCGCCCGGCAATTTCAGTCTGGAGCGCTTCTGGTGCCCCCGCCTGATATTGATGCATCGCGTTTCGAGCGCGATGACATCGTCGATAGATGTCGCAAGCTCCTTGGCGTCGGGAGCGACGATGACGTCGCGATAGGTCTTTCTCTTCTGCGATGTCGTTGCGGACGCTGGCTTTGCCATCTCGCGTCGGTCCCGGAGCCGATGTTTCCAGTCGAATGCGGGATGACGTTACGACAGCTCAACGAAAGGCTGCAAGTCTGGAATGGCACCAGCGGGAGATGCAGCACCCGGCCGGCGCTGTCACTTCTCCTTGATGGAGAGACCGTCCTTGCCGATGGAGATCTGCACGCCGTCGGGCTGCTTCTTCTCCTGATAGAGCGCGTATCCCGTGACGGCGAGGCCCGCGAGGAGCAGCACGACGAGGGCGACCAGAAGATTGCGCGAAGCGGGCATGGTGGATCCTGAATGAGCGTCGCGAATAGCGGCGACGACCAGACAACCCTGTTTTCCTCGCAAAGTTCCGCTGCGCGGCGTTTGCCGACCTGCCTCAGCGCGCCAGTCGCGCCTCGCCGGCAACCGCACCCTCGACTGCCATGCCGCGCCCGAGCAGGGCGACGGCCACGCTCGACCAGGCGACGCCGAGGCACCAGCCGGCGAGGACGTCGGTCGGCCAATGCACGCCGAGATAGACCCGGCTGAAGCCGATCAGGATGATCATCGTCCAGGCGAGGCCGAGGCAGACCCGCGTGATGTCGTCGCGTCGGGCCGCCAGGCCGACGAAGCCCGCAATGCTGAGCAGCGTCACGGCCGAGAGGAAGGCGTGGCCGCTCGGAAAGCTCGCGGTGAAGGTCAGGGCCGTATGCGCGACGATATCGGGCCGCTCCCGCCCGATCAGGATCTTCAGGCCGGTGCTGACCAGCGTCGCCAGGACCACGCTGACGGCGAGCGCCACCGCCAGTCGGCGATAGCCGCACAGCCAGAGCGTCAGGCTCGCCGTGATCGTCATGAAGCCGAGGCCGACGAAGCTGCCGAGCCCGCTCAGGTCACGCATCGCCTCACCCAGCCATGCTGGCCCAAGCGGGGTTGCAGGGTCGCCGGGTACGCGCAGCAGCAGCACCAGGCGACTGTCGAAGGCGAAGCTGTGGCCGGAGACGATGAGCAGCGCCAGGCCGATGAAGGCGAAGCCTGCCGCAAGCGGAACCAGGAGGCGGGGATGAAGGAAAGACATCGGGCTCCGGCTGTTGACGGCGTGCCCTGATGTAGGGTCGCCCCCGCCATTCAGACAAGGGCGCGCGCACCGATGAGCCGGATCGCCCTGGGGAGCAGCCGATAGGCCAGGGCACCCGCCTTGCGCTCGACCTCGCCGTCGAAGGTGATATGCCCGCGCTTCTTGTCGCGCCGCGTCAGCGTGACCTCGTCGGCGGTGAAGGAGGTCAGGTTGTGCGAGCGGCGCCAGCCGCCGGTCACGACCGACAGCGCGGCCTTGCTACGCGAAAAGAGCCCGCCGGCGTTGAGGATATGGACCTCGAAGACGCCGCCATCGAGCCTGGCGCGCCGCCATTCGGCCCCGTCGAAGCGGTTGATGGTCACCAGCACCGCGTCGGCCTCGACATGGCGGAGGCCTTCGGCGGTTCGGATCTCGACCGAGATCGAGCGCGTGAACAGAATCGAGCGCGTCGCCGCGACCGCAAAGGCGATATGGCGGCTGAAGGGAAAGCGCCTTCGCGCATATTCGCGCTCGCGCGCCATCAGGCTGAAGAAGCCCATGCCGGAAATGGAATGGAACAGCCTGTCGTTGACCTGGCCGATGTCGAGGGTGACCGGTTCGCCCTTGCAGAGCGCCTCGATCTGATGCTCGAGCGTACCGTAAAGGCCGAGATCGCGGCCGAGCACGTTGACGGTGCCCAGCGGCAGCACGCCGACCGGCCGGCCGGCCTCGAGCAGGACCGGCAGCACGCCGTTGATCGTGCCGTCGCCGCCGGCGACGACGGGTATGCAGCTCTCGTCCCTGATCGCCAGGGCAAGCGCATCGCCCAGATCGCGCGGATGCACGAGCTTGACCGCGACCGAACAGTCATGGGCGGCGAAGGCCGAGCGGAGGCGCTGTGCGAAGGCGTCCGGACCTGCAGCCAGGACCGTGCCCGCCTTGGCGTTGACCACGACGGTATGGTGCATCGACGGTTCCCCCGGGAGCCGTTTCGGTTCGGTCGGGGATGGCGGATCCGCCAGGCTCATGACAAGGCGGGCTGTTGCCAATGATGCTGGCCGGCCCCTGGCAGCGTGTGAACCGGCTGGGCCTCCTCGACCTCTTCGGTCACCACCTCGAAGCGCTGCAGGATATGCGGGCCGAAGGAATTCACCATCGCGACGTCGGTCGCGTCCCGGCCGCGCGCGATCACGATGCGCCCGATCCGGGGCATGTTGTGACGGGCATCGAACGTGTACCAGCGGCCACTGAGGAAGACCTCGAACCAGGCGTTGAAATCCATCGGAGCCGGGTCCTTCGGCACGCCGATATCGCCGAGATAGCCATTGCAGTAGCGCGCCGGGATGTTGAGGCAACGGCACAGGGCGATCGCCAGATGCGCGAAATCCCGGCAGACGCCGATGCGCTCCTCGAACGCCTCGGAGGCGGTGCGGGTGTTGCGGGCGAAATGGTAGCCGAAGGTGAGATGGTTGTGGACGAAATCGACCACCGCCTGAACGCGCGGCCAGCCGGGTTCGACCTGGCCGAACAGGCTCCAGGCCTGGGCCGCGAGCTTGTCGGTCTCGCAATAGCGGCTGCCCATCAGATAGACGAGCGCCTCGTCGGGAAGCCTGGAAGGCGCAACTTCGCGAGCCGCGAGGTTGACCGGATCAGGCTCGCCGGAATCATGCGCGACGCCTTCGGAGCGAAGCGCGACGCCGCCAGCCGGGGCGACGATGCGGCGGCAGATATTGCCGAACTGATCGAGATATTGCGAAACCGGCACCGGCCGGTGCGGATCGCTGAGCGCGGTCACCATCATCTCGTCGGGCCGCATCAGGTCATGGCGCCGCGAGGGATGGATATCGAGCAGGGTGACCAGCGGCAAGTCCTGCTGGCAGACGAGTTCGATACGATAGCCGTAGCGAATCTGCATGGCGCTCTCCTGGGTTTACCGTGAGGGCAATCGTCGCTCGATCCAATCGTAGCTGGATCATGGAGCGTTCGCGTGTCTCGAATTCAGGACGCGCCACGCCCTGATCGCGCTCCCCCAGAAATGGGCGGGATGCGGACCATAAAGGCCCACATCCCGCCGCCACGGCGATTCGGCTGGGGGGATAGCAACCGCCGCGACCTGCTTAAGGCAGGCCCTACATCATCCAGTAGGGCATCGTGCCGTAATAATCGTGGACGCGCTTGCCATAGGCTTTGTCGTCCCAGTCGGGCTCGCCCTCGCTGTCATACATGGGCGCCGCCTGGAGCTTGTCCTTGGTCAGCGGGACGACGTACCCACCGCGATTGGTGTCGTAGTCGAGCACGCTCCAGGGTATCGGGTGATATTTCTCGCCGAGTCCGAGGAAACCGCCGAAGGACATGATGGCGTAAGCGACCTTGCCGGTGTGCTTGTCCAGCATGACGTCGTAAATCTCGCCGAGATGGTCCCCGGTCGCATTGTAGACGTCAGTACCGGCGACGCGTGCTCCCGCGATCAGCGGATTCTTCGATGAGACGGCCATGGTTTGAGCTGTCATCAGCTGCTCCTCCGGTTCGAGCGGCTTGTCTCGCCGCAGGCTGACTGGAGAACGTCGCTTCCCGAGAAAAGGTTCCGGCCAAAATTCATCTGCCGTTCAAATCGGGGAAGCCAATGATGCCGCCTGCGCACCGCGTGGGCACTCATGTGGGGGAACTTTCCCCGCCACCCCTCGTTATGGGCGCAAGGCATCGGCCGATGCCCGGACGCCAAGGAGAAATCTGATGAAGAAGCTCGTAATCCTCGCCGCATTGGCCGCCTCCCTCGGGGCCTGCACGCAGCGCGAGCAGAATACGGGGGCTGGCGCCCTGATCGGCGCAGGTACAGGCGCTGTCATCGGCGGCCTCGCGACAGGACGCGCCGGCGGCGCGCTGGCGGGCGCTGCGATCGGCGGCGCGGGCGGCGCGATCATCGGCAACGCATCGACGCCTGACACCTGCTATGGCCGCGACGAATACGGTCGCCGCTACCGCTACGCCTGCTGATCGACCTCAGCTTTCAGCGACAGGGCCCGCCTTCCCAAGGGAAGGCGGGTTTTTTTGTTTCGCGTCGCCGACGGTCTGCTCAGACTTGCCCATAAGGCCCGAAGCGTCCGACGAAGCGGTGGCGCGTGCCGGGATAGAGCAATCGCACCGCCGTGACCGGGGCGCCCTGGTTCCAGGTCCGGCGCTCGACCAGCAGGCAGGCCGTGCCGGCCTCGATGGCGAGCAGGCGGGCCTCCTCCGCCTCGGCGGCGATGGCGCTGATCGCGTGCTCGGCCTGCGACCACAGACTGTGCTGCAAGAGCCAATCGCCCGGTGGCGTCTCCTTGAAATCCTCATCAATGGCGGCGGGCACCGTGGCGAGATGGATCACGCGCTCCTCCAGCACATGGGGCTGGCCGCTGCTGAAATGCAGCGTGACGAGATGCGCGACCCTTTCGCTGCGCTTCAGCCCGAAATGTGAGGCGAGCTCGACTGAGGGACGGCCATCACGCCGCGACAGGATCTCATAGGCATAAGCCTGGCCGAGCCCCCTGACCTCGTCGGGAATCGAGAGGATGTCGAGCATGGCGTGGCTTGCCGGCGGGCTCGCCACGATCGTTCCAGACCGCCGCCGCCGCGTGATCAGGCCCTCGCGCGCCAGCTGGACGAGGGCGCGGTGCACGGTCATGCGCGAGGCGCCGAGCTGCTCCATCAGCGCGTGCTCGGGCGGAACCGAGGTGCCCGGCGACCAGACGCCATTCAGAATCAAATCGCGGATCGCCCGCCTGATCTGGTCGTAGACCGGGCCGGCGCCATCGAGCTTCACCGCCTCCAGCCTGGTTTCCGCCATCGTCATGTCGTCACGCCGTTTTCAGCCAAGCCATTTGCAGCCGAGCAATTTTCCGCCAAGTCATCTTCAGCCAAGTAATTTTCGGATGGTCGCGGCAAAGCGCGCCTTGACCGGCTCGCGCCCGAGATGGCGCCCCTGCGCGACCACCCTGCGACCGCCGACGAAGACGTCACGCAAAGGCAGGGCGTTGGCGGCGAAGATCGCGCTGTCGAGCGCGATCTCTCCGGCCTTGCCGATCAGCGCCGGATGGTCCACGGCAAGCGTCACGAGATCGGCGCGGCAGCCCGGCGCGAGCCGCCCGATGGCGCGACCGCAAGCCTGTGCGCCGCCTGCGCAAGCCGCCTGCCAGAGCGCGACCCCGGTCGAGACGCCGGCATCGGCCATCAAGGCGCGGCCGCGGTCGCGCAGGCGCTGGGAGTATTCGAGCTGGCGCAGCTCCGCCCCGGCATCGATCTGGATATTGGAATCGCTGCCCACGCCGAAGGCTCCGCCGGCCGCGCGATAGCGCACGCCGTCGAAGATGCCGTCGCCCAGGCTGGATTCGGTGATGGGGCATAAGCCGGCGATCGCACCGCTGCGGGCGATGCCGTCGCGCTCCGCCTCGGTCAGATGCGTCGCGTGGACCAGGCACCAGCGCCGATCGAGCGTCGTATGCTCCATCAGCAATTCGACCGGACGGCGGCCGGTGATCCTGAGGCTGTCATCGACCTCGCGCATCTGCTCGGCGACATGGATATGCAGCGGGCCATCGGGCCGCAAACCCGCCAGCCAGTCGAGATCCTCGAGCGCGACCGCGCGCAGCGAATGCGGGGCGAGGCCGAGCCGCGCATCCGGCAGCGGGCGGATCGCCGCCGCGCTCGCCTCGATCAGGCGCAGATAGGCATCGCGCTCATTGACGAAGCGGCGCTGGCCATGGACGGAGGGTGCGCCGCCGAAATTGCCGAAACGGTAGAGCACCGGCAGCAAAGTCAGCCCGAGCCCCGTCTCATCCGCCGCCGCAGCGACCGCGCCCGCCATGGCGGCGATGTCGGCATAGGCGCGCCCGTCCTTGTCGTGATGCAGATAGTGGAACTCGGCGAGCGCCGTGAAGCCGCCCTCCAGCATTTCGACGAAGGCCTGGGCGGCAATGGCCTGGACGTCGTCGGGATCGAGCCTGTCGAGGAAGCGGTACATCACCTCGCGCCAGGTCCAGAAGGAATCATCGCTCGCGCCGCGGCGCTCCGACAGGCCGGCCATACCGCGCTGGAAGGCATGGCTGTGCAGGTTCGGCATGCCGGGCAAGGCAAGGCCGGGCAAACGCTCCCCATCCGCTGCGGGCGCAACGCCGGCTTCGACGCGTGTGATGACGCCATCCGCGATCGTCAGCGTCACGTCATCGGCAAATCCGTCCGGCAGGAGGGCCTGCGCGAGATGCAGGGTCTGGTTCACGCGATCGCTCCAGCAGTCATTTGCGGCCCGCTTGCCAATTGCATATGCAATTAGCTAGCATAGTCCTGGAACAGGGATTGTCGAGAGGAAACGCGGGTGGCGCAACGGCCGGATGAGTTCCTGATCTGCGACCGGGTGTGGACGAATGCCCGGCTCGCCACGCTGGCGGCAGGCTCCGACACGCCCTATGGCGCGATCGAAGATGGCGTCATCGCCGCACGCAACGGGCGCATCGTCTTCGTCGGGGCGAAAGGCGACGCGCCTGCCTTCGATGCGGTGGAGACGATCGATTGCCGCAGTCGCTGGATCACGCCCGGCCTGATCGATTGCCACACCCACCTCGTTTATGGCGGCGACCGCGCCCATGAATTCGAGCTGCGCCTGCAGGGCGCGAGCTATGAGGAGATCGCGCGCGCAGGCGGCGGCATCCTCTCCACCGTCAAGGCGACACGGGCCGCAGGCGAGGCCGAACTCTTCGCCAGCGCCGACAGGCGGCTCGCCGCATTGATCGCGGAGGGCGTCACCACCGTCGAGATCAAATCCGGCTATGGGCTGGAGACGGAAACCGAGCTGAAGCAGCTTTCAGTCGCACGCCGGCTCGGGCGCGAGCGGCCGGTCGGCGTCCGCACGACCTTCCTGGGCGCACATGCGGTGCCGCCGGAATATAAGGGCCGCGCCAGTGACTATGCCGATCTCGTCGCCGGGCCGATGCTCGACACTGTGGCCGCAGGGGGACTGGCGGATGCGGTCGATGTCTTCTGCGAGGGCATCGCCTTCTCGCCCGAGGAGACGGCGCGCGTCTTTACTGCGGCCAAGGCCAAGGGCCTCGCGATCAAGATCCATGCCGAGCAACTCTCCAATCTCGGCGGGGCCGCATTGGCGGCCGAACATGGCGCGCTCTCGGCCGACCATCTCGAATATCTCGACGAGGCTGGCGTCATCGCCATGGCTGGGGCCGGCACGGTCGCGGTGATCCTGCCCGGCGCCTTCTATTTCCTACGCGAGACGCAAAAGCCGCCGATCGCACTGCTGCGCCGGCATGGCGTGCCGATCGCGCTCGCGACCGACGCCAATCCCGGTTCTTCGCCGCTGACCTCGCCGCTCCTGGTGCTGAACATGGCCTGCACGCTGTTCCGGCTGACGCCGGAGGAGGCGCTAGCCGGCCTGACCCGCAACGCCGCTCAAGCGCTGGGCTTAGGCCGCGAGATCGGCACGCTGGAAGCCGGAAAGCGCTGCGACCTCGCGATCTGGGAGATCGAGCGCCCGGCCGAGCTTGCCTATCGCATCGGCTTCAACCCGCTTCACGCCCGCATCTGGAACGGACAATGACCTCGCCTCTCCTGCTCACGCCCGGCCACGCCCCCCTGACGCATTGGCGCGACGTGCTCGCCGGCGCCTCGCTCACGCTCGATGCGGCAAGCGCGGATGCCATCGCCGCGGCCCAGGCGATCGTCGACGACATCGTCGCCGCCGGCACCGTGACCTATGGCGTCAATACCGGCTTCGGCAAGCTCGCCAGCGTGCGCATCGCCGATGCGGACCTCGCGACGCTGCAGCGCAACCTCATCCTGTCGCATGCGGTCGGCACCGGCCCGGCCTTGCCCGACAGCGTGGTGCGCCTGATCCTCGCCATGAAGGCGGCGAGCCTGGCGCGCGGCGCCTCCGGCGTGCGCCCCGTCGTGGTCGAGGCGCTGCTCGGCGCGCTCGCGGCCGATGCCTTGCCGGTGGTTCCGGCGAAGGGCTCGGTCGGCGCGTCGGGCGATCTCGCCCCGCTGGCGCATCTGACGGCGGCGCTGATGGGGGTCGGCGAAATCAGGCTGAAGGGCATGGCGCTGCCGGCAGCGGAAGCCCTGTCGCGCATCGGCCAGGCCCCGCTCGCACTCGGCGCGAAGGAAGGGCTCGCGCTGATCAACGGCACGCAGGTCTCGACTGCGATCGCGATCACGGCGCTGTCCGAGATCGCGCGCGTCTTCGACGCCGCGCTCGTTGCCGGTGCGCTCTCGGTCGATGCGCTGAAGGGCTCGGACACGCCGTTCGATCCCCGCATCCAGGCGCTGCGCGGCCAGCCCGGCCAGATCAAGGTCGCCGCCACCCTGCTGACGCTGATCGCGGGCAGCGAAATCCGCGACAGCCACCGCTTCGGCGATACAAAGGTGCAGGACCCCTATTCGCTGCGCTGCCAGCCGCAGGTGATGGGCGCGGTGCGCGACCTCCTCGGCAACGCCGCCGCGACGCTCGGCATCGAGGCCAATGCCGTCACCGACAACCCGCTGGTGCTGGGGCCGGGCGAGATCGTCTCGGGCGGCAATTTCCACGCCGAGCCGGTCGCCTTCGCCGCCGACATCCTCGCCATGGGGCTGTGCGAGATCGGCAATCTCTCGGAGCGGCGCATGGCGCTGCTGGTCGACCCGGTGATGAGCGGCCTGCCACCCTTCCTGGCGCGTGACGCCGGGCTCAACTCCGGCTTCATGATCGCTCAGGTGACGGCCGCCGCCTTGGCGTCCGAGAACAAGCAGAAGGCCTATCCGGCCTCAGTCGACACCATCCCGACCTCCGCCAACCAGGAGGACCATGTCTCTATGGCGACGCATGGCGCCTATCGCCTGCTCGACATGGCCAGGAACGCCGCCAGCATCATCGGCATCGAGTTGATGGCGGCGGCGGAGGCGATCGAGCATCACCGACCGATGAAGACGAGCCCTCGGCTGGAGCCGGTTCTGGCTCTGCTGCGTGGTCGCATCGCGCCGCTCACAGTCGACCGCTATCTCGCCCCGGATCTCGCGGCGGCAACGGACCTCGTGCTGTCAGGCGCGGTCGGTCAGGCGGCAGGGTTGGACGCGTTTACGGAGTTCGGGGCGTGACATGTGGGAACCGCAACGCGCCCCCTCTCCCCTTGCGGGAGAGGGTTGGGGTGAGGGGTCGCGCGACCGTCGTCATTGGCTTGCTGCCGCCGTGCGCCAACGATTCTGACCTGAGCGCCCCCTCATCCGGCGCTGCGCGCCACCTTCTCCCACCCATCTCGGGCTTGCCCGAGATGGGCAACTCAAAGTGTCAAAGCCGGCAACAGCCGACTTTGATGGGGGGAGAAGGGAATGCGCTCCGCGCGACACAGCTAGGATGACAACCATGACCGACATCGTCACCGTCACCCCAGGCCCCTCGCCTTTCATCCTCTCGATGCCCCATCCCGGCACCGGCCTGCCCGACGAGGTGCGCGCCGCTCTCAACGAGACCGGCCGCAGCGTGCCCGACACCGACTGGCACATGCGCCAGCTCTACGGCTTCACCGAGCGCTTCCAGCCAACGATCGTCGAGGCGGGGCTGTCGCGCTATGTCATCGACGTCAATCGCGACCCCTCCGGTGTCTCGCTCTATCCTGGGCAGGCGACGACGGAACTCGTGCCGAGCACGCGTTTCGACGGCGAGCCGATCTGGGCTGCGCCGCCGGATGCGGCCGAGATCGCGCGGCGACGGCAAACCTATTTCCAGCCCTATCATGACGCGCTCGCCGCCGAGATCGCGCGCGTGAAGGCGCTTCACGGCTGGTGCCTGCTTTGGGACTGCCACTCGATCAAATCGGTGATCCCGCGCCTGTTTCCCGGCACGCTGCCGACATTGAACCTCGGCACGAATTCGGGCGCGAGCTGCGCGGCGCCCATTGAGGCGGCCGCCGTCGCCGCGATGGCGGGCCAGCCCTTCACCCAGATCGTCAATGGCCGCTTCAAGGGCGGCTGGATCACGCGCCATTACGGCGAGCCGGCCGAGCATGTGCACGCGATCCAGATGGAGATCGCGCTTAGCGCCTATCTCACCGACGAGGCGCCGCCCTGGACCTTCGACGAGGCCAAGGCCGCCAAGCTCCAAGCCGCCCTCTCCAGCATCATCGCCGCCGCGCTCGACGCGGCCGCCAGCTTCGAAAAGGCTCAAGCATGACCCGTATCGACAACAGCCGCGTCATCCGTAGCCCACGCGGCAGCGAACTCTCGGCCAAAAGCTGGCTGACCGAGGCGCCTTTGCGCATGCTGATGAACAATCTCGACCCCGATGTCGCGGAGAAGCCGGGCGAGCTCGTGGTCTATGGCGGCATCGGCCGCGCCGCCCGCACCTGGGAGGATTTCGACCGGATCTGCGCCTCGCTGCGCTCGCTCGAGGCCGACGAGACCTTGCTTGTGCAGTCGGGCAAGCCGGTCGGCATCTTCCGGACGCATGCGGACGCGCCGCGCGTGCTGATCGCCAATTCCAACCTCGTTCCGGCCTATGCCAATTGGGAGCATTTCCACGAGCTCGATAAGCTCGGGTTGATGATGTACGGCCAGATGACAGCCGGCTCCTGGATCTATATCGGCACGCAAGGCATCGTTCAGGGCACTTACGAGACCTTCGTCGAGGTCGGCCGCCAGCATTATGGCGGCTCGCTCAAGGGCAAATGGATCCTGACCGGAGGCCTGGGCGGCATGGGCGGCGCGCAGCCGCTCGCCGCCACCATGGCCGGCGCCTCGATGATCGCGGTCGAATGCAAGCCGTCCTCGATCGATTTCCGGCTGCGCACCCGCTATCTCGACGAGAAGGCTGCCAGCATCGACGAGGCGCTGGAGATCGTCGAGCGCGCCCATAAGCAGGGCAAGGCGGTCTCGGTCGGCGTGCTCGGCAATGCGGCCGAAGTCTTCCCCGACATGGTCGCGCGCGGCATCCGCCCCGATGTCGTCACCGACCAGACCTCCGCGCATGACCCGCTCAACGGCTATCTGCCGGCCGGCTGGACACTGCAGGAATGGGAGGAGCGCAGGGAGCGCGACCCCGCCGGGACGATCCTGGCGGCCAAGGAATCGATGGCGACGCATGTGCGCGCCATGCTCGATTTCCAGAAGATGGGCGTGCCGACGCTCGATTACGGCAACAATATCCGCCAGATGGCGAAGGATATGGGCGTCGCCGACGCCTTCGATTTCCCGGGCTTCGTGCCGGCCTATATCCGGCCGCTGTTCTGCCGAGGCATCGGGCCGTTCCGCTGGGCAGCACTTTCAGGCGACCCCGAGGACATCTACCGCACCGACCAGCGTGTGAAAGAGCTGATGCCGGACGACACCCATCTGCACAACTGGCTCGACATGGCGCGCGAGCGCATCCAGTTCCAAGGGCTGCCCGCACGCATCTGCTGGGTCGGGCTCGGCGACCGGCACCGGCTCGGCCTCGCCTTCAACGAGATGGTGGCCAAGGGCGAGCTCAAGGCCCCGGTCGTGATCGGCCGCGACCATCTCGATTCAGGCTCGGTCGCCTCGCCCAACCGCGAGACCGAAGCGATGAAGGACGGTTCGGACGCAGTCTCCGACTGGCCGCTGCTGAACGCGCTGCTCAACACGGCCGGCGGCGCGACCTGGGTCTCGCTGCATCATGGCGGCGGCGTCGGCATGGGCTATTCGCAGCATTCGGGCGTCGTCATCGTCGCCGACGGCACGCCGGAAGCCGCGAAAAGGCTGGAGCGCGTGCTCTGGAACGATCCGGCGACAGGCGTGATGCGCCATGCCGATGCGGGCTACGAGATCGCGATCGACTGCGCCAAGGCGAAGGGGCTGAAGCTGCCGGGCATCTTGCGCTGACCATGCGCCTGATCCGAGCCAGCGAATGCCTGATCATGCCGTGGAAGAATGGCGGCGGCACCACGACCGAAATCGCCGTGCATCCGCAGGGCGCCTCGCTCGATACCTTCGACTGGCGCATCTCCATGGCGCATGTCGGCGGCGACGGGCCGTTCTCGAGCTTCCCCGGCATCGACCGGACGCTTGTGGTGCTGCGCGGTGACGGCATCCGCCTCGCCCTCAGTGACGGCGAGACGATCACGCTCGACCGGCGGACAGAACCCTTCGCCTTCGCGGCCGACCGCGCGGTCGCTGGGCAGCTCGTCGCCGGGCCGATCGACGATCTCAACGTGATGAGCCGGCGTGGCGGCTGGGCTCATGCGATGCGGCGCATCACCGGAGAGGCTCCGCAGGCCGACAGGATAGAGGCCGGCCTGCTCGTCCTCGTCGCCCATGCCGGCAGCTGGGGCGTAACAGCTGCCGGGCGAACCGAAACCCTCGCGCCTGGCGACAGCGCGCTTCTGGAAGGCCCGGCGGAGGTTGAGCTCGGCGCCGACAGCCCTGAAAGCGAGATGTTCGCGATCACGCTACAGCCGGTGAGCTGACGCGCTTCTGCCGCGCAATAGCCGCAGCCGCTATTGCGGCTGCTCCATGTAGCCGCGCGTCATCGGCAGCGTATCGAGGCGCTTGGTGAGCTGGAACTGGAAGACGACGAGGTCGTCATGCCGGAAGCTCGCCTCCGAGGCTGCGAGATAGAACTCCCACATCCGGGCGAAGCGCTCGTCATACATCGCGACCGCCTCGGCGCGGCGGGCCAGGAAACGCTCGCGCCAAGCCTTCAGCGTCTCCGCATAATGCAGCCGGAGCACCTCGACATCGGAGATGATCAGGCCCTCATGCTCGACCGCCGCCGTCACCTCCGACATCGCCGGGATGTAGCCGCCCGGGAAGATGTATTTGGCGATGAAGGGGTTGGTCGCGCCAGGCGGCGAACTGCGGCCGATCGTGTGAATCAGCGCGACGCCGTCATCCTTCAAGAGTTCCGCGATCTTGCGGAAGAAGGTGCGGTAATAGCCGACGCCGACATGCTCGAACATGCCGACCGAGACGATCCGGTCGAAACGTTCCGGGATGTCGCGGTAGTCCTGCAGGCGGAAATCGACCGGCAGGCCGGCAGTCGTCGCGCGCTCCCTGGCCACGGCGAGCTGCTCCTGCGAGAGCGTCACACCGGTCACGTTTGCGCCCGTCTCGCGCGCGATCGTCAGGCCGAGCCCGCCCCAACCAGAACCGATATCGAGCACATCATGGCCCGGCCTGATCGCAAGCTTGGCCAGGATGTGCCGCTTCTTGGCGATCTGGGCCTCGGCGAGCGAAGTCTGCGGCGTCGGGAAATAGGCGCAGGAATACTGCATGTCCTCATCGAGGAAGAGTCGGAAGAACTCCGATTTGAGATCATAATGGTGGGCGACATTGCGCCGCGCCCAGCCAAGCGTGTTGTGCTGGTGGAAGCGCCGGACGCTGGTCCTCAGCTTCGCCAGCGCCCTGGCCAAGGCTGACGGGTGGTTGCGGTGAACACCGGCGACCAGCACATCGAGCAGATCATAGAGGCTGCCGCGCTCGACCACGACGCGCCCCTCCATCACCGCCTCGCCCAAGGCCAGCTCCGGATCCAGCGCGAGCTGGAGTTCGGTCGGCCGGTCGGCGATGCGCATCCTGAATGCGGGCGTACTCCCCTTCCCGACGGATTGCAGCGATCCATCGGCGAACACAACATCGATCCGCGGCTCCTTCACCAGCCGGGACAACATCCTTGCAATAAACGCGTGCATCGGCCCCACCTCATCATGGCAGCACCCCTTTAGAAATAAGATGGCAAGCGACTAGCGCAATAAAATAGCCCATTTGATGCAATTCCGACCATCACCAGCCGCATATCAGGCGATCTGCCGGGCGATGGTTGCGCGGCCAGGTTCTAGCGGACCTCCGCCGCCAGCACGGCCTCGACGCGGATCTCCTCGACCAACCGCTCCTTCAGCGCCACGAATTGCGGGCTGGTCTTGATGGTGTAGGGGCGCGGATGGGGCAGATCGACCGCGATATCGGCCTTGATCCGGCCGGGCCGGGCGCTCATCACCACGACGCGCGAACCGACGAAGATCGCCTCCTCGATATCGTGGGTGACGAAGAGCACGGTCTTCTGCTCGCGCTCCCAGATGCCGAGCAGCATCTCCTGCATCAAGGCGCGGGTCTGGTTGTCGAGCGCCCCAAAAGGCTCGTCGAGCAGCAGGATCTTGGGGTCGTTGGCGAGCGCGCGCGCAATCGCGGTGCGCTGCTGCATGCCGCCCGAGAGCTGTTTTGGGAAATGATCGACGAAGGCGGAGAGCCCGACGCGGCCGGCCCAGTCGCGGGCGAGACCGAGCCGCTCGCGCTCGGGCACGCCCTTCTCGCGCAGGCCGAAGGCGATGTTCTCGATCACCGTCAACCAGGGAAACAGCGTGTAGCTCTGGAAGACGAAGCCGCGATCGGCGCCCGGCCCGGAGACAGGCGCACCGTCGAGCAGGATGCGGCCCTCGCTTGCCGTCTCGAGCCCGCCGATGATGCGCAGCAGCGTGGATTTTCCGCAGCCCGACGGGCCAAGGATCGTGATGAAGTCATTATCGGCGACGCTGAGCGTCGTCGGTGTCAGGGCCCGCGTCGCTTGACCGCCGCGCTGGGCCGGAAAGACCTTGCCGACATTCTCGATGATCAGCTTGCTCATCGAGCCGCCCATGGAAACAGGCGCTGGTTGACCGCCTTGAACAGGAAATCCGAGACCAGGCCGATCAGCCCGATGACGATGATGCCGAAGATGATCTGGCCGGTGTTCAGCAGCGCCTGGCTGTCGGTGATCATGTGGCCGATGCCCGATGACGAGCCGATCAATTCGGCAACGATGACATAGGTCCAGGCCCAGCCGAGCACGAGGCGGAAGATCTCGGCGATCTCGGGGGCGGCATTGGGCAGGAGCACGCGGCGCACTACGGAGGTGTCGGTCGCGCCCAGCGTATAGGCGGCGTCGACGAGATCGCGCCGGATCGAGCCGACGGCAACCGCTATCATCAAGATGAGCTGGAAGACCGAGCCGATGAAGATGACGAGCAGCTTCTGCGCCTCGCCGATGCCGGCCCAGAGGATCAGGAGCGGAATGAAGGCCGAGGCCGGCAGATAGCGCGCAAAGGATACGAAGGGTTCGAGGAACGCCTCAACCGGCTTGTAGGCGCCCATCAGGATGCCGAGCGGCAAGGCGACGATGACCGCCAGCACGAAGCCACCGACGACGCGCCAGATCGTCATGCCGATATCGAAGGCAAAGCCGTACTGGACCAGCAGGCTATAGCCTTCCCGCAGCATGGTGAGCGGGTCGGCCAGGAACAGCCGCTGCACATAACCGCCGAAGGTCGCAACGGACCAGAGCACGACGAACAGCGCGAAGAAGGCGACGCCGTAGCCGATCCTTGCACCGCCGGAGACCGGCTGAAGCGGTTTCATGCGGCGGCTCCGATCGTGCCCGCGACCGCGGCCAGTTCTTGCCAGGGCTCGATCGACCAGAAGCCGGCAGCCGCGCCCGAGGTCGAAGGCAGGACGAAGGCCGCGGTTTCCGCGATCTTCGCCGCTTGCAGGCCGTAGGACATCGCCGGGCCTGGGAGGCCGAGAGCCACTTGTGCCGCCCGCTTGCCGTTGAAGGCGACGATGGCTGGGGCATGCGCCCTGATCTTGCTCATGAAGCCCTCGACATCGAAATGGGATCGCAGCAGGGCGGCATCCGGCCCCGACGTCGCCTTGGCGACGTCGGTGAGGCCGATGCCGTATCGCGGCAGATCGTGGAAATCCATCGGGCCGAGCCGCTCGGTGATCAGCCCGACCTCATGCAGGGTTTTCCAGAACTTGTTGCCCGGCCCGGCATAATAGGCCCCGCGGCGCGCCGAGACCGCCCCGGCCTGCGTGCCGCAAAACACGATACGCAAGCCGGGAGCCAAGACATCGGGCAGGATCACCCGGTTCAGCCGCCGATGACGTATTTCGTCTCGACCAGCGTTCCGAGATCCGGCTTCGCCTTGATCAGGCCGATCTCCAGCAGGAGATCGGCGGCCTTGGCGGAGAAAGCCTGCCATTCCCCGGAGAAGAACGTCTTGTTCCCCGCCGCATCCGACCAGCGCAGGAAGGCGGCCGACTTGCCGAATTGCTCGCCGCTCTGCTTCACATCCGCGCCCATGATGCCATAGGCCTTGTCCTTCTCGGCCTTGATCAGGTCCAGCGCCTCGAAATAGCTTTTGGTCAGGGCGGCAGCCGCCTTCTCGTCGACGAGGAAGGCCGGCGTGCAGCCGAACGTGTCCATCACCATCGGGTAGTCGAGCGTGGTGGCGATGATCTTGCCGGCCTCGGGCTTCTCGCGCACAGCCGAGAGATAGGGCTCATAGGTCAGGGCCGCGTCGTTCTGGCCGGCGATGAAGGCCTGCGCCGCCGGGCCCGGCTCCATATTGACCACGGTCACGTCCTTCACGGACATGCCGTTCTCCTTGAGGAACCAGGCCAGCGCGAAATAAGGCGAGGTGCCCGGAGCCGAGGCCGCCACCGTCTTGCCCTTGAGATCCTTGATCGAGCCGATGGCGCTGCGCGTCACCATGCCGTCGGCGCCGTAGCTCTTGTCGAGCTGGAAGATCTGCTTGCTCTTCACGCCCGCGCCGTCCCAGACGATCCAGGTCTCGACGGTGGTCGCGGCGCATTGGATGTCGCCTGAGGCCATGGCGAGATGGCGGTCCTTCTGCGGGATCTTCTTGATCGTGACGTCGAGTCCGTTCTTGGCGAAGATCCCGGCTTCCTTGGCGAGCACCAGCGGGGCAAAGCCGGTCCAGCCGGAAATACCGATGGCGACCTTGGTCTGCGCCTGTGCGGCGCCCGCCGCAACCAATCCGGCGAGACCGATGCCGGCGAATGCCGCGATACGCTTCAAACCTGTCATGACGTGAGCCTTCCCCTGTTGTCGTCGGATGATCCGGGCAGCGCGACGCCACCGCAAGCTGAAGCGGAGCCAGATGCAACCTTCGTTCCAGGGAAGGTTAAATGCATATGCAAATCCGTCAAGCCGCGCTTCAAGCCGCGCCCTCAAACCGCACCCGTGGCACCCATCACGCGTTCTCGACCCCGCCATGAATTTCTCGCGTTTGACAGTGCGCCAAACATCTTTTCCCCTGAGGCCTCCTTTCGCGCTCAGCGCGTTCTCCACCAACCCTGTCCGGGATGATCCGAATGAACGGCGCCGACCGCCTCTGCGACACGCTCCTCGTCAACGACGTGGATGTCTGCTTCGCCAATCCCGGCACCTCCGAGATGCATTTCGTCGCGGCGCTCGACCGCAAGCCGCAGATGCGCTGCGTGCTCGGCCTGTTCGAGGGCGTGGTGACCGGCGCCGCCGACGGCTATGCCCGCATGGCCGACAAGCCGGCCGCGACGCTGCTGCATTGCGGGCCCGGCATGGCGAACGCGCTCGCCAACATGCACAATGCAAGGCGCGCCTGGACGCCGATGATCAACGTCGTCGGCGACCACGCGACCTATCATCTCCAGCACGACGCGCCGCTGACCAGCGACATCGAGAGCCTGGCCAAGCCGATGTCGCATTTCGTCCGCCGCATCGCCTCGGCCGAGGATGTCGGCCCGGCGATCGAGGAAGCCTATGTCGCCTCGCTGACGCTGCCGGGCGTCACCACCGTCATCCTGCCGGCCGATTGCGCCTGGAACGGCGTCGAGCCGGCCGAGCTGAAGCCGGTGAAGCTGCCTGCGCTGAAGAGCGTCGACGCCGCCGCGATTCGCGATGTCGCGGCCGGGCTGCGCAAGCATGGCGCGCGGGCCGCGATCATGCTGACCGGTCTCGCGCTGCGCGAGGCGCCGATGGAGATGGCGGCGCGCGCCTGCGCCGCGACGGGAGCGAAGATCTTCAGCCAGATGTCGAACGGGCGCGTTCAGCGTGGCGCCGGCCGCGTCGCGATGCCCAAGATCCACTACCCCGTCGACAAGGCACTCGATCAGCTCAAGGACGTCGACTATCTCGTGCTCATCGGCGCACAGATCCCGGTCGGCTTCTTCGCCTATCCCGGCAAGCCCGGCCGGCTGGTCCATGAGGGCTGCGAGATCGTGACGCTGGCCCGGCCCGGCGACGATCTGCCCGGCACCGTCGCCGCCCTTACTGACGAGCTCGGCGCGACGAAGACCGCGCCTGCCTTCATCGCCCCGCCGCGCCCGGAGCAGCCCTCGCTGCCGACGGGAACGCTCGACGCCGACAAGGTCTGCAGCATCGTCTCGACCCTGCTGCCTGAGAACTGCATCGTCTGCGACGAATCCGTCTCCTCTGGCCGGATGTTCTATTTCGACTGCCACAGCGCGCCGCAGCACGACTATATCCAGCTCACCGGCGGGGCGATCGGCGAAGGCATCCCGCTCGCGGTGGGCGCGGCGGTCGCCTGCCCCGATCGCAAGGTCATCGGCATGCAGGCGGATGGCTCGGGCATGTACACGGTGCAGGGGCTGTGGACGCAGGCGCGCGAGAATCTCGATGTCGTCACGGTGATCTTCGCCAACCGGACCTATGCGATCCTGCATGGCGAGATGCGCGCCGTCGGCGTCAATGATTTCGGCCGCAACGCCAAGCTGATGCTGAACCTCGACGAGCCGGCGCTGGACTGGGTCTCGATGGCGCGCGGCCTGGGCGTCGAAGCCGCCCGCGCCACGACGGCGGAGGAGTTCACCAAGCTGTTCAAGGGCGCGCTCGGCAGGAAGGGACCGTTCCTGATCGAGGCGGTGATCTGAGGATCAATCGTCGTAGGTAAGGCGCGGGGAACCCTCTCCCGTAGGGAGAGGGCAGGGTGAGGGGTCGGCCGTTTGACGCTTTGGCTACGACCTCACCGTTGCTTCGCTGTGAGGCTGGCGCTCCACTGGTCCAGGGGCCTACACCTCACCCCTGCCCCTCTCCTTACAGAGAGCTTTGCGTAACCGGTCTTTTTGGCGCTTGTGGAAAGTGAGCGGATGGTTTGTCGGGAGCAGGATGTGAGGCTGGACTTGCCCGAGGCGC
>NZ_JAVDTY010000023.1:0-20486 GCF_031456075.1 Allobosea sp. BE125
ATGCCTGGCGACAACATCGCCATGGAAGTGCACCTGATCGTGCCGATCGCGATGGAGGAGAAGCTGCGCTTCGCCATCCGCGAAGGCGGCCGCACGGTTGGAGCCGGCGTTGTTGCTTCGATCATTGCCTGATCGAAGCAACAACGACGCCAGCGGAAACCGCAGGCTTTTGCGGTGCAGGCGTCGTCGCAAGCATCATCGCTTGATTCAAGCACCGGCTGCAAAGCTTTGAAAGGGCGGCGGAAACGCCGCCCTTTTCTGTTTTAATCCATGCCCTTGCCGCGCAGCCGGCCCGCCGAAGCGTTATGCGCCGCCTGCGAATTTCATGCTCTAGATTTGCCTGAGAGAGCGGACCCAGCCGCTCCGATCATGGAGGAGCATGCCTGATGGATTTCAAGCCACCTTTTCCCGGCATCCATTCGATCGTCTTCGCCCTGTTCGACGCGCAGGAGCGGCTGGATCGCGATGCGATGCGCCGGCAGACTCAGATCAGCCTCGATCTCGACGTGCAGGGCATGGCGGCGCTTGGCCTCGCCACCGAAGTCTCGAAGCTCACCGTTGCCGAGCGCCGCACGATCATGGAGTGGATGGCGGAGGACGTTGCCGGCCGCAAGCCGCTCGCCTTCACCATCTTCGGCTCGTCGGTGGCGGAGCAGATCGATCTCGTCCGCGTCGCGGAGCGGAATGGCGCGGATTGGGTGATTCTCCAGCCGCCCATGGTCGGCAGCTTCGGCGCCGCCGAGTATATCCGCTTCTTCGGGCGCGTCGCCGAGGCAACCTCGTTACCGGTCGCGATCCAGAACGCGCCTGCCTATATGGGCCGTGGCCTGTCGGCGGAGGATATCCGCGAACTGGTGCGGCAGCACCCGAACATCTGCCTCATCAAGGGAGAGGGCTCCGTCGTCGAGATCGAGCGGCTGATCGCGGTCACCGAAGGGCGCCTGCCCATCCTGAATGGTCGGGGCGGGCTCGAATTGATCGACAATTTCCGCGCCGGCTGTGTCGGCATGATCCTGGCGCCAGACACGATCGACTATGCGCTGCGCGCCTATAATCGCTATATTGCGAAGGACGAAGCGGGAGCCGAAGCCGTCTACCGGGAGGTGCTGCCGGCCATTATCTTCATCATGCAGTCGATCGCGGCCCGGCGCTGCGGCCGACGGAATTCGGCCTGAAGCTGGTCGAGCGTTATGCCAGGGAACTCGGCCCCTACCGCAAAGGATGATGATCGGCTGCGTTTTCGACTTGAAAACCTCCGCGCCTTGAGGCAAAGCATCGCCGACTACAGGGGTGTAGCTCAGTTGGTAGAGTACCGGTCTCCAAAACCGGTTGTCGTAGGTTCGAGCCCTACCGCCCCTGCCAGTCCCGCACGAAGCCGCTTTCCGGCGCCGGTTGGTTCTGTAGATCGCCGATGACGCAGAACATCTACGATACGCCGGCTTTCTTCAGCGCCTACAGCCAGTTGCCGCGTTCGCTTCACGGCCTCGACGGCGCGCCCGAATGGCCGGTGCTGCAAAGCTTCCTTCCCGATCTGCGCGGCCTCAGGGTTCTCGATCTCGGCTGCGGCTTTGGCTGGTTTTGCCGCTGGGCGCGGGAGAATGGCGCCGCGAGCGTGCTCGGCGTCGATGTCTCCGAGCGCATGCTGGCAAGGGCGCGGGAAGAGACCGGCGACAAGGCCGTCAGCTATGAGCGCGCCGATCTGGAGCGCTTCGCGCCGGCACCCGGCAGCTTCGATTTCGCCTATAGCTCGCTTGCCTTTCATTATCTGACGGATCTCGGCGGGTTACTCGAGAGGGTCGGGCAGGCGTTGCCCCTCGGCGGCATGCTGGTCTGCTCGGTCGAACACCCCTTGATGACGGCTCCTGCTCATCAGGGCTGGTCGCTCGACCCCGACGGGCGGCCGGCCTGGCCTGTGAACGGCTATCTGGCGGAAGGGCCGCGCACCACGGACTGGCTGGCGAAGGGCGTGATCAAGCAGCACCGCACGATCGCGACCTATCTCGATTTGCTCCACTGCGCCGGCTTTGCCCTGACGCATTGCGTCGAATGGGCTCCCAGCGAGGATCAAGTTATGGCCCATCCGGAATGGGCGAAGGAGCGGGAGCGGCCATCCTTCCTGCTCCTGGGCTGCAAACGCCTCTAGCTCCTGTCCAGGGCCGCTCCCAGGCCGCTGAAAAGGCGCTTGGCTAACGCTGCGGCCCGTTGTAAGAGGCACGTCATGACGGCGCGCGGCTCCACGAGCCCCGCGCCGCGAATGTTTCAGGACGGCCGATTCGGCCTTCGGCGAGGGCCGGAGCGCGGTTTTGGAACCCGAGGTGATACGATGGCTAAGACCAACCCCTTCAGCTTCCTGCAGGACGTTCGCACCGAAGCGACGAAGGTCACCTGGCCGTCTCGGCGCGAGACGCTGATCACGACGGGTCTCGTGCTCGCCATGGTGGTCGTCTCGAGCCTGTTCTTCCTTTTCACCGATACGATCATTCGTTGGTCGCTCGGCATCATCCTCGGCGCACGCTGAACGGAATCAGACACGTGACAACTCGCTGGTACATCGTCCACGCCTATTCCAACTTCGAGAACAAGGTCGCGCAGTCGATCCGCGATCAGGCGGCGCAGCGCAATCTCGCCGACAAGTTCGACGAGGTCCTGGTGCCGACCGAGAAGGTCGTCGAGGTTCGCCGCGGCCGCAAGGTCGATGCCGAGCGCAAGTTCTTCCCCGGTTATGTGCTGGTGAAGTGCGAGATGACCGACGAGGTCTATCACCTGATCAAGAACACGCCGAAGGTCACCGGCTTCCTGGGCGCCGACAAGGCCAAGCCCATGCCGATCCCCGAGGTCGAGGCGATGCGGATCAAGGGCCAGGTCGCCGAGGGCATCGAGCGGCCCAAGCCGACGGTCGTCTTCGAGATCGGCGAGCAGGTGAAGGTCTCCGACGGGCCCTTCGCCTCGTTCAACGGCGTGGTCGAGGATGTCGATCACGGCCGCGCCCGCCTCAAGGTCGCGGTCTCGATCTTCGGCCGCGCGACCCCGGTCGAGCTCGAATACGGCCAGGTCGAGAAGCTCTGAACATTGCCTGACAAGGCTCGGCGGGCCGCGTGCCCACCGAGTCGTCGTGGTTAACGGCTCCTTCACCCGCTTGCCGCAGGGTCCGCGCCTGACGATCTGGCGCGGGTGGCATGTTTCCAAAGTCCTTCAGGGCGACTGTCGATCAGCGCCTGGCGCTCTGGGGCGCCATGCTCGGCCTGCTGGCCTGCCTGTTCGCCGCGACCGAATTCGTCGGAGCCAGCCGGCTGTCCGAGTTCTCGCGCGATCTCGTCGCGCGCGTGGCTGCTGCTGACGCGATGGCGACGACGAGCCCCGCCTATCAGCGCGTGATCAACGCCCTGTTGCCCGACAATGGCGCCGTGCCGGAGCGGGCCGACATCGAATCGGTGGAGCGCGTCACGGCTGGCGTCGCCGCCTCACTTGACGGCGAGGTGCGCAGGCGCGCCGAGGAGGCGGTCGCGCTGCTGCGCGAACTGGCCCGGTTTGCCGCCACGGATCGCGAGGCTGCGCGCGTCGCGCTCCGCCAATCCACAGCCAAGCGCAACGAGCTGCGCATGGCCCTGAACGAGGGCGTTGGCGCGGTCGCCGGCCGGCTCGCCCACCACGTCGACAATGCGCGCCAGAACAAGATCCTGCTGTCGTTGCTGACCGTGTTCACGGTGGTGATGATCGTGACGCTCGAATATCGCTGGCTGGTCAAGCCGATCATCGGCATGGCCCGAGCGCTCGGCACGAGCGAGCGGGACCAGGGCTGGCTCGACAAGGTCGCGATGCGCCGCGACGAGATCGGCATGCTCGGCCGTGCCTTGGCGACGCATCTCGGCGAGCAGCGCTCGCAGCAGGCCGCGGCGGCGGCGCGGCTTTCCTCCCTGGCGGAGGAGATCGCCAGGCAGGAGCGGATTCAAATCCACAGCGTCGCCTTCCAGGAGCGCATCGCCGCGATCGCGTCCGCGCTGGAGCAGCATGCCGCGCGGATGTCGGGGGCGTCGGGCGAACTCGCTCGTCTGTCAGGCTCCGTCGATGCCCAGGCGGCCGCGGCTGCGCAGTCGACGCAGCGCGCCTCGTCCCATGTCGACGACGTTGCCCGTTCCATCGCCGAGGTGTCGACGCTCCTGGCCAACACTACGGGCGAGGCGCAGGCGACCTCGGCCGTGGCTGAAGCCGCCAAATCCCTGGTTTCGGCAGCGGCCGACGACAATGTCGAGTTGGCAGAGGCCGTGCGCAGCATCGACCAGGTCATCGACATCATCGAACAGGTGGCGAGCAAGACCAATCTGCTCGCCCTCAACGCGACGATCGAGGCCGCGCATGCGGGCGAGGCCGGGCGCGGCTTCGCCGTGGTCGCCGCCGAGGTCAAGCAGCTCGCCAACCGGACGGCGCAAGCGACGGAGGAGGTCCGGCGCGGACTGGCGGCGATCCGCGCGGCGGCCGGCGGCATGTCGGAACGCGTCGGCGCGCTGGTCGCCTCGGTCGATCAGGTCGATCGTGCGGCCGCGGCGATTTCGGGGCTGGCGCAGCGCCAGGAGGCGAGTTCGCGCTCGATCAGCAACAGCACCGCCAAGACGGCAGGCGATGTCCGGCTCGCGGCGGAACAGGTCGGACAGGTCGCCGGCATGGTTGAGAGCTGGCGGCGGACCGGCGAGGTCGCGACGCTGGCCTCGGCAGATCTCGACCGCAAGGCCTCCGAGCTGCGGGAGGCGGTCGATGCCTTCATCGTCGAGACGCATGGGGTGAGCGCATGAGTGCACCAGCCGCACGCGCAGGCGCGGGGGCTTTCGAGCCGATCCATATCGTCGAGGGGCGGGGACAGCGAACGTTCCCGGCCATTCCGAAGCTGTTGCATTGGCTGACGGCCGGGCTCGTGCTCGTCATGTTCGCGACCGGCGTCCTGATGAAGCAGATCGGCGATGGACTGCTGGCGGACGCATTCTACCTCTTCCACAAGACGGCTGGGTCGAGTTTGCTGGGGCTGGTCCTGTTGCGGCTTTGCTATCGGGTCTTCGCGCAACTGACGGGGCGTTGGCGCCGGGGGGCGGGTAGCCGTGTCGTCCATGGCATTCTCTATGCGGGGTTGATCCTGACGCCGCTGCTGGGCTTGGCCGGCATATCCGACTATGGCGCGCGCGGGGTCTATTTCGGCTTTTCGCTGCCGCCGATCTGGCCGGAAGGGGCGGGCTATTCGGAGCTGCTGTTCAGGAGCCATGCCTGGCTCGCCTTCGGCTTGATCGCGCTGGTCGTGGCGCATATCGGCATCGCGCTCGGGGACTTCATTCAGCGCGGCGGCGCACGCGCCGCTTTGCCGCCGGGCAAGATGACGCAGCCGGAAAGTGCTTCCCCTTCCGCTTTGAATATGTAATAGCCCGCGCCTCACTTGCGTGGGAGGCCGGCCGGTCGCCAACCGGATCACCCTGCCGCACCACGCTCTGCAACCACCCTGACCCCGAGCGAAGCAGTTCGCGGGCAGGGCGTCGTCGTTCCGATAGGCGTCGGAGCGGACGGCAGGAGCAGCCATCATGGCAAAGAAGATCACGGGTTACGTGAAGCTTCAGGTTCCGGCGGGCGCGGCCAATCCGTCGCCGCCGATCGGTCCGGCGCTGGGTCAGCGCGGCCTCAACATCATGGAATTCTGCAAGGCCTTCAACGCGAAGACCGCGCAGATGGAAAAGGGCATGCCGATCCCGGTGATCATCACCGCGTATCAGGATCGCTCCTTCACCTTCGAGATGAAGCAGCCGCCGGTCTCGTACTGGCTGAAGAAGGCCGCTGGCCTGACTGCCGGCTCGAAGACGCCTGGTCGCGGCGGCAATGTCGGCAAGGTCACCGTCGCTCAGATCACTGAGATCGCCGAGAAGAAGATGGCCGATCTCAACTGCGATTCGATCGAATCCGCCTCGTCCATGATCAAGGGCTCCGCCCGGTCCATGGGCCTGGAAGTCGTGGGCTGAGGGGAAACAGACGATGGCACATGTCGCAAAGCGCGTCGTGAAGGCCCGTGAGGGCATCGACCGCACCAAGCTCTACCCGCTCGATCTCGCTGTCGCGATGGTCAAGGAGCGCGCCAACGCCAAGTTCGACGAGACCGTTGAGGTCGCGATGAACCTGGGTGTCGATCCGCGCCACGCCGACCAGATGGTCCGTGGCGTCTGCAATCTGCCCAACGGCTCGGGCCGCGTCCTGCGCGTCGCCGTGTTTGCTCGCGGCGCCAAGGCGGAAGAGGCCAAGAAGGCCGGGGCCGACATCGTCGGCGCCGAAGAGCTGGTCGATCTCGTCTCCAAGGGCACGATCGAGTTCGATCGCTGCATCGCGACCCCGGACATGATGCCGCTGGTCGGCCGTCTCGGTAAGGTGCTGGGCCCGCGCGGCCTGATGCCGAACCCGAAGGTCGGCACCGTCACCATGGACATCACCACCGCGGTTGCGGCGTCCAAGGGCGGCTCGGTCGAGTTCCGCGTCGAGAAGGCCGGCATCGTGCATGCTGCCGTCGGCAAGGTCTCGTTCACGGCCGACAAGCTCGCCGAGAACATCAAGGCGTTCGCCGATTCCGTCGCCAAGGCCAAGCCTGCCGGCGCCAAGGGCACCTATATCCAGCGCGTCGCGATCTCCTCGACCATGGGTCCGGGCGTCAAGATCGAGCCCAACACGGTGATGGGCGGCTGAGAGGCCTGACGGCCGGCTTTGCGCCGGCCGTTGCCCGGGCTTGATCCGACGGGGTCAAGTCCCCACTTGGCAGAAGCAGGCGAAAGCGTTAAGACGCAGGCCTGTTTCCATAAGTGATGTGGGCTCCAGCGTGCTTCGCACGAGGGGGTCCGTTTCGCGTTTTTCGGCGGTTTGCCGCCGAAGAATGGATGTTTGGGGCGCGGAGAGCGATCTTTGGGCCCGAATCATCCAGTCCTGTCTGAGACTGCAGGTGCTCCTCGGCTTCGGCTGGGGGCATAATTTCGCCAAGAGGCCTGCATAGACGGTGCAAGAGCTCAAGCGGGATCGCAAGGTCCCGAAGACGGTTCGAACCATCTCGCCCGATCGCGGCCGGCAACGGTCAAGAGCGGGGACAGGGCACTGAGCGTCGCTCTTATCCAGCGCCGGTGTCAACCGGGGTTTCTTGAGAGCGACACGTGCAACCGGCGGCAAGCCCTCAAGCCTGCCGCCTACCGGAGAGAGCCCAGTGGATAGAACGGCAAAGAATGATGCCGTCGCGACGCTGAACGGTGTGTTTGCGAACACGTCGGTCGTCGTCGTGGCCCACTATGCGGGTTTGACGGTGGCCCAGTTCCAGAAGCTTCGTCGCGAGATGAAGGCCAATGGCGCCACCGTGAAGGTCGCAAAGAACCGGCTGGCCAAGATCGCTCTTGAAGGCACCGACGTCGCGTCCATCAGCAAGCTGCTGACGGGTCCCACCCTGATCGCTTATTCCAACGATCCGGTCGCGGCGCCGAAGGTCGCCACCGCTTTCGCCAAGGACAATGACAAGCTCGTCATCCTCGGCGGCGCGATGGGCAAGACCGCCCTGAACCCCGACGGCGTCAAGGCCCTGGCCACGATGCCCTCGCTCGACGAACTGCGCGCCAAGTTGCTCGGCCTGCTTCAGGCTCCTGCAACCAAGCTTGCCCAGCTCTCGACCGCGCCTGCTGCGAAGCTCGCGCGCGTGTTTCAGGCATATGCCGACAAGGATGCGGCCTGAACGGCCAGTTACCCCTGATCAACGTTCGAACCTCTTTTACGTAGGAACTTAACCATGGCTGATCTTGCTAAGCTCGTTGACGAGCTGTCGTCCCTCACGGTCCTCGAGGCCGCCGACCTCGCCAAGCTTCTCGAAGAGAAGTGGGGCGTCTCTGCCGCCGCCGCCGTTGCGGTTGCCGGCCCCGCCGCTGGCCCCGCTGCTGCTGCTGTCGAAGAGCAGACCGAGTTCAACGTCATTCTTGCCGCCGCCGGCGACAAGAAGATTGAAGTCATCAAGGAAGTCCGCGCCATCACCGGCCTGGGCCTCAAGGAAGCCAAGGATCTGGTCGAAGCCGCTCCGAAGGCTGTCAAGGAGTCGGTGACCAAGGACGAGGCCGAGAAGCTCAAGAAGCAGCTCGAGGCCGTCGGCGCCAAGGTCGAGCTCAAGTGAGCTGGGCCGGCGTGATGCCGGTCCGACCCTAGTCAACACAGACAGTCCCGGGGCGGCTTTCCGCCTCCGGGGCTGTTGCGTCGTTTCCGTACTTGCGTGCGGACAGGTTGAGAAAGCTTCTGACGCAACTTTGCGTTGTGGGGCTCCAGTTCAGATGATGTCGGCGCGATGATGCGCCGAACGGCTCACCCGGCGGCCAAGCCGCCTCTACTGCGGCAGACTGCCGGGTGAGCCGTCCGAGAGATTGCGAGGAACAACATGGTCAATTCGCTCCAGGGCCGCAGGCGCGTCCGCAAGTTCTTCGGAAAACTCAAGGAAGTGGCGCAGATGCCGAACCTCATCGAGGTTCAGAAGGCGTCCTACGACCAATTCCTGATGGTCGACGAGCCCAAGGGCGGCCGCGGCGACGAAGGCCTGCAGTCCGTCTTCAAGTCGGTTTTCCCGATCGGCGATTTCTCGGGCGCTTCGCTGCTCGAATTCGTCAAGTACACCTTCGAGCCGCCGAAATACGACGTCGACGAGTGCCGCCAGCGCGGCATGACCTTCTCTGCGCCGCTCAAGGTGACGCTGCGCCTGATCGTGTTCGATATCGATCCCGACACCCAGGCGAAGTCGGTCAAGGACATCAAGGAGCAGGATGTCTACATGGGCGACATGCCGCTCATGACCGACAACGGCACCTTCATCGTCAACGGCACCGAGCGCGTCATCGTCTCGCAGATGCATCGTTCGCCTGGCGTGTTCTTCGATCACGACAAGGGCAAGACCCATTCCTCGGGCAAGCTGCTCTTCGCCGCGCGCATCATCCCGTATCGCGGGTCCTGGCTCGACATCGAATTCGACGCCAAGGACATCGTCTACGCCCGTATCGACCGGAAGCGTAAGATCCCCGTCACGTCGCTGCTGTTCGCGCTCGGCATGGACGGCGAGGAGATCCTCAGCCGCTTCTACGCCCATATCAACTATGTCCGCGATCCCAAGGGCTGGCGCGTTCCCTATGACGCGGAGCGCATGAAGGGCTTCAAGGCCACCGCCGACATGATCGACGCCGACACCGGCGAGGTCGTGGTCGAGGCCGGCAAGAAGCTCGTCGCGCGCACCGCCCGGCAGCTCGCCGAGAAGGGCCTCAAGTTCCTGCGCGCTACGGACGAGGACCTCTACACCCAGTACATCGCCGAGGATCTGGTCAACCCCGCGACCGGCGAAGTCTTCGCCGAGGCCGGCGAGGAGATCACCGAGAAGTCGCTGAAGCTGCTCACCGATGCGGGCTTCGACGAGATCCCGGTGCTCGACATCGACCACATCACGGTCGGCCCCTATATCCGCAACACGCTCAACGTGGACAAGAACTCGCGCCGTGAAGAGGCGCTGTTCGACATCTACCGCGTGATGCGTCCCGGCGAGCCGCCGACGCTCGAGACCGCCGAGAACATGTTCCAGTCGCTGTTCTTCGACGCGGAGCGCTACGACCTGTCGGCCGTCGGCCGCGTCAAGATGAACATGCGCCTCGACCTCGACGCCGAGGACACCGTGCGCATCCTGCGCAAGGAGGACATCTTCGCGGTCGTCAAGGCGCTGGTCGACCTGCGCGACGGCAAGGGCGAGATCGACGACATCGACCATCTCGGCAACCGCCGCGTCCGCTCGGTCGGCGAGCTGATGGAGAACCAGTATCGCCTGGGTCTGCTGCGCATGGAGCGCGCCATCAAGGAGCGCATGTCCTCGGTCGACATCGACACGGTGATGCCGCAGGACCTGATCAACGCCAAGCCGGCGGCTGCCGCCGTGCGCGAGTTCTTCGGCTCGTCGCAGCTTTCGCAGTTCATGGACCAGACCAACCCGCTCTCGGAAGTCACGCATAAGCGTCGTCTTTCGGCGCTTGGACCGGGCGGCCTGACCCGCGAGCGCGCCGGCTTCGAGGTGCGCGACGTGCACCCGACCCATTACGGCCGCATCTGCCCGATCGAGACGCCGGAAGGCCCGAATATCGGTCTGATCAACTCGCTCGCCACCTTCGCGCGGGTGAACAAGTACGGCTTCATCGAGAGCCCTTATCGCCGCATCCGCGACGGCCGCCAGACCGACGAGATCATCTATCTCTCGGCGATGGAGGAGGCGAAGTACAACGTCGCCCAGGCCAATGCCGCGACCGACAAGGAAGGCCGTCTCACCGACGACCTGATCGTCTGCCGCCGCGCCGGTGAAGTCATCGTCACGCCGGTCGACAAGGTCGACTTCATGGACGTCTCGCCCAAGCAGCTCGTCTCGGTCGCCGCGGCGCTGATCCCGTTCCTTGAGAACGACGACGCGAACCGCGCGCTGATGGGCTCGAACATGCAGCGCCAGGCGGTGCCGCTGGTTCGCGCCGATGCGCCTTTCGTCGGCACCGGCATGGAAGCCGTCGTCGCCCGCGACTCGGGCGCTGCGATCGCTGCCCGCCGTGGCGGCGTCGTCGACCAGGTCGACGCGACGCGTATCGTTATCCGCGCGTCCGACGAGATGGACCCGACCAAGCCCGGCGTCGACATCTATCGCCTGCAGAAGTTCCAGCGCTCCAACCAGTCGACCTGCATCACGCAGCGTCCGCTGGTGCGCGTCGGCGACATCATCAAGAAGGGTGACATCGTCGCCGACGGCCCGTCGACCGAATTCGGCGAGCTCGCGCTCGGCCGCAACGTGCTCGTCGCGTTCATGCCGTGGAACGGTTACAACTTCGAGGACTCGATCCTGCTCTCGGAGAAGATCGTCTCGGAAGACATCTTCACCTCGATCCATATCGAGGAATTCGAGGTTATGGCCCGCGACACCAAGCTGGGTCCGGAGGAAATCACGCGCGACATCCCGAACGTCTCGGAAGAAGCGCTGAAGAACCTGGACGAAGCCGGCATCGTCTATATCGGCGCCGAAGTGGCTGCTGGCGACATCCTCGTCGGCAAGATCACGCCCAAGGGCGAAAGCCCGATGACGCCGGAAGAGAAGCTGCTGCGCGCCATCTTCGGCGAGAAGGCCTCGGACGTGCGCGACACCTCGCTGCGGGTGCCGCCGGGCGTGCAGGGCACGATCGTCGAAGTGCGCGTGTTCAACCGCCATGGCGTCGACAAGGATGAGCGCGCCCAGGCGATCGAGCGCGAGGAGATCGAGCGTCTCGCCAAGGACCGCGACGACGAGCAGGCGATCCTCGACCGCAACACCTTCGCCCGTCTCGCCGACATCCTGAACGGCAAGACCGGTCTTGCCGGCCCCAAGGGCTTCAAGAAGGACACGGTCATCACCCGCGAGGGCATGAGCGAGTTCCCGCGTTCGCAGTGGTGGCTGTTTGCGGTCGGCGACGATCCGCTGATGACCGAGATCGAAGCGATGCGGAAGCAGTACGACGAGTCGAAGAAGCGCCTCGAGCAGCGCTTCCTTGACAAGGTCGAGAAGCTGCAGCGCGGCGACGAGCTGCCTCCGGGCGTGATGAAGATGGTCAAGGTCTTCGTCGCGGTGAAGCGCAAGATCCAGCCGGGCGACAAGATGGCCGGCCGTCACGGCAACAAGGGCGTGGTCTCGCGCATCGTTGCGGCCGAGGACATGCCGTTCCTCGAGGACGGCACCCATGCCGACATCGTGCTGAACCCGCTGGGCGTGCCGTCGCGCATGAACGTCGGCCAGATCCTCGAGACCCATCTCGGATGGGCCGCTGCGGGTCTGGGCAAGCAGATCGGTGCCGCGCTCGACGCCTATAAGAAGGGCCATGACGTCAAGGCGCTGCGGGCTTCGTTCGACGCTGTCTACGACGACAACGAGATCATCGCGTCGATGGACGAGAACGAACTCGTCGAGATGGGTCAGAACCTGCGTCGCGGCGTGCCGATGGCGACGCCGGTGTTCAACGGCGCCAAGGAGGCCGATATCGAGCGGCTGCTGGAGCAGGCGGGGCTTCACTCGTCCGGCCAGTCGACGCTCTATGACGGCCGTACCGGCGAGCCCTTCGACCGCAAGGTCACGGTCGGCTACATCTACATGCTGAAGCTGCACCATCTGGTCGACGACAAGATCCATGCCCGTTCGATCGGCCCGTACTCGCTCGTCACCCAGCAGCCGCTGGGCGGCAAGGCGCAGTTCGGCGGTCAGCGCTTCGGCGAGATGGAGGTCTGGGCGCTCGAGGCTTACGGCGCCGCCTACACGCTGCAGGAAATGCTGACGGTGAAGTCGGACGACGTCGCGGGCCGCACCAAGGTCTACGAGTCGATCGTGCGCGGCGAGGACAACTTCGAAGCGGGCATCCCCGAGAGCTTCAACGTGCTCGTCAAGGAAATGCGCTCGCTCGGCCTCAACGTCGAGTTGATCAGCAACAAGGTGAAGCCGGGCGAGTTGCCGCCGGCTGAAGCGGCCGAGTAAGCCGCACGGCGCGTCGCTCAAGACGCGCCGGGAACGAGATAATGCCTGCGGCACTCACGCCGCAGGCCGATGGTTATGATAGCCGGGCAGGGCGGTCTTATCCCCCGCCGGCGGTAGGAGACAGGCAATGAAGCAAGAGGTCATGAACCTTTTCGGCCAGCAGCCGGTGCAGCAGGCCTTCGACGCGATCAAGATCTCGATCGCGAGCCCGGAGAAGATCCTGTCCTGGTCCTATGGCGAGATCAAAAAGCCGGAGACCATCAACTACCGGACCTTCAAGCCCGAGCGCGACGGCCTGTTCTGCGCCCGCATCTTCGGGCCGATCAAGGACTACGAGTGCCTGTGCGGCAAGTACAAGCGCATGAAGTTCAAGGGCGTCATCTGCGAGAAGTGCGGCGTGGAAGTCACGCTTGCGCGGGTCCGGCGCGAGCGCATGGGCCATATCGAGCTCGCCGCTCCCGTCGCGCATATCTGGTTCCTGAAGTCGCTGCCCTCGCGCATCGGCCTGCTGATGGATATGCCGCTCAAGGATCTCGAGCGCATTCTCTATTTCGAGTCCTATGTCGTCATCGAGCCGGGCCTGACGCCTCTCAAGGACCGTCAGATCCTGTCCGAGGAAGAGTATGTCCGCTGCCAGGAAGAGTACGGCGCCGACACGTTCACGGCGATGATCGGCGCGGAAGCCATCCGCGAGATGCTGCGCGCGCTCGACCTCGACCAGATCAACGCCGATCTCAAGCATGAGATCGCGACGACGACGTCGGAGCTGAAGCCCAAGAAGCTGATGAAGCGCCTCAAGATCATCGAGGCGTTCCAGCAGTCCGGCAACAAGCCGGAATGGATGGTCATGACCATCATTCCGGTGATCCCGCCCGATCTGCGCCCGCTGGTGCCGCTCGACGGCGGCCGCTTCGCGACCTCCGACCTGAACGACCTCTATCGCCGGGTGATCAACCGCAACAACCGCCTGAAGCGGCTGATCGAACTGCGCGCGCCCGACATCATCATCCGCAACGAGAAGCGGATGCTGCAGGAATCGGTCGATGCGCTGTTCGACAACGGCCGCCGCGGCCGCGTCATCACGGGCGCCAACAAGCGTCCGCTGAAGTCGCTCGCCGACATGCTGAAGGGCAAGCAGGGCCGCTTCCGCCAGAACCTGCTCGGCAAGCGCGTCGACTACTCCGGCCGTTCGGTCATCGTGGTCGGCCCGGAGATGAAGCTGCACCAGTGCGGGCTGCCCAAGAAGATGGCGCTTGAGCTGTTCAAGCCCTTCATCTATGCGCGCCTCGACGCCAAGGGCTACTCGACCACGGTCAAGCAGGCCAAGAAGCTGGTAGAGAAGGAGAAGCCCGAGGTCTGGGACATCCTGGACGAGGTCATCCGCGAGCATCCGGTGCTGCTGAACCGCGCCCCGACGCTGCACAGGCTCGGCATCCAGGCCTTCGAGCCGGTGCTGATCGAAGGCAAGGCGATCCAGCTTCACCCGCTGGTCTGCGCTGCCTTCAACGCCGACTTCGACGGCGACCAGATGGCCGTGCACGTTCCGCTGTCGCTGGAAGCGCAGCTGGAAGCACGCGTCCTGATGATGTCGACCAACAACATCCTGCACCCGGCCAACGGTCTTCCGATCATCGTGCCGTCGCAGGACATCGTGCTCGGCCTCTACTATCTCTCGATCGTCTCTGACGGCGAGCCGGGCCAGGGCAAGATCTTCGGCGACTTCGGCGAGCTCGAATACGCGCTGCACGAGAAGGTCGTGACGCTGCATTCGAAGATCAAATACCGCTGGACCGGCGTCGATCAGGACGGCAAGTCCTACACCAAGATCTACGACACCACGCCTGGCCGCGTCATTCTCTCGACCGCGCTGCCCAAGCACCCGAACATGACCTTCGACGTCAGCAACCGCTTGATGACGAAGAAGGAAATCTCGGGAATGATCGACGCCGTCTATCGCGGCTGCGGTCAGAAGGAATCGGTGATCTTCTGCGACCGCATCATGTCGCTGGGCTTCACCCACGCCTTCAAGGCCGGCATCTCCTTCGGCAAGGACGACATGGTCGTGCCGGAGAACAAGTGGGAGATCGTCGACACCACCCGCGCGCTCGCCAAGGATTACGAGCAGCAGTACCAGGACGGCCTGATCACCCAGGGCGAGAAGTACAACAAGGTCGTCGACGCCTGGGCGAAGTGCTCCGACAAGCTCGCCCAGGAGATGATGGCCCGCATCTCGACCGTGAAGAAGGACGAGAACGGTCGCGATAAGCCGATCAACTCGATCTACATGATGAGCCACTCCGGAGCGCGTGGTTCGCCAGCCCAGATGAAGCAGCTCGCGGCGATGCGTGGCCTGATGGCCAAGCCCTCGGGCGAGATCATCGAGTCGCCGATCATCTCGAACTTCAAGGAAGGCCTCGACGTTCTCGAGTACTTCAACTCGACCCACGGCGCCCGCAAGGGCCTCGCCGATACCGCGCTCAAGACGGCCAACTCCGGCTATCTCACGCGCCGTCTCGTCGACGTGGCGCAGGATGCCATCATCTCCGAGGTCGATTGCGGCTCGGAGAGCGGCATCAAGATGCGCGCCATCATCGACGCGGGTCAGGTCGTCGCTTCGCTCGGCATCCGCATCCTCGGCCGCTCGGCGGCAGAAGATGTCACCGACATCGACGGCAAGGTCCTGGTGCCGAAGGGCACGATGATCGACGAGCACCACATCGAGGCGATCAACGCCGCCGGTGTGCAGGAGGTGAAGATCCGTTCGGTGCTGACCTGCGCCACCAAGAACGGCGTCTGCGCCACCTGCTACGGACGCGATCTTGCTCGCGGCACGCCCGTCAACATGGGCGAGGCCGTCGGCGTCATCGCGGCGCAGTCGATCGGCGAGCCGGGTACGCAGCTCACCATGCGCACCTTCCACATCGGTGGCGCGGCGACGATCGCCGACCAGTCCTTCGTCGAGTCGAACTTCGAAGGCGTGGTCAAGATCCGCAACCGCAACCTCGCCCGGAATTCGGACGGCGACCTGATCGCAATGGCGCGCAACATCGCCGTCGTGATCGTGGGGCCGGACGGCGCCGAGCGCGCGGTTCACCGCGTCCAGTTCGGCTCGAAGCTGCGCATCGACGAGGGCGACAAGGTCAAGCGCGGCCAGCGCCTGATCGAGTGGGATCCCTATTCCCGCCCGATCCTGGCCGAGGTCGACGGCTCCGTCGGCTTCGAGGACCTGGTCGACGGCATGTCGATCACCGAGACGACCGACGAGGCGACGGGCATCAACAAGCGCGTCGTCATCGACTGGCGCGGCTCGGCCCGTACGTCCGATCTGCGCCCGGCTCTGACGGTGCATGGGCCGGACGGCAAGATCGCCAAGCTCGCGCGTGGTGGTGAAGCCCGCTACATCCTGCCTGTCGACGGCATCATCTCGGTCGAGCCCGGCTCCCATATCAAGGCGGGTGACGTGCTGGCCCGTGTCTCGACGGACTCGGCCAAGACCCGCGACATCACCGGCGGTCTGCCGCGGGTGGCGGAGCTGTTCGAGGCGCGTCGTCCCAAGGATGCGGCGATCATCGCCGAGAAGGCCGGCGTCATCGGCTTCGGCAAGGACTACAAGAACAAGCGCCGGGTCACGCTGACCCCGCATGACGGTTCCGAGGGGCTCGAGTACCTGATCCCCAAGGGCAAGCACATCCATCTCCAGGACGGCGACGTCGTGGAGACGGGCGACTACATCCTCGATGGCAACCCGGCCCCGCACGACATCCTGGCGATCAAGGGCGTCGAGGAGCTGGCGGCTTATCTGGTGAACGAGATCCAGGAGGTCTATCGCCTCCAGGGCGTGGGCATCAACGACAAGCACATCGAGGTCATCGTCAGGCAGATGCTGCAGAAGATCGAGATCACCGAGTCGGGCGACACCGACATCCTGACCGGTGACCAGGTCGACCGCATCGAGCTGCAAGAGATCAATGCGAAGATGAAGGAAGAGGGCAAGAAGCCCGCTTCCGGCGTCCCTGTGCTGCTCGGCATTACCAAGGCGAGCTTGCAGACGCGGTCCTTCATCTCGGCGGCGTCGTTCCAGGAGACCACCCGCGTCCTCACCGAGGCGGCGGTCAACGGCAAGTACGACACGCTGGAAGGCCTCAAGGAGAACGTCATCGTCGGCTCGCTGATCCCGGCCGGCACCGGCGCGCAGGTCGCCCGCATCAAGCAGGTGGCGACGCGTCGTGACGACCTCATCGTCGGTCAGAAGGCCGATGCTGCGGCGAAGGCGGCCGCTTCGGCGGCCAAGGCCGCCGCCGCAACAGCGGCTGCCGTTGCGGCGGCGCTGCCCGCGGCCGAATGACGGCGCATTGACGCCTGATCGTTACGAAATGGCCGCCTTCGGGCGGCCATTTTGCTTTGCGGGGGAGGGCGCTTGACCCGTTGCCGCGGCTGAACACGCTGTTTGGGCCGCGTGCAGGGCGAAGTCGCCAGAATTGGGGTTGACGCGACTCGGGTTGCGAGTCATAAGCGCGCCACTGTCGAAGGTTGTCGGACACGTTTGTCGCTTGCCTCGTTGCGAGCGAATGTCGCGACCGAAACGCCTTCGGAATTCCAGCGTCGATTGACGACATGGTGAGAAGCATGAATGCGGAGTGATCCGTGTTCCTCTGCTGGCGAATGCGCCTGAGGTTTCCCTGCCGGGAGCCGATGGCGCAGTTTCGTTTGTGCCATGGCTTCGGTTGATCTGGGCATCGATTTAGAGATTTCCAAACGCTCAGTGGAGCGAGAGGCCAGAATGCCGACAATCAGCCAGCTCATTCGCAAGCCACGTTCGCCCGTCAAGGCGCGCAACACCGCTCCGGCGCTTGAATCCTGCCCGCAGAAGCGCGGCGTCTGCACGCGCGTTTATACGACGACGCCGAAGAAGCCGAACTCCGCGTTGCGTAAGGTCGCCAAGGTGCGCCTGACCAACGGCTTCGAAGTGATCGGCTATATTCCTGGTGAGGGTCACAACCTCCAGGAGCACTCGGTCGTCATGATCCGCGGCGGCCGCGTCAAGGACTTGCCCGGCGTGCGTTATCACATCCTTCGCGGTGTGCTCGACACGCAGGGCGTGAAGAACCGTAAGCAGCGCCGTTCGAAGTACGGCGCCAAGCGTCCGAAGTGAGTTCTGCCAGACTGGCGGGGCGATGAGCCCGAGCCTGTTCGCAGCTTTTGAGATTTGACCGGAGACTAGACGATGTCCCGCCGCCATAGCGCTGAAAAGCGTGAGATCATTCCCGATCCGAAGTTCCACGATATCATCGTGACGAAGTTCATGAATTCGGTGATGTACGAAGGCAAGAAGTCGACCGCCGAGCGGATCGTCTATGGCGCTTTCGATATCATCGAGGGCAAGCTGAAGAGCGACCCGCTCGCCGTCTTCAAGAGCGCGCTCGAGAACGTCGCTCCGGCGATCGAGGTCCGTTCGCGTCGCGTCGGCGGCGCCACCTACCAGGTTCCGGTCGAGGTTCGCACCGAGCGTCGTCAGGCGCTGGCGATCCGCTGGCTGATCACGGCTGCTCGCGGCCGTAACGACAAGACGATGGTCGAGCGGCTCTCCTCGGAGCTGATGGATGCCGCCAACAACCGCGGAAATGCCGTGAAGAAGCGTGAAGACACGCACCGGATGGCGGAAGCCAACCGCGCCTTCTCGCATTATCGCTGGTAACCGTTCGTCAGACTAGGAAAGACAGAGCGCTCCTATGGCACGCACTCATCCCATCAACCGATACCGTAATTTCGGCATCATGGCGCATATCGACGCCGGCAAGACGACGACGACTGAGCGCGTGCTGTATTACACCGGCAAGTCGCACAAGATCGGCGAAGTCCATGACGGCGCCGCCACCATGGACTGGATGGAGCAGGAGCAGGAGCGTGGCATCACGATCACCTCGGCTGCGACCACCTGTCTGTGGCGCGAACATCGCCTGAACATCATCGACACCCCCGGCCACGTCGACTTCACCATTGAAGTCGAGCGTTCGCTGCGCGTGCTCGACGGCGCCGTCTGCGTGCTCGACGGCAACCAGGGCGTCGAGCCCCAGACCGAGACCGTCTGGCGCCAGGCCGACAAATACGACGTGCCGCGCATCGTGTTCGTCAACAAGATGGACAAGACCGGCGCCGATTTCTATCGCTGCGTCCAGGACATCATTGACCGCGTCGCCGGCAAGCCGGTGTGCCTGCAGATCCCGATCGGGTCCGAGTCGGATTTCGCCGGCGTCGTCGACCTGATCAAGATGAAGGCGATCGTCTGGAACGGCGAAGCGCTGGGCGCTTCCTTCGAAGAGAAGGAGATCCCCGCCGATCTCGCCGACAAGGCCGCTGAATATCGCAACAAGCTCGTTGAAGCCGCCGTCGACATGGACGATGCGGCCATGGAAGCCTATCTCGAAGGCACCGAGCCCGACGCCGAGACGCTGCGCAAGCTGATCCGCACCGCGGTGCAGCGCCGCGCCTTCCATCCTGTGCTCTGCGGCTCGGCCTTCAAGAACAAGGGCGTCCAGCCCCTGCTCGACGCGGTCGTCGACTTCCTGCCCTCGCCGGTCGATCGTGGCGAGATCAAGGGCATCGACTTCAAGACCGAGGAAGAGACCGTTCGTCACCCGACGGACGAGGATCCCTTCTCCATGCTCGCCTTCAAGATCATGGACGACCCCTTCGTCGGCACCATCACCTTCTGCCGCGTCTATTCGGGCAAGATCGAGACCGGCGCAGGCGTCATCAACTCGACCCGCGACAAGAAAGAGCGTGTCGGCCGCATGCTGCTGATGCACGCGAACAACCGCGAAGACATCAAGGAGGCTTTCGCCGGCGACATCGTCGCCCTGGCCGGCCTCAAGGACGTCCGCACCGGCGACACGCTGTGCGACCCCGTCAAGGCGGTCATCCTGGAGCGTATGGAATTCCCCGAGCCGGTCATCACGATCGCGATCGAGCCGAAGTCCAAGGCCGACCAGGAGAAGCTTGGCCTGGCTCTGGCGAAGCTTGCCAACGAGGATCCCTCGTTCCGCGTTTCGACCGACCAGGAGAGCGGCCAGACCATTCTCAAGGGCATGGGCGAGCTGCATCTCGACATCAAGGTCGACATCCTGCGCCGGACCTACAAGGTGGACGCCAATATCGGTGCTCCCCAGGTGGCCTATCGCGAGACGATCACCAAGAAGGCCGAGATCGACTACACCCACAAGAAGCAGACCGGCGGTACCGGCCAGTTCGCCCGCGTCAAGCTGGTGATCGAGCCGAATGAGACCGGCAAGGGCTTCGAGTTCGAATCGAAGGTCGTCGGCGGAACGGTTCCGAAGGAATACATCCCCGGCGTCGAAAAGGGCCTGAACTCGGTCATCGGCTCCGGCGTGATCGCCGGCTTCCCGGTCGTCGACGTCAAGGTCACGCTGATCGACGGCGCCTTCCACGAGGTCGACTCCTCGGCGCTCGCCTTCGAAATCGCCTCGCGTGCTGCTTTGCGCGAAGGCCTGCAGAAGGGCGGCTCCGTGCTGCTCGAGCCGATCATGAAGGTCGAAGTGGTGACCCCGGAAGACTATACCGGTTCGGTCATCGGCGATCTGAACTCGCGGCGCGGCCAGATCCAGGGCCAGGACATGCGCGGCAACGCGGTCGTCGTCAACGCGATGGTCCCGCTCGCCAACATGTTCGGCTACGTCAACCAGCTGCGTTCGTTCAGCCAGGGACGCGCCAACTACACGATGCAGTTCGACCACTACGAGCAAGTGCCTTCGGCGGTCGCCGCCGAGGTCCAGGCCAAGTACGCCTGAACCGACACAACTATTCGCTGAACATTGAAAACGACCTGACGGACGGAGGCTACGATGGCCAAAGAGAAATTCGCGCGCACGAAGCCGCATTGCAACATTGGAACGATTGGTCACGTTGACCATGGCAAGACGTCTTTGACGGCGGCGAT
>NZ_JAVDTY010000024.1:0-16965 GCF_031456075.1 Allobosea sp. BE125
TCAAAGCGAGCCATCTCAACCTCCAAGGCTGAGATCAATGAATCAGAACTCAGTCCCGCAGGGAATCCCGTTTATGAGTATGTGACCTAGAGCATTTCTTCACGCGAACCGGTGTCCACTTCGCTCGAAAATGCTCTACGGGGCGGCAGCGCCCAGCGCGTCCTGAAGCGCCTGGAGGAAGCGATCGACATGAGCCGCCTCGCAGATCAGCGGCGGGCGCACCTTGAGCGTGTCTTCATTCGCGCCTGTGGTGCTGATCAGAACGCCGTCATCGCGCAGGGCATTGACGACATTTAACGCCATGGCGCGGCGCTGGTTGGCGGCCATGCCCTCGAGGCCGATATCGATGCCGAAGAACAGGCCGGCATGGCGCACGGCCCGGATACCCGCCTGGCGGCCTGAAAGCTGCGCGAGCCCGGCATTCAGCCGCGCGCCCATGGCGAGCGCGTTCTCAGGGATCCGGTCCCTTTGCAGAACCGTCAGGACCGCATCGGCGGTGGCGATGCCGATGGTATTTCCGGCGAATGTATTCGAGTACCGGGCCGTTGCGCCGAAACGGTCCATCGCGGCATGACGCCCGACGACCGCGCCGATCGGGAACCCGTTGCCCATGGGCTTTCCCAGCGTGGCGAGGTCGGGCGCGATGCCATGCCGCTCGAAGCCCCACATATGCGCGCCGGTGCGTCCGAAACCCGGCTGAACCTCGTCGGCGATGAAAAGACCGCCAGCCTCGCGCACCGCTGCGACCGCGCCGGCGATGAAGCCGGGAGGATCGACCCAGACACCGTCACTGGAAAAGATGCTGTCGATCAGCAGCGCCGCGACGCCGATGCCGCGCCGGTTCAGATCCTTGATCGCGGCCCGCACCTGCGCTTCGAAGAACGCGGCAGCCTGCGCCTCCGGCACGCCTGCGGGGCCGGGCAGCTCGACCATGCGCACGGAGGGGCTGAGCTGCACGGCCTCGCCGAGATTGGGCGAGACCATTGCCACCGCCGCGCTCGTGCCGTGATAGGCATAGGACGAGACGATCACGCCCTCATTCCCACTGACGAGCCTGGCGATCCTGAGCGCGAGATCGTTGGATTCGCTGCCCGTGCAGGTGAAGACGACCCGGTCGAGCTCCTCGGGGAAGGTGGCGACGAGCCGCTCGGCATAATCGACCATTTGCGGTTCGAGATAGCGCGTATTCGCGCTGATCCGGCCGGCCTGCGCCGCCATGGCCGCGTTCACCTCGGGGTGGCAATGGCCCAGGGAAGGGACATTATTGTAGAAGTCGAGATAGGCGCGGCCATCGGGGTCATAGAGCCACATCCCTTCACCGCGCACAAAGTGAACCGGCCGGCGATATTGCAGGCGATAAGACGAGCCGAGCACCGCGTCGCGGCGGGCGATCAGCGCCGCATCGCGTGGCGCGATATCGGCCTCACCCGGCCTGTAGCGGTTGGGCATGAGATCGACGGATATGCGATCGACGGACATGAGCTTCAACCTGTTCGACAGAAATGCGGGGGCAATCCGGTGTGCGGCGCCTGGCAACGCCTGCATAGGCAAAATCGCGGCACTCTACGACATCGCTGCCGCCTCTATGACGGCGTCCCGCTCGCTCGCGGGGTCGAGCGGGGCCAGGATGGTAAGGCCCTGTTCGGCCCGGGCGACGTTCTTCTTGATGTAGTCGGCATTCCCCGGAAACAGGTGAGCGCGCCAGTAATTGATCAGGATCAGGGCGCTCTGGCGCGCGCGCATCAGCCCGACGAGCAATCGCGCTTCATCCGCGCAAAGCGGCAGCGCCGCGGCATAACCGGCAATCAGATGCTCCGCGCCGCCCAGCGGCAGAGAGGGGTCGCTCACCAGATGGCTTGCCGCGATGGCGAGGTCCTGGATCCTGGGCCCCCAGCAGCCATCGCCGAAATCGATGAAGGCGATGCCAGCCTCACCGACCAGCGTATTGAACGGGCTCGGGTCGTTATGAGCGATCTGCCAGGGCACGCTGCCGATCGCGGGCGCGATCTCGCCTTCATAGTCGCGCATCGCGCGGGCAACCGCTTCGGCGACCGGCCCGGACGGCAGATAGCGTTGCAGCTCCATCAGGCGCGGCCAGCATCTGACATGCCAGAGCACAGGCCGGTGCATCGCCGGCAGCTCGCGCCGGCTCAAGGCGAGATCGAGCCGTGCGAGCGCGCAGCCAACATCGCGCAGCAGATCGGGCGACCGCGCCACCCGATGCATCGGCGTGCCCTCCAGGCGGGTCTGCAGATAGCCGCAGACGCCGTCCTGCGCGAACATCAGCGCGCCGCCGCCGGTCGGCAGGACAAGCGGCGCGACGAACCCGGCCGCGCCGGCCACCGCAGCGATCGCGGCCGACTGGAAGCGGAAGCTCTCGACCGCCTCGGGCCGCCGCGATGTCTTCAGGATCAAGCGCCGACCATCGGGCAGCGCAACCTCGGCCGTGCATTCGACTTCGGACGACAAGGTCGTGATCGCGCCCGACAGGCCATAATGCCGCGCCAGCAGATCGGCCAGCACGCCATCCGCGACGACGCTCGGCGGCGCCGCCAGCACCGCTGCGGCAGCGCGGAAATAGGCGTCTTGGGCGGCCGGGGCGGGCTCCCACGCCCGGCTGGCCCGGATGGGCCGGCCCGCATCGCCAGCAAGACCGTCATCGACACTCAAAACCGCTCTCCGCAATCTGTCGCGATCGACGACCGGGCACCCGCCTCGACGCCATGCCCGCTGGCCCGATGAGATTAGCCGTGGAACGGCGCGCAAGATCGGCGGTCGCCAGCCATTGCAAGCAGAAGATGTCGCGTTTCCCGCAACCTTCGGCAGAAGATTTTGGAGGGCTTCGGGAATGGCGACGGCCGGGGTTTTAAGTGCCTGGGATGGCGGTTTTTTGGGGAGTTTGGTGTGGGTTTGAGCGCGGGGTGGTCCGGCTGATATTGCCGTCGGCGTAAGCGTCATCCCTCCCGACCCTGTCGAGACGACGACGCGTCAAGGCGCAAGCGCGCATGGCCAGGCAGGCTGGGCGGCGGCTCGACGATCGGCTCGCCATCCACGTCGCGATGGGCTGGGAGCCGCCTTCAAGGCAGCCGGCATCGTCGAGCTAGGGGGCGCCTGGGACGAGGCAGGGCAAAGCGGCTGCGCTGATCATCCTTGCCGAGTATCACGGGCTGATCTTTCTGAATGCTCATCAGCATAGGCGATAGTCAGAGCGGCGTGGTTTGAAATCTCGCGCCGCCGTCGACCTTTCCATCCTAACGGCTTTTCGCGGTCGAGCAAAGAGATCACCGTCTCGGCGAGGTAGTTGTCGTCGAGCTGGTCTTAGAGAGACAGCGCTTCAATGTTGCAACACCTTCATACTGCGGTCGGGGGCTCCTCGATAGACCACTGTGCTAGCTTGGCCAGCCAGTCTGCGATACCGTTCAGGAAACCGAGTCGAGACGCTTGGTAAGACGGAGTTTTCCGTGAACGGGCGACCACTAGCCGTCTTGATGGCGGTATCCTTGTATGACGGCTTCTGGCGAAGATGACGCAGCATGCGGCACCCATGCCGATCCCCGTCCGCATTCTATTCGTTTTATCTTGGCAGCTCTCTCCGGCATCGATTAGACCGGTGCATTGACGGGCGAGAAAACCTGGGGCCGTTTAACCGCGTGTCTCACACGGATCCGAAACAGCGAACGAGCGTTTTTTGGGGGTAGGCCGTAGTGAATTCAAGCTTCGCAAAGGACGAGCTGCTGGAGCAGACTGCGAAAAAGAACAGCGTTTCCGTGGAGGTGCTCGCGAAGCTCATGGAGCTCGAGCAGGAATTCTCGGATTTTACGATCCATGGCTCGAAGATAAGTTTTTCGAGGCGCTTGGCGTCGATCATCGATGATGCAGTTTCGGATCAAGCCGGACCTCGGACCGATCCATGATTTTTACGGCGATCGAAGTCGAGAACATTTTTGCGTATCATGACGAAAGCCGGATCGACCTGAGCGGCTGCTCTCCCGAGCGAAACATCATCTTGATTAGAGGGCGTAACGGCGCGGGCAAAACAAGCCTGCTCAACGCGATCAAGCTGCTCTTCCTCGGTTCAAAGGACGATAACCTTCGGAGGGTGGGGTTCGGCGGTACCCCCATTAGCAAGAACCACTATGTGCTGGGCCAGCCCGGCCGCTGGTATGGCGTGTTTCACAACGAGTCATCGGCCTCCAATCGGCCGGCGAGAGTCGCGCTGGAATGGACTGACGGAGGTCAGTCGTTCAAGGCCCAGCGGATCTTTCGCCGCGCGGGGCGGGAATTCACCGAAAGCCTGACCGTGACGAGGAACGGTGTCGCACTCGATGGAATCGACTCCGAAACGATAATATCCCAAATGTTGCCACGGGAGCTGGTGCCTTTCTTCTTCTTTGACGGCGAGCAGATCCAGTCGATTGCCGACGCCGAAATCGGGCGCGAGCAAGTCGAGATTGAACGGCTGCTCGGTCTTTCATTCCTGGTTCATCTGATCAACGAGACCGATTCGTACAGCAAGCAAAAGAAGCAAGCCGGGCTGCCCGATCTGGTCCGGGCGAAGATCGTCAAGGCGGAAAACGACCACCGAGCCGCGATGTTCGACGCGGAGGCGGCCGATAGAGAACGCATAGCGCTGGAGGAGGAGGTTCTGGCACTCGACCGTCAGAAGCAGAGCCTCGACGGCGAGCGGAACCGACTCCGGACGGGCATCTCGGAGACAGACCGTCGTCGAATGTCGGGGAGGATCGCGGTCCTCGACTCGCAGATCGAGACATTGGCGCTGGAGATCGCCGAAGAAGTGCCGACGGATGCGATATGGTTCGCCAACCTGGATCTCGTCCGCCGGGCGTTTCGGACCATCGATACGCAACTCGCCAGTTCGGCCGACGGCCAGCTCGCCGACTATCTTCATCGACAGTTCCCCGGCGTGCTCGTCGACACTCTCGGCGAGCTCGACCCGCCCGTTGCCCTGTCTGAAGATCAACGCCGGGCGCTTGTCCTAAGGGTAAAGGAGATGCTGCAGCAGGCGGGCGTGGATCCGGATTTCGCGCGGGATCCCATATTGGCGTCGCTGCCCCCCCGGCAGACAAAGGCGCTGCGCGATAAATTCCTCGCCTGGAGCGAGCAAGGCGAGGCGCTAGCGGCCCGACATGTCGACATGTTAAGCGAGATGCGCAAGCTCAGTTCCGAACGTCTTCAAGCCCAACGCGACCTGGACGATGCCGAACTGACGACGGATGAGGCTCGGCGACATTTCGAGGCGCTCTCGACGAGGCTGACGGCAACCGAAATCGAGCTTCGTGAGAAATCAACGCAGATAACAGAGAAGAGATTGTCCCAGCAGGGCAAGCTGAGGCGTGCGTCGGAACTGGCGGAGATCATCAGGCATGAGGAGGCCCAGTTCGCGGAAGTCACGCGCCTCAACACCGCCTACCAATATGGCATTCGGGTGAAGCGTGCGCTGGAGGATTTCAGGGATAAGCGAAGGAGGCAGATTCGCATTGCGGTCGAGGCCCACCTGAACGAACGCGTGGCGATACTCCTTGCTCCGAGCGAGCTGATCAAGTCGGTGCGTCTCGATGACCAGTTCGTGATGACGTATTTCGATACCCAGCATAACGAGGTGGCCCGTCATAGTATATCGGCAGGAATGCGTCAGTTGCTCGCCATGTCGATGTTGTGGGCGCTAAAGGATCGCGCTGACAGGCCGCTACCAATTGTCATCGATACTCCGCTTGGGCGCATCGATAAGCAGAATCGCGCTTTGCTCATGACTGAATATTTTCCGAAGGCAGGAAACCCCTTGGTTCTCCTTCCGACGAATAGCGAGATTTCCGACGAGGAATATGCGCAGATCGCCGACAAGGTCTGCCGGTGCTACGAGATCAGGAACGAGGGTGGGCACGACGCCAGGATCGCCGAGGTTCCATCGAACGGGCCGGGATTTCGCTGAGCATGGACAGTCTGTATTTTTCTAAGGACGAGAAGGACTTCTTCAGTCGCGTCCTGGCGGTCGGACTGCACCAGCCGAAAGGTGCGTATTTTTGGCAGGTGGCCAGGCTTGCCGTGGCGCAATCGCTGAGGTCGGGCTCGCTGGACGGCGTCGTTCGTCCGCAGGTTTCCGGCGGGAGCGAGCTGCACCTGGAGCAAGTCACGGGCTTTCGCAAGTCGCCCGACCATGACGATGCAGTCCGGCTTCTGCTTTCCGTGCACCATCAGCGGGACCTTTGGGCAGACGAGAAGGCCTATGTGGAATTGCTCGAGAGGCATATCCGGCATGGCTTGAACTTGATGCGCTCCACGTGGCTGCCGGGGCGCAGCTTCTACGACTACATGCTTGAGGAGATCTTCGCCGACGTGCGGCCTGCCGCAGGTTCGGAAGCTGACGGTGGCGCCGGCGTCCTGCACGTCGACGCACTTCTCAACGGCCTTCGGCAGATCAACGTCACGGCTTCGTCGGCGGATATGCCGTTCGTGGGGCCGAGGATGACACGCTACCAATTGATTCTCGGAGGCGTCGACGATTATGACCGGCTACGACTTGGCCTCGACGACCTAGCCTTCACGCTCGGCTTGGGCACCACGGGGATGAGCTTGGCTCGGGCCCTGGGCGAGAGGCGCGTCGTTCTGGACGTGCCGCGCCCTTCGGGCACTTGGAGGGACGTGCGCTGGCGTGATGTAGCGTCGGCACTGCGCGATCGCTCCGAGATCCTGCCTGTCTGCCCCGGCGTCGACATCCTGGGAAACCCTTTCGTCTTCGACCTGACCGAGGCACCCCATCTATTCGTCGCCGGTGCGACCGGAAGCGGCAAGTCCGTCTGCGTGAACGCGCTCTTGCTGTCCCTCGTCGCCGCGAAACGACCGCCCGAGCTCGTCCTGATCGATCCTAAGGGCGTCGACTTCGGCGACTACGACGGCAGCCGGCATCTCCGGGGGCGCCGCGTAATCACCGACATGACCGAGGCCGTAGGCGAACTCCGCAAACTCGTGGACGAGATGGAAGAGCGGCAGACTTCGCTTCGAAACGCCAACGTGAAGACAATCGCCGAGGCCCAGGAGGTCGGCGTGCCGATAGAACGGATCGTCGTCGTCGTCGACGAGCTTGCCGACTTCATGATGACGAAGGGCGGCGCCGAGGAACCGCTGATCCGGCTTGCGCAGAAGGCGAGGAACGTGGGCATTCACCTCCTGCTCGCGACCCAGAGACCGGAGGCGGCGACATTTCCGGGGCTCCTGCGGGCCAATATCCTCAGCAGAATTGCCCTGACAGTCCAGAAGGCCTCGGATTCCCGGATCATTCTGGACGAGGCCGGCGCGGAAAACCTACTCATGCGAGGCGATATGCTGTTGAAGATGGCGGGCAGGGGGCTCCAGCGGATCCATGGAGCAAGGGTCGACGCACTCGACATCAAGTCGGTTATGCAGGAGACGCGGCAGTGACTAGTGTACTTCGCCCGACGCGTTTCAATCCGCTGGGGTTGATCTTGGCAGACATGGGGCCGCTGAGAGGTCTCACGGAGATTAAACTGACTGACGCCTCGGGGCGCCCGACCAATCTCTATCTCATCATGGGCCCCAATGGGGCTGGCAAGACCACGGTGTTGGAAGCGATTCATCTCGCTTACAGCCTCCTCGACGGCAGGAATTGCGCGAGCTTCGGTCAAGACGATCTCGATAGGGGCAATGGAGGAGTTCAGTTCGACGCTCTGGTGGCGCTCGACGATGGCTCACGCTCCCGTCTCCATCTGCTATCCATCGTGCTCGGCGATCCCGGATTGCTTAAGAGATGGACCCCGGACGAGCTCGCCTTGGTGGACGCGGCGAAGCAGATCATTCTGCACTTCGCAAGAGCGCCTGGCATCGGCGCGATCGGCAGGACACAGGGCTGCGACAGTGAGGCCATCGCTTTCGCCGAGGCCATTCTGGAACGGGCGGACGATCCGCCGCGGACTCTCTTTGAGTCCGCCAATGGATATCCGACCGTCCTGTACTTCCCGTCCGACCGCGGCATACGTCGCCCGCCCGAGGTCGATAGGTCGATCACACGACCGAAAGGGCTGGGCTACCGCGCGGCGCACCGCTTCGACATTGATGGTACGTCGTGGGAATCATCGTTGGACAATCTTTTCGTCTGGTTCGCCTGGTTGGCGGACGGTCGAGAGGACCTTTGCCGTGAGCTCGTCAACCAGCTCGTCTTTCGCAACGGCAAGACCCTAGGAGCGATCGATCGGCAGAGACTCCTAGTTCCGGTCGAGGTCAATGGGGCGGCTCACCGCCTGGATCAGCTGTCGAGCGGAGAGCGGCAGTTTGTGCAATTTGTAGTTCGCGTCGCCAGCCACATGACGGGCTCCACCCTAGTGTTGATCGACGAGACCGAGCAGCACCTTCACGTCGTGATGCGCCGGCGATTGATCAACCTGATCCGGCAATGGGCGAAGGACTACGAAGGCGTCAGCTTTGTTATGACATCGCACCAGACGGAATCGATGAGACTATTGGCTCCGAAAATCGAGGAACCCGGCCTGGTCAAAGGTGGTTGCCTCGTAAAGCCAAGGTTCGCCGCTCCACATGTCTAACGTCGTCAGCTTCGACGCGTTCGATTCTGTTCAGCAGATCGGTGCGCACCAAATGGGACTGCCCCGGATCGTTCTGGAGGGGCAGGACGATGTGAAGTTCTTTGAGAATTGGTTCCGGGACATGGCCCATACCGTCGTCTTCGTGGAGGCGAGCGAGATTGGCGCGGGGGGCGGCTGCACCAGCGTCCCGACGGCTGTCGTGCACAGTCGTCAAACCGACAACATTCCGGCAATCGGCATCGTCGATAGAGATACTCTCTTTCGGAAAAAATCCTGGTCCCTTCTATTCACACACGACGAGGACGCGTTCCGAGCCGTGCACAGTGATGAGGTCTTCACCGCGAGCCTGTGGGAAGTGGAAGCCTACCTCCTGCGGCCGGACCTGCTGCCAGACTGGGTGGCAATCAGAAGCCACACGCTTCCTGCGCCGGCGGCTTTGTGCGAGGGCGCCCTCCAGGCGGCGGTGGAGGAGTGCGAAGCCTTGTTGGACGCTGCACCGGCGTTCGCTGCCGCGCACGCCCACCGGGTGCGGGCGGAGGAGGGGTGGGGCGCCAACTTGTCGCACGCGGAATTGGGCAGCCAGTGCGCCCATTGGTTCGCCGAAGCGGTCGGGGGGCAAGGGGGCGTTGTGGCGGCGGTCACGGCGCTGGTCGTCACCGTTCGAGCAAATGCGCCAGCCGATCTGGCCCAAAAGCTAGTTTATTACCTGCGCTATGTGGATACCAAACGGCTCTTGATGCGCCTGAATTCGAGGCTTGGGATGAAAGGAAATGCCCATTGGGCTCTAAAAACCCTGATGGCGAGAGATGGGTATAAACCGCAGGAACTCCTGGCGGTTGTGTCGGCCCACGCCGATGCTTACGGTCCCTGATGTGCTAGTCGCCTACCCTGCGGTCTAACTCGCGAGGCGAACCATCCGAGAGACGAACGCGTCGAAATCGTTCGCCGCGGCTCGCCAGTCCTCCCAAAGGAGATAGACTCCGCGATGCCAATGGGCTGCGACGTCGTGCTGAAGCTCCCGACGGCTCATGTCCGTCCCGCCGGCGTGCTCTGCCAAGAGGGTGATCCAGGTCGCGAGTTCGGGCCCTTGCCCGAACAGGTTCTCGCCTTTGATTGGCTTCCCAAAGCCTAGGGTCGTCAGCTCGAGTTCAGGACGGGTGCGGATGCCCATAGACCTTCCCAAGGCCAGCCGCGCTGGCCCATATCGATGAGGCAAATTCAGCAATCCCTGCAGACGGGTGTTTAGATTGTCGGCCGCCTTCGATGTCCGAAAGTCGACCCGCACGAGGTCGAGCAGACTAAGAGCCATGCTGTCTGGCCTCAAATTGGCCGATTCGCGTCAAGCCCACCCCCGTCGCCTCCATTTCGTGTGTCACATCAATCTGCCCGGCAAAGCGATCGCCTAGTCCATCCAGCAATGCCCGGTCGATCTCTCCGGGATGAGCAAGCAAAAGAACCTGTACCCCAATCTGCGAGAAATGCTGCAGCACGTTGCGCCTATGTTCCGGATCGAGCCTAGCAAACGGGGTATCCATCACGATCGGGAAGCATGGGAAGCTGGCGGCGATTGCGGCCATCAACGACAGCGACAGCACCTGGCCCTCGCCCGCGCTGAAGTCCACAGTGAGAAGATTCCTATCGTCGCTGCCCAGCAATTCGATGCCGTCGCCCCTAACCACGATTGATCTCATCAGTTTTTTGTGGGCCATCGCGTGGTGGGCATCTGTGACGCGGACGGTGAGGTCGTCGAGATGTTGGGGAAGGGCCTCTTCCACCCAAAGGGTAAGTGCGGATGCGTACCCCTCCGCCAGAGCCGCACGACGCTTTACCGGCTCCATGGCCTGCACGTGGTTTGTACGGAGACCGATGTCATGCCGGAGCGGTGAAAGGCGTAGACGCACCGCGTCTAGCGCCTCTGTGTCGATCCTGTGATCGGACTCCTCCTTAGCGAGGTCTTCCTGGGCCTCTCTCAATTCGTCAGCGAGCGCCTGTGCCTGGCCATCCAGCCCGCGTTGCGTGGCGATCCTCAACTCGATCTTCTCGATCTCCCGGTCGAGTTCCGCAACACGACGCGCCAACGCGGAAACCTGATCGCCCGCAAGCCCAGAAACGGCATCTAGCTGTTTCAGGACGAGAAGACGATCCGCGTCTCCGAGATGCGCATGCCGCGTTTCGGTTGCCGCTCCCTCGGGTGCGTTGGCCCAGCTTGCCTGCCACGCTGCCTCCAGCCGGCCCTCGAAGGTCGGGTCTAACGGCTGACCCCCGTCATCTCCGATATAGGCGATGAAGGCGTCGAAACGGGCACGATTATTTTCCTGACCATTCTCCCACTGCGCCAGCAATGCTTCGGCTTCGAGACGCGCCCTGCTACTCGCGATCAGGCGCTTTCCGGAAAGCGCGAGCGCTAGGTCGACTGACAGAGCCTTTCGGAGCTCGTCCTGGTCGGCAGATCGCATCTTGATTTGGATTTCGCGTTCCTCGAACAGTGTTTTGAAGCTCGAGTAACTATCGCCGTGCAGGGCTCCGATGCGTTTGACGAGCGCGTCTCGCCTGGCCCGGAGGGGGCCGAGGCGGTGCATTGTCCTGTCGGCCTTGGCAACGAGTCTGGATTCTTCGAGTTCCAGGTGGGCAATCTCGTCTTGGGCGTCCTGAAGGGACACCTCAGACGCGTCGCGAAGGTCCTTCTTGCGGTCCCTTGCGTAGGTTCTGAGATCGGCTGCCAAGCCACGGAGTTCGGGGGCTCCCAATATGATCTCGGACGCCGAGTTCAGTTGGTCCTCCAAACGCGAGCGCGATGATCGGGCGAGATTCTCGCCATCGAAGATGAAGAACGGTGCCAGATTGAGAGGCAGCAGTTCCTGGCCCAGAACCTCGCGCCAGGCTTCTTCGCCTGGAAGGCCAACAGGAAGAGCGGCAGGAACGAGTTCATCGCCACGACGGATATGGATCTCCTCGTCGGCAGGTCGGTGTTTTCCACTCGCCGCGAAATGCCAAACGCGCTCCAAGCTCAGGACCTCGCCCTCGGCCGTCTCGAATACCAGCTCCACGGCCATTCGTGCGTCACGCCCTTGGGCAGCCGCGTTCAAGGCCCTTTCGAGAAACTTGTCGTAGGAAAGCTCCGGTCGGAGGGACTGATCCGCTCGGCCCACGAGGTCCAGACCCTGCCGACCATAGAGTGCAAGCACTATCGCTTCGAGGAGACTTGTCTTGCCCGCACCATTGGCTCCGCTCACCAGCACGACGTGGCCCGGCAGGGAACACTCCGGAAATTGGAGCGAGGCTTTGCGATAACCCTTCCAGTTCCTGAGGGAAATCTCCGCAAGTTTCACGGCTCAACCTTCTCGGGTTCGGAGAGCAACTCGTCGAACTGCTCGAACAGGCCTCGGCGCCTAAGTTTGCCTTTTTGACTTCGCACGATGGCGACGAGTTCCGCCACTCGGGCGGGGTCGAGACCCCGGTCGCGGCAAATCTGCTCCAGCCGTCGGCGACTTGTCTCGCTATCCAGCAGCGCCAACGGTCTCATGCAACGGCTTCCGAGTCGGCAGGCTCCGCTACGGCCGCTCCCAGCCCGAATGCCGCGTCTTCGGCCCAGATGCGTTCGATGTGTTCGACCTCGTCCTCTGTAATGAGCACTTCCCCCGTCGCCATTTGCGCCTCCAGGAGACGATCCATTATCTCGCGTCGCGCCGTAAGCGTGAAAGGCCCCGGGATCAACGATCCATCCGCCAGATAAGTCACTTTGCCATTTCGGCGGTGCGCCATTCTTCGGGTCGGATCGTTGCGTATTTCCGCCAGCCAGTCGCGCATTTCGAGCAGCGGTTCCAGGTTTTCTTGTCCCGACTCTATGAAACCTTCCATGCTGCGGTCCTTGACGACAACCGTGCACGTCCAGCAGCCGAAGCGAGAGGAAGAGGTTCCGCAAGATGGCGCGTCGCTCTTGTCGATGACGAGAGGGCACTCCCCGCCTTGGCCGTTCTTGTAGAGTGTGACCAGGTCGCGATGGGTCCCGCCCCACGGCGGGCGTCTTTGCAGCAATATCTGCCAGACCTCCTCTGTGCTGAAGTCGACGATGGGGCGGTAGACGAGGCAACCTTGTAGGTCGTTGTGCGCGTTCAGCCGACCTCCGTTGGAATAGCGATTCACGCTTACCGCTCTGGTCGAGGACTCCTGTCGCCTGACGCCCAACAGCAAGATAACCTTGCCGTTGGAGGCGACCTGGCTCCGAATGTAGTGGGACGTGGGCTGGATCTTCATACGATCCGTGCACCATCTGAACGTTCTGGATGGCGAGGGATATCCCCGCCCGATCAAATTTACCCAGAACGTTTGATCAGCCTTGGGCGAGGTCTTGATGACGGTCACAGGCAAGCGAAGAGCCTCACTGCCCGTCCTGATGCGTGCAAGGCACTTGTCGAGATGCTTGGCGACAAGCGGAGCCTCCACGAGCGTGTCGTTTGCGACGACATGCACGGTTCTACGCCGCGCGCTGGGCGGCAGCGACAGCAACATCTCTATTACGAACTGCAGCACCAGTGTGCTGTCCTTGCCGCCTGAAAAACCAACAATCCAAGGATGGTCGTGCTCGGCCGAATATTCCTCTAACAGATCGCCGAGGACGCTTTCGATCTTGTCTTCCAACGACAGGCACGCCGCAACTTCGCTCATGAACTATGCTCCTCGACTGCGAGCCGCGGTGTGTATCGGACTGACATCAATCGTTTGATGGCCGCTATTAGTACAGCCGCCGCGGTCTCGACCTCTTCCCGCGTTGTGTGGCGCCCGAAGCCGATGCGGATCGAGGATTCGGCTCGGATCTCGTCCAATCCGAGTGCCTGCAGGACGTGGCTCGGAGACAATGCTCCCGACGTACAGGCCGACCCCGAGGAAATCGACAGGCGGGGGCGGACGCACATCAACAGCGCCTCGGCGTCGACACCGTCAATACTGACGTTCAAATTACCAGGCAGTCGCCTATTTAGATCGCCGTTGACCGAATAGACCACGCCGGCTTGCGAAAGCTCGGACAGGAAGAAGTCCCTGAGTTGCAGCAGCCTTTGCCGCTCGGTCGCCATTTCCAGCCCCGCGATCTCGCATGCCTCGCCCAATCCGGCACAGAGAGCCATCGGCACGGTGCCGGGACGAATTCCCCATTCCTGCCCGCCACCGATGAACAGCGGTTTCAAATACCGTCGGCACGCGCGCCTGATGAACAAGGCCCCGATACCCGGCGGCCCATAAATCTTGTGCCCCGACAAGCTCAGGAAGTCGACGTTCAAGCGCCCAACGTCCACCGGGACCTTGCCAACGGCCTGAGCGGCGTCCGAGTGGAAAAGGACCTCCCTGTCCCTGCATATCCGGCCGAGCTCGTCGATTGGCTGTAGGACGCCGATTTCGTTGTTGGCGAACATGACGCTGACCAGACCTGTCCGAGGGCCGATCGCCGCCGCCAGGGCGGCAGGATCGAGCAACCCGTCGCCACCGGTCGGCAAGATCGTCAGCTCGTGCCCCTGGCGACCCAGCGCTTCGAATACCTGCAAAACCGCCTTGTGCTCGGTGGCGACGGTGACGAGGTGGTTTTTCCCGCGCGCGCGCAATCCCTCGGAAAGACCAGAGATGACTAGGTTGTTTGCCTCGGTGGCTCCTGAGGTGAAGATAATGTCCGACGAATCGGCTCCTATCAGCCTTGCCGCTTGGCCGCGCGCGCGCGCGAGTACGTGCGCTGCCGACTGCCCGTGCAAATTCTCCTCTGCATGCGGGTTGCCGAAGCTCTCCGTCAGATATGACGCCATGACAGCCAGCGCCCGAGCGTCCATCGGCGTACTTGCTTGGTAATCCAGATAGATGGGGCGTTCTGGCATATGCTTCGAGCCGATACTTTGCCTCTGCTCGTTCGAACTCGATCCAGCGGTCGTCTGCCGAGTGAAGTACGATTCGAGTGCTGATTCTCGATCCTACCATCCATCCATGCAAGGCACTGCGACCTTCTTGCAAAACGGAAACGGTAGCCGCGAAAGCGGTATCACGTAACGGCTATCCGTGACCATTTTCTTCGATCCTCGGTTGGCTGGATCGGCTCAAGGCGACATGCGAGCGCCTCTCGCCGCAACCCCGTTCTCCATCTTCGCTTCGGAGGTCGTGGCCCGTCGCGCCGATCACTGGCATGACGACCGCGCAGAACTTGTTCAGCGCCGTCGGACAGCGCTTGGCGCCGTGCGGCACGGTGATGAACTCGCCGTCCTTGATCCCCTTGTCGCGGTCGCGGGGCTTCTCGGCAGCCAGGCAAATGCGCCGCATTGATGGAGCGTCTTGCTCGCGCGCTTCGTCTCATGGTCGAGCATGCGGCCGTCTTGACATCCTGCGACGCTAGCAAGGCCTATGAGCGGGAGGATCGCTTTTCAGCCTTGCTCATTTCCCAGCCACCTTAGCGCACCTCAGCCCCTCACTTCCCCGCCTTATGCACATCCGTCGCCAGCGTCAGCTCATCGATCCTGGGGTCGTAGCGCAGCGTGGCGCGCGTCGCCCAGATGTTCTTGAAATGATAGAGCGGGATGATCGCGACGTCGCTGGAGACAAGCTTGACCGCGTCCAGCACCAGCTTGTCGCGCTTGGCCTCGTCGACTTCGCTGATCGCCGCGGTGGTGAGCGCGTCGAGCGCGGGGTTTGAATACTGCGCCCAGTTATAGAGGCCCCAGCCGGTCTGCTGGCTGCGGGTCGCGAGGAGGTCGCGCAGCAGGCCGGTGCCCTCCATCGAGTTGTTGCTCCAGCTGCCGAGATAGGCTGCGAACTGGCTCTTGGCGCCGCGCGTGGAGTAGACGCTGAAGGGCATCGCATCGATCGCGACCTCGACGCCGATGCGGCTCCACATCTGCGCCAGCGCTTGGGCGACCTCGACGCTATAGGGCGTGCGGTCATTGGCGGTCGAGAGCGTCAGCCGGAAGCCGTCGGGGAAGCCGGCCTCGGTGAGGAGCGCCTTGGCCTTCTGCACGTCATAGGCCGGGACCGGTGTCTTGGCGTCGTAGCCGGGGATTCCGGCCGGCAGCCACTGGCCGGTCGGGGTCGCCGTGCCCAGCACCACACGCTCGGTGATGCCGGCGCGGTTGATCGCCAGCGAGAGCGCCTCGCGCACCTTCTGCTTCGTCAATGGCGAGGGCTCGATCTTCACCCCCTTCTTGTCCAGCACCGCCGGCGCGTCGGGCGCCGGCTGGATCATCGGCACGACATAGTTGACGCGCATGCCGGCGATCTCGGCGACCTTGACCTTGTCGGAGGCTTGCAGGCGCGGCAGGTCGCTGGCCGAGGGCTGGTCGATGACGTCGATATCGCCCGCCAGGAGAGCTGCGGTGCGCACCGCGACATTGGGGATCAGCCGCAGCGTCACGCTCGTCCAGGCGGTCTTCTTGCCCCACCATGCGTCATTGGCGACGAGCTCGATGCGCTCGCCCGGCTGATAGGCGGAGAATTTGAACGGGCCGGTGCCGATCGCGGCCTTGCCGCTGTTGTAATCGGCCGTGGTCGCGTCCTGCCCGGCATGGCGCGAGACGATGGCAAGCCGCGTCAGGTCGCTCGGCAGATTGGGGATCGGCGTTGCGGTGGTCAGGCGGATCAGCAGGGGGCCCGCGACCTCGACGCCGGTGATCGGCCGGATGATGCCGGCAAAGCCGCCGAGATTATTGGGCACGTCGAGCGCGCGCTTCAGCGTGAAGGCGACATCGTCGGCGGTGAACGGCTTGCCGTCATGCCAGGTCACGCCCTCGCGCAGGGTGAACTCCCAGATCGTCGGCGAGACCGCGCGCCAGGCCGTCGCCAGCCCCGGCGCAAGCTTGCCATCGGCCAGGCGGTCGACCAGCCGGTCAAAGATGTGGAAGGCGACGAGGTTGTTGGGCGTGGTCGAGTAGAAATGCGGATCGAGCGAATTGACGGAACCGCCAAGCCCGATGGTCAGCTTCTCCGCCTGGGCCGGAACGGCGCCGAGCGAAGCGATGCCCATCGCAACGGCGAACGCGCCGGCCAGGCGCGGCATCCGCAGCGTCAGAGAAGAAGCCATGGCCATCCCCTTTATTATTGTATGTCAATAACTAATATTTGAAGACAATTTCTGGGGGCTGTCAAGGCGGGGCTGGGGGGGGGGCGGCGGACGGGGTTGCTCTCCCTCGTGGGCGAGATGAAGCGAAGTGCCGGATGAAGGGCGCGGGAAACCCTTCTCCCCTGGCGGGAGAAGGTGGCTCGGCGAAGCCGAGACGGATGAGGGGGCGCTGTGAATTCACCATTTAGCCGAACGTGACGCCAACCTGACAGGGCACGGCGCCCCCTTGTATCTTTGATTTGCCAGTCGGTTTTGTACCGGCGAGGTTTGAGGCGGAAGTCAGCCCGATCCCCCCTTGGGTGAGTTGAG
>NZ_JAVDTY010000026.1:0-1151 GCF_031456075.1 Allobosea sp. BE125
GCGCCCCCTTGTATCTTTGATTTGCCAGTCGGTTTTGTACCGGCGAGGTTTGAGGCGGAAGTCAGCCCGATCCCCCCTTGGGTGAGTTGAGCCCGTGGATGAGCGAGGTGCGGCTTCCGCCTTTTTGTCCCGAACCCGGACAGCCGCTTGGGCCCGAGCCCGCATTTGCAAGGATGGGTCATGGATGAAGCTCTCGCTGTTTTCGTCGGCATCGACGTATCCAAGGATCGTCTCGACGTTCACCTGCGACCATCGGGAGAGGCCTTCTTCGTCTCTCGCGACGGCCGAGGGTTAGACGAGCTGACGGCACGCCTGGCGGCCTGCCCGGTCGCCCTGGTGGTGATCGAGGCGACCGGCGGGTTTGAAACCACGGTGGCGGCCGCGCTCGCCGGAGCAGGCTTGCCGCTCTGCGTCGTCAACCCGCGTCAGATCCGCGACTTCGCCCGCGCCATGGGACGACTGGCCAAGACCGACGCCCTCGACGCCGAAGTGATCGCGCTCTTTGCCGAGCGGATCAGGCCACAGGCGAGAGCCGTCCCTGCTCCGGAGGCGACGAGGCTGGCCGAACTCGTCGCGAGGCGCCGTCAGATCATCGAGATGATCGGAATGGAGGCCAATCGCGCGCGGCGCATGCCTGACAAGCGCCTCGCCAAAGGCCTCGCCCGACACATCGCCTTCCTGGAGAAGGAGCTGAGCGAGATCGACCGCACCATCGGTGACGGCATCAAGAACTCGCCGGCATGGCGCGAGACCGAAACATTGCTCAAGTCCGTGCCCGGGATTGGCGATGTCACCGCTCGCACTCTCATCGCCGAAGTTCCCGAGCTTGGCTCCATCGATCGCCAGAAGCTCGCAGCCCTCGTCGGCGTCGCACCGATGAACCGCGACTCCGGCATGATGCGCGGCCACAGAACCATCGTGGGAGGCAGAACCTGCGTTCGCAACACCTTGTATATGGCAGCGCTCGCCGCCATTCGGCACAATGGCGTCTTCAAAACCTTCTACGAGCGCCTCACCACGCGAGGACGACCCAAAAAGGTCGCCATCGTCGCCGTCATCCGAAAGCTGCTCACAACCCTCAACGCAATCGTCAGAGACAACACCCCCTGGCGAACACAAAACCCTTGACCAACAACACAGCCGCTCATCCG